>LNFK01000071.1 GCA_001464315.1 Sphingomonadales bacterium Ga0077559 | reverse complement strand
AAGCCAGTTTTGTCAGCCGCATCAAAATAGCGCGCGATCAGCGCTTGCTCGGAGGGTGAGAGATGCGGATTCCAGACATCGAAAATCAGCACAGCGCGAATTTCATCGCTGTCATTCCACGCTTCATGTTCAATCGTGTCGTCAAAGGCAAAAGCCTCACCCACCCGCCATTCACGCGTTTCGCCGCCGACCCGGAAGCCGCAATGCGGGGGTACAATCAGCGGCAAATGAACAATTGCACGGGTGTTGGTCACGCCGGTGTGCGGCGGAATTCGCGTATGCGGCTTCAATATTGAGAAAAACGCACTGGGTGATCGCCCCGGAATATGTGCGGAAGGGAGCGCGGCGAGCGCCATTGCCGTATTAGGGCAGCGGTCCAACACGGGCTGATTGGGCTTACCATATTCCCACAGAAAGCACGCGCCCCAGTCGAGCGATTGATCAAGACCAGACCATTTATTCTGCGGGACGCCCTTATCCATCCGCACATATGGGCGCAAAGCGTCACCTGGATCTGCAAGTAGCGCCTTTAACTCGCTCCTGATACCTGCGGTTACACCCTCGATTTCAGGCATCCAGGGAAAATGCCATCTGTCAAAATATTCGTCGGCGGGAAGAAAGGGATAATAAAGCCCTTCGCATTGATTGAAATATGCCCGGCGCCGACCGATTGCTATATCCACAAAGGCATTGCTCCGGCGCGATTCCGTTTCGCCCATCATAGCCTGCAACGGCGCCAATTCGGCTTCGACAGCCTCGGCCACACGCGTTGTTGCCTGCGACACAAAAGCTCGGCCAACCTGCAATGCGGCATCAATCTCGAGCGGTAAATCATTTGCTTGCGCGGCAAGCTGCAGAACGCCGCTCCAAGCGGCGAGCGCTTCGGCCTCTTCACCTATACGTTGGTGGAGCTCGGCTTTACGCAGCCAGCCCATAAAATCGCGACGGTCGGCGTCAACCGCTGCGTTCAGCGCCTGCAATTCGCCTGCATCATCGCCTTGCGCGCGCCGCGCTGTTGCAACATTGCGCCAAAGCGCGCTCGCTGCCTTGTCATGCGTCGTTGCTGCAAGAAAGAGTCGCTCGGCCTCGGCGAAGCTTTCAGCGCGCAAAGCCAGCATTCCCTGGCTATTCAGCCTTGCGGCTTCGGATGATGGCGCACTTTGGTCCATGACAGCTACGCTTGCCATTTACCGGTACAAACGGCAAGGTCTGCGGCAATATGAAGCAACAAAATATCAGTGACCTGCTGTCTAATGGCGAATGGCTCGCGCACCGATACGACGCAACGGCTGACGCCTATCACATGCGTAATCTGGGCCGGCAAGCGCACAATGATGCAACTTTCATAACCGACGAATATTTAGGGGTAGAGGCCAACCCCGTTATAATAGACCGGAAAAACGCGATGGCGTTGGTCGCAAAAGACAGTAGCCTTCACTTCATCCTGCACTCTGCGTTTTGCGCGTCTACCATGCTCGCGAAAGGATTTGACCTTCCCGGCCAATCGATGGGTTTGAAAGAGCCCGTTCTGCTCAACGACATTGTCGGATATCGGCGCCGCGGAGCCGCTCCCGCTGCAGTTGCAGAGCGTCTTGACCACGCGCTGCATATGCTTGCCCGACCGTTCGGGGCCGATAAAACTGTGGTGGTCAAGCCGTCCAACGTTTTCAACGCATTGGCGTCCGCAGCTCTGGTGATGCGGCCTGAAAGTAAGGCAGTACTGTTATATGCGCCGCTACCCGTTTTTTTGGTGTCGGTGGCACGCAAGGGATTGTGGTGCAGGCTGTGGTGCCGCGAATTGCTTGAAGGCCTGATTACCGATGGAATCGTGGATCTGGGTTTCGATGATCGCGATTATTTTCGGCAGTCCGATTTGCAGATTGCTGCGGTTGGTTGGTTGGCCCAACACAGGCTATTTCAGCAAATTGCCCTGAAATTCGGGCACGACCGGATAGCAACGCTCAGCAGTGAAGATCTAACGGCAAATCCCGCTAACGCGTTGGTCGCGTGCGCCGCACATTTTGGTTTTAAGCTGAAGCATGCATTGGCTGATGGGCATCCAGCATTTCGCACCCACAGCAAATCTGGCGGCCATTTCCAGACAAATGATCGGCAGGCCGAGCACGAAATAGCGAGGCAGGCCTATGGCGAAGAAATAGAAAAAGTGCTGATTTGGGCAGGCGCGGTGGCGCAGTCTGCAGGAATTGAACTGTCACTGCCGAACAAATTGAAGTTCTAACGGCTGAGTTCTGCCTTTTAAAAGCCACTCAATGCCAAATGAAAAAGGGGCAAGCATCGCTGCCCGCCCCTTTTCTCTTATTATGTTAATCGATCAGAACGAGAGACGTGCCGATACCGCATAGCGGCGACCAAGCGCGTCGTACGTCGACGGGAAGGTATTACCGCTGTTGAAGGTTGTCGAACCGGCATTGTTACCGTTCAGCGGCGGATCCTTGTCTAGCAAATTCTGTACCGTGAATGTGAAGGACAGATTATCGCTCGCGGTAAAACGAGCCGACAGATCGAAATAATCATAAGCTTTGATCTTGCCGAAGTTGACGGTCCGCCCACCAACACCCAGTACTCCCGCACCAATAGTTCCGTTGAAGAAAGGACCAGAGTCGATCACATCAAGCGGCTCTTGCTCGATCGACGAAATGTGACGCCACAAAAGCGACAGATCGATTTTGTCGAACGACAAAGTTGTCCGCTGTGACCAACTGAAGTCTGGCTGCAACGATCCGCAGTTGGTGCTGACGAACCCGGTGCAATCACGATTGATCGATTCCGGGTTGAACACAAATGCGTTAAACTTCGAATTGAACGTGTAGTTGCCGCTGAATGACAGTGCCAACCCGATATCGTCGGTCAGTTCGGTTTTATAGTTGACGATCAGATCGATACCGTCGGTTTCAATCGAACCCGAGTTCGACAGCGTCGATGGCAAACCAGTAAAGACGTTTGGATCGCCACTCAGGCCGCCATCCGCCGGGCTACGACGAATACTCGTACAAGCTGGGTTAGTCGACGCGCCTGCTGGTGGATTAAACACGCTAGTTCCAAAGCAAGCCGCGATTACGTCTCCAGGGGTAGGTGACGAGATCGCGCCGGTAACCTTGATGTTGTAATAATCGATCGACGCGCTGAAGCCAGGCAGGGCAGCAGGTTGTAAAATTACACCGACTGTATAGCTGTCCGATTTTTCCGGTTTGATATTGACGTTGCCGCCACCGGTCGAGTTAACCTGCCCCGCATTTGGCTGCGGTATGGAGTTGATGTTTCCAAGATTTGCACCCTGCGCGAGACAGACCGCGCGCAGTTCACCGGTCGGGCCAGTTGCAGGACGGCCGGGCAGAACAGCACCAGCGGTCGTCAAGGTAGCGCAAGGATCGACGCCCAAATTGGTCAGACCAGTGTTAACCGGTGCGAACAATTCGCCGATATTCGGTGCACGAACGGCACGCGCAAAGTTACCGCGGATCCCTATGCCATCGACTGGCTCCCACGTACCGCCGGCCTTGAAGGTCGTCGTGTTATAGGTGGGATTGCCGGGTGCGTCGACCTTGTAATCCGAATAACGAATGCCGCCTTCGACGGTCAGGCTATGGAAGAAAGGCTTTTCGCTGACCAAAGGTACAATAATTTCGCCG
>LNFK01000070.1 GCA_001464315.1 Sphingomonadales bacterium Ga0077559 | reverse complement strand
TCACACGGAAACCGGTTGTACCCTCGCGCTCCTGTTGCAAAGCACGCGATGGATAGTCGTTGGTGTTGGCCCAGTTGCCGGGATTGCCTTTTGGAACCGGATTTGGACGCTTGGCCACGGGCGGCGGCGGCGGCGGTGGTGCCGGCGGCGCAGGCGGAGCAGCGGTCGGTACGATCGGCGCAGCTGGCGGCGGATTTTGCACCGTCGTAATCTGCGGCGGCGGTGTTACTGTCCGAACCAATGGCGGCGGCGAGACGACTGGAGGCTCGATCTGCTTTTCAGGCTCGGGGGGTGGCTCTTCCTCTTCGGGAGGCTCTTCTTCCTTCACATCGACGACGGTCATCTTTTCCTTGATCGACACGACCGCATCATAGGCGAGGCCGGTGACCAAGGCATAGCCGAGGAAAACGTGAAGAAGGATAACAATGATGATCGAAACCAATCGGTTCGTACTCATCCCATCTTGATCAGCATATGCCATGCGGAAACAGCTCTCCTCACTTCAAAACAAAAAAGTTAATCTGCCCGCACGATTTTCAGATGCGACCAGAATATCCCCGCGATATCGAAATCTTATTTTTTTACCTTCGATTCACCGAAGCTTTAGCCAAGCAGGTAGGGGCAGGCAATCCGGATTCTGCGATTCATCCGCAATTCATGCGCCACCTTATCATAAGGGGACAGATCGGCTATTCACCAAAGCTCCACTTGCTGGCGTGACATCGAAAGGATATATTATGAAGCGGGACACGCTAGTAGTTGGTTTTGCGACGGTAATGCTGACATTTGGCGGCATGGCGTCAGCGCAGACCGCGCCTGCCCTGCCCCCCGCCTTGGCGGTACCAGCCGATGCTGCTTCTTATGCAGATATTGCCGATCTTGTGGTAATTTCACCGCTGATTGTCGATGCAACCATTCGAAACTTGCAAAAAGTTGCGCCCGAACAAACCATCGGTGTGCCGACAAATCGGCAAAGAATGCTCGTCGAGGCCGATGTTCTTACGTTGATTCGCGGACAGGGCGGCGTGACCCCGCGTATTCGGTTTCTGCTCGATGTACCAAAAGATGCAAAAGGCAAGATTCCCAAATTGAAGAAGCAGCGATTTTTCCTGCTAGGCAGCACAGTTGCCGGACGGCCAGGCGAAATCCGCCTGTCGCGCCCCAATGCGCTGGTGCAATGGAGCGCTGCCAATGACGCACTCGTTCGCACCATGACCAAAGAAGCGGTGCAAATTGACGCGCCTTCAAAAATTACCGGCATCATCAGTGCATTTTACAGCGCCGGAACCGTGTTGGGTGAAGGCGAAACGCAGATTTTCCTCAAAACAGACAAGAACCAGCCGCTGTCACTGTCGATTTTGAGCCGCCCCGGGCAGGATAAGCGCTGGGCAGTGTCGACTGCCGAAGTCATCGACGAATCCGCGACCGCGCCGACTAAATTCACATTATTATGGTATCGCCTCGCCTGCGATCTACCGCGCGCCTTGTCGCCCGATAGCGTCGAGGCAGCCGACAGCGATCAGGCGGCACGCGCGCAGGCGGATTATAAATTCGTACTGGACTCGCTCGGCCCGTGCGGCCGCAAGCGTTAGGGTGCGGTATAAATCGGTGCAGCCTCGGCCAAGACCAACGTAAACCAGTCTTTGGGATCGCTATAATCGGCAATCGGTGTCCAGCATCCCGAGCGGAGCAATAGCCGAAGACCGCGCAGGTCATATTTATGGCTATTCTCGGTGTGGATGCTTTCGCCGTCGCGCATAGCGAATTCTTCGCCAGCCACGACAAAAATGACATTCCGTGTGCACCTCAAATGCATCTCGATACGTGACTGCATATCGTTCCAGCGCACATCATGGACAAAAGCATCGACAGCGATGTTGCCATCCAGTTCGCGGTTGATGCGGTGCAATAGGTTGAGATTGAACGCAGCTGTGACCCCGGCGGCATCATCATAAGCGGGTATCAGAACATCAGTCGATTTGATCCGGTCAAAGCCGATCAGCAGCTTGGCGCCCTCTTCCAAAGTCTCGCGCATATGCCGCAGCAGGTTTACGCTACTGCGCGGGACGAAGTTGCCGATCGTCGACCCGGGGAAGAAGCCAAGCCGTTCAGCATCGCCCAATGTCGCAGGCAAAGTCATGGCCTGGGTGAAATCCGCCTCGATTGGAATTACATCAAGGCTTGGGAAGCGCGACTGCAAAATGTCCGCCGAGGACCGCAAATAGTCCCCCGAAATGTCGATCGGTACATAAGCCGAAGGGGCAATCGCCTCCAGCAGCAACGGCGTCTTGGTCGCGCTGCCCGCGCCAAATTCGATCACGGCTGCGCCAGGATTAATCTGCTTGGCAAGTTCGCCGCGGCATTGTTCGAGCAACATCGTTTCGGTCCGCGTCGGATAATATTCGGCTAGCCGCG
Source organism: Sphingomonadales bacterium Ga0077559 (assembly GCA_001464315.1). Classification (GTDB taxonomy): domain Bacteria; phylum Pseudomonadota; class Alphaproteobacteria; order Sphingomonadales; family Sphingomonadaceae; genus Sphingorhabdus_B. The sequence continues at coordinate 25,936 of LNFK01000070.1, read as the reverse complement.
TTATTTCGTCGAACAATTCCGACCCGCGTTCGTCGTACAACCAGCGCGCCGGAATGGCGCGGCGTGGGCCGCGCAAACCTTCGAGTATGTCAGCCCGAAATTGCGGATCGGCTTGAAGCAGGAAATCGACGTCAGACATCTTTAGCAAGCCTCAATCCGGTGAACTGCCAGCGCTGGTGCGGGTAGAAGAAATTACGATAGCTTGCGCGCATATGCACGCGTGGTGTCGCGCAGCTGCCGCCGCGCAGCACGAACTGCCCGCTCATGAACTTGCCATTATACTCGCCGACCGCGCCTTCTGCCGCTTTGAAGCCGGGATAGGGACGATAGGCGCTACCGGTCCATTGCCACACATTGCCGAACATCGAAGCTGCGTGCGACGCCAAAGGCCGCACCGCGCCGAGCGCATCGAGCTGATTGCCATCATTAGCATCGTGCGCGGCAGCAACAACTTCCCATTCTGCTTCGGTGGGCAACCGCGCCCCTGCCCAGCTGGCATATGCGTCGGCTTCATACAGGCTGATATGCGTGACAGGCGCCGCCGCATCGATGCTGCGCAGACCGTCAAGGCCGAACCCCAGCCATTGGCCGTCTGCATCCTGCTGCCAATATAAAGGCCTGGCGATGCCCTCGCGTTGCACCCAGGCCCAGCCGTCGGACAACCAGTGTCGCGGCTCGCTATAGCCGCCATCGTTCATGAACTGCATCCATTCGCCATTGGTCACGGTTCGGTCGGCGAGTGCAAAAGGTTGCAACAGGACATCATGGCGCGGGCCTTCGCAATCGAACGCAAAGCCCGCGTCACTATGTCCAATGGATCGGATGCCCGATGGACCATCAATCCAATCTAACGCAGGAATTTCCCGCGCCGGTGCATCGCGCAAAACCGGCTCTGGCCAATAGGCCGGATAGGTTGGATTTTGCGCAAACAGGTGCAAGATGTCGGTCAGCAGCAATTCCTGATGTTGTTGCTCGTGGTGGATGCCAAGCTCTATCAATTGCAATGCCGCACCCGGCAGATTGTTCCAGTGCACGTCGATGGCGGCCTCGACATGGGCACGATATTCAAGGATTTGCGCCAGCGACGGCCGTGTAATCAGCCCACGCCGGTCACGCGAATGGCGCGCGCCTTCGGCTTCATAATAGCTATTGAACAGATAGGCAAAGCTGTCATCGAACGCGCGATAACCGGCGACATGGTCGCGCAGGATAAAGCTTTCTAGAAACCATGTAACATGCGCTAGATGCCATTTGGTCGGCGACGCATCGGGCATCGACTGAACGGTAGCATCGGCATCGGACAGAGGTGCTGCCAGATCCGCTGTTAACTTGCGCGTGGCAAAGAACCGGCCTTTGAGGTCGGCAATCACCGCGATGCGCCCGGCACCCACAATACATCGCCACCCCGCGCCAGATTGATCAGCCGGCAGAGCACGAAAAGATAATCGGACAAGCGGTTGATATAATGCAGCGCCTGCGGATTGATCGGAGCTTGTAGCGATGCCGCCACCAAGGCGCGTTCGGCGCGGCGCGAAATCACCCGCGCCATGTGCATATGCGCGGCGGCCAGGCTTCCGCCTGGCAGGATGAAGCTGGTGAGCGGCGGCAATTGTTCGTTGGCCGCGTCAATCGCTGCTTCCAGCCATCCGACCTGCGACGGCACGATCCGCAATTCCATCGGCGAAGGTTCAAAACTTTCACCCGGCGTCGCAATATCTGCGCCGAGGTCGAACAGGTCATTTTGGATCCGGCGCAACTCGGCGACCAAAGGCGTATCGCCCTCGTCCGCTGCCAAAGCCTGAATGGCAACGCCCAGCGCGCAGTTCGTTTCATCGACCTCGCCAATTGCGTGAAGCCGTGCATCGGTTTTGGACACGCGCGACCCGTCGACCAGGCCTGTGGTGCCATCATCGCCGGTGCGTGTGTAAATCTTGTTGAGCTTAACCATAAGGACCGCAGCCTCGGTTTATTGCGAACCGGCCACGAGCAGCAGCACGACAATCAGCAGGATCGTAATAGCCTGCCATTTAACGCGCGCAAACATCATCCTATTTTGCACAGTCAATGATTTCGGCAGACCATTTTCATCGACATCGTCTGGACGCAAATTGGCAAATGCATGGAGGCCGCGCACCAGAGCAAAGGCAACAGCGCCCGCAGCGCCAATGATCAGGAGAACCAGCAAGATAGTCATCGGGAAAATGTCCTTGTGCGGGGCCAATACCCCAGACCGGCTATTTAGGCGTCGGACATCGAGATTCCAAGCGGAAGCATAGCCTGACGAAAATTATCAATAAGTTGCCGCCCGTCCTCTCCGGCCAACCGGCGGACGGATAAGGCAGGCGAAGATTTACTTTTCGCCAGCTTGTTGCCCTGACCATCGAGCAATAAAGGGTGATGCCAGTAAACCGGTTCAGGTAATTCGAGCAGTGCCTGCAGCAGCCGGTGGATCGATGTATAGGCGAAAAGGTCTTTTCCGCGCACGACATGGCTAATGCCTTGCGCCGCATCGTCGACCGTTGCCGCAAGATGATAAGACGCCGGCGCGTCCTTGCGCCATAACACCACATCTCCGAACAGCAACGGATCGGCGAATTGCTCGCCTGCCGCCAGATCAGTCCATCGCAGCGGACCCACCAGTGCATCCGCCTTCGCCATATCCATGCGCCAGACATGCGGCTTGTCGTCCCCTACGTCCTGCCCGCGACAGGTACCCGGATAATGCGGCCCGTCGGGGCCATGCGGCACCGCCGATATTTTTAATGCCGATGCAATATCGCCCCGCGTGCAGGTGCATTTATATAGCAAGCCAAAAGCCTGCAGTTTCGACAACGCATGCTCATATCGCTCAATATGGGCCGATTGATATTGCACCGGTCGATCGGGCTCCAAACCCAACCACCTAATATCGGCCAATATGGCGTCGATATGCTCCGCCCTGCTCCGCGAACCGTCGATATCCTCGATCCGCAGTTGAAACTCGCCATCATAGGCCCGCACAAAATCGTGCGCGCATAGCGCCGAATAGGCGTGCCCCAGATGCAACGCACCGTTTGGGCTAGGCGCAAACCGGGTAACGACCTTGCCAGTAGGGTCCGGCAGCAAGGGCAAATATGCGTTTAGAAAATCCGATGCAGGCAATTCTATAATATCCCCAAAAAATACCACATAAGGTGTCTTTGCCCCCTTGACGTCACAATATGTGCAAATAGGTTGGCAGTGTCAAAATGCTGTAACGCTGATGAGCTTAAAGCATGTATATGACGAGCGGGGGAGAAGGTTCGACTTATGTTGCATACCGGAACTTTTGAAGCAGCTGGCAGGGCGCGGCATCCGGAAAATTGCCCCGCTCTGGTGCTGAACGCGGATTATACGCCGCTCAGCTATTATCCACTCAGCCTATGGCCGTGGCAGACCGCGATCAAGGCGGTGTTCCTCGACAAGGTCGATATCGTCTCGAACTACGACCGCCATGTGCACAGCCCAAGCATCGACATGAAAATCCCGTCGGTCATCGCGCTGCGCCAATATGTGAAGCCGTCAGAATATCCCGCTTTCACGCGGTTCAATTTATTCCTGCGCGACAAGTTCGAATGCCAATATTGCGGATCGGGCGATAACCTGACCTTCGACCATGTCGTACCGCGGCGTCTGGGCGGAATTACCAGCTGGGAAAATGTCACCACCGCGTGCCTGCCGTGCAACCTGAAGAAAGGTGGACGCACGCCGAAGCAGGCACATATGCAGCTCAACATGGCCGCGATCCGGCCGACAAGCTGGCAATTGCAAGACCGCGGCCGCGCATTTCCGCCAAACCATTTGCACGAAACGTGGCACGATTGGCTCTATTGGGATATCGAGCTGGAGGGGTAAGCCCTACTCCGTCACCGTCAAAGCCGGCACCGCTCGTGCCGCATCCTCCGGCGTAATCCCCGGTGGCGGGGCGGCGGCTATGCGTTCTTCGCCGCGGATGACGCGGCCTGCGCGTTTTATTGCGTCGCGCAGGCGCGGGTAAACGCCGCAGCGGCATAGATTGGTGATTGCCGCGTCGATTTCTTCGTCGGTCGGGTTGCTGCTTTTCTTGAGCAGCACCGACGCTGCCATGATGATGCCCGGAATACAAAAGCCGCATTGCGGGACGTTGTTTGCCACAAATGCCTGTTGCAGCGGATGCGAACGGTCGCGACTTAGGCCTTCGATGGTAGTAACAAAGCGCCCTTCTGCCTCGGCGATAGTGACCAGACACGACCGGATGGCCTCGCCGTCGATCTCGACCATGCACGCGCCGCAATCGCCAGTGCCGCAGCCATATTTGGTACCGGTCAGGTTCGAGGCATCGCGCAGCGCCCACAATAGGGGCGTCTGCGGGTCCATTTTGTACTGGACCGGCCGGTCGTTGACGGTGAATTTGGTCATCGGAAATCAGTTCTCAAAAAGAATTAACCGAACACCCCGCGTCCGTTCGTGTCGAGCGTTGTCGAGGCACCCATAAGTCGCTCGAGCCTTAATGGGCTCTCGACGATGCTCAAAGCGAACGGAGAGAGGTTTGCGATTTTCTCAATCCCTCCAGCTTTTGTCGATCCGGTCAGCCTTGCGGACCATGGCGTCGAACTCAACGCGGCCAGAACCGCCGGGGGGCGATGCCATATACAGGTCACGCTGATGCACTGCGATGACTTCGGGTGAAACCGTGATTGGCTTGCCCATCTGCATCGTAGCCATCTGATGCTCGCACGCGCGTTGCAGCGCCCAATATTTGATGAAAGCGTCAGGCAGCGTCTTGCCCATCACCACCGGGCCGTGATTGCGGAGCATCAATATGCGCTTGTCGCCGAGATTTTGAACAAGGCGAACGCCCTCTTCTTCGCGTACCGTTACGCCTTCAAAATCATGATAGGCCAGTTGCCCCATAAAGTTGCAGGCATAGAAATTGACCGGCTGCAATCCCCCTTCAAGGCTGCAGACGGCAACGGTCGCTGTCGTATGCGTATGAATGATGGCATGCGCATCAGGCAAAGTCCTGTGGAACAGACTGTGCTGGACGAAGCCAGCCTTGTTCACATGCCACGGATTATCGATATCCATTTTGTTACCGTCGATATCTATCTTGATCAGGCTCGACGCGGTAACTTCCCCGAAATGCATGCCATAAGGATTGATAAGGAACGCACCATCCTCGTCAGGCACTTTTACCGTGATATGATTGAAGACCAGTTCGTCCCAACCAAACATCGAAAATATCCGATAACAGGCGGCCAGTTCCTGCCGTGCGGTCCATTCGGCCTCGCTATATTTGCTGTTTGCTTGTAACTGCGTTGCCATACGATCTCTCCTCGTGACTCCAATTTAGGTTTCACTATGAAATGAATATGCGTGCGGGGCAAGAGGGCGAAGAAGCGCCATTTCCGCTTGATAATTCGAGAGCGCGGCGCTAAGGGGCGCTGCAACAAGCCGCTTTATAAGGCGGCACTTTTCGTTTTTAGCCTTACAGAATGGCGGATTCCAGCCATTTTGCCGATTCGATGCGGAGTGAAGTTTTTTTATGCAAATCATGGTTCGCGATAATAATGTTGATCAGGCCCTACGCGCGCTGAAGAAGAAGTTGCAGCGTGAAGGTGTGTATCGCGAAATGAAGCTTCGTCGTCACTTCGAAAAGCCATCTGAAAAACGCGCCCGTGAAAAGGCTGCCGCTGTCCGCCGCGCCCGCAAGATGGAGCGCAAGCAACAGGAACGTGACGGCGCGAAAGCGTAGCCAACCGCATCTGTGAACAAGGAAAGCGCCTTAGTGGCGCTTTTTTTGTGCCTGGAATAGAGTTTTTGTGTCTGGAACGGGCTGGGCTTTCTGCTAGTCAGCGCGCAACATTACCCTTCAGGAATTCCGATATGTCCATTACCGCCGTGCCCATTGCCCCCATCAAAAAAGGTTCACTTACCAAATATTGGATCGGCATCGCGCTGGTGCTCGCGGCGGGCGGTGGTCTGGCTTATTACGGCACATCCGGCGTTCGCACCGAATATGGAGATGTTGTCACGACCGCGTCGGGGCTGCGGTACAAAATCTTGAAGACCGGCGAAGGCAAGCCGCCAACCGACAATGATGTCGTGCTTGTAAAATATACCGGCAGCCTGAAAGACGGAACGGTTTTCGACCAGAACCCGCAAGCTGCCTTTCCAGTAACCGGCGTCGTGCCAGGTTTTTCCGAAGGCCTGAAAATCATGCAGCGCGGCGGTCAATATCGTCTGTGGATTCCTGCAAGCCTTGGCTATGGCCCCGACGACCAGAAGAACCCCCAAACCGGCGAAGTCGCGATTCCGGGCGGAAGTGAGCTGATATTCGACGTCGAAATGCTCGAATATAAATCGCGCGCCGAGGTTGAAGCGATGCAACGCCAGATGCAGGAAATGCAGAAGCAACAGCAAGGTGGCGCTGCCGGCGGCCCGGTTGGCGGAGCGCCTCAGGGCCTACCCCCTGAAATCCAGCAGCAGATTGACGCGCAGATGCGGCAGCAGGGCCAGGCACCGACGCAATAAGCCAACTTACAACGTCGCGAAAAAGACGATGGTCGCAACCGCCATCACCGCAGTTGCGAACCACCCCGTAATCGTCGCCCGCCGCCCCAAGGTGAGTTGCCCCATGGCGCGGGGATTTCGGACGATCAGCATCATCACAGCCATCAACGGTGCCGCAAGTACACCGTTGACGACGGCCGCCCAGTAAAGTGCGCGCGCTGGATCGATGCCGACATATTGCATCAATACGCCGAGCAAGGTCGTGACTGCGATTGTTCCGTAAAAGAGCCGAGCCTTGGTTGGTTTGTCGTCGAGGCTTCCGGCTGTGCCAAACATTTCAGTCACGGCATAGGCTGCTGACCCCGCGAGAACGGGAACGGCAAGCAGGCCAGTGCCGATAATGCCCAGCGCGAAAAGCGCAAAGGCGAAATCCCCCGCTATTGGCCGCAACGCTTCGGCGGCCTGAGCCGATGTTTCGATATCACGAATACCATTGGCGTGCAGCGTCGCCGCGGTCGCAAACACAATGGCCAGCGAGACAATCGAGCTGAAGGCCATCCCGGTCAACGTATCGATGCGAATACGTTTGAGTTCAGGCCCGGCTTCCTTTGGCGTTATGCACAAGGGCTTCACCTTATGCCGTTTCTGCTCCTCGATCTCCTGCCCGGCTTGCCAGAAAAACAGATAGGGGCTGATGGTGGTGCCCAATATCGCCACAACCGCCATAGCATAAGCGCCGGTCCATTCGATGCGCGGCACCACAAGCGAGGTAAGAGCCTCACCCCAAGGAACCTGCGCGACCACCACCACAGCAACATAGGCAAAGAGCGAGAGCGTCGCCCATTTGAGGACCGACGAATAGCGCTCGTACGAAAGCCACACTTCCATAACGACACAAAAAATGCCGAATAACAAGGTGTAGAGAGACAGCGGTCCACCAATCAACAGACCTACCGCCGCACCCATTGCTGCCAGATCAGCACCCAGATTGACGATGTTGGCAATGAGCAGAAGCCCAACCATTAAGACCAGCAAAGGCCGCGGATAGTGGCGGCGCAAATTGCGCGCAATACCCGCACCGGTAACCCGGCCGATTTCCGCCGCGACTTCTTGAATTGCCACCATGAGGGGGAAACTGAACAAAAAGGTCCAGCTCAAACCGTAACCGAATTGCGCACCGACCTGGCTGTGTGTCCCGATCCCCGACGGATCGTCATCCGCTGCGCCTGTAACCAGCCCGGGACCGAGGCGAGAGAGGAAATGGCGGGGACCGGAGGGCTTGTTGCTCATGTCGTGACCAAAAGGCGCTCCTCTGCGATTTTCTTCTGCCAATAAGCCGGTGCCAGTTGATGAACGTTATTGCCATCACTGTCGACCGCGACCGTTACGGGGAAGTCCTTCACTTCGAATTCGTAAATCGCTTCCATGCCGAGGTCGGCAAAGCCGACGACCTTGCTGCCCTTGATCGCGCGCGCGACCAAATAAGCTGCCCCGCCGACTGCCATCAGATATGCGCTCTTGTGCCGCGCGATGCTCGCTGTCGCCGCCACGCCGCGTTCGGCTTTGCCGACGCAGGCCATCAGACCCTGTTCGAGCATCATGTCCATGAACTTATCCATCCGTGTTGCGGTGGTCGGGCCAGCTGGACCGACAACTTCCTCGCCGACCGGATCGACGGGGCCGACGTAATAAATGACACGGCCTTTGAAGCTGACTGGTAACTCTTCGCCCGCCGCAAGCATATCGGCGATGCGTTTGTGTGCGGCGTCGCGGCCAGTGAGCATCTTGCCTGTGAGCAGCAGGCGATCGCCCTGTTTCCAACCCTGAACGTCCGTCGGCGTCAGTGTGTCGAGATCAACACGCTTGGCGGCATCATCAGGCTGCCAGTCAACCTTGGGCCATTCATCGAGGTTGGGCGTCGCCAGATAGGTCGGCCCTGATCCATCGAGCGTGAAATGCGCATGGCGCGTAGCTGCGCAATTGGGAATCATCGCCACCGGCTTTCCCGCCGCATGGCAAGGCGCGTCCATTATCTTGACATCGAGAATAGTCGATAAGCCGCCCAGTCCCTGCGCGCCAATACCTAGCGCGTTGACCCGGTCGAAAATTTCGATGCGCAGCGCCTCGATATCATTTTGCGGCCCCCGCGCTTTCAGCGGCCCCATGTCGATTGGCTCCATCAGCGCCTGCTTCGCAAGCAGAACGCAATGTTCCGCCGTGCCGCCGATGCCGATGCCGAGCATCCCCGGCGGGCACCAGCCAGCGCCCATCAATGGCAGCATCTCGACCACCCAGTCGGCGATATTGTCCGAGGGGTTCATCATCTTGAACTTCGACTTATTCTCGCTGCCACCGCCCTTGGCCGCGACATCAACGCTGACCTTGTTGCCTGCGACCATTTCGACATGCAGGACACAAGGCGTGTTGTCCTTGGTATTGCGCCGCGTAAAGGCAGGGTCGGCCAAAACAGAGGCGCGCAACTTGTTGTCCGGGTGCAAATAAGCGCGGCGCACACCTTCATCGACAAGCTCTTGCAGCGACTTGGACGTGTCATCCAAACGGCAATCCATCCCCCATTTGACGAAAACGTTGACGATGCCGGTGTCTTGGCAAATCGGCCGGTGACCCTCCGCACACATCCGGCTGTTTGTCAGTATCTGCGCAATCGCGTCCTTGGCTGCGGGGCTTTGCTCGGCCTCATAAGCCTCCCCCAATGCATGGATATAATCCATCGGGTGAAAATAGCTGATATATTGCAGCGCGTCGGCGACGCTCTCGATCAAATTGGCAGTTTTGATTGTGATGGTCATAACTTGTTCCCGTGGCGCTGCATCTTGCCATCGCCCATAGCGCCGCAGCACAGGGATTCAAGCATTTGCGCTGACATCGAATTGCGAGTGCACCGGTACAAGCAAAAGATCAGTTCGGCATTGTTAAAATGAAAAACAACCATCCATCCGAATTTTTTTTCCGAATAAAGATGAGCCGACGCTGTACCTATGTTGAGTTGCGCTAGACAACAGACGCCAGCTTTAATCACGAAACTTTATCTCTAACATCGGTGTTGAGCTACGCGATGTCATTTCAACAGCACGCTTTTGAGATTGCGGACTGTGGTGAGATCAGTGGAAGTTCCGTTTATTTGTATTCAGGAGATTGACTATGTTACGCATATTAACCGCTTCGAGCATATTGGCGCTGGCCACTGTTCCAGCCATGGCGCATCAAGCAGATCCGATGGCTGCTCCCGGCACCGAACCGATGACCGAAGCAGCCTCCCCGACTGCGCCATCCGCGCAACCTGCACCAGCAGCGGAACCACGTGAAGTCACCGTTGCCAAATTGGTCGACGCCGAGTTCCCGGCATACGATGCCGACAAAAGTGGCGAGCTTGAAGAGGCCGAATTTTCCAAATGGTTACTCGCGCTCCATGCCGCTGGCGGTGATCCAGCAAAGGCAACCGATGAGGGTGCAAAGATGAAATGGGCGAAAGACGGCTTTGCCGCCGCTGATGCCGACAAGAGCCAGAAAATCAGCAAGATCGAGATGAATAAATTCCTCGCTGGCTAATTTAAAACCCCCTCTCCCCGGGGTCGGGATCCGTCCGGTACACCTGCCGGGCCTGGATATCTCATCCAGGCCCGGCCTTTATGTCGGCGGATTTATCAGAAAGACGACATAACCGCGAAAGTCAGGATCCTTCGCCAGCGCCGCTGGCGCTTGCCACTCGCCATTTTGGACGAGGCCGATTTTATAGGGCATATCGATCCGCTTCAGACCGGCCAGATAGGTTTCATAACCTGAAATCGTACTGCGCGCCTGATAAGTCTGCAACACCAGTTCATCGACCACCGCCGCCAGTTGGTTCAAATCTGCAACATCGCCCTGACTGCTCCAGTCGAGAAGCCCAGTCACGCTCAAAGCGCTATCACGCGGTAAACGCTGGCGAAGCGTTCGCAAAAATGCCGCATAGCCGCCTAAACCTTTGGTCGCGGCGTCGAAGTCGATCTGGACGCCTATCACCCCATTTCCCGCACGACGCCAGCGCGCCAGATCGCGCACGACTTGCTCATATATCGGTTCATCCCAGTCGATTGTTTCAATACGGTAGACGATCCACAGGTCAGCATGTTGGACCTGCGGCGTGGCCGCACGAAGCGATATCAGTTGCGGCCTATCCGACCCGCGAACTTCGCCCTCAAGAATATAAATCGTCTTCGCCTGACCGAGCACCGGTTGCGGTTTGACGCCTGCCCATAACCAAAAGCTGTCATATTGGGTGGCATCGACCGCCCGTGGCGCCGGCTGGCACGATGTCAGCAGAAAATATGCAACCAACCAGCATAAGCGCGTCACAGACTTACCAGTAATAACGCAGCTTCTTTGCCCAGGCCGACGCCGGATACTGCCGTTTGAGCTGATCAAACCATCCCTTTCGCTGCGCCTTTGTGGCCTCGGTGGAATCGCAGCCATTATAGCCGGCGGGCGCGTAGCAATTGACCGCACGATACAGCGCGTAGGCACGACTGTCCGGAGCTGCCGCCACATCGGCCATTACCGCCTTATACGCGTCAAGCCGCGAGAAACGTTTGCCGGCAATCTGGCTGGGCGTGCCGCCAAGCTCATCGTCTTTGGGTTGATCGTCGAGATAACGCGTCACTCCGTAATAATCAGGATCGAGACCTTGTGTGCGAATGAACTCGCCAAGACACAGCATCGCTTCTGGGTCCTTGGGCCTGGCCGCGAGCGCAGACGCGACATTTTTGAGCGACGGACAGGCAAATTCGGTTGAGCCTGCCCAACGGAAAAGTGCGACGTCGGTATAGCGCGGAGCTTCATAGTCGTCTGGCGAGAGCGGCTTAGCTCCGGCAGGAACCAGCGCCAGGTCGCGTATAAAATCGCCATAGATGCCGCGCGTCAGCTGTTTGTAGAGCAAAGTGTAGATGGCAACCCGCTGTTCGCGCTCCGAAGCTGCTTTGGCCGCCAGTCTGCGCAAAAGCGTAGGGCCGGCGTGATAGCGCAACAATATTTCGCGCACGTCCAGATCGCGGATGACCGAACCGTCCGCAAAGACTTTCTCTACCGCCTTGGCGCGTTCGTCATGCATTGCCAGCGCCAGTTCCGCCGAGCCTTTCTGGTGCGGCTTTCTGGCAGCCGCGATAAGCGCGAGCAGCGCCGGTCTTGCCGCCGCATCGCCGACTGCATCAAGCGCAACCGCGCGAAGCAGATGACGGCTATAACCCAGATAGCTGGCGTCGGCAGCGCCCGCCGGAATCAGACGCAGCACCTCTGCAGGCTTGTTCGCCACATAAAACGAATGCACCGCCTGCAAATAGCCGAACAAAGCCTCGTTCCCGAAAAATTTAGGCCGCTGGGCATCGAGCGCGGCGCGGGTCATCGGCGGCGTGCCATAATCGGCATATTTGGGATCATTGGCATGCCGCATCGCGCGTAGGTCGAGCACCGCGAGTAGCATTGGATCAACGGCATCTTCGGGTTTGAGTTCGCCGAGCAGCTTGATGTCGATTTCCTGCACCAGATCGGGGAAAGACAGATTGCGTTTCGCCGGATCGCCGACCGCAAATTGTGCGGCATATTCGGACAGCAGTCGGTTGCGGTCCTTGCCGAGCCAATAGATGCGGCGCAGCAGCCCGCGCGCTGATGGCGCATATTGGCCGACAGGATAGCGTTTCAAATAGGCTTTGAAGCTTACCTCCGCCTCGGCCAGCAAAGCCTTGTTTCCGCCATCGCCTGACAGGCCGCCATATTCGTCGAAGGCGGCCAAGGTCGCTTCGTTCATCGCGTTGCGTCCCAGCATATAAGCGGCAGCCTCTTTCAGCCAGGACGAGTCGGTCTTGGCGGCATCGGCAAAGGACGTCTGAGCGCCGCCGAAATTTCCATCATAAAATGCGGCTGCGCCAATCAGATAATCGGCAAAGGCGCGTCCTGCTTTGGATGTCACCAAAGCGAGCCCCTGTTCGGCGAGTGGCATCGCGTCGGCGTCGCCCGAACACTCTGGCTTCAGGGCGGTGCGGACCGCCGTCAACGTCGCCTTTTCCGCATTGGTTACGCCCTTGGCTTTAGCGACGGCGGCGATAAAATCTTCGCCGCCCGCCATATTGCTCATACAGCGGGTGCCGAAGGGAAAGTCGCCCGTTTCGTCGTCTTCAGCTTCTACCGGCGACGGCCCCAGCTTATAGGCAAAGCTTGCCCAATCGAACGGCTCGGCCTCCCCGCGGCGTTCGGGAATCTCATAGGCATATTTGTTGGCCGGACCCACGGCGCCATGGCGGTCGTGGAGCAACATTAACAGGTTGATGCGCGTGTCGTTGCCAGGGCTTAGCAGGGCGGTGCCGCTACAGCCATTATAGTCGGTCTGTTTAATCTTCCAGTCGGGATAGCAGGTCGAATCGGCGCTGGCGTTCGCGCCGCCGCTCCAAAACGACATCATCGTCAAAAAAACCAGCGCCAATAGCTGCTTCATCCATGCTCCCTCAAGATGATTCCCAGCGACGGCATATAGCATGCAATGCACCCTATATTTTGGCAAGGCGAGTCATGATCCGGGCACCAGATATTGGGGCCTGATGTGCGCGCTGACACAAAATGGAAAAATATTTTCGAACCGCGTTTTTCCATCTTGCGCGAAAAAAACTGCTTAGCAACTCCACGCGTCGCTGCGTTGCAACAGCACATTGGGTGCGATGAATGGAATCACAATAGCGACGAATTGATGTGTAAATTTACCATTTACCCTCTTGCGTCTGGAAATGGTTGAGGCACTATAGGTAGCGGTTGGCCGTAGGGGGCATCACCACAGATTGTGCTCAAAGTTGCAGATTGCGATTCTGCCGGCGGGGAGATTTTTTCCGTCGATAAGCTGGGGACAAGTCGAATTTTGCCCCCCCTAAGGCCCAAATAATGTTAAGAGGGTCGCTTGCGTCCCGAGTCGAACAAGACGGGAACAACGATTTCCGTCGCATATATCGGGCGGTTGCGGCCACGGGGTGTTCCCGCGACTCGCCAAACAGAATGGAGCTGGGGCTAAAATGGATTTCAGAGATACAGGCCGGGGGGCCGGAACGGATAATATGTCAGACGTATTGGAAGCAGAATTGGTCGAAACGGTAACCAGCGAAGAGCCGTTGAAAGCGGTAAAAAGCAAAGCCGCGACCAACACCGATGCCGCTTATGAAAAGGCGGAGAGCGACAGCAAGTCGGTTGACGTGCGCCGGTTCAGCATCGTCACCGACGAAAGCCGCGATGCGCTTCTCACCGAGTTCGGCAAGGACACGTTGCAGGACCGCTATCTGCTGCCTGGCGAAAATTATCAGGACCTGTTTGCCCGCGTTGCATCGGCCTATGCCGATGATCAGGACCATGCGCAAAGGCTCTATGACTATATTTCTAAGCTCTGGTTCATGCCCGCCACTCCCGTTCTGTCGAACGGTGGCACCGGTCGCGGCCTGCCGATCTCGTGTTATCTCAACAGCGTCGACGACAGCCTTGAGGGCATCGTCAACACCTGGAACGAGAATGTCTGGCTCGCGAGTCGCGGCGGCGGCATTGGTACTTATTGGGGCAGCGTGCGTGGCATTGGCGAGCCTGTCGGTCTCAATGGCAAGACCAGCGGCATCATTCCGTTCGTCCGCGTTATGGACAGCCTCACGCTCGCGATTTCGCAAGGTTCGCTGCGTCGCGGCTCGGCCGCATGCTATCTTGACGTCTCGCACCCCGAGATCGAGGAATTCCTCGAAATCCGCAAACCGTCGGGCGATTTCAACCGCAAGGCGCTGAACCTGCACCACGGTGTGTTGCTCACCGACGAGTTCATGGAAGCCGTCCGCAGCGGCGACGAATTCGACCTGCGCAGCCCCAAGACCGGCGAAGTGCGCTCGACCATCGACGCACGCAGCCTATTCCAGAAACTCGTCGAAACGCGTCTGGCAACTGGCGAACCGTATATCATCTTCAGCGACACCGTGAACAACGCGATGCCAAAGCATCACCGCGATCTCGGGCTGAAGGTATCGACATCGAACCTTTGCAGTGAAATCACTTTGCCCACGGGTCGTGACCATCTGGGTAATGATCGCACGGCGGTCTGCTGTCTGTCGTCACTCAATCTCGAAACCTGGGATGAGTGGAGCGTAGACAGACAGTTCATCGAAGACGTGATGCGCATGCTCGACAATGTCCTTCAGGACTTTATCGACCGCGCGCCCGACGAGATGCGCCGTGCGAAGTACAGCGCCGCGCGCGAACGTTCGGTCGGGCTCGGCGTCATGGGCTATCACAGCTTCCTGCAATCACGCGGCGTCGGCTTTGAAAGCGCGCTCGCAAAATCATGGAACATGAAGTTTTTCAAGCACATACGGGCACAGGCCGATGAGGCATCGATGATGCTCGCCAACGAACGCGGAGCCTGCCCCGATGCCGAAGATATGGGCGTGATGGAGCGTTTCTCCTGCAAGATGGCGATCGCACCCACCGCGTCGATCTCGATCATCTGCGGCGGCACATCTGCCTGCATCGAGCCGATTCCGGCGAATATCTACACGCACAAGACGCTGTCGGGCAGCTTCATCGTCAAGAATCCGTATCTTGAGAAATTGCTTCAGGCGAAGGCCAAGGACAGCACGAACGTCTGGAACAGCATCCTCGAAAAGGGCGGCAGCGTTCAGCATCTCGATTTCCTCACGCCAGAGGAAAAGGACACGTTCAAGACCAGCTTCGAGATCGACCAGCGCTGGTTGATCGAACTCGCCGCCGACCGCACGCCGTATATCGACCAGGCGACCTCGCTAAACCTCTATATCCCTGCCGACGTGGAAAAATGGGATCTCCTGATGCTCCACTTCCGCGCTTGGGAATTGGGTGTGAAGTCCCTATATTATCTTCGTTCAAAGAGCATCCAGCGTGCTGGCTTTGCCGGCGGTGTCGAGGCGGACAACACGGTGGAAGCGCCTGTGATGGAGCTGGCCGCGCAGACGGATTACGAGGAGTGTCTGGCCTGCCAATAAGGCATCCAAAAAAACGCAACAGCCGTATTTGAAAAATTAAGACCCAAGGAAACGACCGATGTCCCTGTTAGAAGCCCGTAATAGCTACAAGCCCTTTGAATATCCCTGGGCCTATGACTTCTGGAAACGCCAGCAGCAGATCCACTGGTTGCCAGAGGAAGTGCCGCTGGGTGAGGATTGCCGCGACTGGGCGCAGAAGCTTTCGGATCATGAGCGCAACCTGCTGACGCAGATCTTCCGCTTCTTCACGCAGGCCGATATCGAGGTTCAGAATTGCTATCACGAAAATTACGGCCGCGTGTTCAAGCCGACCGAGGTCAAGATGATGCTGACCGCGTTTTCCAACATGGAAACCGTGCACATCGCGGCGTACAGCCACTTGCTCGACACCATCGGCATGCCCGAAAGCGAGTATAGCGCCTTCCTCGAATATGAGGAAATGGCTGCAAAGGTCGATTATATCCACCAGTTCGGCGTCGATAGCGATGAAGATATCGCCCGCACGCTCGTGTTCGCATCGTTCGCGATGCTGATGAACTTCCCGCGCTTCAACAAGATGAAGGGCATGGGGCAGATCGTATCCTGGTCGGTCCGCGACGAGAGCCTGCACTGCGAAGGCATCACCAAGCTGTTCCACGCTTTCTGTGCAGAGCGCGGCTGCCTGACCAAGGCGGTGAAGGAAGATATTATCGATTGCTGCCAGAAGGTCGTCCGTCTGGAAGACAGCTTCATCGACCTCGCGTTCGAAATGGGCCCCGTGCCCGGCATGACCGCCAAGGAAATCAAGCGCTACATCCGCTACATCGCCGACTGGCGTCTGGGCCAGTTGGGCCTGCCCGCGATCTACATGGTCGAAGACCACCCGTTGCCCTGGCTCGCGCCATTGCTCAACGGTGTCGAGCACGCCAACTTCTTCGAAACCCGCGCAACCGAATACGCGAAAGCAGCAACGCGCGGCAACTGGGGCGAAGTGTGGGACAGCTTCGACAACCGCAAGAAAAAGATCATCGGCATCGAACCCGCCGCCGAGAATGACGGCATGGATATGTTCGAACAGGCAGGGGTGGCGGCGGAGTGAGTTCAGACTGACCCGACATTATAATCGGATTGGTTTGTGCAGCAGCCGCCGCACTTAACGACGTCGCCCGCGCACAAGGGTTGGCCCACAACCCCGAGTTGTCGAGCGACTCCGACATTAGTGCTGTCATCCGCACATTGAAGGCGCTTGGGCTTGAACTGACCGCTAAAGCTGCCTAGCACCCGATAGCTTTTGGGTGCTTTGGCTTTAAACAATGGACATGACCGCCCTCCTCACCCTGCCCAACGCCCTCGCCGTGTTTGCACTGGTCAACCTGTGGACATTCATGCTGTTCGGCCTCGACAAGATCCGCGCAGAGGAGGGCTCATGGCGCGTGTCGGAGGGGACGTTGCTCTTCTGGGCATTTCTCGGCGGCACCATCGGCGCTTACACCGGTCGCGCGGTGTTCCGGCACAAGACGCGCAAGCAGCCCTTTTCAAGCAACCTGCACCAGACCGCGATGTTACAGGTATTAGCCGCGGCGCTCGCGGGTGGCTGGATGCTGGCGGGCTAACGCCTCATTATTCCTTATGCAGTTTTTATGTTACATCTCAATCCGGTCATAGAGGGAGGAATGTGACATGAATCCGAATAAGGCATTGTGGGAAAAAGGCGATTTTACCCAAATCGCGGCGTGTATGCGCGAAAGTGGGGAGGCTTTGGTCGATTCGCTTGGCGTCGGGCCGGGTATGAAAGTGCTCGACCTTGGCTGCGGCGACGGCACCACCGCTTTGCCCTCCGCAATGCGCGGGGCCGACGTGCTTGGCGTCGACATCGCGGCCAATCTGGTCGCGGCGGGCAATGCCCGCGCGGCCGCAGCTGGCCTTAATAATCTGCGGTTTGAGGAAGGCGATGCCTCGGCGCTGACCGGACTTGCCGACGATAGCTTTGACCTAGTAGTCACCATTTTTGGCGCGATGTTTGCACCGCGTCCCTTCGATGTCGCCGCCGAAATGGTGCGCGTGACTAAACCCGGCGGTCGCATCATCATGGGCAACTGGATACCCGGTGACCCGACTTTGGTCGCGCAGGTCCTGAAAATCAGCGCCGCCTACACCCCGCCGCCGCCGGAGGGCTTTGTCAGCCCGGTCACCTGGGGACAGGAGGCGCATGTGGTCGAACGCTTCACCGCGGCCGGCATTCCGGCGGACGCAATCCGCTGCACGCCAGACACCTATATCTTTCGCTCAGCTGGCAGCCCGTCCGAATTTCTGGGCCGTTTCCGCCGTCTTTACGGCCCGACGATGAACGCATTCGATGCGGCGGAGAAAGACGGAAAGGCCGATGCACTGCATGCCGAACTGGACGCATTGTTCAACGCGCAGAACCAGAGCGATGATGCCAGTTCGACGGTTATTCCCGCGACATATTTGCGCGTGGAGGTGTCGGTACCGGCCTAGCCCGCGATCGACAGTCCCGATTATTGCGCCGGTGCTACACCAAACACTTTCTTGTCGACATATTCGATAAAATCCTTCGAATAGGCATCGCGCAGCTCGACCTTGGCTTTATCCACATCTTCGGCGGTTTTCGGCGGGAAATATTCGAGCGGGTTCTTGACCTGGCCGGTAGCGGGTTTTTTCAGCAGCATCTTGTCACCAAAATTGCGGTAGTTCCAACCGGTGAACAGGTTGCTGCCGTACATCATCGCCTTGTGGTAAAAGATATGCGTGGTGATCAGCTCGGCATAGCATTTGCTCTGCGAACTGGTCAGGCGCTTGCCTTCCTTGATCGTCGCGTTGATTTCCTTGACCTTGGCTTTCAACGCCGGATCCTTCTTCAGATCTTCGTTGAACGGCGTCGGTGGCTGGACAATGATAGTGTAATTTTCCGGCAGCTTGAGAGTCTTGAGCAGGCCGATGCGGTTCAACTCTTCCTTCTGCACCTCAGGGCCCAGATATTCGCGCATCAGGTCCTTGACCGTCTGTACCTTGCCCTTACTCGCGGCCTGATCGGCAAGGACCCCGATCACGCCAAAGCCCGACAGCAAACCCATGCTGACGCCGAGATAATTTTCGGTCGGCCAGACATGCAATTCGCATTCGGGTGCTGGAGCGGGTGCGGCGACTGGCGCTTCTGTTGAAACAGGCGCGGGAACATCCTGACCGAAAGCAGGAGCAGTCACGAACGATGCCGCCGCAAGTATGGCGACGACCGGCGAAAATTTCAACATAGATGATTCCTCCCAAAACCTTTCTTTTTTCAGCATATTATGCCGTGGGTTGCAAGTGCTGCAAAGCAAAGCCGGGGCTAATTTACATCCATCAGCTGGCTGGGAAACGGTACCGCGAGCTTGCCTGCATCCTCCCAATCGGCGGTCAGCCACGCGCTATAATCGGCCTCGGCCAAGATCACCGGCATCGCCTTGGGGTGGAGCGGCGCGACCAGCAGGTTTGGATCGCACGTCAGGAACGCGAATACCTTCACCGGGCTTCGGTCATCGGCCTTGCTTTGCGCTGCGTCCTCCAGATTGGCGAGCAGGTCCTGTGGTTCGGCCTGGTTCGCGGCTGGCCCCGCCTCTGCCGCCCAGCGCCACACGCCGGCAAAGGCAGCAACCTCGCGGTCCTTTACCGTGAACCAGTGCTCCTCTCGACCTGCGCCGATTTTCGGCTCGGCAAAGCGGGTGAAGGGGACGAGGCAGCGTTGTTCGGGTTTTGCCAGCATCGACCGCCAGAACGGGCTAGCGAGGTTGCGGACATT
The DNA here is from genome assembly GCA_001464315.1 of Sphingomonadales bacterium Ga0077559. GTDB lineage: Bacteria > Pseudomonadota > Alphaproteobacteria > Sphingomonadales > Sphingomonadaceae > Sphingorhabdus_B. The sequence goes on along the minus strand of LNFK01000070.1, from coordinate 6,625 downwards.
GGTGATGTGTTTCGAAACCTTGGTCCCCGGCCGCTTTCCGGGCAATGACAAGGGCACGCCCCAGGTCATGATGTCGACAAACGCGCCGCGCGCCTCTTCGCTTTGCCGCACCACCGCCGCCTCGCGCCGGGGCCAGACATCTTCCTCCAGATCCGACGACGGCGGCACGATTTTGGGTGGCAGGCTCCACGCGATGTATTCGCGCCATGTCTGCAGCAGCGCCTGCGCGTCGGGATTATTGGCGTAATGGTTACACATGGACAAAGACTGCGCCGCGATTTTTTCCATTGCAATGCCCGATCGGGTTTTGACGCAGATCAAGGAACGCGAATTCGACGTCAGCTAACAAGGCTTCACCTCAAACCAAAGGAGCCCGTCATGGACGCATTTCAAATTCCCTTCGTTGCCCTGTTCTCCGGCATGGTCCTCGCCTTTGCCGCGGTCATGCTATACGGCACGATCAACGAATACCGCCGCGATTAACTGCGGCCCGTTCGGGCTTCATGCAACTAATCGCGAGTTCAGCCATTCTGACTGCAAGCGCTTCACAAAAGGAAAAAATATGTCCCATACCCCGCACGATCTGCATGCCGAATTTCCCGACGCAACCGACGCGCTGCACACGCTCAAAACCGGCAATCCACATTTCGGCAAGCTGGCTGATCAATATCATGACTTGAACCGCGAAATTCACCGGATTGACAGCGGCATCGAAGCAGCATCAGACGACCGGACCGAGCAGTTGAAAAAAGAACGGCTGGCGATTCTCGATCAGGTCGCAGTGATGATATCCGAGGTTCAGCCGTGACCGCAACTGCGGACGTCCGCGCGGAATTGGAACAGCGGCTTGCCGATCTGACGGCGCGGGCCGGGCGGATCGAGGCCGAAATCGCGGCACCGATGGATGCCGATTCCGAAGAGCAGGCAACCGAAGCAGCTGACGACACCGCGCTGGCCGGCGAAGACGCGCTGGTGCTCAAGGAAATCGCCGCCGTGCGCGCGGCCATCGGGCGGATCGATGCCGGACATTATGGCCAGTGTCTGTCCTGCGGCGCCGACATCGCCCCTGCCCGGCTGGCGGCATTGCCAGAGGCGACGATGTGCATGGATTGTGCGACATAAGCATCGCTGCTTTGACTTGCGGTCACCTTTGGCCGACAAGCGGGCATGATTGTCCAATTGGCCGTGTCCACCGCAATGGTGGTTCTCACTGTGGTGTTTCACGGCGGCGGCCTGGCGATCCTGGGCCGGATGCTGCGCGGGGAAGTGCAGATGGAGCGCTCGCACCATATCCCGGGTATGTCGCCTCGCACGATGGGCTTTACGCTGGCGCTGGTGCTAGCACTCTTCGTGCTCCACGGCGTTGAAATCTGGCTCTACGCTTTTCTGTACGAAGCACTGGGTGCGGTCGAAAATCTCGAAACCGCGGTCTATTTTTCGACCATAAGTTATGCCGGCATCGGCTTCGATGATCGCTATATTGAGCCTGCTTGGCGGTTGGTCGCGGCAATCGAGGGGATTAACGGCCTCCTGCTGCTGGGCTGGTCGACCGCGTTCTTCGTCACCATCGTCTCGCGCCTCGGCCGAGCTTAGCCCCAAACAAAAACCGCCGAGGCTTGACACCCCGGCGGCTTCAGGAAAGCGGGCGTCACACACGCTCGACGTTTCTGTTATGACTAGAAACGGACGCCCACGCCAACGACTGCCTGATGGCGGTCGAAGTCGGTGTCGAGATCGAAGTCATCGCGACCGATGTCGATGTTCGAATAGTTCGAATAACGATATTCGGCCTTGATGAAGCCCGATGGTCCAAACAGGTTGAATTTCTGTTCGATACCAGCGCCGATCCGGTAACCGTCTGCAGTCACGCCGTTATTGAAGATTGTGCCGGTGCCATTGTCGAAACGGCTTTCGAACTTGGCATTGGTGTAACCACCCTTGGCATAGATCATCGTCGATGGTGCAACGGCGAATCCGAGACGCGCGCCGACGTATAGGTCGCGGTCGGTGTTGAGGCTGAAACGGTCACCGGTGGTGATCAGGTCCTGGCCCGAACCCTTAACGTCAGAATCGGCATATTCGCCTTCGATACCGGCAATCACGCCGCCAAGTTGAAAGTCGTAACCGGCATTGACGCCGTACATCAGGTCGCCCTTGCCTTCGCTGACATCATCATAACCGACGATGGCCTCGATATGCGGTCCGGTGAACGGAGCCGCTTCTTGGGCGAATGCAGGAGTGATGGCGGCGGTGGATAGGAGAGCCACGCCTAGGAGATACTTACGCATAATGTATAATCCATTTTCTATTTACCGACCCCGCTACTTGCGAGGCCGGTAAGAAAACGGGCGGTTCCGTGTTGAGTTTCATGAACCTAAAATAACAAGTAACTGTTACTTTATTACAACACTTCTACTCAGCCAGTGGAAGTTCATCGTCGTTTTCGCGGGCTGAGCTGCCATGCTCGTCCAGGTCGCCGGGTTCCATACCCGCTTCGCCCAGCATGCCCGCTTCGTCATCATCGCTGCGTTCGCCGCGATAGGCGTCCATGTCGATCTGCCCGCTGCTTTCCATCTGCTCCATATGATCGACAACATCCTGCGCGTCGTCGGGTATGATTTGCGCCGGGTTGGTGGTGCCGCCATGATCGCTGTCTTCGGCTCTAATTTGCCCTGCGGCCAAACCACGAATGGCATCATCGGCGACGGTCTGCGCCTGGGCTGCCTCATCGTCATGATCACTATCATGCGTCTCGGGAGCGTCTTGCGAGCGATCAACCGGACGCTCGTCGGCATGGTCGTTGTCGATGTCCAGGCCGGTTGGGGTCATGGCTGCATCGGCGGCTGGCTTATCGGTGTCGGGCATATCGTGCATCCTTTTAATATGTGGGCTCACAGGGGAAACACCTCCGGCACCGTGCAGTTCCATTGTCCTTGCCCGCACCGCGTCATTTCGGCATTGGCGAATAATGACCGATGCAGACCGCCCCGCCACCGCCTACAAAATCCTCACCGCGCAGCAATGGGCGCAGTTTGACGCTGACGGGGTGTTCCATGGCGCGCCGGTGGATGTGGCTGATGGCTATATTCATTTGTCCGCCGCAGAGCAGCTACAGGGCACGCTCGACAAGCATTTCGCAGGCCAATCGGACCTTGTCATTGCCGAGGTCGATCTGACGGCACTGGGCGACCTAGTGAAATGGGAAATTTCACGCGGCGACGCATTGTTTCCGCACATTTACGGGCCGCTTCCGCTCGCTGCGGTCGTTGGCACCCGCGCTGTATAAACCACTCTTTCGTCCCAACCGTTTTGGAGCTAAAGCGCGCTCATGGCCGATCTCTATCTCAAAGCTCTCGAATCCGAACGCCGAAGCCTGTGGGCCTCTGCCCGGCTGAAGGGATTACCCAAAGACTCGCCCGAGCGGCAGCGGATCGCAACGCTCGACGCCGACATCGCAACGCATAAATCGAAATCCAAGCCGCCACAAAAATAGGCCCGCCCTCCGATTAAGGAGAACGGGCCATCCGCTCCTTACGGCATCGGGGGATGATGCCTTGGGGAAAATTAATCGACTGGCGTAAACTTCTGATCGCGCGGCTGGTGGCCATGTTCGTCTACATTGCCCGCTTCGCTGCCGGATTGCTGAAGCATACCGGCTTCGTTTTCTTCGTCCATCTGATCCGGTGACTCTGGCGCCTCTTCTGTGACAGGCGCTTCGGCGTGACGATTGTCGAAATCTTCTGGAGCAATCGTGGCCCCGCTCTGCTGTTGCGGAGTGTCAGACGCTGTTGCTGCAGCTGCATCGGTGATGGGATTGGTGCCGATGGGACGGCTATTGTCGTTACTGCTCATGATCACGTTCCTTTTCTGGCATCGATGACAGATAAACTAAGCTCTCGATGCTCCGTTCCGCCCTATTCTGTGAGAATCGTTTGCACCTGCGACAAACAACACTGTATTCGAAGTGCATTCAGCCAGCCGCGCCCAAAGAAATCAGCTTGCGGCGCGCATAAAATTGCGTAACCTTTGCATTAAGGGTCAAATGGGAGGCGGGAGATGCTCCAAAGGGTTGCTGTGTCGCTAGTTATGCTGGCTGCGATTATTTTCGGGCTTCAGTTTCTGCCAACCGCAGCGGACGGGGCGGATAAATGTCCTTCGATTACCGTGACAGGTGTCTCCGAAGGCGGGCCGAGCGCTCTGTTCAGCGCCAATGTGACGAGTTTGAATCAAGACCTGACATATGTTTGGACGGTGTCGGCAGGCACGATCACCAATGGTCAAGGGACGTTACAAATTTCGGTGGCCGCAGCGGATGTCAGTTCGGTATCTGCAACGGTCGACGTTGGCGGTGTTCCAGCATCCTGTCCCGCTACCGCGAGCGGGACCGTCGACTTTTAAACATTAAGCCTGTTTCGCAGGCCAGCGAAAATCCAATGTTGTTTCACCAGTGGTATCGCCTTTGGTATCGTAGCGGCGTTCGATAATACGACCCTTTCCCATCGCATCGACCAATATGACGGTGCTGCACCGTGTGCCGTAAACCGGATTGCGGATAAAGATCGGCAGCCCGCCAGGGTCGGGGACGCTTTCATCGCCAAGCAAATTTAACAGCGCATTGGCACAGTCACCCGTTCGACCAAGCCAATATCCCAGTTCCTGAATGAGCCGGTCTTTACGCGGCCAATGTCCGTTGGGGATGGCGTTGGAGAATCCATGGATTCCCGCGCCAAGCGGCGTGCGCGATGGCTGCGGCCGGTTAGCAAGATATGTCGCTGCACGCCCTTCCGCTACAAACAAATTGAATGGATTATAGCCGCTTGCATCATAGGGCAATGCACCGTGCGCCAGCCAGTCGGTGACCAACGCGCCCCGCGAAAGCTTGTCGGGATCGGGTCCGTCGGCATTGCGAATGTTGGTGACCACTGCCAGCCGTCCGGCGTCGGAAACGCCCATCCATGAACCACCCGAGACCAGATCGCGCCCGGCAATGATGCCCGACCCATCGTCCCATCGCACCAGCGGGGCCGAGGCGCGGGAGTGGAACTCGTCGCGGTTGCCTGCAACCACCAGCTGCCAGTGTGGATGTGCTTCCAAACCAATCGCCACGACACACATCTCAAGTTCCCTCGGTTAACGCATCGGCAAAGGGAGCTACCAGATACTGGGCCTCTTTCCAGTCGCTGCTAAGCCAACGATCGTAATTGCGCGCCTCAATCAAGACGGGCATTGACGACGCGCCAGCTTTCCTGACGTTGCCCGTCGCGTCGGTCGCGAGGACGGCAAATACCGGCATATCGGTCAAATCGCGCCAAATGCCCGCCATCGCAAAAACAGGCGAATCGTCGACCGCAAACCAGTGATCATTGCCCTTCCCGCGAAAGGCGAAGGAGGTCGCGGGTACCAGGCAGCGCAATTCGCTGTGCCGCAAATTGCCAATCCAGAATGGGCTTTCGGCATTACGCACCGTCGACACCCAACGCACATCGCTTGCATTGCCCGCCAAGTCTGTACCCGGAGCGGGATAGCCCCACACCATCGGACGGATAACGCGGTGCCCGGTCTTTTGCGACCGCGTTACAACCGGCGCAAATTCTCCGGGTGAAAGCGCGCCTCCACCCCACGGATCAGGACCCTGATGGGCAGCCAACGTTTCGGCTACGGCATGGGAAGGCGCATCGAGGCGATAGGCACGGGTCATTCAGCGACGATGAACGCGCCGACAGATATTGGCAATCGTGGACTCGGATTAAACGAAATCAGGGAATAACGTCCGTTTGGTTTTTGTCGGTTCAAACCCGTAATGCGCCGCCAGCGCCCCACTGGCAAAATCTTCAAAGCGCATTGTCGGACGCAGGTCGCGGCCTTCATATAGCTTTGCCGGTGACAGCCCCGGCCAGTCGGACTGAATGTTGCCGCCATTGGCAAGACCACCGCCAAACAGCATCGCGGCCGCGCCGGTGCCATGGTCGGTGCCGCCTGTGCCGTTGAACGCGACGGTCCGGCCGAACTCGGTTGCGACCATCACCAATGTGTTGTTCCACTCGTTTCCCAGGTTGTCGCGCAACGAAGCAATCAACGCATCAATTTGCCTTAAACCCGCGGTAAGGCGGCCCTTCTGCTGAAAATGCGTATCCCAGCCATTGGTTTCGAGCATCACCACGCGCGCACCGTTCGCACCGGCCATCAACCCGGCGGTTAGTTTGCCGAGCGCAGCGCCGCCGCGCAATGCTTCGCCGGAAGGCGATCCTGCCATCGCCTCGGCGGCCTGCGCGCCTTCCCACAATTTCGACAATTGCGCATCTTCGGCATAGAGCGTTGTCAGCCGCTGCATCAGATCCGCGTTGGCATCGGGCAGGCGCGATGGTGCATAGCTGTTGGCCGATATCGGCCCGCGCAGCGCCAGCGGGACCGCCGGTGCAACCGCCAGCGCATTTGCATCGGCCTTGGGCAGCATCGTCAGCAACCGCCCCATCCAGCCATCATCGCGGCCATAAGGACGCGAAGCGCCCGACTCGATCATATTTTGGGCATCGAAATGCGATCGCTCGCGATAGCCAGAGGCTAAAGCATGCGCGAAACTAGCTTGTTTCGCTGCAAATAGCTTCGCGCCCTCGATCATTGCCGG
>LNFK01000069.1 GCA_001464315.1 Sphingomonadales bacterium Ga0077559 | reverse complement strand
AGGCGATAAAAAACCGGCGGTTCAGCATAACAATCACCTCCTCAAAAATTCTGGAGACAGCAAGAATAGGGCAAGGCCCTGCGACGGGCTTTCGGCGCGAGCTATGCTCTCGCCTGTCACCGGGCTCAACTGTCCTGCCAAAATCAGCGGTGCCAGAGTGCGGGCATCGACACGGTTGGCGCTACGCTCGGCCAAGCGGTTTGCGATTTCCACCCGCCGCATTAAGGCAGCACCGCCTGCCCAATTTTCGGATGTATCGGCAAAACCTGCAGGTGAGCCGGGACGCCAAATCGGCTGCCCCATTTGCGTGAACATATTGACTGTTTGCCGCTCATTGCCCGGTAGCGTGCGTACGTTAAGTGCGCGGAGAGAGGACACGGTCCAATCCCATGGCGATTTGAATTTGGCTTGCTGCGGCAACCAAGCCTCTGGGGCGTCGATCAACGCAATATAGACAGCTTGCAGATCACCGCCGCTTTTAAGAAACGCCTGCTCCACCCGCGCGACCAATGTTTCGGGCGGATTATCTGCAACAAAATGCGCCGCAAGTTTGGTCGCGATATGTTTGGCGGTAGCGGGATGGACAGCCAGATCAGCAAGGATCGCTTTGGCCTGCGCCTCACCTTGCTGGCGGTACTGATTGCCCACGACCTGCCGCTCGCCCGGTTCATGGATTGGCGCAAAAAATTGCGTATCGCCCGCGCCGCCGCTTTGCATCAGCAATCGCTGCACGGGGCCTTTTGCCATACCGCCCACCGTATAGCCGGTCAGCGCGCGGGCGAATTCGGTGACATCATTCTGGTCATACACCGTCCGAACGCCAAGCGTGTGTAGTTCCAATATCTCGCGCGCCAGATTTTCGTTAAGCCCCAGCTCCCGGTTGCGCCGGGCGGCAATGCGTTGGGCGAGCGGACTACCGGGGCCAATCGATTGCGCCTGATCGAGGTAGAGCAGCATCGCGGGATGCGTGACCGCAGACGTCAGCAGCTGCGAAAACGTGCCCATGATATTTGGCCGGATAGCATTGAATTCAAAATCGCCGCCAAGCCCCAATACCGGCAGCTTATCGATCGATACGGCAAAATGGTTGGACCAAAAATGGACCAGCCGCTCGGCAAAGGTCGTGTCGCTGGCCAAAGCTGCGCTGAGCCGGGCATCGGCTGCAGCGACATAGCGGGCGCGCAAACTGTTGACGACCTTTTCGATTTGCGCGGGATCGAAGGCTGTGTCGGCAGGTTGGGTCGAGGCGGCTTGCTTCATCGCGTCCCGCCGGTCTTTGCGGTCGATTTGATATTCGCGAAATTCTGCCGCGATCTGGGACCGGCTGGGTTGGCCTTCGAGTTCTTGCGGTGCCGGATCAAATTCCTTGATTTGCCGTTTCAACCAGCCTTTCTGATCGGCGGGAATTACCTCATTCGGGCGTGCACCCAATCCGAAACGATTGGCCGCAATAGATGATGCTATCGCCATAAATTGTCCTCGAACGTGGCATGAGCCACATGCACTCGAACAGAAACTAGGCCTTCATACCGCCAAGGCAAATTGGAAATTGTATAAATTTGTCGCAGGTGCAGCGGAGTGTTCAGAGCGCTTTTTGATAGATCCGGTATACCTTGTTGACCGTGCCGCCGACCGCCTCACCAACCGAGCGCATCGGCCCGTTGCTCGCCAGCACCCAACCAAAGTCACCCCTTGTGGCACCGAATTTGGCAGTCGCGTCACGGCGGATATATTCGACAAGCATGAAGGCCAACTGGCTCGCCATGCGGCTGGATTGCAGGCGTTTGACGACGCCCATCAACGGCACGCGCATCGTGGTTACTTGTGGCTTGCGCAACCACCAAAGCAGTTTTGCCCAATTGAATGGCCACAGTGAGCCACCGAATTCGCGAAGCTTTTCGTTGATATCCGGAATCGTCATCATGAAGGCAACGGGTTCGCCGTCGACCTCGGCTACGCGGATCAGGTCTTCATAGACGATCGGTTTCAACTTTTTCCCGGCATAAGCGATCTCTGCGTCGGTGAACGGCACGAAGCCCCAATTATCACTCCATGCGTCGTTCAATAAGCGCAGCAAAAGTGCAGCCTCTTCATCGAAGCGACTTTTATCAACGCGGCGGATCCGTATTCTGCCCGACCTTTCGCCCATCGCAACGATCCTGTTGGTGAGTTCGGGCAAACCGTCTGCAATGGGAAGGTCATATGTCAGCAAATCCTGAACGCCCATATAACCCGCTGCCTCGACCCATGCGCCGTATGCTGAGCTATTGAAGCCCATCATCACCACCGGCGGCTGTTCAAAGCCCTCAACTAGCAACCCGGGCTCATCCCACATCGCCAGGCTTATCGGTCCAATCGAACGCGTCATGCCTTTGGCGTGGAGCGCATCTTCGGCGCGGGCGATAAGCGCCGCAGCGACCTCAGCATCGACCGCTTCGAACATACCCCAATTACCCGCCCCGGGACCCATGCCCTGTTCGACCGGCTGCGCAAGCGCGAGATGGTCGATATGTGCCGATATCCTACCGACGATATGGCCATCGCGCTGAGCCAAGAAACACTCCGCCTCGCCATGTTCGAACCAGGGATTCTTGCCCGGCGTAATCAGGGCATGAACCTCGTCCTTCAACGGCGGCACCCAGTTGGGGTCGCTGGCGTATAGGCGGAACGGCAAATCCACGAATGCCTTTTTGTCGGCCTTGGTCAGGACGGGGCGGATGATGATTTCGGTCATGGTCGTTTCCTGAGTCGGCGCGCACCAACTGTCAATGATTTACAGCCGCAGCCTTTGGCCGAGCTTTCCCAGCGCAGCTTTGTCTGGCGCATCGAGACCGTAGCGCAGCCCGAGCCAAAGCAATGGCCAAAAAAGAATAAACAGGCCAATCGCACGTACCGGCGCACCAAAGGACATCAGCGCCGTTCCGGTCCCCGCTAACATCGCAATGACGAAGGCGCCTGCCGCGAGCGCCCGCCAAAAGCCCGCGCCGAAGGGCGACAACCCATCACTGATCCGCAACTCGGCGACCGCTGCCCATGCCGTTGCAACCACCGCGGCAGATACCGCCAACGCCATTCCCAGCGCGCCATATTGCGGAACCAGCCACATTGCCAGAGCTAGCCATAATGCCATACCGATCAGGCTGTTTAGTAACGGCAGCGCTCGATGGCCGACCATCTCTACAATCGGCGTGGCAGGGCCAATCACCGCCTCCCCCGCACGGGCCGCCAGCAGGATGACCAAGACCGGAAGAGCGGCTTGCGACCCCGGCGCAAATGCATTCAGCATATCCGACGCTATCAGTATCATGAACCCTGCCAGCGGCACCGCAAGCAGCAACGACATATGCGTCGAAAAACGATACATCGGCAGCATCGCGCTGCGGTCGGCCGCTGCCTGCGCCGACGCCAAGGGCGACAGCACATAAAGAAATGACTGGCGAACGATCAACGGGATCGACGCAATCTTGCGCGCAATTCCGTACAACGCTGCCGCTGTCGCACCGGCTGCGCCCGGGACCATCAGGTTGAGCAAGATTGGCGGCAGGTCGTTATAGGCGCGCCGCGCAATCGCCGGCGGCATTATCGCAGCACCGCTGCCGAGTACCGAGCGGCGCAACATAGGCGGCATGGGTGCGCGGAGTAGCAGCTTGAGATCATAATATCGCCCGAGCAATTGCGCGGCCAATATCGCCGTCAACGCGAGCGACAACATATGGCCCAGCAAAAGCCCGGTCAGGTCGAACCCCAAAGCAAAAAACCCTGTTGCAAATAATAGCCGCGCAACCTGCTCCCAGAAAATCCGCAAGCGTATTTCAGGGCCAAAGGCGCGCTTAGCGCGGGCAGCAGCGGTAGCAATTTCAATGAATATCCATAGCGGCAAGCTCCAGGCAAACAATGCTATCGCATATGGCAGAGCGGATGCTTCTTCGGGGGCCGTTGCGACAAACGAGGCCAACCAGTCCGCCGATAATGTGATCGCAAATGCTGCAGCAATCCCGAGCCCGGTGCCGGTCAACAACGCAAATTTGACCGCGCCATGTTGGCGTTCTGGATCATCCTCTGCGGGCACGATGCGCTGTAACGCCTGCCCCATGGCAAGATCGAGAATGTTCGCCAATATGTTGATAGCCGCCCATAAAACGACATAGACGCCATAGCCCGTCAGCCCAAACATCCATGTATAGGCAGGCTGGGCAACGACCTCGATCAGCGCGCCGAGCCGCGACAATGCCGCTAGGCCTGCGCCCTTTGCTACTTCCTGATTGCTGACCGCAGGCACAGGCGGGACCAGCGCGTCTTCGATCGGTCCGCTCATATGCGCGTGTTCATTCTTCGGTTCGGACCAACACGGTCTCGCCGATCAGGAAGAACAGCAAGAAAGGACCCCATGCCGCAATCCAGGGCGGATATGCGCCCAGATTACCCATCGCGAGGGCAAAATTGTCCGCGACAAAATAGGCAAATCCAAGCGCCATGCCGATAACCGCGCGCAGGAACAAAGCGCCGGATCGCGCGAGGCCAAAGGCCGCGACCGCAGCGAGCAGCGGCATCAGTAATGTCGAAAGCGGTCCCGACAATTTATGCCATAATATGCCTTCAAGATTATCGGTGCGCCGACCCGCCGCCTTCATATCTTCAGTCGCCCGCATCAGCGGGAAAAACCCGAGGCTATCGCCGTCGACTTTGACATAATTGAAGCGGTCGGGCGTGATGCCCTTGCCAACGACCAGCCCTTCGAAGTTTTGCTCTTCAGTTGTAGCAACATCGAATGACGACACTCGACTCAGCTGCCATCCGCCGCCAGCATATTGCGCTTCATCGGCCTTAACTACTTGCCGCAGTCCGCCGTTTGCGCGCAGATACAAACTTACACCGCCCAATTTCGTTGCTTCGCCCGACCCCGTTACCGTACGCGCATTTATAAGATCCTGTCCTTCGCGCACCCAGACATTCGTTCGGATACCAGTGTCGGCCGGAACCGTGCCATAGTCGACGGCCTGCCAAGTTTTGAGCTTCGCGGTGCTGGGAGCAACCACTGATTCTGCAAAAGCGAAGGAAAACACCGCGACCGCAAAGCTGGCGACAAACATCGGTGCCAGTATCTGATGCGCGGATAGGCCCGCCGCCTTCATGGCGACCACCTCGCTATTTTGGCTTAGCGTGGCAAAGGTGATGATCGTGCCGAGCAACACCGAAAACGGCAAAAACCGGGCGATAATCTGCGGTGCGCGCATGCCGATATAGCTGAGGACGTCGCCCTGATCATTCCCGGGAACCGAGAGGATTTTGCCGCTTTCACCGAGCAGATCGAGCGTCATCAGGATCAGAACAAGCATCATCAGTACGGCAAAACTGCGCGTTACGAAGAGCTTTGCCATATACAGCGTGATGTTGCGGGAAGGGAAGAAATGCATCTATTGTTCTTCCTTTTCGGGCATACCGATCGTTGCCAATCGCGATTTGCGTCCAAAGCTGAATGTTTTGCGGATCGATTTGCCGATCTTGTCGGCAAACACTTCGAGCGCGCCAATCGGCTGACCGCCAGGTACATGCGCGATAATATGGTACATCCATAGGATCAGCGCTGCAAAGAACAGGAACGGCACCCACAAAGCGATGAATGGATCAACGATTCCCATTCCTCCGACACCCTCGGCATATTCGTTGATCTTATGATAAGTCACCACCATCACAATAGCGAGAAACACCCCAAGCGCAGATGTTGATCGCTTGGGCGGAACGGCGAGCGCAACTGCCAGGAACGGCAACAGCAGCATCATCGCCACTTCGACCATGCGGAAATGGAAATTGGCCCAGGCCTTATTGCGTTCGATTGTCGGCTTTGCACTATCCCCGCCGATGCGGACCAATTCGGTAAGGACATATTCGCGGTCCTTGCCGCCGCGTGCCCGGAAATTTTCTATGCGCGGCAGGGGAATCGGCACATCATGGCTGGTAAAGCTGAGCACCCGTGGTGTTTTAAAATTGGGCGCATCGTGCACCAAAGTGCCCTTTTCCAGCCGCAGCAGGATAGTGTCAGGATCGTCGGTGCGCAGGAATTGCCCCTCTTCTGCAGTCACCGCAAGCGATTGACCGCTTTTGCTTTCGGCATATACGAACATGCCTGTCAGTTGATTGCCATTATTGCGGCTTTCCTCGATCCGCACGGTCAAATTTTCGCCTACATTGTTAAATTCGCCAACGCGGACCTTTGCCCCGAACGCGCCCGAGCGCAGCTCGAAACGAAGTTCCTCATAATAGTAGCGCGCAGTCGGCTGAAGGAATCCGACAATGGTGAAGTTGATTGCCGCCAGCGCAATCGCAAACATGAACGGTACGCGCAGCAGGCGAAAATAGCTCATCCCCACCGCCCGGAAAATGTCCAGTTCTGACGAAGTTGCAAGGCGCCGGAAAGCCAACAATATTCCAAGCAGTAACCCGATGGGTATCCCGAGCGAGAGATATTCGGGCAGCAGATTAGCAAGCATGCGCCAAACGATATTGACCGGCCCACCCTCGGCTGCGACGAAATCGAACAGGCTCAACATCTTTTCCAGCAGTAGCAAGGATGCGGCAATCGCCAGCGTCGATAGCAGGGGCAGCATCACAAGTCGGAAGATGTAGCGGTCGGTGGCGGTCAGAAATTTCAACTTATGGTCGCCCTGTCACCCTAATTTGGCCGCAAACTCATCCGATAGACGGTAACAGGTTCAGGGGCAATATCGATGGCGTGCTCAGGAGGGTGCGCCCGCGGATAATGTTCCAGGAGTAATAGAATGAGTAAGTTTTTAGCCTCTTTGGCCGCTGCAGCGGTGCTGTTTTCGGGCGCTGCAATTGCTTCCGGTCAGGAAGTCAGCAATGATCTTTCGCGCTGCGCTGCGGGCAAGGGCCCTGCGGTGCTTGTTAGTGTGCGCGGTGTGAAGGAATCGGCAGGACGCATCCGCGTGCAGTCTTATCCTGCCACCGGTAGCGCCTGGCTGGCCAAGGGCCGCTGGCTACATCGTGTCGAAACCCGCGCCAACGCGGGCAATATGAGCTTTTGTGTGCCGGTACCGTCCGAAGGGAAATATGGCATCGCGGTGCGTCATGATCGCAATGCCAATGGCAAAACCGATATCAGCCAGGATGGCGGCGGATTTTCAAACAATCCGAGCATCAACATTTTGAACCTGGGCAAGCCGGCAGTCAGCAAGGTTGCTTTCCAGGCTGGTCCCGGTGTGACGCGCATTTCCATCAACCTTAGATATATGTGACGGAACCCTATTGGCCCTGGTAGCACTTCTTTCGAACCCCAATTCGACCGGCAACAAATCGCTATTGCCGGCGGTTCGGTGCTATTGCGCCCGCCATCCCGACATATTCCATTATGAGGTTGAGGATATTACGCAGGTCCCAAAGGCCTTGGAAATGATTGCTAGGGTCAAGCCCAAAGTACTGGTTATCAATGGCGGTGATGGAACCGTTCAGTCGGCGTTGACCGAGCTTTACCATGGCGGCCATTTCAACGGTAACCCGCCGCCAGTGGCGGTGTTGCCGAACGGCAAAACCAACTTGATCGCGCTCGATTTGGGTGCCGAGGGAGATCCGCTCGTTGCGCTGGAACGCATCATCGAGGTCGCAAAGGGTGACATGTCGGCGCATATCGTAGCGCGCGAAATGATCGCGCTCACCGATGGTAGCGAGGGTGCGCGGCCCGTCCTCGGCATGTTTCTGGGCGGAGCAGGATTGGCCGAAACCATCCTCTATTGCCGCCACAAAATCTATCCGCTGGGTCTGCCCAACGGGCTAAGTCATTTCTTGGCTGCGGTAGCCGTGATGTTCTCAGCGATTTTTGGCTTGAAGGCGGATTTCCTTCCGAGGCGTGCCAAACCCGTCAGCGTTTCGTTCGTCCGCAAAGGTGAGTTGCAGGGAATATTCTCGGTGCTTATCGTGACGACGCTTGAAAAATTGCTACTCGGTAGCAAGGCCGGAGAGGTTGGGCGCGGCAATATGAAATTCTTGGCAATTGATCAGCGCCCTGGCGCGATGATTCACACGATATTTACATCGATATTGGGACGGATAGGGCGGCACAAGGTCAACGGGCTCCATCTGCAAGAAGGCGATAGCATTCGGATCGACAGCGAACAGAGCAGCGTGGTTCTCGACGGTGAGGTGTTTGAGGCAAAGTCGGGCCAGCCCATCGTATTGCGCTCCACACCGCCGGTTCCGTTCCTCCGTCTTGCCGCCTGACATTCCTGCTTAACAAGCTGTAATGAAAACCGCTAAGGCGCGGACATGCTCTCGCTCACCCAACTGGTAGCCGATGAAATCGCTGTGCCGGCATTGCCACAAGTGCATGCCTTCGCTGAATATATCGCAGCGCAATATCCCAATGCCGCCCGCGCGGTGCTATTTTACGGATCATGCCTGCGCTCGGAGCAGCTCGAAGGGCAGATGCTCGATTTCTATCTGATCGTGTCGGGCTATGATTCCGCCTATGATCGCAAGTGGCTTGCAAAATGGAACCGGCGTTTGCCGCCGAACGTCTTTCCGTTTCAGTTTGAACGCCTGATGGCCAAAGTCGCGATACTGAGCGAAGAGGATTTTCACGACCTCAACCGGCCGGCGGCATCGGCGGTGTCGGTTTGGGCGCGCTTTGCCCAGCCGTCGCGATTGGTGTGGGCGGCAGATGATGCGGCTCGGAAGATGGCTGCAAAGGCGATTTCGGGCGCCGCACCAGCATTGCTCAATGCAGCGTTGGCAACTACCGAGCGCGAAGTTGGCGTACTCGATTTGTGGCAATCAGGGTTCCAGATGACCTATGGTGCCGAACTGCGCGCAGAGCGCAATGACCGGCCTGCGTCAGTGGTTGAATTTGATCCGGTACGCTACGACCGCTTCGGCCTGGCCGCGCTGCGCCATACGCCAATTGCCAACGAACTGCGCGGCGACAAAGTCCACATACTGCCTGACCCGTACGGGCGGATTATGCAGGAGCGCAAACGCTGGCCCGCACTTCGCCGCCGCGGCAAAATGCTGACTGTCGCCCGGCTAGCCAAAGCGGCGTTTACGTATGCAGGCGGCATCGATTATCTGGCATGGAAGATCAACCGCCATGCCGGAACGCAAATTGAGATAAAACCATGGCAAAGGCGATGGCCTTTAGTGGCGGCGCTGTTTCTGGTGCCGAGATTGCTGGTGAAAGGCGCCGTGCGCTAGGTTCTAGGCAACGGCTTGGCTCGGGCCGACACCATAGCAAAAATCGCGGCAAGTGCGCCCGGCATCCACAGGCTGTAAATGCTATATTTGGTGAACAGCAATGCGCCAATGACCGCTCCGCTGACCAGCCCCGCCCATAAGAATAAATAAGGCAACCACGCCGTCTTTGATCCGCCGCGCAGCAAAGTTGCGATACCTTGGCCGATTTTTACGAGCGCGCCAGTCATGTATGTAAGCCCGAACGAGATCGAACCTTCGCGTTCATACAATGTATTTTCTGCGCCCATGCAAAAAGCTGCGACGCAAATGGCGGGAAGCAGCCATCCAAAATCTGCCAATATTGGCGCGACGACTAGCAATACCGAAATTCCGGCCAATATCACCGCCTGCCGCTTGTTCGCCGCCGTATTTTTGGCGTTTCCGGTCAGCGAGCCCCAAATTACTCCGCAGACAAAACTGATAATCAGTGCAGCGACCATGAAGACATAAGGAGCGCCTTCGGCCAGCCCGATGCTCAGCCGAGTCGAGTTACCGCTCATGAATGATAAGAAAAAACCGCCGCTTGCCATAAACCCGATTGCATCGACCATGCCCGCCATTGCGGCGAAACCTGTCGCCATGATGCGTTCGCGGCGATCAAGTCTGGTCATGTCGCCCCGGCGGTTTTCAAATAATTCCCACGGCCTTGCCCGCGCGTTCGAAACGGTCGAGAATATCTGCCACCTGTTCAGCTGTATGCTCGGCGCACAGCGAACAACGTAGCAATGTCATGCCCGCCGGAGTTGCGGGCGGACGGGCCAGGTTTACGTAAAGGCCATTCTCCAGCAGAGCCTGCCACATCATGGCACCCTGTCCGAGGTCGGGCATGATTACCGCAATGATCGCGCTCTGCGCCTCTGGCGTACCAAGCTGGAAACCGAGATCGCGCAGGCCCTTGTGCAACGTTTTTGAATTTTCCCACAGATGCGCGCGCTTGTTGCCGCCGTGCATCAATTTGCGGATGCTGGTTGCCGAACAGGCGACAACTGCTGGCGGCAGGCTCGCGGTAAACACATAAGGACGGCAGACCAGCCGCATGATTTCGAACTTCGGATGGTTCGATACGCAGAAGCCGCCGACGGTACCGACCGACTTGCTGAACGTGCCAATCACAAAATCGACATCATCGAGCACGCCCTGTTCTTCGGCAACACCACGACCATTTTCGCCGATAAAGCCCATCGAATGCGCCTCATCGACCAATATCATCGCGCCTGCTTCTTTCGACACGCGGATCATTTCCTTCAGCGGAGCGACGTCGCCCAGCATCGAATAGACGCCCTCAAGCACCACCAATTTGCCCGCATCGGCAGGCAGCCGTTTCAGCCGCTTTTCGAGCGCTTCGACATCATTGTGGCGGAACGCGACGATTTCGGCATCGCCCATTTTGCAGCCATCGTAAATCGAGGCATGGCTGTCGATATCAAGGATGATGTAATCGCCCTTGCCTGCAATAGTGCTGATGATTCCCAGATTGGCCTGATAGCCCGTGGAAAACACCATCGCATATTTCATGTCGTAGAATTCTTTAAGCGCGTCCTCGCACTCTTTGTGACCCTGAAACGTACCGTTCAAAACGCGGCTACCAGTGGTGCCTGCACCAAACTCATCGAGCGCCTTCTTGCCAGCCGCAATGACATCGTCATCGAATGTCATGCCCATATAATTATAGGTGCCGAGCAGGATGGTTTCCTTGCCGTTCACAACCGCGACGGTGGGTGATTTCACCTCTTCCATCACGAGGCTGAAAGGATCCATTACGCCGGTTGAAAGCAGGCCTTCACGCTGCGCAATAAGTGCATCGAATTTGGAGAACAGGTCGGTCATTGCAGGCTCAATCCGTCAGCTTCGTTACCGCATCGACCAGCTGGCCGACATTTTCGATTTCTGCCTGCATGTTCATCGTGATCACGATATCGAAGCTATCCTCCACCTCGGCGACGAAATCCATGACCGTCAGGCTATCCCATTCAAGGTCACCGGCAAAGGTCGTTGAGTCGGTAACGGCGACACCCTTTTTATTGAACGGCTCAATCAGGCCCTTTAGCCGGTCAAACATGTCGCTGCGTTCGGTCATATGATTTCCTTCTAATTGCCCGCCCTATGGCAACCGATTAAGGCGGCATAAGGGCAAAATCTGGCTACATCCAGCCCTGCGCCCGATACCATCGCACGGTATCCTTCAAACCCTGCCGCGTTTCAATTTGCGGTGTCCAAAGCGCAGGTGATGGTATGGCGGCGCGGTCGGTGGTCCAATCGGGATGCGACAGGTAACTGGCACGGTCAGGCGTGAGCTTGGCCTTTTTCCCGCGAAAAAGCCGGTCGGCTTGTCCTGCGAGTTTAAGCAAGAATCGCGGGGCATGAAGCGTGTTCACTCGCCGTCCGATCGCCCAGCCGATTGCGCGGGCGAAGGCTTCATGGGTCCAGCCATCACTTGTGCCGTCATCTGCCTCGAATATCCGAACAGTCGCGTCGTCATGCGCGGGCAATAACGCCACCAGCAAGCGCGCGAGATCGTCGACATGAATGACTGATACCCGCCCACGCGGCGGCAATATTGCCCAACCTTTCTCAGCCAGACGGAACATGTCGAACATCTCGGTGTCGCCGGGGCCGTAAACACCGGGCGGGCGAATGATCGTCCAGTCGAGCATGGAAGCACCGACCAGCCTCTCCGCACGTGCCTTGCTCGCGCCATAAAGCGAAAGCTCCGGATGCTTTGCGGCAAGTGAAGAGACATGTACGAAACGCCGAATGCCCGCTTCTTTCGCCGCAGCGAGCATATTTGCGGTGCCGGTGACATTGCCAGCCTCGAATCCTGCAACATCGAGCGCGTTCACAACGCCAGCAACATGCAGGACGGCGCTCGCACCTTCGCACAGCTCTTCGAGGGTTTCGGGCTGGTCGAGCGCGCCATGAACCCAGGTCACGCCAGCTTTTTTGGGTTGGTTACGCCGGGTTAGCGCTCGCACTTTCCATCCTGCCTCTATTAAGCGGTCAAGCGTTATCCGTCCGACAAACCCTGTTGCACCGGTCAGCGCGACTGTCTTCAAAGCAGCACCAACTGATCGCGGTGAACCAGAACCGAGCGCGGGACGGTTCCGAGAATGGCTTCCAGCTCACCGCTCCGGTGTCCACAGATTCGCGCGGCATCGATGGCATCATATTCCGAAAGTCCGCGCGCGATGGCGATGCCGTCATCGGCGCTGATGTCGATGACGTCGCCGCGTTTGAATTCCCCTTCGACGCTGAGAGCGCCTGCCGGAAGCAGGCTGCTACCAGCGGTTAGCGCGCGAACAGCGCCGTCATCTACCCGGATTCGGCCCTTGACCGTGAGCCGCCCGCCGAGCCAGCTCTTGCGGGCCGACCCGCCTTCGCGGGGCGCGAAGAAGGTAGACGGCCCGCCTTGTTCCAGCGCCGCCAGGGGATGGTCGTTAAGGCCCGAGGTAATAGCAATTCCAATGCCTGCCCGCGTCGCAATATCGGCAGCATCAAGTTTCGACGCCATACCGCCCGATCCCATGCCCGACGATGACCCTTCGGCGACCATGATGCGGATGCGTCCGTCGATTTTTTCAACTGCTGACAACAACTCCGCTCCCGGCAAATGCGGCGCGCGGTCGTAAAGCCCATCAACATCTGACAGCAATACAACGCCCGCAGCCCCTGCTGCCTGCGCAACCCGCGCAGCCAGACGGTCGTTGTCACCGAAGCGGATTTCTTCCGTTGCAACGCTGTCATTTTCGTTGATCACAGGCACCGCGCCTGCGCCTAGCAAACGGTCGAGCGTCGCCGCGATATTCAGATAACGCCGCCGGTCCTCAAGATCATCAAGGGTCACGAGCAGTTGTGCCGCAGCCAAACCTTGTCCCCCAAGCAACTCTGCCCAAATCCCCGAGAGGATAATCTGCCCAACGGACGCCGCGGCCTGCGCATCGGCCAGACTGGCCCGCCCGCCCTTGTCAAAGCCCATCTGCCGCGCACCGAGCGCAATCGCGCCCGACGTAACGATAATGATCCGCTGACCTGCCTGATGCCGGGCACTGATATCGGCGACCAAAGTTTCCAGCCATTCGCGGCGTACACCGCCGTTGGGCTGCACCAGCAACGATGAGCCGACCTTGACCACGAGCAGGGGGCAAGTTGTCGGCAGGAAGGCAGCAGGGTTTAGATCGGCGACCATGTCCCGTCTTCCGAAATCCCTGTGTTTTGTGTAGACTCAAGCCCGCTCTTGGCTGGGAGGGCTTCAAGCACGCGGTCTAGCACTTCGGGGACGCCTTGCCCGGTCGCGCCCGAAATCGCGATCACATCCAGCGCGCCCGCCGCCTGCAATTGCGCCGCAATGTCGGCCATCAGTTCGGGATCGAGCAAATCGCCTTTGTTCAGCGCCACAATCTGTGGCTTGTCCTCAAGTCCTGCACCATAATCAGCAAGTTCGTCGCATACTGTCTGCCACGCCAGAACCGGATCATCCTGCGTCGCATCTATCAAATGTATGAGTATCTGGCAGCGTTCGATATGGCCCAAAAAGCGGTCGCCAATGCCAACACCTTCGGCCGCCCCGGCAATCAGACCCGGAATATCGGCAAGCACGAACTCGCGGCTTTTATGGCTGACGACGCCCAATTGCGGACGTATGGTTGTGAAGGGATAGGCACCGACCTTCGCCTTGGTGTTGGATACCTGATTGATAAAGGTCGATTTGCCGGCATTGGGCATCCCGACCAAACCGGCATCGGCGAGAAGCTTCAGGCGTAACCAGACATACATTTCTTCATACGGCCAGCCGGGCCCATGCTGCGTTGGCGCGCGGTTGGTCGAGGTCTTGTAAGACGCGTTCCCGCGCCCGCCATCGCCACCCTTCAGGAACACGACTCGTTGGCCAACTTCGGTGAGGTCGAGCAACAAAGTGCGCTCCTCATCATCGGCCAGCACCTGTGTGCCCACCGGCAGCTTGATGACGAGGTCTTCACCATAAGCGCCGTGACGGTCACGGCCCATGCCCTGAATACCGCGCTGCGCCTTGAAATGCTGGGCGTAGCGGAAATCGATCAGCGTATTCAGGCCAGCAACCGCTTCAAAAATGATGTTGCCGCCCTTGCCACCATTGCCGCCATCGGGACCGCCATATTGAACATATTTCTCGCGCCGGAAACTGACAGCCCCGGGCCCGCCCGCGCCCGAACGGATGAAAATCTTTGCTTGGTCGAGAAAATGCATGGGTTGGCCTTTAGGCTATCAAAACGATTTCGTCATCCCGAACTCGTTTCGGTATAACAGACTAACGTCGCAAGTTGTGCTGAAACGAGTTCAGAATGACGAAATTGATGAAACGAGACGCCCTTATCAGCGCTAGACCGGTTTGCCAGTCTTAGCTCCCCGAAGGGGGCGAATGTTGGTGGAGCCTAGGGGAGTCGAACCCCTGACCTCTTCGCTGCCAGCGAAGCGCTCTACCAGCTGAGCTAAGGCCCCATCCTGCCGAAATCTGGTCGGCTATTTGGTGAGGAGCGCCACTAGCGGGCGCCCCCCGAGATATCAAGAGCGAAGTTTCGCGTCAGATTTCGTCTGCGTCACCTTCAGTGCCAGCAACGCCCAGATCTTCGTCGCCGCCAAGGTCGACATCATTGTCCGGCGAAACATCGCCGTCGACTGCGTCGACATCAATGTCGAGATCATCATCGGCCAGATCGGCGTCGTCTTTTTTCTTCTCAACCTCTTCGAACGGCAGTGGCTGCTTCGATTTCAGCACTGGCTCGGGCGTCCACTGGTTGCCGCATTCAATGCACTCGACAGGCGCATCCTTGGTCAAATCGTAAAAACGCGTGCCGCATTTCGGGCAAGTGCGCTTGGTTCCCCATTCAGCCTTAATCATGGCAGGCTCAAATCCTTCTGAGATAGTTTGGAAAGGCGACGCCTTAGGCGGAATCACCGTTGATTGGCGCGGCCATTGCCACAGCAAAGCGGCGGTGTCAAAAATTAGTGTGCCGTTGACTTGGGCGTCCATCAACCGCAAAGCGCGGAGCGACATGCATAGCGCCGATCCCCGCCCCGCCACATTCCGCAACAACGGCCCCTTGCGCGGCACTGTACGCGTGCCCGGCGATAAGTCGATCTCGCATCGCTCGTTGATGCTCAGTGCGCTCGCGGTCGGCGAAAGCCGGATAACGGGGTTGCTCGAAGGCGAAGACGTTCTCGCCACCGCTGCCGCAATGCGGGCGATGGGAGCAACCATAGAACGCACTGGCGAAGGATGCTGGACCGTCCACGGCGTTGGCGTCGGCGGCCTAATGCAACCCGCAGGCGCACTCGATATGGGGAATAGTGGCACATCAACGCGGTTGTTGATGGGGCTCGTCGCCAGTCACCGGCTGACCGCGACCTTTATCGGCGATGCCAGCCTGTCAAAACGCCCGATGGGCCGCGTCATTGATCCCCTTAGCCTGATGGGCGCGGAATTTACCGCAAGCCCCGGCGGCACATTGCCCCTAATGGTGCGCGGATTGGTGCCTGCGATCCCAATCAGCTACCGCCTGCCAGTCGCCTCTGCGCAGGTGAAAAGCGCGGTGCTGCTGGCGGGCCTCAATGCGCCGGGCATCACCGAAGTTATCGAACCCATCCCCACCCGCGACCATAGCGAGCGGATGCTACGCGGTTTTGGCGCGGAGTTGAGTATTGAGGTCGATGCCGATGGCGTGCGGCACATCCGTCTGGTTGGCGGGGCCGAACTACGCCCACAGACCATCGAAGTCCCGGGCGACCCATCGTCCACCGCCTTCCCGATTGTCGCCGCTTTGATTACACCGGGCAGTGAAGTCACTGTCACCCATGTAGGCATGAACCCGACGCGTACCGGCATTTACAAAATGCTTGAAGCGATGGGCGCTGACTTAACCTATTCGAACGAACGCGAGATTGGCGGCGAGCCGGTCGCGGACATCACCGCGCGCCATTCAGTGTTGCGCGGCATCGAAGTTCCGCCTGATGTCGCGCCGAGCATGATCGACGAATTTCCTGTGTTCTTTGTAGCCGCCAGCGTTGCGCAAGGTCGGACGATTACGAGCGGTCTAGACGAACTGCGCGTCAAAGAGAGCGACCGGCTGGCATTGATGGCAACGGGCTTGAAAGCCATCGGCGCGAACGTCGACGAGCGCGAAGACGGCTTGGTCATCGAAGGCACCGGCGGCGAACCGCTTGAAGGTGGCGCGACAGTCGCCGGCGCGCTTGATCACCGCATCGCCATGAGTTTTGCGGTGGCCGGACAGCACAGCTATCACGGTGTGACGGTCGATGACGTAACGCCGATTGCAACAAGCTTCCCAACGTTCGAAGCGATCATCGATAGCCTGAAAGTCTCCAATTGAACGATTATCTCTCCCCATTCGCAGCGGACCTGATCGGTTTTGCAGGCAGCTTTTTTATCGTCGCGGCCTTCGCCTACAGCAACTTAACGACTCAGATGAACGCCTTGTGGTTCAACATATCGAACTTGGTGGGCGCGGCTTTGCTCACTGTTTCGCTGACGGTGAATTATAATCTACCGACTATGGTGCTTGAGGTTGTCTGGATGGCAATTGCGCTGTTTGGCATTTTCAAGGCGCTACGGGCGCGTAATGCAGACAGTCAGAACCCGGACGCCTTAAAATGATCATCGCAGTCGATGGACCTACTGCATCGGGCAAAGGTACATTGGCCAAGGCATTGGCGGCGCATTTCGGTCTACCGCTCATGGATACAGGGATGCTTTACCGTGCGGTGGGGCGGCAGGTGCAGTTGAACAGTGGCGATCCCGATGACGCGGCGGAGGCGCTAGCCGGATGCGAGTTCGCTGATGCCCTTCTCGAGGATCCCATATTGCGGAGCGAAGAGATCGGAGGGTTGGCAAGCCGGGTGTCCATTCACCCCGCCGTTCGCGCCGCCCTTAACAAACGCCAGGTCGATTTCGCTAACCAACCCGGCGGTGCCTTGCTCGACGGCCGTGACATCGGAACCGTGATTGCGCCAAATGCCGATGTAAAGCTGTTCGTCACCGCGCCTGCCGGAGTCCGCGCGCGGCGGCGGCATAGCGAGATGCTCTCGCACGGAATGAATGTGAATTTCACCGATATTCTCGCCGACATAGAAGCGCGCGATATCCGTGACAGCACCCGCGCCGATGCGCCGTTAAAGCCAGCCGAAGACGCACTCTTGCTTGATACCGGCGATTTGACTATAGGCGCAGCCGTTCAAGCCGCGATTGCGCTGGTGGAGGCTCGTCTCCGCAAGGGCTAAGTGGCCGGAGTGTTCGGATAGAACGCACCGTCACCCTGAACTTGTTTCAGGGTCTATTTCGCCTCACAGACCGAAGGTCTAAGTTGATGGATGGATGCTGAAACAAGTTCAGCATGACGTGGTTTTTCAATTCGATACCTGCTGTATTTGAACGCCTTTTCGGCATGGGGTCGTTGGGGCATTTCTGGTCAAAAGACCATCGGAACCAACCGATTGGCCGGATAAAAACGTTAGTTAGGATCACTCAAACATGGCAACTTCGCCAAACCCGACCCGCGACGATTTCGCGGCAATGCTCGACGAATCACTCGGCGGCGCAGATGGCGGCTTTGAAGGCCGCGTAGTAAAAGGTACCGTAACCGCAATCGACAATGACCATGCTGTCATCGACGTCGGTTTGAAATCGGAAGGCCGCGTGGCTCTGCGTGAATTCGCGATGCCCGGCCAGAAAGCCGATCTTAAAGTAGGCGACGAAGTCGAAGTCTTCGTTGACCGAGTAGAAAATATGAACGGCGAAGCTATGCTCAGCCGTGACCGGGCTCGCCGCGAAGCTGCATGGGACGTTCTTGAAGGCGAATTCGACGCCGGCAACCGCGTCGACGGCGTCATCTTTGGCCGCGTCAAGGGTGGTTTCACCGTCGATCTCGGCGGTGCCGTTGCGTTCCTTCCCGGCAGCCAGGTCGATGTCCGCCCCGTGCGCGACGTTGCACCGTTGATGGATATCGCCCAGCCTTTTGTCATCCTGAAAATGGACCGCAAGCGTGGCAATATCGTCGTATCGCGCCGCGCGATCCTCGAAGAAACCCGCGCAGAACAGCGCACTGGCCTGATCCAGAACCTGGCAGAAGGTCAGATTATCGAAGGCGTCGTCAAGAACATCACCGATTATGGTGCGTTCGTTGACTTGGGCGGCATCGACGGCCTGCTGCACGTCACCGACATTAGCTACAAGCGCATCAATCACCCGAGCGAAGTCATCAACATCGGTGACACCGTCAAGGTGCAGATCGTCCGCATCAACAAGGACACGCAGCGCATCAGCCTTGGCATGAAGCAGCTGGAAAGCGATCCTTGGGATGCAGCGGTTGCCAAATATCCGGTCGGTACGAAGCTCAAGGGCGCAGTCACCAACATCACCGAGTATGGCGCGTTCATCGAGCTCGAAGCCGGTATCGAAGGTCTGGTCCACGTTTCGGAAATGTCCTGGACCAAGAAAAACGTCCACCCTGGCAAGATCGTATCGACGAGCCAGGAAGTCGACGTTGTCGTTCTCGACATCGACATGGAAAAGCGCCGCATTTCGCTCGGCCTCAAGCAAGCGCACGACAATCCATGGGCATCGTTCGCTGACAAGTTCCCAGTCGGTTCGACCGTCGAAGGCGAAGTCAAGAATGCAACCGAATTCGGTCTGTTCATTGGTCTCGATGGCGACGTCGACGGCATGGTCCACATGTCCGACATCGCATGGGGCATCACTGGCGAAGAAGCATTGCACCTGCACCGCAAGGGCGAAACCGTCAAAGCGATCGTGCTCGACATCGACGCCGAGAAAGAGCGTATCTCGCTTGGCATCAAGCAGCTTGAAAAAGGTGCCCCATCGGCAGCCGGCGCTGCTTCGGCTGGCGGCCTGAAGAAGGGTGCGACGGTTACCGTTACCGTGCTTGAAGTTCGCGATGGCGGCCTTGAAGTGCAGGCTGGCGATGACGGCGCGACCGGCTTCATCAAGCGCGCCGACCTTGGCCGTGACCGTGACGAGCAACGCCCCGACCGTTTCCAGGTTGGCCAGAAGTTCGACGTTCAAGTCGCTGGTTTCGACCGTTCGAAGAAGCCAAACTTCTCGATCAAGGCGCTTCAACTCGCCGAAGAAAAGCAGGCTGTCGAGCAATATGGTTCGTCCGACTCGGGCGCGTCACTTGGCGACATCCTTGGTGAAGCGCTGAAAGGTGCGAAGAAGTAAGTCACGGCTTTCTAACCAAAGTTCTATTTTTGGGACATAAAACCCGCCCTTGGCAACAAGGGCGGGTTTTTATTTGCCACCTGCAAACGACGAGTCAGTAATTGCATTGTAAAATCGGAAATTTTCTGTCATTTTTCAAATCTCACCCGAACCGGAGCCGCTTGGTCGCATGGTTTCCAAAAAAAGGTCGGGCCCTAGCCACAAAAAATGAAGGGCTTTGCAAATGATCCGGTCTGAATTGATTAAGAAATTGGAAGCCGAGAATACCGAACTCAAAACCGAAGAGATCGAAAAAATTGTCGATCTGTTCTTCAACCAGATCGTTCAGCGGCTCGCCGATGGTGGCCGAGTAGAGCTACGTGGTTTCGGCGCTTTTTCAACGCGCGACCGGTCACCCCGCAAAGGCCGCAACCCGCGCACTGGCGCGTCGGTTGAAGTTCCTTCCAAGCGCGTGCCTTATTTCAAACCGGGCAAAGAAGTCCGCGAACAATTGAACAAGTAGGCGCAGACGCCTCCCAAAGGCTCTTGACCACGCAGGCGTAATGCTGTCTGCGAAGCCCAAGTGGATGTGGCGGAATGGTAGACGCTACAGACTTAAAATCTGTTGTCCGTAAGGGCGTGCGGGTTCGAGTCCCGCCATCCGCACCAGTTTTCGCTCAAATCATGCGGAGCATGATTTGAGCGAAAACTCCAAAGCGCACGTGCGGGTAGCTTCTTTGGGAATTACGCTAGTTCTGCTGGGCTTGCGAAGGATAGCGCCTGACCTTTTAGATAGTTGAGCAACGCCAGTAGATCGGCAACGGCTTTTTCGGGCAGGCCAACGACAGCGAAGCCGACCATAACTGGGGCCACCTGACACTGCACCTCGACGCGCCGCGCCTCAAGGCCGAGATAGGCAATGGTCGATACGATCGACACCATGTTTGTTTTCCAACTGGCCCAATTAGTCAGATAGACCTCGGCCGCGCCGGGGTATTTTGGAAGATCCGGCGAAGGCCCTGCCGACCGGTCCAGTGGTCGACGCCGACTTCTTGGCAACATCAAGGGGCTCGCCGCAATCGGTGCTGGCTCGTTTACCGACCATTCGCACATCGACAGACTGACGGCGAAACACCCAATTATCAGTTCATGGGTGGCAAACAGATCGGATGAAGCTAGCCGTCGCTTTTCGCATGCTCGCCCTTGGTGCGCTCACCCTCGCGCCATCGGGCGGGCATGCGCTCAACAGCGTCAGCATCGAGACCGTGGCTTACGAGTGGGTCGAAGTGGCACAGCCAGCGCCTACGGCGACTCCCAAATCTTTTGCTAGCTTTGGCCCATTTCTTGTCGTCGCGGCGGACCGCGTAGAACTTCAGGGCAGCATCGAAAGCGACACGCCCGCGCAATTCAAGGCACTTTTGCGCGCCTACCCGGGCATAAAGCAAATCGACATGGTCGATTGCCCCGGCACCGGCGATGATGAAGCCAACCTAGCTTTGGCACGCATGATCCGTAAGGCGGGCATCGCGACTTATGTCCCCAATGGCGGTTCGGTTCGATCGGGTGGAGTGGAGTTATTCCTCGCGGGCGTAAAACGCAGCGCTGCGCCTGAAGCAGAGTTCGCTGTTCACAGCTGGCTAGACGAAGACGGCATGGAACCAGATGATTTTGCCGAAAATGACCCCGTCAACCGCGAGTATGTCGATTATTACCGCGAGATGGGCATGAGCCCCGACAAGGCAAAAGCCTTTTATGCGCTCACCAACAGCGTACCGCACGACGATGCGCTCTATTTGAAACCGCGTGACATCGCGGCATATATTCCGCTCGACTGAGCGCCATTTTTACAAAATTGCTGAATTTGAGGCCGAAGGCTAAACCGGCTTCCGTCATCACCGTATTTGACATCTGCTGACACATACCGACCAGTTGGTACGTTTATCTCATGAGACCGATTCGGCCCTTATCCGCACCGCCCATCAGCCCACGCAACAAGCTGCTCGACGCTGCCCATCAGGTCGTTCGTCGCAAGGGCTATGCCGCGACATCGGTCGACTAAATCTGCGCAGCGGCCGGCGTCTCAAAAGGCGCATTTTTCCTCACTTCGCATCAAAAGAGGCGTTGGGCTTCGCTGCCGCTGAACAATGGACCGATCGTGCAGCGCCGATGTTCGAATTTACGCCACACACCAAGTTCGGCGACAGCGTGTTCATGATCGGCATATGGGAAATAACTGCCGAGGGTGAAGGCACCCGCTACACTGCAACCTGCCGTCGCTGGACCGAGTCCGATTGTCAGCGCCACGCCGAAATGGGTTTTGAAGCAGGCTGGGGCGCATGTGCGGACCAGTTGGTAGCTTTGGCCGAAGCTTAGAAGTCCACCAGTTCATAATGCCTAGGCGGCGCAATCACTTCCATCCGCTCCGACAATAACGGCCGGAAACTCGGGCGCGATTTGAACATGGCGTACCAAGCCTTGGTCTGCTCATGCCCGTTCCAGTCGATACCGCCCAGATAGTCCGCCACCGAAATTTGTGCGGCAGCCGCGAGGTCGGCCATGGTCATCGTCGAACCCGACATCCAGGCGCGGTGGTCGATCAGGTAATCGATATAATCGAGATGTCCGTTGGCAAGTTTCATCGCTTCACGCAGGACCTTGCTGTCAGGCGGTTGCCGGTCGATAAGCCTTTTCTTCATTCGCTCGTGAAGCAATGGCTGAGTCACATCGCCATAAAACTGCTCGTCGAACCAGGCGACCAGCCGCCTGATTTCCGCGCGATATTGCGCAGTTCCACTGATCATCGGATTGGCCGACACCGTCTCGTCGATATATTCCGAAATCGCGACAGAATCCGCCAGCGTGATGTTGCGTTCGCCGTCGCGCATCACCGGCGTGCGTCCGGCAGGGTTCATATGCAGGAAATCGTCGCGCTGTTCCCAAGGATTCTCGCGCACCAAACTATAGGCGATCCCCTTTTCGCCCAAAAGCAAGCGAACTTTGCGCGAGAACGGACAAAGCGGATATTGATGGAGATGCCACATAAACGCCTGTTAGGGGCGAACCGCTTGTATTGGAAGGGGCGCGCTAGTTATTATTAGACCCTTCACCGGGTTCCTTGGCGGCCTCCTTTGCCATTTCCGCATCAAGCTTCGCCTCGGCAGCCTTAACCTTTTTTTCGGTCTCAGTATATTGATCGTCAAAATCCTTCTGACAGCCGCCTAGCAGAAGCAGAAGGGTAAACATAACACGCATCAATAATCCTTCTTGTAACGGACATTGACGTTCGAGGTACCACTGGTGCCAATCTGGCTCAATATCGACAGTGCGGGGGTCAGATTGATTTCCAACTGAGTCGCGGTATAGCCGCGCGCATCGGTGACGATCTCAACATAGACATCATTAGTAATATATTGACCGAAAGCGACCGCCATTTCGCGGCCCGTAGCCTCATCCGCGCCCAATATCCGCAACCGGTCCAACCCGGTGGCCGATTGCAGCACGCTAAGTGGATTTAATCCGCCCGATCCGCCGCGCAGACTGTTGAGCGAGGCGGCCAATTGGATCGCCTGAATCGCGCTTAGCTCGCCAATCGAATTGCCGAACAATATCCGCGCCATAATCTCGTCCTGCGGCAAGGCGGGCGTTGAACTGAAGGTAATGTCGGGATTTTGGCCAGTGCCTCGAATGTTGACCCGTACCGTGATGCCGTCAACTTCGCTGGCCGCTGCCACGCGGATCGATGGGTTGCTGGCGGAGCCGCCATTGAATGAAATCCGTCCGCTTTCAAGTTCGAACGAACGCCCGGCAAAACCAAGCGTGCCGCGTATTAGCTGCATCTCTCCGGCGATCAGCGGCGCATCGCTGGTGCCCGTCACCCGCAAATTGGCACCCCATTCGGATTCAAGGCCCATGCCGTTGACATATAATTCGTCGGGCGCGACGAGATTGATGTCGAGTTTCCATTTGCTCGGCAGACTGCTGATCGGGTCGGCATCGCCCGATACGCGCGGACGGCCAGCTGCAGCCTTGCGGCGAACACCGGTCAGCGTGGCGACTGCTGCTGCACCCTGGCGAATGATTTTGAAACGCGTTTCGGGCAGGCCCAGCGTCCCGCGAATCAGCGATTCGCCATCCGGCGTATTGGTCACGCTAATCTTGCCCGTCGCGGTCGAAGATATCAGCTCGCTGCGCGCAACCCGCGCTTCGTTCAAATCGAGGTCGAGTTGCAACGGGAAGCCCTTGTCCGAGCTCAAATTGACAAAACCCTTGCCAGTGATCGTCCCCGTGCCAGCCACCGCAGACAGTTCGGTGACTTCCAACTGGTCGTTGGTGAACACACCACGCACGCGCAACTTGGTTAGCCGTGTGCCGTAAATGTCGTTTTCGTAAATCAAATCGTTGGCGCGTACAACGCCGGTCAAGCGAGGCGTCTGCACCTGGCCGGAGAAATCTGCAGCGACACCGATGTTACCGGTCAGGCTCTGGTCAGCGAGCGCCGCCAGCGAGAACAGCGTATCGGCCGGGCCATTATAGCGGATGCCGCCTGATAATGGCGCCGCAAACAAGCGCTCGGTCCAACTCGCGCCGCCGGGTGGCAATGGCGTCAGGTCGATCTGCAGTCGCCCGACCGCTGCACCGCGACGTCGGATAATCGCGCGCGCATTGCCGCCCGTGGGCAACAGGCGTCCAACAAGGCTTATGTCGACAGGCTGCGAACGCGAACCGAGATTAGAACGGACGAAACGCGTGATTTCCAGCCGGGCATCCGCGCTTGGGAAAGCGGCGAACGAGGCTTGCGACCAATCGAGGCTGCCCGTTGCTGTACCCCTGATCCCGAGGCCGGGCAGGAAGGGATTGAGCACCGCGATGTTAACCTTATCGAGCCGCGATTGCAGCTCGATGCCATTGCCATAACTGCCCGCCAGTTTGACCGTGCCATTGGCAACCTTGATCGTCGAAAGCTGAATTTCATATTCATTGCGCTTGGGGATGATCCGCATTGGACCGACGGTGGCAAAATTGATGCTGTTGGCGCGGCCCTTTGCCGCAATGCGCCAGAGTAGAGGTGTCAGACTGGCGTTGGCAGCGATCCGGAAGGGTACTTCGCTTCGCCCTTCGGCCAGGATCTGCGCCGTTCCCGTGCCGCCGCGATAATTGACCTTGGCACGTGCTGCAGCCAGCGAGATATCGTTAAGCGATGCGTTTTCGACCTGAACATCGGCAACAATCTGCGGACTGTCGTACAGGATGATATCGGCTTTGATAATGCCGCGTCCGATGGCGAGCTTTTGCTCCCCGCCTGTCAGTTCCGCGTTATTGGCAACTGCGTCGACCACCGCGCGCTGGAAAGCGCCTTGCGCGGACAATGCAATGGTCCCGTCAAAACCTGACCCCACCCCGTTCAATGTCCCGACAAATGGTCCAGCCGTAGCCTGCCGAATGCTTCCTGTTACGCCGATCCCTGCAAAATCGCCGCGCAATATGTCGACTGTGAGCGGGCCGTTACCCGACAATATATCGATATCTCCGCTGACCGGGCCATAATTAGTCGCGCCTGTGAACGTAACGGCATAGCCCCGCGCGCTGCGCGTCACCAATCCGACGACATTCGACATGCCTACGCCAAAGCCGGGCCGCGATGCCACGACGCGCACCACGGGCCGGTCGAACGTTCCTGTCATTGCCACGCTGACTGGGCCATATTGGTTGGAGTAGCCCTGACCGCTGAAAACGACGCGGCCGCCTTCGGTCACGTAAGTTCCGGAGCCACTGTTCAAACGGAATTGCGGCGCGACTACGCTGGTTCGGGTGATCCGCAAGATGCCGTCAGTGCCATAACGAATAGCTGCATTGACGAACATTTGTCCGCCAAGGAAATTCTGAAAGCCCGGGCTTAACAACCGCGTTGACCGTGCCTTGACAGTGCCGACAAGCGCATAGCCCCGCCCTAATGTCGTTTCGAGATCAACGTCGGCGACGACATTAAAAAGACCAACGCTATCGACCTGAAAACCATCAACCTTGCCGTTAAGCGCGCCAGTGTAAAAACCCTTGTCGATATCGCCGATAACAAGTGCCGTCGCGTTGATCCGGTCCGATCGGATTTTCATATTGTCCGACAGCAGCCGCCCATCGGCAATCGCAAGGTCGCCATTCAACCGCACATTGGTCAGCAGTCCGCCGGCAATCTGGTTGATGCCAGTAACGCGCGCGGCTCGGGCGTTAACGGGGATGAGGAAACGGTCAGGTTGGCCCTGAGCCTCGCCCGCCACTGTCACCCGCTCGAACGTCGTGGTGTCAAAAGTAATGCGCGTCGCGGTCGCCGAATAGGCAACGGTCGGCTGGGCAAATGCTCCGTTTAGCAGCGCCCTGCCGCGTACATTCGTGCCGCTGACACTGCGCGCGATAATGGATGGCCGAAGCAAGCGAATATCGAGCGCGAGGTCCTCAAAACTGCCCCCGGCCAGATCGGCAACGCCGCTAGCGCCAACCACCATAGCCGCGGAGCGAAGGCTGCCGTTGATGGTTGCAATGCGGTCTTCCATTCTCACCGCCATATCGACATTGGCGAACGGCGATAATGACCGCATCAGCAGGCTGTCGGCCATGAAGCTCGCTGGCGCGGCAGTGCCCTTCGCGGTAAAAGTGCCGTTGCGTGCGGTCAAAGCCAGATCGGCGACTTCTTCTTCGCCGGTTTGTGCGGTCAATGCACCGTCCCATTTTTGCCAGCTGCCGCGGCCATTCAGCGCGACCTTGACCGGCACATTTTTGTCTATCAGTCCGGCAACCAGGCCATCGGCAGGCGCGTCGACTTTCAGATCGAAATCGAAGCGATTATCGTCAGGCACCGCATCAAGCTTCAGCACTAGCCTGTCGCCCTGCAATGTCCCGGCTGTCGCATCGACCACCGCGCGCCGGTCGGCGATGCGGACCTTGCCTTCCAAAGAGCCGATCTGCTCTTCGCCGGTTATCGCCTTGGCAAAGACGATGCGGTCGATCTTCAGCCGGTCGATATTGATATCGAGATCGGGCAACAACGGATCGCCCCGGTCGGGCACAATCCGGAATGCCGGCATCCGCGCAACATTCAGTTCGCGCGCGGTCATCGATTTGATATTCACCCCGCCGCGCACATAGGCGAACGGGTTCCAGTCGAGCACAATCTCAGGCGACTGGGCAAATTCACCTTTGGGATCGCGGAAGCGCACATCCTTGAGCAAGGTATCGCCGTAAATCGACCCATCTATGCTGCCAATTCGGATGTTGAGGCCATTTTCGAGCTCAAAGCCGGCGATCTGCCGCGCGACAAAATCGCGTCCTGATTTTGTATCCAGCCAGACATAGGTGCCCGCGATCACAAGCAACAGCAACGCAAACAATGCGCCAGCCCCGATCGCAACGCGCCGCCAGAGCATCAAAACGCCTGCCCGATCGAGACGTAAACGCTGACCAGGGACTCGCCAGCCTGCCGGTTGATCGGGGTTGCGATATCAAGGCGAACAGGCCCGAAATTGGTGTAGAAGCGCCCACCTAGACCCACGCCAAAGCGCCAGTTATCGAATTTGGGGATGCTCGATTCATACACTTGTCCAGCATCGATAAACCCAACGACGCCAAAATTGCCAAAACGGTAGCGCCCCTCGATGGCGGCTTCATTGGTGCTGCGGCCTCCAATCGGGTTCGCATCGGCATCTTTTGGACCCAGTTGCTGATATCCAAAACCACGCACCGAACCGCCGCCGCCACCATAAAAACGCCGCGATGGCGCCAGATCGATGCGCTCGATGCCCGAAATCGTGCCGACGCGCGCGCGCGCCGCGATCACCAGACTGTCATTAACCGGAAAATAATAAGACGCATCCAGCGTCGCTCGCGCATAAAATTGCTTGCCTGTGCCCAATGACGCTTCGGGCGAAAGGCGCAAATTGAGACGATAGCCTTTGGACGGATTGAGCAGATTGTCCGAACGGTCAAACCCGACCTGCAGCGGCAATGCGCCAACATAATAGATACGGCGCTCTGGATTGACCCGCGCGATGTCGAACTCCCGCTCAGAGGTGGCGAGCAACTCGACACCCGCCGACCAAGTGAGCCTTTTCTGCCAGATCGGCGTCGATACCCGGCTGATTACTGCTGCCAGACGTCCGGTATAGGCATCGAACGCTTCATAATTGCTGTGCAGGGCCGACAGCGACACTTCCATGTTGCGATCGCGCCGTCCGGCATTGGCGCGCGCAAGTGTTACGCTCGCCGCTTGCTCAAGCGTGCCCAATACACCGGCAACCGCGAGCGAGCCTTCGGGCGGAAACAGGTTGCGATGCGTCCAGCTTCCCTCGGCACGAAAACCCTGCCCCGTGCCATAGCCGGCGCTGGCCGCTAAGGTCCGCGCTGGCCCTGCTTCCTGCTTCACCAGCAAATCGGCATAAGCTGTGCCATCTGCCGACACGCCGTTACCCGGCACAGGCGTCACCGATACGGTGGATAAAAGGCCAGTTGCCACCAAAGCAGCACGTAAGTCGTCGACCAAACGCTCATCGTATAAGTCGCCGGTTTTAAACCGCCGCAATATCGCGACATGTTCAGCGCTGAACGCCTCATTGCCCTCGCTGCGCAGATCGCCAAACACACTGCGTGCGCCGGGCACCACGGGCAAGGTATAGTCGCCAAGGCCGGTTTCGCCATCGAGCAAGATATCGCGCTGGCCAACGGTTGCAAAAGGATAGCCATTTTCGGGCAGTTTGACCGCGATGTTCGCTTCGGCCGCTAATATCGTGTCGGCAACAATCGGATCGCCTATCTTGGGCACGAAATTGCTGGTGATCAGGTCACCCGGCGATACCTGCGGTGCGTCAAAGGCGATCTGCCCTAGATAATAACGCCGCCCGGGCACGACAGTAAATACAACGCTGAGCGGCTCGTCCTGCCCTGCGGTATTGCTATTACCCGACGCGTCTGCCTCGTCGCCTCCGGCACCGCCGCCGCGTTGCTGCTGCAAACGCACCGTCGCATCAAAAAAGCCTTCACTGGTCAGAATATCGATCAGCAATTGCCGGTCAGCGCGCGCACGCTGGTTAACCACGGCGCGGCTATCGGCACGGCCATCGCCGTCGTCGAGCGCGGACAGATCATAAAAGCGGTTGCGCGCGTTGCGGTATGTGTCGCCATCGGCATTGGTTGCGACGTCTGGGCTGGCGGCTGGGTCTAGCCCTTCAATCCGCAGCACATAACCTACCTTACCCGGCTCGCGCTCATCGGCAGCCTGCGTTGGCTCCGGCGGCGGCTCTGCATCGAAACTGTCGATTGGGGGCAAAGGGTCGTCGAGCATGGGATCGGTCACCGGTGGATCAGCTAGTATTTCGACGGCGTCGCCATCACGCAAGGCGGGGTTAGCCTGTTCCTCAGTGGTCTGTTCAACTTGCTTAGCCGCCGCATCGCCGGTCTGCTCTTGTACATCTTCATCATTCTGCCACTGCTCGATGCTTTCCAACGGAGCATCGTCAAGGCTCGGGATAGCAGTGTCGAATTCTTCGTCGGTGATGATTGGCGTGCGCGGGTCGACGGGGCGAATGGTGGCAATCGGAGGAGGCGCAGGCGGCGATGGCATCGCGGTGCCGTCAGGCAATATCTCGTCGGCAGCAGACGTGGGCGTTTCGACCTCTTGGGTAGCGGGTTCTGGCGCGGACACATTTTGGGCAAGCACCGGCGACGCGGCAAAACCCGCAGCCGGAGCGGCCAACAGCAAAAAGGCAAACGATCGGATCAATAGAACTCCCCACGCGCCGAACGTGCCAGATTTCAAAAAGTTCCCTCCGATAACGCCAAGCGCAACAGATGCAAATGAAGAGGGTGCGGAATGCGATGGGTGGAGAAGACGAACGAGAATACGCGCTAACCGCTTGACGGCAGACGGACTTTCCAGTCATGCGCGACTCTATGCGCTTCTTCTCCGACAATGCCGCCCCGGTGCACCCAAAAGTCATGCAGGCGATGGCCGATGCCAACCAGATCGATACGGCTTATGATGGCGACCAATGGAGCGCTCGGCTTGATGCCGAATTTTCCGCTCTGTTCGGATGTGACGTGGCGGTTTTATGGGTCGCGACTGGTACCGCCGCCAATTGCCTTGCGTTGACATCGTTGTGCCAGCCGCATCAGGGTGTCATTTGCCACCAAGAGGCGCATATCGAAGTCGATGAATGCGGCGCGCCCGGTTTTTATACGGCCGGTGCAAAGCTTATGCTGGCCGAAGGCGAAGGCGCCAAGCTTTCGCCTGCCACCATTTCTACTCTGCTTAGCAACATTCGCGATGATGTTCATCAGGTTCAGCCCGCCGCTGTGTCGATTACGAACGCTACCGAATATGGCCTCGTTTACACCCCCGCCGAGGTGAGAGCGCTCGGCGATTTCTGCCGCGAACGCAAACTCGGCCTCCATATGGATGGCGCGCGTTTCGGCAATGCTGTCGCGTCGCTGGGTTGCCACCCCGCCGATGTAACGGTGCGCGCCGGAGTCGATATATTGAGCTTCGGTTTTGTGAAAAATGGCGGGATGGGCGCCGAGGCCCTGGTCTATTTCGACCCCGAGCATGCCGCAGCTACGCGCTATCGCCGCAAACGCGCCGGGCATTTGCAGTCGAAGGGAAGGTTTTTGGCGGCGCAGTTGCTAGCGATGCTCCAGGACGAATTGTGGCTTGAGAATGCGCATGCGGCGAATTCGGCTGCGCAGATTATTGCAGGTGCAGCGCCTGACCGCCTAATGTATCCGGTGCAGGCGAACGAGATTTTCATTCGTCTTACAGCGGCAGAAGCATCGATGTTGCGCGCTCAAGGCTTTGACTTTTACGATTGGGGTGAAGGCGCGGCGCGGCTCGTCATGAGTTGGCAGCATACAGAAGCCGATGTTGCACCGCTTGCTAAAGCAATAGCTGCTTTATGAGCCACGCAGACCCCGCGACAGCCTCCGAACCGGGGCTGCTAACCCCGCGCGTGCTCGTGCCCTTCCTGATCGTGTCAATCGTTTGGGGTTCGACTTGGTTTGTCATCCGCGACCAGCTCGGCAGTGTGCCTGCAGTATGGTCAGTCGTGTACCGCTTCGCCGTCGCTGGCATCTGTATGTTCGCGCTGACCGCCATCATGCGTCAGCCGCTGAAGATCGATGCCCAAATGATGCGCTGGACGGTATTGCTGGGGTTCCTGCAATTTTCGCTGAACTTTAACTTTGTCTATGCGGCAGAGCATCATATCACATCGGGGCTGGTCGCCGTCATTTTCGCGCTGTTGATCGTGCCCAACTCGTTACTCGCGAAATGGTGGCTCGGCAGGCCGATCGGTCGCAACTTCATCATTGGCTCCGCAATTGCAGCAGCGGGTGTCGCGTTACTCATGTTGCAGGAATATCGAGCCGCTCCGGTTGGCGGCGATGCGGTATTGCTCGGACTGTCGCTGACCTTGTGCGGAGTAATAAGCGCGTCGATTTCGAACGTCCTGCAAGTCGCTCCAAAGGTCGCGCGCTTTCCTACTGTGACCATATTATCATGGTCGATGCTATGGGGCACCGTCTTCAACGCATCGCTGGCATTTGCCGTCGCTGGTCCCCCCGTGATCGATCCGCGTGCGGAATATCTCGGCGGTGTGCTGTATCTTGCGATTATCGGATCGGTGCTGACCTTTCCACTATATTTCAATCTCGTACGCACCATTGGTCCCGGGAAGGCCGCCTATACCGGCGTGCTAACGCCGATTATCGCCATGATGCTGTCTACCGCGTTTGAGGGATATCGTTGGTCGGCACTCGCGCTTGGCGGCGCGGTTCTGGCCATGGTCGGGCTTCTGGTCGCGTTGCGGCAACGCAAAGCTTAAGACTCGCCAAGCAAACAGTTGCGCGTTAGTCTCGGTCAAAATGTGGGGAGAGAGATATGGAGCAGCTGAGCGGGCAGGACGCGAGTTTCGTCTATCTGGAAACGCCGACAACACCGATGCACATCGGCTCGGTCGGGATTTACGACCCCTCGACCGCGCCTGGCGGCTTCGTCCGTTTCAAGGATATCCTCCACCACGTCGAAAGCCGCCTCGATAAAGCGCGCAGCTTTCGCCAGAAATTGGTGCGCGTGCCGTTCGATCTCGATCACCCATATTGGGTCGAGGACGCCAATTTCGACATCGAATATCATATCCGCCATCTGGCATTGCCTCAGCCGGGTGACTGGCGGCAATTGTGTATTCAGGTCGCGCGTCTTCAGGCACGACCGATGGACCTTTCGCGACCGTTGTGGGAATTCAATATCATTGAAGGGCTGGATAACATTCCGGGCATTCCAAAAGGCAGCTTTGCTTTAATGGCAAAGGTCCATCA
Source organism: Sphingomonadales bacterium Ga0077559 (assembly GCA_001464315.1). Classification (GTDB taxonomy): domain Bacteria; phylum Pseudomonadota; class Alphaproteobacteria; order Sphingomonadales; family Sphingomonadaceae; genus Sphingorhabdus_B. The sequence goes on along the minus strand of LNFK01000069.1, from coordinate 357 downwards.
CGCCGCCATCGACGGAATGTCCGGCGTGGAGTTGAGCGCGGCAGTGCATGACATTGAGCCCAAGGCCGTCCAGGAAAATGTCAAATCGGATTGGAAGCCCGAATCTGATCCGGCGCTCGGCGAGATGCTGTTCCGCACATGGCTCAACTCGGTGAAGCAGCCGGTGCAGTTCGCAAAGACGCTGGCTAACACGATTCCGGGCGTGGCGCGGCTGGGCAAGGAAATCGCGGGCGGCGATGTGTCCTTGAAGAACGCAAAAATGGCGCCGCAGACCAAACTCAACGGCAAGGTGTCATCGCACCGCGTCTGGGACGGGGCGGTGTTCCAGCTTGCGGATATTCGCGCCATCAAAGACCG
>LNFK01000068.1 GCA_001464315.1 Sphingomonadales bacterium Ga0077559 | reverse complement strand
TGTATGGACGGGATAACCGCTGAAAGCATCTAAGCGGGAAGCCTCCCTCGAGATTAGATTTCATCGAGTCGTAGTAGACCACTACGTTGATAGGTTGGGTGTGGAAGCGCAGTAATGCGTGAAGCTAACCAATCCTAATTACTCTTTTCGCGCTTGGTCAAAGAGTCCCACCATCAATGACAGTGCTGGTTAATTCAGCATGTTGATGGCGGATAGTTACTGTCACACCAGATAAGATATTACCTGCACGGGCATCGATTATAACCCAAATACACTTATGTGTGGACGCGGTACCTTAGGGTGTCGCTCCATATTGTGAGCGCCTGCTTCATTGCTTGGTGACCATAGCGTTTGTGACCCACCCGATCCCATCCCGAACTCGGCCGTGAAACCAAACTGCGCCGATGGTACTACCGCTTAAGCGTTGGAAGAGTAGGGCGTCGCCAGGCATTGCAGCAGGCGCTCATGATATAAGTGCATTTGACAAACCCATTCATAATTCAAAAGGCGGACGGCTGTCGTTAATTCGATAGCGTCCGCCTTTTTTCGTTTTGATCGCGTGTTTCGGCACCGATCTGTTGGTGGCGCGGGATGGAGCAGCCCGGTAGCTCGTCAGGCTCATAACCTGAAGGTCGTAGGTTCAAATCCTACTCCCGCAACCAAACAAAAACCCCGTCTTGTGCGGGGTTTTTTGTTGTTTGTTGTTAGGGCCGGATTGAAGCCTTGTTTAGCCGACTGCCAGCACGACTGGCCGCTGCGCCAACACTATGGTTGACCGCATTGTACCGGCCGTCACCGATCAGGACCGAACTCAACTGGCGTTGACGAGTGGCCTCAAGGCATCGCGGCTGCGTTATTTGGCCAGTCCGGTTTATTTTTGGCCACTTGGATGCCATCGATAAAGGAAATGGACGCGCTTAATCAGTATGTCGCGGACGGGCTCCGATAACACGGTGCCGATGCCGTGGGCTTTAGGCTTAACCACGCCCGATGACAGACCCTCTATCAAAACAGGACCAGCCTCGATCAGGACGAAAACAATCCGACAGCAATGCAGTCATGGCCGAAGCTTGCACTTTTGATGGAGCGGTTCGGAATTGCTGAAATTGCATTGACGCTTGTTGTTGACGGCGACAGGCTAAATCTCGTTCTACGTCGCTTGTCGGTCGCTGGCCTCCTATTGCAAAAGTACTAGCTGCCTCGGCGCACGAATTTTGAAATCTAACGAAAAGGTCGCTTATGTTTCGATGTCACCATTGCGCTTCCAATTGTGGGTAACATCCTGCCCTATCAAGACTTTTTCCCTGAGTTGAACCGGCAATATGAATAGTAACCAAACGCTGAGATGGGCAGCACCCTCTGACTATGACGACCTTGCCGATATCGTCTTCGACGCCGTCCGCAACGGCGTCAGTAAATATACGCAAGTGCAGCGCGCGGCTTGGGTGCCGGAGCGCAGGGGCGGGGAGGAGTGGGCAGCGCGCTTGGCCGGCCAACTCATTGTCATCGCGCATGATGGCGACCGCCCTGTGGGCCTTATGAGCCTGGCGTCCCAAGGCTATATCGACTTCGCATTCATTCGGCCCGAGGCGCAAGGCACCGGTCTGTTTCGGCGGCTGTTCGATACAATCGAAGACAGGGCCCTTCTGCAAAACGAACCGCGCCTGTGGACCCATGCCAGCTTGATGGCGCAGCCCGCCTTTGCCGCGGTTGGCTTTACGGTCATCGAGCATCAGGTCGTCCAGATCGGAGACCAGCATTTTGATCGCGCGATGATGGAAAAGGCGATTAGCCGATAGAAAATTACGCAGTGGCAAAAGGCTGAAGAGCGGAAAGGTATGCGACTTCTGCAATTCTGCGAGAACAGCTCTGCAACCGTTTGTCGCAAACCACTCTCGCAACATCGGCACTCGCCCTTCCCGCCGCACCTCCGTTCATCTGCCAGAAAGCTTCGTGCACCCACGCGGGCTTTGCATAGCGTTCAGGTCCGGCTTCGCCGCCGCGCCGCGAGATGAAGGGGGCTTCCAACAGCCGGACACGCCATCAAGAGGGGGGTGGTCCGATAAGGTCTGCGAAACGCATATGCCGGCTGCATATATAATTGGGAGACCGATATGATTTTGAATTCCAGAAAACCCAAAACGCTTGCTTTGCTCGCCGTGCTTGCCGTTCCCGCATGGGCCGGTGTAGCGGCGCAGGAACAGCAATCGGAATTACCGCCGGTCGAGGCAGAGGTCGGAACCGTCGTCACCGGGATGCCGCCGGCCGACTTGACCGGGCTGCCCGAAGGACCCGAAATTAGGGGCTTCATTTCGGCGCGCAAGGACGACCGGCTTCAGGTGACCGGCCCCAATGGCACCCGAACCGTGTTGTCGTTGAGCGCGTCGACCCAGATTCGATCAAGCTCGGGACTGTTCGGGCTCGGCAAAGCAAAGCTTGCCACCGACCAGTTGCTGAACGGCCTGCCAGTGACGGCGAAGACCGTGCAATGGGGCGGCGGCCTCGTTGCCAGCTCGATCCGTTTGCAGAACAAGGATCTGAAAACTGCCAGCATGATCCGAAACGGGACCGAACAGGGTTTTGCCGAGCAAACCGCGGCGACTGAAGCATTGCGCAGCCGCGTTGCCGATATCGACCAATATAATGTGAAAGGTACGACCAACGTCTATTTCGACACGGGTAAATGGACACTGTCGCAGGCAGCGCAGGCCGATCTTTGCGCCGCCGCCTCGCAGGCAAGCGCGACCGACAACGCGCTGATGCTGGTCGTCGGTTACACCGATTCGGTCGGCGATTATGACTATAACCAGACGCTGAGCGAAAAGCGGGCGTCCAAGGTCGTCAACCATCTGCAACAGGCCTGCGGCTGGAAACCTTACCGCATGCTAACCCCGACCGGAATGGCCGAAGCCGACCCGCTGGCGGACAATGAAAGCGAGCAAGGCAAGGCGCAAAACCGCCGCGTTGCCGTCAACATCCTCGTCAGCAAGAGCGTCGACGGACTGTAAGAAAACGCGGGGTGGGTCGCGGCCCGCCCCGGGTTTCACATTATCGCGCGTTCGAAAGCCATTCCGCTCGGCTGCGCCGCGTTTGATTGGGCACTCCGGCTGAACGTATATGTCACGCCCTTGCCGACGCTGCGCGCCAGCCACACGGGATAGGTCTGCCATAAGCATTCGCTGTTCGGCGAAAGGCCGCTAATATTCGAAAGCACGATCCGCAGCACCAATAACCGGCGCCCGAGCCTCGAAAGGTGGCTGGCCAAGTCTGGCGATTACAGGACATCACCTAAAAAGTGAGTCGTTCCGTGGGCGGCCCAATCCTGCAGGCAAAGCTGCTGCGCACGTACGAAGACATCCGCCGGCACCCGAACTTCCCGCGCTTCCGGCCACGTTACCGGCTGATTCCCCTGCGTGCGTTTGCTCGGGATCGGTAGCATTGGCAGGCGGTAGCCGTTTCGGAGTGTATACCCCGGTTGCCTGCTCTTGCCGTCCGAAGGTCGGGTAACGAGGTAAGTGCACCCAACGCGAATTTGCTGTTCGCAGAACGCTGGCCTCCGATCATCGAAGCGAACATGCGTGCTTGCGGCGCAGCGTTAGGCATGACAGCATATAAGAAAATATATCGGGGAGCTTTAAGATGAAGAATATTTTGAAACCTGCATTGTTGCTCAGCGCGGCATGCATTCCGGCACTCGCATTCGCGCAAGCACCAGCCGCCGACGACAAGCCGCCGAAATGGGATGTCGCCGCACCTCCCGGCCTTACGGTTCGCCAAATCGAGATCAACACCAATGAAGGTTCGTGGATGAACCTCGATGTCAGCCCCGATGGCGGCACGCTGGCCTTTGATTTGCTAGGCGATATCTACACGATCCCCGCGACCGGCGGAACGCCGACGCGAATTGCCGAGGGGTTGCCGTTCGAGACGCAGCCGCGCTTTTCGCCCGATGGACGGCGCATCGCCTTCACCTCTGACCGTGGCGGCGGCGACAATATCTGGATCATGAACGCCGATGGCTCGGACAAGCGCCAGCTGACCAAGGAAGAGTTTCGCTTGCTCAACCAGCCAAGCTGGAGCCCCGATGGACGGTTTATCGCGGCGAAGAAGCATTTCACGACTGGCCGGTCGCTTGGCACTGGTGAGGTCTGGCTCTATCATGTTTCGGGCGGCGCTGGCGTGCAACTGGTCAAAAAGCCAAACGAGCAGCACCAGAAGGAACTGGGCGAGCCGATCTACGCTCCTGACGGCAAGCATATCTATTACACTCGCAACATTACTCCGGGACCGATTTTCCAATATGCGCAAGACTCGAACGGCCAGATTTTCGATATCGAGCGTTACGAAATCGAGACCGGTAAAACCGAAACTGCAGTTGCCGGCACAGGCGGTTCGGTGCGCGCGACGCCATCGCCCGATGGCAAAAAAATCGCCTTCGTCCGCCGTGAACGGACCAAATCCAAGCTTTATGTAAAAGACCTGTCGACCGGTGAAGAGCGCAAGATTTATGATGCGCTCGACCAAGACGTTCAGGAAACCTGGGCCGTCACCGGTGTTTATCCGAACATGGACTGGTCGCCCGACAGCAAGAGCATCTATTTCTGGGCCGGCGGAAAGATCCGCAAGGTCGATTGGCCAAGCGGCGCTTCGAGCGAAATTCCGTTCCGCATTTCCGATACACGCGGGGTCATCGATCCGCCGCGCCCTCCGGTCGAAGTTGCGCCTGCCGAGTTCAATACCTCGATGCCACGCAGTGTGGTGACTTCGCCTGACGGGCGCACGGTAGTTTTCGAAACGACGGGCAAGCTTTGGACAAAATCTGCCAGCGGCGGCGCAGCGCGGAGGCTGACTTCGGGGTCCGAGATGGAAGGCTATCCAACTTGGTCGCGCGACGGCAAAACGATCGCTTATGTTGCCTGGACCGACAAGGGCCTAGGCGAAATCCGCACGATGTCCGCATCGGGCGGGGTGGCCAAAAAGGTCACGCCACAGGCCGGCCATTATGCCCGCCCGCGCTTTTCGCCCGATGGCAAGACCATCGTATTTGAAAAGCAGCAAGGCGGCGGCCTGACTTCGCCTTTGATGTCCGACCAGCCCGGAATTTACCGCATGCCCGCAACAGGCGGCGATGTCGTGCGCGTCAATGCTGGCGGTACCGCTCCGCATTTTGGCAGCAGCAACGACCGTGTCTTCTTTACGGAAAACGGCCAGAGCAAGCGCTTGCTGGTCAGCACCGACTTAAGCGGCGAAGCCAAACGCAGCCATGCCAGCGGTGAACTGACGACCATTTACGAAGTATCGCCCGACGGCAACAACTTCGCCTTCCGTCAGAATTACGAAGCCTTCGTCATGCCGCTGATGCCAGGCACGCAGGAGGTTAGCGCGTCGCCCAGTGGCGGGCCGCTGCCGGTCACGAAGGTCAGCAACGGCGGCGCGGACTATATCCATTGGAGCAACAATGGAAACGCGCTTCATTGGGCGATCGGGCCAACGCTTTATTCGGCGCAAACCGCCGCGTTTTATCCCAACGCGCCTTTGGCCAAGGACGCCAAGCCAGCCAAGTTCGAACCACCAAAGACCGGCGTCTCGCTTGCCATGTCCATCAAATCGGACCGGCCTTCGGGACTGGTCGCATTCACCGGAGCGCGCATAGTCACGATGGCGGACAAGACCGGCGGCATCATCGACAACGGCGTGGTGCTGGTCGAAAACGACCGGATCAAGGCGGTCGGCCGCGCAGGCGAACTGTCAATTCCGGCAGGCGCGAAAACCGTCGACTTCACCGGCAAGACCATCATCCCAGGCCTCGTCGATGCTCACGCGCATGGCCCGCATGGGGTCGACGAAATGACCCCGCAGCAGAACTGGGTGAATATGCTCAACCTCGCGATGGGCATTACCACGCGGCACGATCCTTCGAGCAGCGCGGCGACTGTTTTCCCCGCTGTCGAGATGCAGCGTGCAGGTCTGATTGTAGGGCCACGTTCGTTCTCCACAGGCGAAATCGTTTATGGGGCAAAGGCCGCTGATGTGTATGCTGAAATCAACAGTCTTGACGACGCGTTGGCCCATGTCCGCCGGTTGAAAGCGCAAGGCGCGCATAGCGTCAAAAACTACAACCAACCGCGCCGTGAACAGCGTCAGCAGGTGGTCGCTGCCGCGATCCAGGAAAACATGCGTTCGGTTGCCGAGGGCGGTTCGTTGTTCGGCATGGACATGAACCTGATTGCCGACGGCAACACCACGGTCGAACATAATGTGCCGCTCGATATATTCTACGACGACGTGGTGCAGTTTTTCTCGAAATCGAAGGTCGGATATACGCCGACCCTGGTCGTGACCTACGGCGGCCCGGCAGGTGACCCCTATTGGCGCTCGCACACCGAAGTGTTCCGCCATCCGTTGATGGCAAAACATTATCCGCCTACCGAACTTGCGGCCAACAATGCACGCCGAGAGATTGCGCCAGAGGACGATTATGTCGACGATAATGCCGCGCGCGAGGCACATAAACTGGCGAAGGCGGGCGTGCCCGTTGCTATTGGTGCGCATGGGCAAGAAGCAGGCATCGCAGCGCACTGGGAACTATGGTCATTTGTGCGCGGAGGCATGTCACCCGTAGAGGCGCTCGCGGCGGGCACAATCGAGTCCGCGCGCTCGCTTGGTTACGACAAGGATGTAGGCTCAATCGAAGCGGGTAAACTTGCCGACTTGGTGGTGCTCGATGCCGATCCAAGCGCCGACATCCGCAATTCGGACAAGGTGTTCAAGGTCATGATCGGCGGACGGCTTTATGATGCCGCTACGCTCAATGAGGAAGTGACCGGCACACGCAAGCGCCTGCCTTATTATTGGGAGTAAGCCGACTTTATTCGCGCGGTTTCCGTAAGTTTCGGACCCGCGCGAATAGGCCGGGGCTTGAAAAAGGTTCGAACATTTCATCGGGATTTTCCGGATCGAGTACGGCGTTGTCGGCGATGGCTTTTTCTGTGTCGTCGAGATCTGGTAGCTTGAGCCGGTCGAGTGTGCGGCCATTGCCGCTGGGTTGAGCGATAATGTCCCGCATCGGGGTGCCGTCGTCTAGCAATTGCGCTACGCGCTCGGTGGACAGACCGCAATGTTCGGCAAGCAGAGTTGCACGCAGCGCCTTGATATTGGCGCATGCGCTTTCATTGCCCGGACGATCACAATCAATAAAAATATCGCACTCGCTGTCGAGCCCCAACGAACGATTGTTCATATTGGCCGAACCGATCCGCAATATCCGGTCGTCAACGATCATCAGCTTGGCGTGGACATAGATGGCATCGCCGCCCTTGGTCTTTGGCATATATATCCCGAAACGCCCTTCGCGGTCATGCTCGCCGATCGCGCGCACCAATTGCGCGCGCGCGCCGTCCATCGCTCTCTGCTCGAGCCAGCCATCTGCTTTTTCCGGCCCGACGATGATGATTTCAGGTGGGTCGGGCTCGGCCATCCGCTTGGCGATGGCATCGGCGATTTTTGGCGAGGCAAAATATTGGTTCTCGGCGTAAATGAACTTCTTCGCTTTCGCGATCTGCTCCAGAAACAGATGCTGGATCTCGCGGATCTCCCATACACCTTCATATTCGGCGCGGGTGCGGGCAATACCCATTTCGACATATTGGTAATCGGCTTTCAGAAACTCCGGCCAGGGCGAAACGGCATCAGCAGGACAGGGCTCCATCGGATCTCCGCCCGCGAGCGCCCAGCGCGCGCGGCTGAGCACGGCAAGCGCCGCCGCCGCATCGCCTTCGACCAGCATCGTGCAGTCGTGCCAAGGGCCGTATAATTTGCCATTAGGCCGTCTGCGCCTTGGGTCGCCGTCGATATGATCGCGCGTGTCCCAGCGGTCGGCGGTCATGTCGATGCCACCGCACGCTGCCATCTTGTCGTCGATGACGACTATTTTCTGGTGATGGCTGCACCCGACTGGATGCGCACCGTCGAGCTTGAACTGGATCTGCTTGTGCATCGCCCATTTGGCAACGTCGACAATGGTCTGCCCGCGCCCGAGCATTTTCAAGGCGCCGATATTCCACTTGAGCAGCTTGATTTCGAGGCCGGGCGTGCGGTCGGCAAGCCAGAGGATGAAATCGCCAAGCCGTTTGGGCGGATCGCCTTTCTTGCGACGGCTGCGTGTCAGGTCAATTCGCGTATCGAAATCCCACCCGATCAGCATGATCCGGTACTTGGCATTCATCATCGCTGCCTGTATGATTTCGAAATAGTCGGCAGCGTCGATAATGGGGTGCGCGCGGGTGGCCTTTGCATGGCACCAGATGCTGTCGCTTTCAGATTTATCGGGGTCCATGCAATCTCCTCTTGGAGTTCTATATCAAGGGAAACGCATTTCGCTGATAAAAAGGCGACTCCCCATTTAGAAAAAAAGTGAGTATAGAACAAATCATGAACAATGAGGTGATTCTATCTGACATTTCATCGCCCCTGCTCGCGCGCGGCAATTGGCGGGAATATCAGCCAAACAAGCAGGACTTGCTGCCTGTTGGCGCGCCTGCGGTCGATGACCGATTGCAGGGCGGCATAGTGCGCAACGGGCTGCATGAATTTTTTGGCGCGCAAAAGGGCGACGCGATTGCCGCCGCCGCCTTTGCCTTATTGCTGGCACTCCGCTTGCCAGAGCTTGGGGCACGCATTTTCTGGATTTCGGGCGACAAGGAACGACAAGGCTCTGGACGTCTCTATCCGCCGGGTTTAGCCGAGCTGGGGGGCAATCCGGCAAAGATGATTTTGGTGCAGGCGGCGAATTTGCGCGATGCACTGCGGGCTACGGCGGACAGCATCCGGTCGAAGGCGGCGGGCGCTGTGATATTGGAAGCGCAGGGCAATGCGAAGCTGATCGACCTTACATCGACGCGGCGGCTGGCGTTGGCGGCGGCAGAATCAGGTGTGCTGGCGTTATTGGTGCGCGGCGATGCTGTGCCGATGCCAAGCGCGGCGAGTACGCGTTGGCAGATACGTTCGGCGCCCTCGCTGCCCTTGCCCGGCAACGCGCCCGGGCTTGCAACATTCGACATCAGCCTGCTGCGCCATCGCGGCGGCATTGCGCCTTTTACGGCGAAAGTAACCTGGGATCATGCAACACGAAGCTTTCACGACACGCCGCTATCTGGCGGTTTTTCTACCGTTGTTACCGGCGGAGAGGCTGATCCGGAGCTGCGGATCCAGGCCTGACGGACCTTTTGTGCTGGCCGAAAAGGATCGCGGCGCGATGCGGATCGCGGCTTGCGACAGCGCGGCGCTTGGGCTTGGCCTGATGCTGGGGACCGCGCTTGCCGACGCGCGGGCGCGGGTGCCCGAGCTTGCGGTTTTCGACCATGATCCGGCGGCGGATATCGAATTGCTTGGCTGGCTTGCCGATGGCTGCGAGCGTTATACGCCTGCCTGCATGCTCGATCCTCCGCAAGGGCTGCTGCTTGATATCACTGGCTGCGTGCATTTGTTCGGCGAAGATGAGGCGGTGCTGGCAAAGGATTTGAAAGCTCGGCTGCGACGTCATGGTCTCAGTGGCCGTCTGGCTTTGGGGGCTACCCCGGATAGCGCGCGCGCAAAGGCGAAATATGCAAAAGCTGCTATCGGCGCGCTACCGGTTGAAGCACTCGAAAGCGGCGACAAGGTGCATCAGGCGCTTCGCCGCGCAGGACTTAAAAGCATCGGTGATCTGGCAAAGCGTCCGCGAACACCCTTGGCCGCGCGTTTCGGCAAAGCTGTCGTCATCAAGCTCGCGCGGCTGCTGGAGGAAGAAGATCCGCGTATTATCCCGCGCCGTAGCCTGCCCGCAATCCATACCGCGCAAAATTTTGCCGAACCCGTTTCGCGGACCAATGATGTGCTTGCGACGATCGAGCAACTGGCGGGCGCGGCTGCGGTGCAGTTGCGCGAGCGCGGGCAGGGCGGACGGAGATTTGAGGTCAGCCTGTTCCGAAGCGACGGCCATGTCGCGCGGCTGGGCGTAGACACGGGCGGGCCGACGCGGGACTCAAGCTTGCTGATGCGCCTCATCCGAGAACGCATCGACGCGCTGGCTGATCCGCTTGATCCCGGCTTTGGTTATGATCTCATCCGGCTTGCCGTCCCGCTGGCCGAAACGTTGACCAGCGTTCAAGTGGGGCTGGAGCAAAAAGTCGATACCGATGCCGAAGCCGTCGCGTTGATCGACCGGCTGAGCGTAAGGCTTGGGGCAGACCGGGTGCGGCATTTCCATGCGCGCGACAGCCATATCCCCGAACGCGCGGCGCTGGAACGTGCGGCGCAATCCGGTGCGTCACATGGCGACTGGCAAACGCCCCAACCGGGCGAGCCCGCGATGCGGCCCTTGCGGCTGTTCGAAACGCCGCAAGCCATCGAGGTAATGGCCTCGATTCCCGATGGCCCGCCGCGCCAGTTCCGCTGGCGGCGCAATCTGTACCAGATTATCAGCTTCGAAGGCCCGGAGCGCATGGCGCCCGAATGGTGGCGGCACAAACGTGGATATGAGGCAGGAAACGGCGGCCTCACCCGCGATTATTACCGCGTGGAGGACAAGGAAGGTAATCGTTTCTGGCTGTTCCGGCGCGGGCTTTATGACGAAACCGAGAGTCCCTGCTGGTATCTGCACGGGCTGTTTGCATGAGCTATGCAGAATTAGCCGCAGCGACCAATTATTCGTTCCTGCGCGGGGCTTCCTCGCCTGCAGAGATGGTTTTTCAGGCTGCGGCCTTGGACATGACCGGCATCGGGATTGCCGATCGCAACAGTGTCGCTGGCGTGGTGCGAGCCTGGTCTGCGGTCAAAAGGGCCAGAAATGCCGGTGAATTGCCAACCGATTTCAAGCTGGTGACCGGGGCCCGGTTGGTATTTGCCGACGGAACGCCGGATATTATCGCTTATCCGAAAACCCGTCTGGGCTGGGGGCGGCTGACCCGCTTGCTGACCGTTGGCAATATGCGATCCCAAAAGGGAAGTTGCATATTGCGCTTTGATGATCTGGCGGAACATGTGCAGGACCTGCTGCTGATTATCTTGCCGAATTCGACTGCCGATGTTGCAACAGCCCATAAAAAGCCGCTTGATTATTTGCATCGTGAAGCAAGTGAAGGTTTAAGGCTGGTCGAACAGACACCGGTTGGCCTTGAAAATATTCTTGCGAGGATATCTAAACTGGCTCCGCACTGCGTGTGGCTTGGGGCCGTCATGCACCGGCACGGCAAAGACGACCGCGCGCTTTTCGAGCTTCAACATCTGGCGAAGCAATCCGGCATCCCGCTCCTAGCCATGAATGAAGCGCTTTACGCCAATGCGGAAAACCGCCCCTTGCACGATGTTCAGACCGCCATTCGCTTGGGAATGTGCGTGAAGGACGCCGGGGCAAATCTGCAGGCCAATGCCGAGCGCTATCTGAAGCCTCCATCCGAAATAGAGCGGCTTTTTGCCAGTGCGCCTGAGGCTATCCAAGAAACAGCATATTTCCTCGACCAGATCGAATTCGATCTCGGCCAGCTCGGCTATGAATATCCGCATGAACCAGTGCCTGAGGGCTGGGAGGCACAAAGCTGGCTTGAACATATGGTATTGGAAGAAGCACATCGGCGTCATCCGGATGGATTTTCCGAAAAGCTGACGAAGGCGCTTGATGAGGAATTCGGCCTTGTACGCAGCAAGGGCTATGCGTGTTATTTTTTGACGGTTCACGACATCGTCAAATTTGCCCGTACACAAGATCCGCCGATATTGTGTCAGGGACGCGGATCGGCCGCCAATTCGGTGATCTGCTATTTACTCGGGATCACCTCAGTAGATCCGATCGCCAACAATTTGCTGTTTACCCGCTTTCTTTCGGAGGAACGCGATGAACCACCCGATATCGACGTCGATTTCGAGCATGAGCGGCGCGAGGAGGTGATGCAATATATCTATGAACGCTATGGCCGCCACCGCGCCGGAATTGCCGCAACGGTGATCCACTACCGCCCGCGCAGCACTGTGCGCGAAGTGGGCAAGGCCTTGGGGCTGAGCGAAGACGTCACGGCGCGGCTGGCTGGGACAGTGTGGGGAAGTTTCGGGAGGGAGTTGCCCGAAAGCCGCCTGATTGAAGCCGGGTTCGATCCTGACAATCCGGAAGTCGCGCGGCTCCATGCCTTTGTGGGGCAGCTTCTCGATTTCCCCCGCCATTTGTCACAGCATGTCGGCGGCTATGTGCTGACCGAGAACCGGCTTGATGAAACGGTGCCGATCCACAATGGCGCAATGGCCGACCGGACTTTTATCGAATGGGACAAGGATGATATCGATGCGCTTGGGCTGTTGAAGGTCGACATCTTGGCGCTTGGTATGCTGACCTGCATTCGCAAAAGTTTCGATCTGATGCGGCTGCATGGACAAGGGGACTATGATCTCCAGTCGGTGCCGCCTGAAGACCCCAAGGTATATGAAATGCTGCAAAAGGGAGACAGCATCGGGACGTTTCAGGTGGAGAGCCGGGCGCAGATCAACATGCTTCCCCGGCTAAAGCCCAAGGAGTTTTACGACCTCGTCATCCAGGTCGCGATTGTCCGGCCTGGACCGATCGAGGGAGATATGGTCCATCCTTATCTAAGGCGGCGCAACGGCGAAGAGGTGGTGGAATATCCCTCTCCATCCCCCCCGCATGATCCCAATGAGCTTCACGATATTCTCTACAGAACCTTCGGAGTGCCGCTGTTTCAGGAACAGGCCATGAAACTGGCGATGGTGGCGGCGGCATTTACCCCCGACGAGGCCAATGGACTGCGCCGGGCCATGGCGACGTTCCGCAATGTGGGGACGATGCCCGAATATCAGGATAAGATGATCAACGGCATGATCGAGCGCGGCTATGAACGCGATTTTGCCGAACGTTGCTATAAGCAGATTGAGGGTTTTGGCAGTTACGGCTTTCCTGAAAGCCATGCTCAGGCCTTTGCACATCTGGTCTATATTTCCTCATGGCTCAAATGCCATCAGCCAGCGATTTTTGCTGCGGCTTTGCTCAATTCCCAGCCCATGGGCTTTTATGCCCCAGCCCAGCTTGTGCGGGATGCGCAGGAGCATGGCGTTGAAGTCCGGCCAATCGATGTCAATGCCAGCGGCTGGGATAATAGCATCGAAGACGGTGCGCTTCGTATCGGTATGCGGCAGATCGACAGCTTTCGCGCCGAATGGGCCAAGACGATTGTCCAGCACCAACCCTTTGCTTCGATGGAGGATTTGGCGCGAAGGGCAGGGATTCCGTCCCGCGCCTTGCACCTGCTCGCCGATGCCGATGCGGTTCGGTCGTTGGGCTTTGGCCGGCGCGAAGGGGCTTGGGAAGCGCGGCGGACGCCTTCGGACGAACTGCCGCTTTTTGCTGCAGCCAAGGCGCGCGAATTGGCGCAAGAGGAGGATGTGGTGTTGCCAGCGATGCCGCTTGGTGAACATGTCGCGGCAGATTATCAGATGACTCGGCTGTCGCTGAAAGGCCATCCGATGCAATTTCTGCGCGGGCTGTTTGCCAGTGAAGGCGTTCTCAGTTGCGCCGCGACTAGCGCAGCGAAGAACGGCGCGCGCGTGAAGACAGCTGGCGTGGTGTTGACCCGACAACGACCCGGCAAGGGCAATGCGATATTTATCACTATCGAGGATGAGACCGGGGTTACCAATGCGCTGCTTTGGTCGCGCTTGTTTGAACGACAGCGGCGCGCCGTGATGGCATCGCGGTTGATGGTCATTGAGGGCGAAGTACAGCGAAGCAAGGAAGGTGTCGTTCACCTGATGGCGACGACGGTGACTGACCGAACGCACGAACTGCAGCTTCTATCGCAAGAGCATGACGCCAATGTGCCGATCCCGCATAATGACGAGTTCGCGAGGCCAGTCTATCCGCGCCACGGCCACCCGCGCGACGTGCGGATATTACCGAATTCGCGCGACTTTCATTAGGCGGCGTCTTTCGCAGCTCTTCGTGCGGCGAGTTCACCGACCGATGCGGCGCGCATGAACGGATTGGTGGCACGTTCCAGAGCGATGCTGGTCGGTACCGTTGGTTCGCCGCGTTCGCGCATTGCGGTGACTTGGGCCATGCGCTCAACCAATGCCGAGTTATCTGGTTCGATCGTCAGCGCAAAACTACCGTTACTGAGCGTATATTCATGCGCGCAATATACTATGGTGTCGTCGCCAAGTGCTTCCAGCTTGCGCATGTTTAAATACATCTGGTCAGCTGTGCCCTCGAACAATCGGCCACAGCCCATTGCGAACAAAGTGTCGCCGACAAACGCGGCGTGGTCCTCGGCGAAGTGGAAGGCGATATGCCCGGCGGTGTGGGCAGGCACATCCATGACTTGGGCCGACACCTCGCCCAGCATGACCTTGTCGCCGCCCTTCACCTGAATATCGAGAGTCGGGATTCGACCAAACTCAGCCTCGGGCCCTGTAATGATACAGCTCGTCGCTGCCTTGATTTCGGCGTTGCCGCCCGTGTGATCGGGGTGCCAGTGCGTGTTCCATATCTGGGTGATTTTCCAGCCAAGCTCATCGGCTTTGGCAAGCACAGGTTCACCGACCGCAGGGTCGACCACCATCGTTTCGCCGCTGACAGGTTCGTGTACCAGCCAGACATAATTGTCGGAAAGAACGGGTATGCGGACGACCTCGATACCCATCTTACCAATGGCCCGTGTTCGGCATCGACGACCATGGCTCGGCTGGCTCTAGATGACCATCCTGAAGTAGTTCGATCGAGATATTATCGGGTGAGCGGACGAAAGCCATATGGCCGTCGCGCGGCGGGCGGTTGATCGTAACGCCTGCGTCCATCAAACGCTGGCACGTTTCGTAGATATTCTCGACCCTGTAAGCGAGATGCCCGAAATTTCGGCCTTCATTATATTCTTCTGCAGCGCTGCCGTCGGCAGGCGGCCAATTGTAGGTCAGCTCGACTTCCGCGATCCCCGACTGACCGGGAGCGGCGAGGAAAATAAGTGTGAAGCGGCCAGCCTCGCTGTCAAATCGTCGGGTTTCTTCGAGCCCAATAAGGTTGAAGAATGCTACAGTTGCGTCGGGGTCAGTCACACGGATCATCGTGTGGAGATATTTGGTCGGCATTAAAACTCCATTCGTCTCTATTCAGACACAGTTCATCGCTATGGATGCAATAACGCAGCGGTATAGGTCGGCGCAATCAATGAACCCAGACAGCAGGTGGCGCAAGGGGCGTACGCAGGCGGCGGGTTCGAATTTTTCAGGGAAATGTAAAATGAGCGAGGAAGTTTCGGACAATCGAAATCATAGCTGGTTGGGCCGCTTAACCGCCAATCAAGGGCGTGCCTGGCTGGCAGGCACCGGCTTGCTTGCGGCGGGTTTGATTGTTGGCGGTTACCTGATGGGTGACGGACTGGTGCGGATGAAGCAGGCCGACCGGGCGGTCACGGTCCGCGGCCTCGCCGAGCGCGATGTCACTGCTGATCTCGCGACATGGACGATTGCCTATTCGGCCGCCGCTGGCGATCTCCAGAGCGCTCAGGCGAAGGCTGATGGCGACACGCGCGCGATCCAGACGTTTTTTACATCACTCGGCTTCGATGCCGACGCAATTCAGCCCACGGGCGCCAATGTCACTCAATATACCAATGACGGCATCACGACCTTTACCGTCAAACAACGGATGAGCCTGCGGACTACGGACATCAAAAAGGCCGAAGCGGCGGTCAAGAAGCAGTTCGATATCGTCAAGAGCGGCGTCCAGATCGAAGAAGGATCGGGTATGAGCTATACCTTCACAAAGCTCAATTCGATCAAGCCGGAAATGATAGCGCAGGCCACCAAAGACGCGCGTAAATCTGCTGAGCAGTTTGCCCAAGATAGCGGCACCGGCGTCGGCAGCATCAAATCCGCCACGCAAGGCTATTTCGAAGTGACGGCCCGTGACGGCGATAGCGCTGGCGGCTGGGGCGTTTCGGACTCGCCCTATAAAAAGGTACGTGTGGTCACGACGGTCGAATATTATCTCGATTGAGCCTCGGTTGACGGCGTTGGGGCTGGACTCAACGCCGCAAGTTGCGCCTGTGCGCTAGTCGCCTGGCGGCTATTGGGCGCAATCGCGATCGTCTGCTCCCATTGTTTTCGAGCGTTGGCTTCGTCGCCAGCTTCGATAGCGATATTGCCCGCCTCAAGCGCGACGGCAGGGTCGCGCGGCAAGAGCGCCGCTGAGGTCTGTATGTAAGTCAACGCGTCGGGCAACTTGTTCAGTCGCCGTGCCAGCGTCGCCGACAATAGCCAAGCTGCGCCATTTTCCGGGGAAAACTGACGGGCAGTTGCGAGCGATTTCTCCGCGTCGGCCGTCATGTTCATTGCGACCATTGCACGGGCGCGGTCGATTTCGCTGTCGGCGCGCTCGGCATTGTCCAGAGTTGCGGCAGCAAGGGCTTTGTTCAGGGCATCGAGTGCGGCTTCGGGCTGTCCAGCCGCGATGGCAGAGTTACCCGCCTGCGCCCAGAACCGCGACGCGCGGGCATCGCCCTTTTCCTCTGCGCCCTTGGCAGCTTCGGCCAATATAGATGCGGCCAAATCGAATTTGAAATCGGTCGCGAGTGCAAATCCGTGGCAGGCCCTTGCAAGATAATCCCCGCCCTGCTGCGTCCATAGGCTTGCATCGATGATCGCCGACGGCGCGTCCTTGCGCGCCAGATCGAGGCATTCGGTGAATTGTACCTCAGAGAGCGTCGGAAGGGGCTGCGCGGCAGCTTGGAGGAGAAGTATAGAAAATAGCATCAGAAAATCCAAAAAATATCGTCATCCTGAACTTGTTTCAGGGACAACGCATAACCGCCGCTTGTTATCCTGAAAAAAGTTCGGGATGATGAGCAATTAGAGTTTTGCCACTACGCCGATCAGCAACGCGATATCCTGATCGCGCGACAACCGATGGTCTCCGTCCTTTATCAGTATCGTCTGCACGTCGGATGAACGAAGCTTTTCGGCCAGCCGGACTGACGTGTTCCACGGCACATCGGGGTCGCTTTGGCCGTGTATCAGTCTGACGGGGCAATCAATGGCAATTTCGCCGTTCATTTGCCGGTTATCCTGTCCCGATTGCCAAAAGCGTTGCGTGATAACCATTGGGTCATAGCCATAGCCGCTTGGGCGTTCGATCCGGCCTTTCGCTTCAATCTCGGCACGGTCTTCGGCGTTAAAGTCCCAATCGGTAAAATCGGGCGCCGCAGCGATCCCGACCATTGCCACGACTTGCTCAACTAGCACTTTGGCGACCAGCAACATGAGCCATCCGCCCATTGATGAGCCGACTAGAATGATCGGACCGACGCTGAGATGCTGGATAACGGCCAATACATCGTCGCGCCAGATGTCGAGCGTGCCATTCTCAAACCCGCCCTCGCTCTCGCCGCAGCCTGAATAGTCGAGCCGAAGCATCGCACGGCCATGCGCCCCCGCCCATGCCGCCAAAGCCAGCGCCTTGGACCCTTGCATGTCGGACATATAACCGGGAAGGAAAACGAGGGTCGGGCCGTTGCCCGGCAAGAACCGAAAGGCCAGCCGAACCCCGTCGGCGCGCGTCACAAATTCCGGCGGCTGATCGTTAGGCGTCAAATGACCCAATCGACGGTCAGCATCTGGCTAACATCTTGCCCTTTGGCACGGCGCTGTTCGACCATGATCGTGTTGAGCCGCTTTACCGTGTCGCTGCCTGATGTGATGCATAGTCCTGGAACCACCGCATGGACCAGCGCCTTGACCCCGCCCCAGATCATCGTGAAACCAAAGCAGCTGGCGACGCCGAAATGCTGGACATAATTTTCATCGACGCTTTTCGGGTGGTCGACAAACAGGCGGCGGAACATAGACTGGTACTCCTTTGCTGCCGCCATAACGCAGCGTCTAGTTAAAATCAAAGCCGAAGCCGGACTTCGCCTTGCGGTCCTGCGTACACATCGTTCTAAGCTCGGTCCATTCTGCGGATGTCAGCGCGGGCTTGTAATTCTTGCCTTTGACGATGCTTTTTTCAAACGCCTTTTTGCGCTCGCGAGATAGCGGGTGGCTAGACATGTAGCCTGCTATGCCTTGGCCTTTATCGCCGCTGCGGGCGCTGCCGTCGAGCTCGGACAAACGCTCAAAGAACGACGCCGTCGCAACCGGCGAAATCGCGGCGTTGCCCAGCACCTTCATCGAATGTGCATCGGCTTCGGCTTCGGAACCGCGGCTGTAACTCATCGCCAGCATGTTGTTGACCAGCGCACCGCTATTTCCATCAACGCCGCCCAAAACCACGGCGAGCCCCATTTGCCGCAACAACGCCTGCATCACATGCTTCTCGCGGATATGGCCGATTTCGTGTGCTAATACGCCCGCGACCTCATCGGGCGAGCGCGCCTGCTTGACCAGGCCGTCAAACAATATGACCTTGCCGCCGGGCAATGCGACCGCGTTGATCATATCGATCTTTGCAACCTCGACCTGTAAATCCTGCGGGTTCTGATCAAGCGAGGCGACCATTTTCTTGAGCGCGGCATCGCCTGCAGGCGTGCTGCAAAACCGCCCGCCAAAATCACCGACCAGCGCGTCGCCAAGCTTTTTGTCGACGCTAGAGGGGATGAGTGGTGCGAGCCATTGCGGGCTGAAGAGCACCACAGCAACGGCGGCTGCGCTCGCGAGCGTAAACGCAACGGTTGCTTTGCCCAGGCCCAGCCGGTCAACCCAGCCGCCATATCGACGCCGCGCGGGCAACATTGCGGCAAGTTCGGTAGGCACTGGTCCCGACAGCATCAGCCGCCAGCCGTCCTCGCCGTTCAGACCGTAAACATCGACATCGCCCTTCTGCGCGATATATTCGACATCCGCGAACATAAAGGGGCCATGTCGCCGCTCGGTTTCGAGCAGGAAAAATTGCTGGCCGATGGTCTGGACCTCGACCTTGCGTTTGATCGCACTTTTGCCATCATAATGCCAGGCGTCGAAGAATGTTGGTGCCGTCATATCGCGCCGACATCAAATGCGTCGAGCAGGCCTTCGCCATGTTTCGATACGATCGTTTCGGACTGGGTCAGTTCGTCGATATTGATCTCGCCATAGGCCTCCATATGGTCGATGAAGAATTTCCAGCTGCGATAGGGCATGAAAATATACCCGATGCCCAATGTGCAGATGATGATCGCCATATTGGCGAGGAAGAACAATATCCAATCCGGCGCACGGGCGCGGAATTCGAATTCGAGATTGTGCAGGCGAAGCCCGCCGACAGCGAGGCGGAAATATTTGCTGTAAAAGGCGAGCGCCGCAAGCGGAAGAATGATGTACATGGCAAGCACAGCGAAGATCAGCAGTATCCCGCCAATTGCCATCCCTGTTCCGCCAAGCGCATCGGGGCTGTTGCCCGACGCTGCAACCGCTATCCCGAAAACGACAGCGCCGACAAAAATCAGGAACGGCACAAGATAGAAAAGCAGATAGCGTTTCATCAACGGTTTCCATTCGGCGGTCGCAACAAAGCGATGCGGGCCGAAGCTCATCGCGTTCCAGCGCTCGTTCCACAGAGAAATCATCGACCATGGCACCATCAGGAAAATCGGTAGCCACCCGGCAAAGCTCTTCCACATATAGGAGATACCATATTGGAAACCGGGATCATCGCTGCCACCCCTGATCCCGCGCCAGTACGTGCGGCTTAGCCGGTACCGCAAAGCACGGAAATAGGCGACGCCGGTCAGGTAAAAGAGCAGCAGGAGCATCAACAATGTGACCAGACCGGCGATGATCGTCTCGCCCCGGAAGATCAGACCCTGCGAGATCAGCTGGATAATAATAAACGGCAGGCCGATTAGGAAAAACACCATGATGAAGCCGATAAACAGCTCGATTCCGCGCCCGGTCCATTCGAGCCGTTCGTCGATGAAGTCAGTCTTGCCCCAGAAATATTCGCGTTCGCGCGTGGTCGCCCAGAAACGGTAAATCCCTAGCGTGACAATGGTCAGCAACAAGTTCGGGAAGGCTATGCCAGCAAATTCCTGCCATGTTCCGTGAAAACGAAACGCGCTGTGGCGCTGGCCCAAGTCTTCGCTCATCTTATTTTACGCCCCCGAGATCCTACGCAAAACATGCGCGGAAGGATGACGCATTGTCAAGAAAAGCGATGTTAAAAGGCGGCGCGCTTCGACAAAAGCGCGCCGCCCTAAAAATTACTGAACCGTAACCGTTACCGCACGGCGGTTTTGTGCCCAGGACTGTTCGTCCGAACCCATGGCTTGCGGACGTTCCTTGCCGTAGCTGACGGTCTGGATGCGGCTGGCGTCCACGCCAACAGACGTCAGGTAATTTTTCGCGGAATTGGCGCGCCGTTCGCCCAGCGCGAGGTTATAATCACGCGTGCCGCGTTCATCGGCATGACCTTCGACTGTGATCCGAGTGTTCGGATAGCGCGCAAGCCACTGCGCTTGTTGCTGCAATGTGGTCTGGTCTTCGGTATCGACATTGAAGCGGTCAGTGTCGAAATAAATCCGGTCGCCATATTGGCCAACGGACGCCAAGAAGTCCTCCTGGCTGCCTGGAACGATCTGACCCGTGCCTGCATTGGGATCAGTAGCCATTTCGCCTTCGGTGCCTTCGGCTACGGGTGGCAGCTGCTCGACCTTTTTCTTGCCGCATCCTGCGATGAGCGCAGTCGAAGCCAGCAATATAGCGGCCATTTTAATACTGTTGTTCACGGCGATTCTCCTTGGTCTATGGCCCCACAATAATCGATAAACTCAGCTACGGCAAAATCGGTCCCCAAGCCGGGTCCGAACCGTCAACAGGTGTTGGCAACTTACGTTCGTTTGCACCGGTCAGATCGACCTGCCAGATGCTGGTTTTGCCGGTGCCCTTGGCGGTGCGGAAGAACTGAATGACGCGTCCGTTTGGCGCCCAGGTCGGTGCTTCGTCCTGCCAGCTATTCGTCAGCAAGCGTTCGCCCGAACCATCGGGTCGCATCGTACCGACACGAAAATCTCCCGCGATGCGGGTAAAGGCGATGAGGTCGGCGCGCGGGCTCCATTCGGGGGTGGCGTAGCGGCCCTGCCCAAAGCTGATCCGGCGCTGGTTCGATCCATCTGCGTTCATCACATAGATCTGCTGGTTACCGCCCCGATCGCTTTCGAACACGATCTGGCGCCCATCGGGCGAGAAGCTGCCGCCGACATCAATGCCGGGCGAGCTGGTCAGCTTGACGGGTGTGCCGCTGCCCGTGGCCGAAATTTTGTAGATGTCGGTGTTGCCAGCAACTGCCATCGAATAGAGGATCGTCTGACCATCGGGCGACCAGCGCGGTGCAAAGGTTGCGTTCCTGCTTTGCGTAATCAACCGCTGCCTTCCGGCATCGATATCATAGACATAAATGCGCGGGTTGCCGTCGACATAGGACAGATAGAGGATCGACTTATAGTTTGGTGAAAAACGCGGGGTCAGAGCAGCCGACTGGCCGTTCGTGATGAACCGGTGGTTGGCGCCATCGGAATCCATGATCGCAAGCCGCTTGACGCGTTTGCCCTTGGGGCCGGTCTCGGCAATATAAGCGATGCGGCTATCGAAGAACGGCAGCTCGCCCGTTAGTTTCGAATAGATCGCATCGGCACATTTATGCGCAGCCCGCCGCCAGTCACGTGGGGGCACGTTAAAGCCAAGGCGCGTCACTTCATTGCCGTTGCCGACATCGTATAGGTAGCAGCCAACCGTAAGGTTACCGTCGCCGCCAACGCGAACAAAGCCCTCGATCAATTGCTCGACATTGCGGCCGCGCCAGTAATCGAATTGCGGTGTGGTAACTTCAGCCAGCGTAATCGCGCGCAAGCCATTGGGGCCGCTGGTTTCAAATACGCCCGATGCGCGCAGGTCGGAGGAGATGACTTCAGCGATCTGGCGGCCCAATGCGGTGGTGTTGCCAGCAGGGGTATCAGCGGGGGCAGGGGCGACCAGAGCAGGGACGGCAATCGAGCGTGTCTTTGCGGTGTCGAATTCGACCAATTCGGGTTCATCCTCGGCAGGCGCCGCCGGTGTCGCGGGTTGCGCCTGCACCGCCAGCGGCATCAGCAGAAGCGCTAACAACGCTAGTAATTTTCCAGCGAGGATTTGTGGCTTCATGGCTTTCATTCCTTATCCGGTCGCACGCAAACGAAGCGCGTGGCTTTTCCATATATCATGATATTCGGGGTCGAGCCCGCTAAACGGTGACGCAGAGCGTACCGATTGCAATATGCATTGCTTCAACGGGTCAGCCTGCGGTCGGTTGCTGTCGTTGACGCCGGTCTGTTTGTTGAACTGGACATTGGTCAATCGGCCCGATGGCTCGAGGCTGAGCGTCACGAACGTTTCGATCTGGTTGATCTCGACCCCAGAAGGCGCGCAGGCGCGAACGCGGCTTCGAATTTGCGAAGCCAGCGACGTGCTTACCGAACGTTTCACTTCGGCGCCGCTCTTGGCCGCTGGCGTGCCAACGGCCTTGCCAGCGCCGGGGGCCTTGCCAACATTGTTTATAGAGTCTTCAAAGCTTTTGCTGAAGCCCCCCGGTTTGGCAGGCGTCGTTCCTTTGCCGCTCTTGGTTGCCGCTGCGGCAACTTTTTTGGGCGGTTGCTTAACCGGAGCTTTCTTGACCGCCGTTTTTGCGGGGGGAGGAACATCACGCTTTACGGGTTTCTCGGCCGGCTTTACTTGCGCTTTTTCCACCGGCTTTTCGATTTTCATAACCGGAGTCGGAGACGGCGGCGGCTCTGCCGGTTCGGCCTCCGCGATTGCAGGCGGAGCCGGTTCTTCCTGAACGGCATCGGGAGCGGTCGAGACTTCGGCAATTTCTCCAACCAGCGAAACCGATATCGCTTCGGGCTTTTTAAGTGGTTCGTTGGACAAAAAAAGGCCTGCCGCCATCGCACCCAAAAGCACGACATGGCCGCCGACCGCAGCGCCAAGTCCAAGTTTTTCAGCCCGGTCCATCGCCATCTTGTTAGTTTTCGTTTCCTGAACCCGTGGTGACCAGGCTGACACTGTTAAGCCCAGCACGGTTCAATTCCCCCATGACGCCCATCATCTGGCCGTAACTGATCGACGTGTCACCGCGCAGCATGATCTGGCGCGGGTTGTCAGCATCTTGCGAAGCGGCAAGCTCTTCAAGGCGCGCCGCCAGTTCGCTCGGCGGCACTTCCGTTCCGTCGATAAACGTCGCCCCCTCCTTGTCGATGGCGATTTCGACCGGCTCGTCCTTCTGGTCGAGCGCATTGGCGCGGCTTTCAGGCAGTTCGACGGGGACGCCGGTGACCAACAACGGCGCGGTGACCATGAAGATGATGAGCAGCACAAGCATGACATCGACCAATGGCGTGACGTTGATTTCCGCCATCGGCGCACGCCGCGATCCGCGACCGCGCTGGCGTTTACCGCCGGAGGATATGTTCATCGCCATATTCTAGCTTTCACGCTCCAATTCGCGGCTTAACGTTCCGTGAAAACCGTCGGCAAAGCGGCCCATGCGCGCCTCATATTGGTTCAGCCGGTGCGAGAAGCGGTTATAGGCGATAACTGCAGGGATTGCGGCGAACAGGCCAATGGCGGTAGCGAACAAGGCTTCGGCAATACCTGGCGCGACTACGGCTAGCGACGAGTTTTGCTCTGCGGCAATCGCCGAGAAACTCCGCATGATGCCCCAGACCGTGCCAAAAAGCCCGACAAAGGGCGCAACCGATCCGGTAGTGGCAAGGAAATTCAGCCGGTTGGCAAGCTTGTCGGTTTCCGCCGCGATCGTTGCGTCCATTGCGGTCGCCAGCCGTTCGCGTGTTCCTGCGCGGTCGATGCTCTTGCCATTGGTCGAGCGCCTCCATTCGGCCACGCCCGCCGAGAACACCACGGCCACAGGAAGCTCACTTTTCCCGTGCGAACCAAAAAAGCCGTCAATGTCACTGCTCGCCCAGAAATCGCGTTCGAATTTCTCGGTCTGGCGATTGATGCGGCCCATTTTGAGCATGAAGCTGAAAATGATCGTCCACGCCCAGATGCTGGCGAGTGCGAGGCCTATGATGACCGCCTTGACCACCCAATCGGCTTGAAGAAATAGCTCCAACGGGGAGAAACTCACACCCTGAGTTGCAATCAGAAGGTTCATTTGCGTCCTTATTCTGTGGTTCGGTTTATGATCGGCTGGAACGCCGCAACCCAATGCGCGGGCTGGCGGCGCGGTTTGCCATTGGGGGCAACAAAGGCGGCCGTGACTTTCGCATCGGTCAGTATTTCGCTGCCGCGCATGACTGTTTGATGAATATCGCAACTCGCGGCCCGGACCGCCTCGACGGTACTGATCACGACAAGCGCATCGTCGAACTTTGCTGGACGACGGTATTTGATGTTCAACTCAGTAACGGCATAGGCGCCTTGACCTGCCTCTTGCACCACGCGCTGGTCGATACCCACCCGCGCCAGCATGTCCGACCGCGCGCGCTCCATGAAATGCAGGTAGCGCGCGTGGTAAACGACGCCCGAAAAATCGGTGTCCTCGAAATAGACGCGGACGGCGAATAGATGTTTTTGGCCGTCAAAATGGCCGTGATAGGGCTGGGGATGGCTCATCGACGAACTGCTTAGCCTTAGTGGACTCTGCGGCCAAGGGGGGCGACAAAAGAAAAACTCGGTTCGTCGCGCTTATTTGTCGAACAGACCGTCTTGCGATCCAGCGGGCGGGTTGAGGCCGAGATGTTTCCATCCCGGCGCATTGAGGCAACGGCCGCGCGCAGTGCGGGCGATTAGGCCGAGCTGCAACAGATATGGCTCGACTACATCCTCGATTGTGTCGCGTGGTTCGGACAGGCCAGCAGCGAGCGCTTCGACGCCAACTGGCCCGCCGCGATAGATGTCGGAAATCATGTGCATATAACGCCTATCCATCGCGTCAAGGCCAAGGGCATCGACTTCAAGCCGGTTGAGCGCGCTGTCGGCGATTTTTGCGGTAACGGTGGGTTCGCCCGCGACATTGGCGAAATCACGGACACGGCGGAGCAACCGTCCAGCGATACGCGGCGTCCCGCGGGCGCGCTTGGCGATTTCGTTTGCGCCGTCGGGAGCAATGCCGAGGTCAAGCAACCGAGCTGCGCGGGTGACGACGAGTTCGAGTTCGGCATGGGTGTAGAAATTCAGCCGCACCGGAATGCCGAACCGGTCACGCAAGGGCGTGGTGAGCAACCCTTGGCGGGTGGTCGCGCCGACCAAAGTGAACGCAGGCAAATCGATCCGAACCGACCGTGCCGACGGGCCTTCGCCGATCATGATATCGAGCGCACGGTCCTCCATCGCTGGGTAGAGAATTTCCTCGACCACGGGGCTGAGCCGGTGGATTTCGTCAATGAACAACACATCGCCATCTTCCAAATTGGTCAGCAGCGCGGCGAGATCGCCCGATTTGGCAATGACCGGGCCGGAAGTTGCGCGAAACCCGACGCCCATTTCCTTGGCGACAATCTGCGCCAGCGTCGTCTTACCAAGCCCCGGCGGGCCAAAGAAAAGCACATGGTCAAGCGGCTGCCCGCGCCCCTTAGCCGCTTCGATAAACACGCGAAGATTGTCACGAGCGGCGGCCTGCCCGATAAATTCGGCGAGCGTTTTTGGCCGAAGCGCGGCATCGACATCCTCGGGCCGCTTGTCAGGCGTGGTAAGGCGGTCGTCGTCAGTCATAATGTTCGATATCGCCGCCGTTGATAGTCACCCAAGGATGCTTGTGCCCCTCCCATACCGAGTATTGCGGCGCAGGGAAGTCACAGTCGGCAAAAGCGCCTGTGGGGATCGCGAACAGATCGCAATGCGGAAGCGCGTGATACCACAAGGTCGAACCACAGGTCGGACAGAAATAGAAGCTGGCTATGTTGCCGCTGTCGCCGACATGCTCGTAGACTTTATGCTCGCCGCTGATCATCACTGCGTCAGCCGGAAACCGCGCCTGGGCGGCACAGACCGAACCGCTGCGTTTTTGGCAGTCGTAACAATGGCATACCGAGACGCGGACGGGCTCACCGGTGCAAATGGCGGCGAGCTGGCCGCAGCGGCAGGTTGCGGTGCGGGCCGCCGCGTTATCCATTCTCCATCCCGCCACCCTTAACTTGTTTCAGGGTCCATTTTACAGCGAAGCTCCGCTGATGAGACAGGAAAAGCAGCCGTGCGTTCATATCCTTGCGAGCAAGCTTTACAGCACTCTTTGCATTGGCGTAACATCCGACCTGTTGAAACGGCTGTCGCAATATAGCGGGCATTTGACGCCGGGCCATGCTTCCAAATATGCAATTTACCGCCTGGTGCATTTTGAACTTTTTAGCACGATGGAAGCTGCCATTGCGCGCGAGAAGCAGTTGAAGAACAGGCATCGGCCTTCGAAAATCAACCTGATCTACGCCGAAAATCCGCATTGGGTTGATTTGGCGGTGGGGTTGAGTTTGCCCCCGGTTGGGCGGGGCTAACCGCACGAAGGACCCTGAAACGAATTCAGGGTGACGTAGTTGGGGAGGGACGAGGACGCGTCTCACCGCGAAGCCCTCTTCAACGCCAACCGAACCAGCGCATCCAATGTTGCATCGGGCCCCAATTCCTCGACCGCCTGCGCCACCGCGCTGCCTGCCTCGCCCGGTTTGAAGCCCAGATTGGCGAGCGCCGACATCGCGTCGCTGGCGTGGCTTCCGCTGGCTGTAGTAACCAACTTCGCGCCACCGCCGATGCCTGCCAGCGCGCCGACCTTGTCTTTCAGTTCGTTGACGATCCGGCTGGCAAGTTTCGGTCCGACGCCGTTCGCGCGTGCCACCATCGCCGCGTCGCCGCTGCCGATCGCGAGTGCCAGGTCGGCGGGTTCAATCGCGGAGAGGATCGCCAACCCGACCTTGCCGCCGACGCCCTGCACGCCGGTCAACAGGCGGAACCAGTCGCGCTCTTCCTTGGTGGCAAAGCCGATCAGGCGCATGTCGTTTTCCGAAACCTGCATTTCGGTGAAGACCGTGGCGAAATCGTCGGTCTTGCCCAAAGCCGCCAAAGTCCGTGCGCTCGCCTGCACCAGATAGCCGACGCCCGAGATGTCAATTACCAGATGGTCGGCGCCAGTTTCGTCAATGCGGCCATAAAGCTTTGCGATCATAAGTCGGTCTTAACTGCTTGAAATCGGGATGTCGAAGATATTTTCGTGGTTTGTTCTTTGCTGAAAACTGGTAAGATTTGCTTCACGCAAGGGCGCAAAGATTCTCAAGAGGGTAGCCTTTTATCCTAAACCTCTCATGCGCTTGGACATGTGCGGGCTTGATTTTTGGGTTTCGCTCTTAAAAAATCTTCGCGCCTTTGCGTAAAATAAAATTTCTAAAGCCAGCGCAAACTAGCCGCGCATATGATGCGCGTGGGTAATCGCAACTGCCAACGCATCGGCGGCATCAGGGCCAGCCAGTTTCAATCCCGGCAGCAATATCCGAAGCATCGCTTGGACCTGCTCTTTTTCGGCTTTCCCGGTGCCAACTACCGACTTTTTGACCAGCCGAGCGGCATATTCAGTAACGATCACGCGAGCCTTAGCCGCGCCCAGCAACACAACGCCGCGCGCTTGTCCAAGCTTAAGCGTCGATTGCGGGTTTTTGTTCACGAATACTTCTTCAACCGCCACCGCATCGGGCTGGAATTCATCAATCACCGCGCCGAGCTTAGCATCGATCAACAATAATCGGTTCGCGAGCGGCAGTTTCGCATCAGTATCAATCTCACCATTGTCGATATGGCTCAGGCGATTACCTTCTTTGCGGATCACGCCCCAGCCGGTGGTGCCAAGGCCGGGGTCTAATCCAAGGATTATCATCCCAGCTTCGCCATCACCTCGTCGGACATATCATAATTGCCCCACACTGACTGCACATCGTCATCTTCTTCAAGCATGTCGATCATTTTCAGCAAAGTCGCAGCGTTGCCTTCGTCGACTTCAACAAGCAATTGCGGCTTCCAAGCAAGATTAGCGCTATCGGCTGCACCGAGCGTTGCCTCAAGCGCTTTGGCAACTTCGTGCAAGCCATCCATTGCGGTCCAGATGCTGTGTTCATCTTCGCCCGATTCCACATCTTCGGCGCCGGCTTCAAGAGCGGCTTCGAAAACCACGTCCGCATCGCCGATGCTTGCAGGATAAGTAATCAAGCCCATCCGGTCGAAGCCGTGGCTAACTGCGCCCGATGCGCCGAGATTTCCACCGTTTTTGGCAAATGCGGTGCGCACATTAGTCGCGGTGCGGTTGCGGTTGTCGGTCAGCGCCTCGACGATCACGGCAACGCCGCCGGGGCCATAGCCTTCGTACCGCATTTCTTCATAATTGTCGCCGTCACCCACCGATGCCCGGTCGATGGCGCGCTGAATATTATCCTTGGGCATCGACTGGGCTTTTGCTGCATTGACTGCGAGTCTAAGGCGCGGGTTCATGTCGACATCGGGCATCCCCATCTTGGCCGCGACGGTGATTTCGCGGCTGAGCTTGGAAAACATTGTTGAACGCTTTTTGTCCTGCGCGCCTTTACGGTGCTGGATATTTTTGAATTTACTATGGCCTGCCATGGCTCTTTTCTTTTCAGCTGAAATGGAATGAAGGCGCGCCCTTACATCACGAGTGCGCCATTCGGCAAGCCACCTGCTTCAGGCCAGCTTTACCGCAGTCCCAGACGCCGTAACCATCAGCATGGAGCCTTCCTTGCCGAGCACCTCGTAATCGAGGTCGATGCCGATCACACCATCCGCGCCGAGATTGCGAGCTTCCGCAGCAAGTTCAGCGAGCGCGGTCTGGCGCGCATCGCGAAGCGAATTTTCATATGCGCCCGAACGGCCGCCAACGATATCGCGAATGCCCGCGAACAGATCTTTGAAGATATTCGCCCCGACAATGACTTCGCCGGTAACGACGCCAAGATATTGACGGACGGGTTGGCCTTCGATGGTTGAGGTAGTGGTCATCAGCATGTGGGGTCTCCTTTTCAGACCCAATTATGCCAGACCAAGCGCCGATTTGTAAGTATCCAAAATCGCTTCCATCTCTGCGCGGTCGTCGTTGCTCATCTTGCGCAAACGGACAATCTGGCGCATGATTTTTGCGTCATAGCCTTGGCTCTTGGCCTCGCTGTAAACGTCGCGGATATCGTCGGCGATGCCCTTTTTCTCTTCTTCCAGTCGTTCGATACGCTCGATGAAAAGACGCAGTTGATCGGCGGCTACATTGCCCTCGGCCATGAAATTCTCCTGTTATGTTGGGTGAGGCCCTTGCCCCGAATCGATACCGCCTGCGATTAGCCGCCTCGCGCGCCATTAGCCATGCTCAGTTCGCCGATTTTGATTATTGAGGCGGAAAGGGCTGCCGCTTGCCGCCGAGCTTGTGCACCACGCCCTGACGCATGACGAAATCTACTTTTTCGAGGAAGGTCACATCGTTCAGAGGGTTTCCGTCCAATGCGATTATATCGGCGTCACGGCCGGGCAAGATGGCGCCGAGCGGGCGGCCGAGTTCGTCGGCATTATCTATGGTTGCCGCCTTGATCGCGTGCATCGGAGTCATGCCAGCCTTGATCATCAGCGCGAATTCTTTGGCATTGTCGCCATGCGGTGCGACCCCTGAATCGGTACCGAACAATATACGCACGCCGCCCTTAACGGCGCGGGCAAAGCTATTTGCATGGGCAATACCGGCCTCTTCGGCTTTTGCGAGTTGCGGTGCCGGTGCATCGCCGCGCCGCGCCTGCGCAAGCGCTGCGATCGGTGCGACGGCCGTCGGAACCAGCGCTGCGCCTTCCGCTTTGAACAATTTTACGGTTTCATCATCGATGAAGCTGCCATGTTCGATGGAATCGACACCTGCGCGAAGTGCGGCATCAATGCCTTCCTTGCCATGTGCATGGGCTGTGACCTTGCGGCCAAAGCTGTGGCCGGTATCGACGATGGATTTCATTTCGGCATCGGTCATCTGCTTGCCAAGTCCGCCAGCAACATTGGAACGCACCCCGCCGGTGGCGGCGAACTTGATGACTTCTGCGCCGACGGATATCTGTGCGCGAACCGCGCTCGCGCAGCCATCGGGTCCATCGCAAATATTATTGCGTCCGGCCGCAACTGCATCGGTATAGGCCCGATTGAGGCCGTTAACGCCGCCATGGCCGCCGGTCACAGATACCATCGTACCCGCCGGGATAATAGTCGGGCCGACAATCGCTCCATTGTTGATGGCATCCCGCAAGCTGGTAGTGGTTCGGCCGTCGCCGCCAAGATCACGGACAGTCGTAAAGCCCGCCTCGAGAGTTCGGCGCGCATTACCCTGAGCTATCACAAAGACGTCTTCAACATCGCGGCCCGGTCCTTCAAGGCGGCTTCGAAGTAGATTGTCATCGCTGGAAATATGGACGTGCATATCGATCAGCCCGGGAAGGACGAATTGCGATTTCAGGTCCACCAGCCGCGCGCCTGCCTCTGGCGCGGCAAATCCGTCACGCACTTCGGCAATCTTACCATCGCGTACAATAATGGTCGATTGCCCGCGCGGTGCCTTGCCCGGCTGGTCGAGCAGTTGTCCGGCATGAATGTAGGTGGGTCCAACCGGTTGAGCTGCCAGTGGCGTGGTCGCCAGCAATATGGCTGCAGATAGAATTGCCCGCTTCATTCTCGTTCCCCTGTATGTTTATATTCTGATGACTATCCGTGCGCGGCGTTTTTCGCCACGCTTTCTTTCATGCGCTGCAATTGTTCAGGCTTTGCCTCGCTCTGATATTTTGCTTTCCACTCGGCGGCTGGCATGCCGTGGATTAACTCGCGCGCCTCGTCTTTGGTCAGACCGCCATCAGCCTCCATCACCCAGTCCGCCAAGCAATTGCGGCAAAATCCGGCGAGGCCCATCAGGTCGATATTTTCTGCATCATGGCGGTGTTGCAGATGCACGACAAGGCGGCGGAATGCGGCGGCGGCGGCTTGTTCTGAAATCTGTTTGTCATCATGCATAGCTATGCGCCCTTTCGGTTACCGGCTCGGCTCGTTATGGAGTTGATGAACGACAAAATCCAGATACCGGAGCCTTACCAGATGCAATATCACAAACCGCGTATGCGCAAGGTCCGAATTCTCGCTACGCTCGGTCCGGCTAGCGACACGCCCGAGATGATCGAAAAGCTGTTCCGCGCAGGCGCAGATGCTTTCCGTGTCAACATGAGCCACGGCGAGCAGGCGGACAAGGTGCAACTCATCGCCAACATCCGGGCGCTCGAAAAGGCCTATAACCGGCCGACCACAATCTTGGTCGATCTACAAGGTCCCAAATTGCGCATCGGCACCTTTGCCGAGGGCAAGGTCGAACTCAAAACCGGCGCAAATTTCCGGCTTGATACCGACAAGAAGGCGGGCGATGCCCATCGCGTGCATCTCCCCCATCCCGAAATTTTTGCAGCGCTGGAAATAGGCGCGCGTCTGTTGCTCGATGATGGCAAGCTGGTGCTTCGTGTCACCGAGATCGGCCCTGACCATATCAACACGAAGGTCGAAGTTGGCGGGATGCTTTCGGATCGCAAGGGACTGAACGTTCCCGATGTCGTAGTGCCGATTGCCGCGCTGACCGAAAAGGATCGCTCGGACCTCGCCTTTGCGCTTGAGCAGGGCGTTGACTGGATCGCGATGTCGTTTGTTCAACGCCCCGAGGATGTTGCCGAAGGCAAAAAGCTAATCGGTAACAAGGCGGCTTTACTGGCCAAGATCGAGAAGCCGGCGGCGATCGGACGGCTCGAAGAAATCCTCGAATTGGCCGATGGCGTCATGGTGGCACGCGGAGATCTGGGTGTCGAACTCCCGCCCGAACAGGTGCCGCCGCTTCAGAAGAAGATCGTCTCGACAGCGCGGCGTATGGGTAAGCCCGTCGTTGTCGCCACCCAGATGCTGGAATCTATGATTACATCGCCATCGCCCACTCGCGCTGAGGTGTCCGATGTGGCGACTGCGATCTACGATGGCGCCGATGCTGTGATGCTCTCGGCTGAAACCGCAGCCGGTGCATGGCCGATTGAAGCGGTCTCAATTATGGACCGGATTGCGCAGCAGGTCGAAAGCGACCCCGATTTCTACAAGCGCATTCACTTTACCGAGACCCCAGCAGATGCCACCACGGCCGATGCATTGGCCGAGGCAAGTGGGCGGATCGTCGATACCATTGATACCAGCGCGATTGTTTGCTTTACATCGTCGGGTTCGACCGCGCGGCGTATCTCTCGCGAGCGTCCATCGGTGCCGCTTTTGGTGCTGACCGCCAGCATGGCAACCGCGCGGCGGCAAGGGCTGCTTTGGGGTGCTTTTTCAGTGCGGACCCGCGACATCGGTTCGTTCGAGGAAATGGTCGC
>LNFK01000067.1 GCA_001464315.1 Sphingomonadales bacterium Ga0077559 | reverse complement strand
AACAATGTGCTTTTGGGCAGATGGAAATTGGTCATAAGGCCATCAATCGCCTTGAACCGATATCCCGGCGTGATGAAGATATCGGTGTCGCCGGAGAACGCCTGAATCGTGCCGTCTTCATTTGCGGCGCTTTCGACCAAGCGAAGCGAGGTTGTACCGACCGCGATCAACCGACCGCCATTTTCCTTGACGGTATTGAGATGATACGCGGTCTCGGTATCAATCTGGCCCCATTCATTGTGCATGCGGTGCCCGGCGGTGTCGTCGACTTTCACCGGCAGAAACGTGCCTGCCCCCACATGCAGCGTCAGCGTCGCGGTTTCGATCCCCGCAGCCTCAATCGCTGCTATTAACTCGGGCGTGAAATGCAGCGACGCGGTGGGCGCGGCAACTGCGCCGTCCTTTCGCGCAAACATCGTCTGATAATCTTGCGCATCACGCTCGTCTGTCGGTCGCTTGCCTGCGATATACGGCGGCAGTGGCATGGTTCCTGCGCGTTGGAGCAACAGTTCGACAGGCTCATCGCCTTCAAAGTATAATGTATAGCTGCCGTCATCATGGCGTTCATCTGCTAATGCGATAACGCCTGCGCCAAAATCGACGGTTTCGCCAACCTTCAGGCGTTTGGCATTTCGGATAAAGGCCTGCCAACGGCGAAGGTCGATACGCTTGTGCAACGTCGCGCCGATTTTCGCGTCACCGCGCGTCCCTTGCAACTGCGCAGGAATAACCCGCGTATCATTGAAGATCAGGCAGTCGCCTTGGCGCAGCCGCGACGGTAAATCGCTAACCTGCGCATCGACCACGGCTGCACCACCCGAAACGCAAAGCATCCGAGCGGAGTCGCGAGGCGATACCGGCCGCAGCGCAATTCGCTCGGGCGGCAGGTTAAAGTCAAAAAGGTCTACGCGCATTCTGAAGCAATAAGTAAATCAAAGTGCGATTACGACCCGCTCAGTTGATCGACCGTGATAGGCGCGTCGGCAGGCGGCGCGGTAGGTGGGGAAAACGCGGGTGGGGGAACATTATCCGATGCGATCGACGCCTGAAGGACCTTGCTCGGCCTAGTAGGCGGCTCGCCGCGTTCGATGACGTCGACAAATTGCATGCCCGACATTACGCGGCCGAGGACAGTGTATTTATTGTCGAGGCTGAAACGTGGCTGGAAGCAAATGAAGAACTGGCTGTTCGCGCTATCGGGCTCGTTTGTGCGTGCCATTGATACGGTTCCCCGCAAATGCGGCAATTTGCTGAACTCCGCCTTAAGGTCGGGTAACGGCGATCCGCTCTGTCCGGTTCCGGTCGGGTCCCCGGTCTGTGCCATGAAGCCGTCAATGACGCGGTGGAAAACGACACCATTATAAAAGCCTTGTCGTGCCAGCGTCTTGATACGATCAACATGACTGGGCGCGACCTCTGGATAGAGCTGAATGGTTACCCGCCCGCCGGTCGATAGATCGAGGTGAAGGATGTTTTCAGGCAGTGCTGAAGAAGGGGCAACGGGAACAGCAGCAGGAGCAGGAGGCACTTCCTGAGCTTGGGCGCTAGCAGCAATGAACGAACAAGCCGCAAGCGACGCAATTATACAGGCTCGGGCAAACAGAAATGGGCGCATTGGAAAAAGTCAGCTCCTGGGGGATTGTTATTCGGTCCATTAGCGCGGCGGGCTGTCGCTGTCATGAATGAAATGCAGATCGGCGCTCAAGCGTCAAAAATCAGCTGTAACAAAACTGTTGCATAAAGGTGACACGCGGGAAATTTTCCGGTCGCGCCAAAGCAATTTCTTTGCGTGACTCCCGCTTTTCGGTCAAAGCACGCTCAACCCGGAGGGATTCTGTTTTTGGGTGCACGGGTTGCCGCGCACGCTTGGACAGTAATGCTGGGGAGTTCTAACTGGATTGCGGCGGTATTTCATTGCGTCGCAGCCGAATTAGCTAAGGGGCTATACCGTGAAAAACACACGTATCAGCAAGTTTAAATATGCCGCGGCGCCGATTGCGATCGGCTTGGCGTTGATGTCAACGCCGTCATTCGCGCAAGAAGCAGCGGAAGAAGAAGAAACGGGCAGCGAAATCGTTGTGACCGGTTCGCTTATCAGCAATCCTAATCTAGAGCGCTCCGCTCCGGTCAACACGACTGGCGCTGACGAAATTGAACTGCTCCAGTCGAACCTCGCCGAAGAAATTCTTCGCGAAATTCCTGGTGTCGTTCCTTCGATCGGTTCTGCGGTCAACAACGGCAACGGTGGCGCATCTTTCGTCAACTTGCGCGGCATCGGCTCTAACCGTAACGTCGTGCTGCTCGACAGCAATCGTATTGTACCTGCCGGTTTCGGTGGTCAGGTCGATTTGAACAACGTTCCACTCGCATTGGTTGAGCGCGTTGACGTTCTGACCGGCGGCGCATCGACCACCTATGGTGCAGATGCTGTTGGCGGCGTTGTGAACTTCATCCTTAAGAGAGATTTTGCCGGACTTGAAGTTTCGGCTTCGCAGCAGATCACCGAACAGGGTGATGGAAACGTCTTCCGCGTCGATGCGACTATCGGCGCGAATTTCGACGATGGACGTGGTAACGCGGTGTTTGGCATCGGTTACCAGCAGGCTGATCCTGTTTATCAGGGTGCTCGCGACGTTTCGTTGACCACTATTGAAACCTTCAGCGGCACCGCGCTCGGATCGGGTACGGCGTTCCCGTCACGTTTCTCGGGCTCGCGGCTCCTGAGCGGTACGGGCAATGGCGGCACCAACCAAATCAATGATGCTGGGCAGTTAGTGCCGACATTCTCGACCTTCAACTTCAACCCATTCAACGTCTTCCAAACACCGTTCGAGCGCTTCAACATGTTCGGCCAGGCACGTTACGAAGTAAGTGATGCGATTGAAGTCTACACTCGAGGCATTTTTTCGAAGAACACAGTCAATACGATCATCGCACCGTCGGGCGCATTCAGTATTGGTGTGAATATACCTCTTAACAACCCGTTCTTGCCTGCCGCAGCGCGTAGCCAGTTCTGCGCGTTCGACGTCAACCCGAGCGCAACGGTTTATACTCCGCGTTTCTCGGTTGCGGAATGTGATGCAGCCGCGAATGGCGCGCTTCGCCCCGGCGATGCCGCTTATCGTGAAATCGGTTTGGGCGGTTTTGTGGCTTTTGACGTGAATGGCAACGGCACGGTTGAAGCAGGTGAAGGTTATAACCCGAACCCGCAATCGCTGTTCGCGCGTCGCGCAATCGAAGCTGGTCCTCGTATTTCGGAATATGTCACGACTCTCTTCGATTATCGCTTGGGTGCCCGTGGTGATATTACCGACTCGATTGAATGGGATGTGTCGGGTGCATATGGCGAAAGCGAAAATCTCCAGACGATTAAGGGTTACACCCTGAACTCGCGCTTCCGTCAGTCGCTCCGCGCCGGCGGCACGGCCGCTGCACCGGTTTGCTTCGATACGTCTAACGGTTGCGTTCCTGCTAATGTTTTCGGCACGATCCAGCCGGAAGCTATTCCTTTCTTGGTCCAGGAAAGCTCCAGCTTTACCAAAACTTCGCTCGCGCAGGTTAAGGGAACTATCAGTGGCAACGTGGGCTTCACCAGTCCTTTTGCTGCGGATCCAGTGGCGTTCGCAGTTGGCGGCGAGTATCGTAAGTACACGGCGCGTCAAGGTGCCGACTCGCTGGCAAGATCGGGAGATCTTGGCGGTGCAGGCGGTGCGACACCAAATATTTCGGGTGGGTATGACGTCTATGAAGCATTCGGCGAAATTATTGTACCTTTGGTCAGCGAAAAGCCTTTCTTCCATAGCCTGACCGTCGAAGGCGGCATTCGTTATTCGGATTACAAGGTCGACGCACC
>LNFK01000066.1 GCA_001464315.1 Sphingomonadales bacterium Ga0077559 | reverse complement strand
CTGACGTAGTGCCGCTGGATGCGCGGGCTTATTCGTCAAGTGCAACGCAGGGTTGGCCGCGTGGCACACCAGTTACGTTGCAAACACTCGCGACGTGGATGATTTCGGTTAGCGACAACGCCGCAACCGACGAACTGATCCGCGTGCTCGGCCGTGATGCAGTCGAGCAGAAGCTTGCGACCATTGGCCACAGCGCGCCTGACAAGGCGCTACCGTTGCTAACAACGGTCGAGGCGTTCGCGCTTAAAAGCAATCCAACGCTCCGCGCACGTTTTGAAATAGCTAGCGAAGAGCAACAGCGTGACATTTTGCTTAGCGAGGCAGCAGCGCTTGGCTATGACCGCATCGACCTGTCGCAGC
This sequence comes from Sphingomonadales bacterium Ga0077559, assembly GCA_001464315.1. Lineage (GTDB taxonomy): Bacteria > Pseudomonadota > Alphaproteobacteria > Sphingomonadales > Sphingomonadaceae > Sphingorhabdus_B. Next base: position 11,402 of record LNFK01000066.1, on the reverse strand, counting down.
TGGGATCAGGCCCGGTAGCAATTAACAGCATCGAATGGTTCGCTTCGCCTGCCGACATCGCGCTACTGATGAACCACCTACGCCGCATCGACAGCAAAACCGCGCTCGACATCATGGCCGTCAACAAAGGTATTTCGCCTGCATCTGCTGCTAAATGGCAATATCTCGGCTATAAAGGCGGGTCAGAACCCGGAGTGATCTCAATGAGCTTCCTCGCGCAATCCAAAGCGGGTGATTGGTACGCAATTTCAGGAAGCTGGAACAATCCAGCACAGGAAGTGGACAACGCGGCCTTTGCTGCGTTAATGACTCGATTGTTGGATAGCGCTGCGAATTAAGCGCGCTGGGTTTCCCATTCGTCGCGTAGCAGGCCGAAGATAAGGCTGTCGCGGACGCCGATATGGGTTTCCCATTCGGCGCGCAAATACCCTTCGCGGATGAACCCAAGCCCCTCAAGCATTTTGATCGACGCGACGTTTTCCGGATCGGTATCAGCAAAGATGCGGCGGGCACCGAGCGACCCGAAGACATAGCCGAGGCCCGCTTCAAGCGCTTCGCGGGCAAGCCCCCTTCCCCACCAGTCAACGCCAAGGATATAGCCTGTTTCATAAACCCGGGGCCGGCGTTCGCCAAGATTGATCCAGCCAATTGCAGCTCCTCCGGCCTCGGTAATCGCCCAGCTTTCGTGGCTTCCGCCCGTGCAATTGCCAAGGATATAACGCTCGGTTTCAGCGATATCCTGGTGGGGGCCGCTGCTCCAGTAACGCATCACCCGTTCGTCACTAAGGAAACGATACGCGTCGTTCGCGTCCTCGCGATCAAGCAGGCGCAACACCAGCCGGTCCGTCTTGAGCGTCGGAAGCATTACGCAGTGAGCGCCTCGACAAGCGCCTTGACCTTTTTCTGCCGCCACTGCGGCAATGGGGCGACCAGCCAGTAGGCGAGGCTGCTCTCTTTCGCATTATCGAGTGCGCGCACGCGGCCAGCAGCTAAATCAGCTTCTGCGAGCAAATGCGGCACGTTCGCGCGGCCTAGGCCGATCGCAGCTGCATCAATCGCCAACCCGGCATCGGCGAGACGCAGTGCTGGCAAGCCATCGGCGACGGGACAATGCGGCCAGCTAATCGGTGTATCGGTCCCGCCTTCGGGTGCAGCCACGGTGACAAACGCCCCTTCGGCCAACCGCACCCCTTCATGTTCGCCCGGCCCTTCGGTCAAGCGAATGGCGAGGTCGAGATTGGCTTCGGTAAAGTCGATATCGTCATCTGCTGCAACCAATGTGAATCGCGTATCAGGATTGCTTTGTCCAAACACCGCCAGCCGTGCGGCCAGCCATTTTGCGGTAAAATCACGTGGTGCCGCTATCGTCAGCGAATTTGACGATTGGCCTGCCTGCATTGCGCGAACGGCGTCTTCAAACATCAGGAACCCTTGGCGCAGCGCATCAAGGCCAGCCGCACCTTCGCCAGTCAGTTCCAAACCCTTGGGCGTGCGCCGGAACAACACGACGCCCAGCATATCCTCAAGCGCGCGGATTTGCTGGCCAACAGCAGCGGGGGTCACCGCCAATTCATCAGCCGCTTTTGTGAAACTCAAATGCCGCGCGGCGGCATCAAGAACGCGTAGACCGTTCAGCGGGAGATGCGTTCGTTTCACCGTGCCGTTGCCGGGGCAACCAGTTTAAAGCGCGGGATTTCAGCCAGGAACGTGCTGCCGTCCTCGCGGATGAACCGGTACTGCCCCTCCATCATGCCGCTGGGTGTCGATAGTGGACAGCCCGAGACATAATCATGGCTCTCACCATGTTTGAGCACCGGTTGTTCGCCGACAACGCCGTCGCCATCGACATGGTTCACCATGCCGCGGCCATCGGTGATTTTCCAATGACGGGTTAGCAATTGAACCGGCTCATCGCCGTTGTTTTCAATACGAATATGGTAGGACCAGAACCAGCGGCCTTGTGCCGGAACCGATTGTTCGTTCAAAAAATTCGGCGCGACGCGGACGGTAACGCCGTCGGTAGTTGCGCTGGCGGAGAAAAATGAATCGAGAATGTTCATAATCCGACCACCTTAAGCGCTTGGTCGAGATCTTCCATCAAATCCGCCGGATCTTCGAGGCCCACATTGATGCGGATCATCCCTTCGCCCACGCCCATTGCCTCGCGGCCCTCGGGCCCCATGCCGTGATGTGTGGATGACGCGGGGTGGCACATCAGGCTGCGTGCGTCGCCGATATTGTTTGAAATGTCGATGAGTTGCAACGCGTTCAGAAGCCCGTGCGCTTGCTTCCGGCCGCCGTCGAGCTCGAACGAGAAAATCGGTCCGCAAGCCTTCATCTGCGCCATCGCCAGATTGTGCTGTGGGTGGCTGGCAAGGCCGGGATGCAACATCACCGGCACGCGTTTCTCAAGGAATTTGCCGACGGCCAGCGCGTTTTCCGACTGTTTCATCGCGCGCAGTTCAAGCGTTTCAAGCCCCTTATGCACAACCCATGCGTTGAATGGCGACAGGTTTGGCCCGGTGTTGCGCTGGAACGGCAACAGATGCTCATCGATCCACTGCTTCGACCCGCAGACCGCACCTGCGAGGACGCGCCCCTGCCCGTCCATCAGTTTGGTCGCGCTGTAAGCGACAACATCCGCGCCGAAATCCATCGGGCGTTGCAGCACCGACGTCGCAAAGGCGTTGTCGACAACGGTGGTGACTCCGTGCTGCCTCGCCAGCCCACATACATAGGCCATGTCGACAATATCCATCGTCGGATTGGCCGGGGTTTCGAAGAAGAAGACTTTGGTATTGGGCTGGATTGCCGCCAGCCATTCGTCATTGTTGCGGCTGTCGATGGTTGTGGTGCTGATGCCCCATTTGGGGAGCAAATTGTCGGTCAGCCAGCGACACGAACCGAACGCAGCGCGCGCTGCGACGACATGATCGCCTTGCGACAATTGGCACAACAACGCTGTCGTCATCGCCGCCATACCGGTTGCCTGCGCGCGGCACGCTTCGGCCCCTTCCATCAAAGCGATACGCTCTTCGAGCATCTGCACTGTCGGGTTTTGCAGCCGCGAATAGGTCATGCCCTCGGCCTCACCGGCAAAGCGCGCGGCTACGGTTTCGGCGTCGTCGTACGTGAAGCCTGAGGAGAGGAACAAGGCTTCGGACGTCTCGCCATGCTCGCTGCGCCACGTGCCGCCGCGCACCGCCTGCGTGGCTGGCCGCCATTTGCTGGTTATTGCGCGATTCTGGCCGGTAGTTTTCTTCATGGGTCGCTTTTCGGGGAGTGAAGCAGTCAGGTCAAGGCAGCAAGAACGGCATCGCCCATTTCGCTGGTGGTCATAGTGCCGCCAAGGTCTGGTGAGCGAGCGCCGCCAGCGAGGGCCTTAGCAACAGCTGTTTCGATACGGTCGGCGATATCGGGCAAACCCAGAGAATATCGAAGCATCATTGCCGCCGACAATATCGTCGCCAGAGGATTAGCCTTGCCCTGCCCTGCAATGTCCGGAGCACTGCCGTGGATTGGCTCATACAGCCCCTTTTGGTTGCTATCGAGCGAGGCGCTGGGAAGCATGCCTATCGAGCCCGCACACATGCTCGCCTGGTCGGACAATATATCGCCGAACAGGTTGCCGGTGACGATTACATCGAATTGGCCTGGGTTACGCACCAACTGCATCGCGCAATTGTCGACATACATATGCGTGAGTTCGACTTGCGGATATTCGGCATGGGTTTCAATGACCACATCGCGCCACAATTGCGAGGTCTCAAGCACGTTGGCCTTATCGACCGAGCATAGCTTTTTGTTCCGCGCCATCGCGGTTTCAAATCCGACCCGGGCGATGCGGCGGACTTCGTCCTCATTATAGGACATGATGTCATAGCCTTCGCGCTTGCTGTCGGCGGTTTTGCGCATACCCTTTTCACCGAAATAGACATCGCCGTTGAGTTCGCGGACGATGACCATGTCGATCTGCGAAGCAATTTCTGGCCGGAGCGCACTGGCGTCGGCCAGTTCGGGAAAGAGCGTCGCGGGGCGTAGATTGGCGAAAAGGCCGAGCTCTTTTCGAAGGCCAAGAATAGCCTGTTCCGGCCGCAAATGGCGTTCGAGATTATCACAATGGGAATCGCCCACCGCGCCAAACAATATCGCATCGGCTCGCTTGGCGAGGTCAAGTGTTGCAGATGGCAGCGGATGGCCGTTCGCTTTATAAGCCGCGCCACCGACGAGTGCCTCTTCGAAGATCAGCCCGTCAATCGCCAGCGCATCAAGCACGCGGCGCGCTTCGGCAATCACTTCGGGGCCAATTCCGTCTCCGGGTAACAGGGCAACAAGCACAATATTCTCCTTTGCGAGGCCGCCATGCCGTGCACCGTTCGCTTATGCAACTGCCCTTTTCAGCCGGTCCACCAGCCGTTCGCGCGCGGCCATCACATCGGCTCGGCGTTCGCCCAGAACATGTGCAACTAACCGTTCGCGATTTTGCGCCATCATCGCAACCGGAGCGCCCTTTGCTTCGACCTCTTCGGCATAGCCAAGCTCGGCGAGCAGCAGCGTTTCATATTGCGCAACCGCCCCCGCCCAAACCCGCGCCGCCGGGGCCAATTCAATCGCTGAAAGCACCCCGTCAAGCGCGCTGTGCAAACGCGGATAGGGATAGGCCTCGGGCAATGTCGCGGCGGTTAGCGCTGTCACCCAATCAATCGCCGCAATCGCCAAAGGTTCGGACAGCAAATGCGCGCGGCTGTGCAGCGGTTCAGCGACCAAAGAGGCCAGCTGTCCTGACACCCGCATCCGCCATTCGCCCTTGATCACGTTGCCGGGGATCAACACCGGCCGCAAATGCCGACCACGCGCGCCTTGCACGTAACCCGCCAGCATTCCTTGCTCTTCAGCAAATGCGCGCACAATTGCGCCCGTTTCGCCATGGTTGCGAACCGAACAGATGATTGCTGTGGCTGAAATATGCATGACGCATCATGCCAAGAAGGTGGAGTGAGGGCTAGCCTTCACTCACCTTGAACAATGCAACGCCCTCATATTTCTCAGCGTCGGGCTCGAACAGCTCATCCGTTTCAAAATGCTCATCGATGATGTGCAGTTCGTTGAGTCCTTGCAGATGAAACGCCCCCAATTTCTTCTCACGCGGCGGTTCCCCATGCTTTTCGAGCGTAATCGCATCGATGAACAGCGCATTGTTCTTGGAATAGAGCACATGCGGCGCGAGCTTCATGGCGACGCCGTTATACACGGTGGTCACGCATTTTTTAAGTGCGATAGCTTCAAGGAGGAGCGGGTTTGTTGACATAGACGTAAGTTATCGCAGCCACCACGAGGCGCAACCCTAAAATTGTGCAGCGCAGCACAAAAATTGCCATGTCTTGCAAAATCTGGCGGTGCGGCTAATTTGCGCGCTCCATTCGAGGAATTTATGCAAGAGATTGCCACCCGTTGATCCGGCACGCCGCGAGATTTTCGCGGACCTGCTGAACTTGGCTCCAGAGGCGCGTCGCCGCGCCTGCTGGCCCCTGATCAATTTCTACGGGTATGTTTCAATGAACATTTCAAAATATGAACAGCGCGTGCTGCACGCGCTGGCGCAAGGCGGGTCGATCATCCATCGCTTTGATGAGCGCGGGCGTTTAATCGAGGTCGATTGCCTGAACCGCGACGGTTGGCGACTGGACGATTGCACTATAGCAGTTTTCCAAAAACTGCGGCGCAAGCGGATGATCGGCAGTATCGGCGGCGCGCCTTACCGGATTACGCGAGAGGGTTTGCGCGCGGTGCGCTCTCAACTAGACAACCGCTAACGGTGTGGCAGCGGTCGCATGGTCGGCAATCAGGTCGACCATGCGGCCCACCTGTGACGGCGGCAGATCGTGCGCCATTTCGTCGATTATCTCCAGGCGCGCGCCCGGGATGTGACGCGCGATATCCTCGCTGCCCTCTTTGGGCACCAGCGGGTCGGCACCGCCATGAACGACCAGTGTTGGCACAGTGATTTTCTTCAATCGCTCCGCTCGGCTGCCATCAGCGACAATCGCCAGCAATTGCCGCTTCATGCCGATAGGGTAATAACCGCGGTCGAACGCGCGCGCTGCCATATCGACAAAGGCGCTCGGCGGCCGCGATGAATCGGCAAAGGAAATCGACTCCAACGCCTCGGCACCCATCTTAACTGCCTCTTCCTTTGTTGGATTGGCGGGACGCGGAGCCATCAAGCGCTTACGAATATCGGCACGTGGCCCGGGAAGACCTGGCTTGCCGCTGGACGACATAATCGAAGTCATACTCAGCACCTTGTCGGTATGGTTTGCCGCCATCAGCTGGACAATCATCCCGCCCATAGACGCGCCGACAACATGCGCCTTGTCGATTCCCAAAGCTTCAAGCAAAGCCGCTCCGTCCTTTGCCATATCGGTCAGCGTGTAAGCGGTCTTTACCGGCAACCCAAAGCGCGAGGCGAGCATGGCCCAAACCAGACTGCCTGCTGGCGCGCCATCCATCCGTTGCGAAAGGCCGACATCGCGATTGTCATAATGAATGACGCGATAGCCCCTGCCGACCAGCCCCTGAATCAGGTCATCAGGCCACGCAATCATCTGAGTGCCTAGGCCCATGACGAGCAGGATGACGGGCGCGTCGGCGGGGCCGGATTCTTCGTAATAAATGTCGATCCCATTGGCGCGGATATTTGGCATATCATTCTCCCTCTACGAGTTACCTTAACCGGGCAATTAAGCCGCGCAAGCAGAAGTCATCCGTTACTATGATAGAAGTCGTGCACCGTCTGCGCGACCGCGGCCGATACCCCAGGTGCTTTCTGCAAGTCCTCAAGGCTGGCACTTCGAACGGCCCTCGCGGTGCCGAAGTGCATCAACAACGCCTTTTTGCGCGAAGGCCCGATGCCGGGAACTTCGTCTAATGGGCTTGCGGTGATGGCCTTGGCGCGTTTGTTACGATGTGCGCCGATGGCGTAACGATGCACCTCGTCGCGCAGGCGTTGCAGGTAGAACAGCACTGGCGCATTCACGGGCAAGGTCAATTCGCGTCCGTCGGGGAAATGGAAAACTTCACGGCCTTCGCGGCCATGGTTCGGCCCCTTGGCAATGGCAATTAGCGGCACGTCATCCACACCAATCTCTTCAAGCGCCGCCTTTACTGTACTCATCTGTCCTTTGCCGCCGTCGATAAGCACAAGGTCGGGCCATTGGCCACTATCCCGGTCGGGATCTTCGTCCTGCGCGCGGCCAAATCGGCGCTGGAACACTTCACGCATCATGGCGAAATCGTCATCGGTCGCGGCCTGTTTGATATTGAACTTGCGGTACTGGCCTTTGATGAAGCCCTCTGGTCCGGCGACCACCATAGCGCCCAAGGCGTTCGTCCCTTGAATATGGCTGTTGTCGTATATCTCGATCCGCTTGGGCGGTTCGGCGAGTTCGAACAGTTCGGCGACCTCCTGAAGCAGCTTACCCTGAGTGGTGCTCTCGGCCAGCCGCCGGTCGAGCGCCTCCTCGGCATTGCGTTTGGCCTGTGCCACCAGCCGGACTCGGTCGCCGCGTTGTGGCACTGCGATTTCGATCTTTCGCTCGGCACGTTCTGACAGCGCCTGCGCCAACAACGCTGCCTCTGGCAATTCGCGGTCGAGCAGGATCAGCCGCGCCGGCGGCACATCCTCGTAAAACTGCGCAAGAAAGCTGGTGAACACTTCATCCTCGTCCAGTTCCGACACGTGCGATGGGAAAAAGGAGCGATGCCCCCAATTCTGCCCGCCGCGAATAAAAAACGCCTGGATTCCCATCACGCCGTTACGGTGCGCCAGCGCAAAGATGTCGGCATCACCGATGCCTTGGGCGTTGATCGCCTGCGAGCCTTGAATAAAGGTTAGCGCCTTCAGCCGGTCGCGCAGCATCGCCGCGCGTTCGAAATCGAGCGCTTCGGCTGCTCCTTCCATCTCGTTCGCGAGCTTTGCCTGTACGCCCGACGATTTGCCATCAAGGAACGATTTCGCATCGCCGACCAATTCGGCATAAGATGCGTCGTCGATTTTGCCCACGCAGGGCGCGGAACAACGCTTTATTTGATAGAGCAGGCAGGGCCGGTCGCGGTTGTTGAAGAAACTATCGTTACAACTGCGCAACAGGAACAGTTTTTGCAGCGCATTCAGCGTCTGGTTGACCGAGCCCGCGCTGGCAAACGGCCCGTAATAATGCCCCTTATTCCGCCGCGCGCCGCGATGCTTCTGAATGCGCGGGAATTTGTGGTCTGACCGGAGCAGGATGAAAGGGAAGCTCTTATCGTCGCGCAACAGGACATTATACGCAGGGCGGTATCGCTTGATCAGTTGCGCTTCGAGCAACAACGCCTCCGCCTCGCTGTTGGTCGTGACGATCGTCATTGATCGAGTCAGCGCGACCATGCGCCGCAACCGGTTGGGCATCCGGTCGATCTGAACATAATTGGCGACCCGGTTCTTGAGCGCGCGCGCCTTGCCTACATACAGAACATCACCGCGAGCGTCGTGCATCCGGTACACGCCGGGATTGCGCGGAAGGGTCTTTAGTACGTTGCGGATTGCCGCCACGCCGGTGTCGAAATCAGGCGTATCCGCGCCGCGCACGGCGTAAGTCGCCTTTTCCTCGTTAAAGCGCGAGGATGCGTTGGGTTGATCTGGACGGTCGGCTTTGGACATTGCGGGTGATGTAGGCCGGGATGTCGGAACACTCAACCACCCACATCGTCATCCTGAACTTGTTTCAGAACAACAACCAAGCGCCGCATGTTATCCCGCAGTCGAAGGCGTGCAGAGCACAATAAAATTCGGCAAGATGATAAGCTGGAACTTAATTCAGCGAGTTAATCGACTGGTCAACCAGCGCAGCGTCCGCATTGGCATCATGATGCGTCGCAATCAACTGTGCCGCAGCGGCAGCAGAAACCGACGCCGCTTTGGCGCGAACATCGGCAATCGCGCCGCGTTCAGCGGCGGCGATCTTGTCTTCGGCAGCTTTGGCGCGGCGGGCGATCGTGTCGGTTGCGGCAAGCTTGGCAGTCGCGACGATCTGCTTGGCTTCTTGCTCGGCAGCAGCCTTCATGTCGATGGCGTCCTGCGCGGCCTGCTTGGCCTTGGCTTCATATTCAGCCTTGATCGCTTCGGCTTCGGCACGCAGCGCGGTGGCTTGGTCAAGCTGTTCCTTAATTCCCGAAATCTGCTTATCAAGCGCTCCGGCAATCATTGCAGGCACTTTCTTCCAAATCGCGAGCGCAATCACCACGAGCATCGCCAGCGCGACAAGCATCGTCGCGTCAAAACCCAACGCTGACGGCGAGGCATGTTCTTCCGCAGCACCGCCGGCTTCTGTCGTCGCGGTCATCGGACCATGGCCCATCGCGGCATGATCCTCAGCAGTCAGCTCGGTTTTCGCTTCTTCAGCCATTGGACAATACCACCTTCACTGCCGTCGCTGCTTGCGCAGCGCTTACCTTCGCACCCGAAACCTTGGCGACGATGTCGGCCGCTGCTTCGGCCGCAACCGATTCAATGCTGGTCATTGCCTTAGCACTGGCTTTGGCGAGATCCGCTTCGGCGGCGGCCAGCTTTGCGCCAATCTCCGCATCGGCCACCGCAAGACGCGCTTCGGCGTCCTTGGCAGCTTTTGCCTTGGCCTCGTTAGCCTTGGCTTGCGCCGCAACTCGGGCCTCGGCGATTTGGGCGCTGCCGCCATCTTCGAGATTATCGGCCTCTGCTCGAGCGCGCTCGGCAGCCGCAAGGTCGTCCGCAATCTTGCGATCGCGTGCGTCCATATTCGCTTCGATCTTCGGCAACATGCCCCGGCCAATCGTAAAATAGATAAGGCCAAAGACAATTAGCAGCCAGAAGAACTGCGACGCATAGGTATCGATAATCTGGGAAATCTGGGGCATGTTATCCGCTCGTCCTTATGAAGATATTGCCCCGGCGCGCGGCCGGGGCGAAACCGTCAATTAGGCAACGAAGATCAGGATCATTGCAACGACGAATGCGAGCAGGCCGAGGAGTTCGGCAGCCGCGAAGCCGATGAACAAACGACCCTGCTGGCCATCAGCCGCTGCTGGATTGCGCAATGCGCCCTGAAGGAACGATCCGAAAACGTTACCCACGCCGCCGGCTGCGAGGCCTGCACCGATTGCTGCGAGACCGGCACCGATCAATTTTGCTGCTTCTGCGTCCATGATAATAACTCCTATAAAATACTAAAATTTAGTGGTTGAAAACTTAGTGTAAATTGACCGCGTCGTTGATGTACAACGAAGTCAAAAGCGCGAAAACATAAGCCTGAATGGCGCATACCAGCAGCTCAAGCAGCGTGATGCCGATCATCAGGATGAATGACGGAATGCTGACGACCAGTGGCACCCAAGCCGCCTCCGCATTAAGTCCGTTGATCACAAAACCGGCGAGCACCTTCATCAAAACGTGACCGGCGGTCATCGCGACGAACAGTCGAAGTGCAAGGCTGAAGGGGCGAATGAGGAACGAGAAAAGCTCGATCAGAGGGATGAGCCAGAGCAACCACCAAGGTGTTCCGTGCGGCACGAAGAGGCTGAAGAAATGCAGGCCATGCTTCCAGAAGCCAACGACCAAAACGGTGCCGAAGCTTAACACGGCAAGCACTGCAGTCACGGTCAAATGGCTGGTGACGGTGAAAGGATGGACACCGGGCACGATGCCGAACGGCATCATGCCAATGAAGTTCGCCATCAGGATGAACATGAATAGCGAGAATACCAAAGGCACATATTTCTTGCCTTCGGGACCGACGCTTGAAGTGACCATGTTGTTGACGAAGCCGGTCACGCCTTCGACCGCCATCTGCCAGCGACCAGGGACCAGATCGCGCTTCATTCCGCCCCACATAAACAGCCAGAGCGCGCCGAGCACAAGGACCATGAACAACGAAGAGTTGGTGAAGGAGACATCATATCCAGCGATATTGAGCGGCGCGAGCGACTCAATCTTAAACTGGTACATCGGATCGATTTTGCCGCTTTCGCCTGCCACGAACTCTACCTTCTTTATGCGCACAAAGCGCCCAGGCTATTCCGGACGCTCGTTAGAAATCTTTATGATATTCCTGAAGGCGACTGCGATGCCCAAAAACATGCAAACCAGCAGGAGCGCAGGCGAAGTGTCAAGCAACTGGTCAAACAACCAGCCAACAAGCGCACCACCAGCAGGACCGGCGATCAATTCGGTTAGTACCCTGTTCCCTTGCCGCATTCCTTTGGCTGGAACCTGGTCTACACCAGAACGAATAGCCTCGGCTTTCCGCGCCGCTTTCAGCTGCATGTCTAACGAATCGAGCCGAGCGTCACTTTTGCCGTTTTTATCCTGCCCGGGGTCGTTCGAAACCATG
>LNFK01000065.1 GCA_001464315.1 Sphingomonadales bacterium Ga0077559 | reverse complement strand
GATCCGGTGCGCCTTGCCTTCGCGCACCCGGTCAAGCGCTGAGCGGTCTGGACCGTAGATACCCGGTAAGCGAAATACACGGACATCGCGGCTAAGTGCCTGCCAAGCGATGTCGGCTTCGGCCCTCGCGGTTCGTCGCCCTTCGCCGACCGGCGCGCTTTCATCGACCCAAGCGCCGCCTGCATCGCCATATACCCCCGTCGAGGAGAGGTAAGCGGACCATCCCGCCGGACTGTTCAAAATCGCGTCGCCATATTGAATCAGCACCGGATCGCCGCCTTCGGGCAATGGCGGTACGCTTGACAATATATGTGTCGCGCTATCCAGTGCGGAAAGCACGGCATGTCGGTCATCGAATGCGACGACATCGCCGCCGCTCATCCGCCTTGTACCGGTCACCTGCCAGCCTTGCGCGCGCAACCCCTCTGCCAGCCGCGAGGCGGTATAGCCCATTCCAAAGATTAGCATATGTCCCTTCATGCGGTCTGGTTCGCAATGTAATGGCTTGCCGTCAAGCGCGGCAGTTGCGATGGATGATTAAGGGAGAAACCAAGCGAATGTCGGTCGAGGTTATCAAGTCAAAAATCCTTAGCGATATACCGCACGGCTTTCTCGGTCGTGTTGGGGGCATTTCCACGGGAATCTATGCAGGACTTAATGTTGGACTTGGATCTGATGACGAGCGCGAGACAGTAATCGGAAACCGCCGCCGCGCGGTCGATGCAGTGCTACCGGGAGCCGCTTTGGCGCGCGTTTATCAGTTCCATTCGCCTGATGTCGTAACAATTGTCGCCCCCAATGATACGGATGAGCCTCCAAAGGGCGACGCGCTGGTCACCAATCGCGCCGGTATCTTGCTTGGTATCGTCACCGCCGACTGCGTACCTGTCTTGTTTGTCGACATCGAAGCAGGTGTGGTCGGGGCCGCTCATGCCGGTTGGAAAGGCGCAATCACTGGCGTCACCGACAACACTATTAGCGCGATGGAAGCGCTTGGGGCGGATCGTTCCCGTATCACCTGTGCGATCGGCCCGTGCATAGCTCAGAAAAGCTACGAGGTGGATGAGGGGTTTTTCCGGCGCTTTGCCGACGACGATGCAGTGAATGAACGCTTTTTCGCGGATGGCAAGCCAGAGCATTACCAGTTCGATATCGAAGGCTATGTAGCTGCACGGCTGGCAGCCGCTGGCATTTCAAGAGTCGAATGTCTTGGCGAGGACACATATAGCCAGCCCGACCGCTTTTTCAGCTATCGGCGGAGCTGCCATCTGGGCGAACCGGGATATGGACGGCAAATTTCCCTGATCGGCCTGCTCGCATGAACGCAGCGCGGGTTGGATTTTGGGGCGGGCTGGCGGTCTTCGCAGCTATGCTGATTGCGCCAGTACCGGTCGGCATGGAGCCTTCCGCATGGCATGTCGCCGCGCTCACCATATTAATGGCGACATACTGGATGACTCAGGCGCTGCCGCTCACGGTCACTGCGTTGCTTCCATTCCTTGCGCTGCCTTTGATGAACATCATGACTGCGCAGGATGTGGCCAAGGAATATTATTCGCCCATCCTTTTCCTGATTTTGGGCGGCGCGTTTCTGGCGCTGACCATCGAGCGCACTGGCATGCACCGCCGCGTAGCGCTGGCGATATTGGGGCGCTCCGGACATAGCGTGAAGGGCCTAATGATTGCCTTCATGGGATCGACCGCATTGCTTAGCATGGTCATGTCTAACACCTCGATTGCGCTCATCATGGTGCCGATCGCGATTGCAGTTTTGGCGGCAGGCGGGGTCAAAGAGGGCGAGACCGACGGCTTGCCTGGAGCGTTGATCATGGGCGTCGCGTTTGCCGCAAGCATCGGCGGACTTGGCACATTGGTTGGTTCACCCACCAATGCGATTGCGGCGGGCCTGGTCGAAAAACAGCTTGGCATACAAATCAGCTTCCTGACATGGATGCAATATGGCCTGCCTATCGTGATATTGGGCGTGCCATTGTGCGCTTTCATTCTGCTGCGCGTTCAGCAGGTTTCGGCTGGCAGCTTCGACGTCGATGCCGCGCGCGCCGCAATTGGCAAGCCGCAAGCGATGTCGGTTGCGGAAAAGCGGCTCGTGCCTATTTTCATGCTGGTTATCACTGCGTGGATTGCGCAGCCACTGTTTGAACCTTTCTTGCCCAAGGGCGGCATCACCGATGGAAGCATTGCCATTGCGGGGTCGCTACTGCTGTTTTTGGTCCCGGACGGGACTGGTCGTCCGTTGTTGCTTTGGAAAGAAGCCGATCGTGCGCCTTGGGGCGTTATCATGATGTTCGGCGGTGGGCTGGCGTTGGCAGCGGGAATCACTGAGTCCGGGCTTGCGGCGTGGTTGGGTGAGGCGTTGAAACCGCTGGCGGCGGTGCACCCGATCATCATCGCGCTGGCCTTGACCGCCTTGGTCATCCTCATCACCGAATTTGCCAGCAACGTCGCGACCGCAAGCGGTGTTTTGCCGGTGGTTGCCGGACTGGTAGCCGCAACCGGTGCTGATCCGTGGCTGATGGCGATGGCTGCCTCGATGGCAGCAAGCTGGGGCTTTATGATGCCGTCGGGTACTGGCCCCAACGCAATCGCATGGGCCAGCGGTCACATCGCGCTACCCAAAATGGTAAAAGCGGGTTTTTTGCTCGATCTGGCCGGAATTCCGCTGATTGTCGGGGTAATATGGCTGGTGGGGCAATTGGGATCTGCGTAATTTAGTTTCAATTGTAACGAATAATGTTATGCTGCAGTCATTAGGAGAATTCCATGACCGACACCCCCACCCCCGTTCGCTACAAACCGAAACCACATGTCGAGACCATCGGCGGACGCGCATTAAAGCCTTCGACGCTGATGATGGGGCACGGCTATGATCCGACCTTGTCCGAAGGCGCGTTGAAGCCGCCGATCTTCCTGACCTCGACCTTTGCCTTCGAAAGTGCGCAGGCAGGCAAGACATTTTTCGAACATATCACGGGCAAACGCACGGGCCCGGCAGAGGGGCTGGTGTACGGACGCTTCAACGGGCCCAATCAGGAGATATTGGAGGACCGGCTGGCGGTATGGGATGGCGCGGATGATGCTCTGGTTTTTTCAAGCGGTATGTCTGCAATTTCCACGCTGTTGCTGGCGCTGGTCAGCCAAAATGATGTGATCGTCCATTCGGGCCCATTATATGCTGCGACCGAAACACTGATCGCGCGGATATTGTCGCGATTTGGCATCCATTATTTCGATTTTCCAGCGGGCGCAACGCGCGACGAAATTGACTCCGTCCTGGAACGCGCCAAAGCCAAAGCCGAGGAGACTGGCGGCAAAGTCGCGCTCGTCTATCTCGAAAGCCCGGCAAATCCGACCAACGCCTTGGTCGATGTAGAAGCAGTGCGCGCCGCACGCGATGCTGCGTTCACCGGCGACAAAAAGCCTGCCATCGCTATCGATAACACCTTTCTTGGCCCGCTGTGGCAACAACCAATCAGGCAGGGTGCTGAGCTGGTTATTTATAGCCTGACCAAATATGCCGGTGGGCATTCGGACCTTGTTGCGGGCGGCGTGTGCGGCGACCAGCCGTTAGTCGACCTAATCCGCCCGATGCGAAATGTCATCGGAACGATCTGCGATCCGAATACCGCGTGGATGCTGCTTCGGAGCCTCGAAACGCTTGAATTGCGCATGTCGCGCGCCGGCGAGAATGCGGCCAAGGTCTGTGCGTTTCTGAAAGCGCATCCGAAGGTCGAGGGTCTCGGTTATCTCGGCGATATCGAAGATGCGCGACAACAGGATATCTATGACCGCCATTGCACCGGTGCAGGCTCGACCTTTTCTGTATTCATTAAAGGAGGAGAGGCCGAAAGCTTCCGTTTTCTCGACGCGCTTAAAATTGCAAAGCTCGCGGTCAGCCTGGGCGGAACCGAAACGCTTGCCAGCCATCCTGCAGCAATGACTCATCTGTCGGTGCCGCAGGAACGCAAGGATGCGCTTGGTATCACTGACAATCTGGTTCGTATCTCGATCGGCATTGAGGATCCCGACGATCTTATCGCCGATTTCGAACAGGCGCTCGAGCAGGTTTAGCGCCAGTCGAGGATTTCCCACCCGTTGGCCTTTGCCATAGCTTCCAATGGCGCATGCGGGTTGGTGGCAAAGGCTTCGTCTGCGAAGGCGAGAAGGGGCGCGTCCGACACATGGTCGGAATAGGCGCGGATATGGCAATCCTCGCGCTTTAACCCCTCGTCCGCCATCCAGGACTTCACCTTGTGGAGTTTCGCTGCATCATAGCAATTATGCCCGTCGATCCGCGCGAGCACATGTCCGCTGCTATTGGTGGCGAGATTGGTCGCGATAACATGCTCGAACCCCAGCCGGTGGGCAATTGCTTCCACATATAGCCGGTAAGAGGCCGTGGCAATGACATGCCGATATCCTGCCGCCTTTTCCTCGGCAACCCGCGCGCGCAATTGCGGATAGACATTCCTGCCAATCACCAGATCGGCATGACTATCGAGGTAGCGTGCGAACCTTTCGGCGGGCACGCGGTGCCCAATCAGTAATATTTGCGAAAATTGCTTGAGGCGGCCGCGATCCCAGATTTTTAGAAAATACAACAACAGGCCTACAGGCAATAGCGGTGAAAGGAACAATCGCCACGGTGACTTGTTTAGCGCCATATGCAGGAGGAACCCATTATAGGTCGCGCGCCGGGTTACGGTCTTGTCCATATCATAAATGGCGAGCAGCGTGGGTTTGGGGTCTTTCATCGCACCCTTAAAGGCACAGTCGCGGTGCCGAAGTCTACAGGCTTGTGATAATTCCCATAATAAGCCAGTTAGTGGGCCATGGCTGAAGCTGCCGATTTTATTTTAGAACAATCACCTGGCGGCGATGGCATCATTCGCTTTTCAGGCAGGCTTGCCATCGCAAATGTGAGCAATCTTGATGAACGCCTTCGTGCGCTCGGCGAACCGGTCAAGCAAATTGATCTTTCCAGCATCGACCATATCGACACCGTTGGCGCGTGGCTGGTTTACCGAACGGCCAAGGAACATGACGCTGAAATCATTGGCGCAGACAATGATGCAAAGCGGCTCATTGAAGCAGTAAGCGGCGTCGACGAAAGCGACCCCGTAAAACGGGTCACGCCGTCCTCGCTTAACCGTTTCTTGGCCGAAATTGGGCATGGCGTGGCTATCGCCTTTTCAACACTTCTAGATTTTCTGGGCTTTGTCGGGCAAGTCGTAAAAGCCGGTTTTGTCCTGATGCTCAACCCAAGCCGCTTCCGCTGGCACGCGGTGGTCCAGCATTTCGACATGGTTGGCGTTCGCGCATTGGGCATCGTCGGTCTGATGAGCTTCCTCATCGGTATCGTGATTGCCCAGCAGGGCGCGGTGCAGTTGCGGCAGTTTGGCGCAGAGGTATTCACGATCAATCTGATCGGTCGGCTGACTTTTCGCGAGCTAGGCATATTGATGACCGCAATTATGGTTGCGGGTCGTTCTGGATCTGCTTTTGCAGCGCAGATCGGCACGATGAAAATCACCGAAGAAATCGATGCGATGCGCACCATTGGGGTTGTTCCGGCCGAAGCGCTCGTCGTGCCTCGTGTGATTGCGACGGTCATCATGATGCCCCTGCTAGGCATTTATGCCTCGCTGATGGCGATCATCGGCGGCGGGCTTCTATGCTGGATAGTGCTCGAAATTCCGCCATCCACATTCGTTCAACGCTTGCGCGAAGTGACGCCAATGACCGATTTCTGGATTGGCTTGATTAAAGCGCCGGTGTTCGGTGCAATCATCGCAATGGCTGGCTGTTTTCAGGGGATGCAGGTTCAAGGTAATAGCGAGCAGGTCGGTTTGAAAACTACTGCTGCGGTGGTGCAGGCAATTTTCCTCGTCATCGTCCTCGACGCCTTTTTCGCGGTTTTTTTCAGCAGTATTGGCTGGGATTGAGCCATGGCTGAACCGTGCATCATCTCCGTCCGCGGCCTCACCAACCGTTTTGGTGACCAGGTCGTTCATCAGGATCTTGACCTCGACGTCAGGCGCGGCGAGATATTGGGCGTTGTAGGCGGCTCGGGCACTGGTAAATCGGTACTGATGCGCTCGATCATTGGCCTTCAACAGCCCGATGCTGGTGAAATTCGCGTTTTTGATGAAGGCATGGTCGGCAAGGAGGAAGATGAAGCGACCGATGTCCGCCGGCGGTGGGGCGTGCTGTTTCAGGGAGGCGCGTTGTTTTCGACGCTGACCGTGGCCGAAAATGTGCAGGTGCCATTGCGCGAATTCTATCCGGATTTCAGCAGCCAGATGCTGGACGAAATTGCCCGGTACAAAATTCATCTCAGCGGATTACCCGCCGAAGCCGCACATAAATTTCCATCGGAATTATCGGGCGGAATGCGCAAGCGTGCCGGCCTTGCGCGCGCGCTCGCCATGGATCCAGAGCTTCTTTTTCTCGACGAGCCAACCGCTGGTCTCGACCCAATCGGCGCCGCGAATTTCGACAACCTCACCCGGAACCTTAAGGAAACCCTGGGATTGACCGTGTTCCTGATCACGCATGATCTGGATACACTTTATGCCATTTGTGACCGTGTTGCCGTTCTGGCCGATCATAAAGTCATCGCGATTGGCCCCATCGAGGATTTGCTCGCCACCGATCATCCGTGGATTAAGGAATATTTCAGCGGCCCACGTGGCCGCGCGGCAAGACGCGGGCATGCAAAAAAGACCGAAAATTCGGTCGTGGACAAGCAGTTGCAAGGAAGGCCATAAGGCAGGGCGATGGAAACAAAATCCAATTATGTGGTAGTCGGTGCCGTCACTTTGTTGCTTCTGGCGCTTGTTGCGGCCTTTGTCATCTGGCTGTCGCGCGCGGGTGAAGGCGATAAGAAAGAATATGACATTTTCTTTCAGCAATCCGTGAACGGCCTCGCAAAAGGGTCGGGTGTATCTTTTTCGGGCGTACCGGTTGGCGAAATTTCCAGTATTGAACTATGGGAGCCCGATCCCGACTTTGTCCGCGTGCGCATCAGCATCAAGGACTCGGTTCCTATTTTGCTGGGGACGACCGCTACGATTAACGGCGTCGGATTTACCGGCGTTTCGGAAATTCAGCTTGATGGCGCGGTTAAAGGAGCGCCTGCGCTGCGTTGCCCTGAAGCCAATCCAAAGTCGGCTTGCCCCACCGGAGTTCCTGTGATTCCCACCAAACCGGGCGCGCTCGGCGAATTGCTGAATAACGCGCCGTTGTTGCTCGAGCGACTGTCAACGCTCACCGAGCGTTTGACCAACATATTGTCCGACAAGAACCAGCAGTCGATCGAGCAGATCCTTGACAATGTAGAAGGGCTGTCGGGCTCGCTGGCGCAGCAAGCACCTGATTTGCAGGCTGCGGTCAAAGAATCGCGCCTGACGCTACAAAAGGCTGGCCTTGCCGCCGACGAGCTTACCAAGATGGCGGGTTCGGCCAACAGCCTGCTCGACAGCGAAGGTCGCCCGATGATGGACGAGCTTCGCAAAACTTTGCGTTCAGCCAATGGCAGCCTCGCCGCGCTCGAGACCACGCTTGATAATGCCAATCCGGCAATCGAACAGCTCAATAGCCAGACATTGCCAGAGGTGACACAGCTGGCACGCGATCTGCGCGAGCTTTCGGTGTCGTTGAAATCGGTGACCGAACGCGTCGACCAAAATGGCTTGGGCGGCGTTGTTAGCGCACCTGCTTTGCCCGACTACAAACCATCCAGCCGAGACCGGAATTGACGATGAAAATCAGCCGTAACATCCGATATGCAGCCTTAACCGGTATGCTCGCGCTCAGCCTTGGTGCATGTGTCAGCTTTGGTGGCAAGGCACCGCCGACGATGCTGGTGCTGACTGCGGCGAACAATGTCGCCAATGGTGCGACAAAAAGCGGCGCATCGGGTGACGCGCTGATCGTGCTGCTGCCCGAAACGCCGCGCAAGCTCGATTCCAACCGCGTTCCGGTTCAAATCGATGATAGCAGTATCGCCTATATCAAGGATGCCGTCTGGGCCGACAAACCGTCACGGTTGATGCAGTTGCTGCTGATGGAGACTATCGCGGCAAAAAGTGGCCGGCTGGTGCTGAATGAAACCGATGCCGGGGGCAAAGCGCAGCAATATTTGTCTGGCAGCTTGCTCGAATTCGGCGTGGATGCTGCGGCATCAGAAGCGATCGTCGTCTATGACGCGGTCAAGCTCGTACGCGGACAAAGCGTCGAGAAAAAGCGGTTCGAAGCGCGCCGTCCGGTCTCTGCAGTCGAAGCCGCTGCAGCTGGCCGGGCACTCAACGAGGCTGCAAATGATGTGGCAGCGCAAATCAGTGATTGGGTCGGTTAAGACTAGAAAATCATTTGGGAAAGACGCCAAATCCTTCAGGCGCAGGCCAGTCGGGCGAATGCACGGCCAAAACCTTAAACAACCCGCCCATTTCATCAGTTTTCACCAGCCGGTCTCGCGCGGCCCGAATTTCATCGGCGCTTTCGGGTGAAGCTTGGGTAAGCGCCGCCGCTCGCTGGTTTATCCCCAACGCCGATAGCCATACGCCTTGTGCGGTGGGTCCTGCGACATGCAGTTCGCGCATCCGCGCTAGATTGCCAAGTTCCACAAAATTGACATGCGCCGTAAGGTCGCATGTACCTGGGTCGAGAAACGGATCGGCATATTCATGCCCCTTGACCGCCTGCAACGTGCTGCCCAGACCGGGTTTCACATATCCATAATCGATAATCAGCATCACGCCGCCTTGCGCAGCGAGGCGCGCCGCAAGCTCATACATAATACCGGCGGAATCGGGAGCTGTTTCGAATATGCTGCCAACCGGGGCATTGCGGAACGCTTCGGGGACCACAGCGTCCATGGCTGATGATCCAGGCATCGCCGCAAAGCGGGTTCCGCGGTCACGAACCACGACACGCTCGCGCCACCCGGCATGAGTCAGAATGAGCTGACGTACGGGTAAAGCGTCGAAAAATTCGTTCGCCAGAACCAGCAATGGTCCCTCGGTTGGCAATGTCGAAATGCTGTTATGAAAGACAGCCGAAGGTACATTTGCGGTTTGCCTTGTCCGCAGCGGGCCGCTTGTCTCAACAAAATGGACAGGCGGAGCAAAATCGAACCGTGCCATCGCGCGCAAAGCATCGGCGGCCAATGTACCTCGTCCCGGACCAAGTTCGACATAATGGCAGTCGCTCGGCCTATTTTGCCGCAACCAGATGTCGGTCAGCCACATGCCAATCAGTTCGCCGAACATCTGGCTAATTTCGGGCGCAGTGATGAAATCGCCATCGACGCCCAAAGGATCGCGGCTGCCATAATATTCGCTGTTGGCCGCGCGCATATATTCGGCAACGCTGATCGGTCCGGAGCCTTCGATCTGCTTCGCCAACCGTAACGCGAGATGACCGGTGTCAGGCGACACTGTTCGTCCCGGCAATCGGTTCAACGCGCTGCCGCCGTCCAGCCGCGGTGAACACGAGGTACAGACCGAACAAGATCATCGGCATTGTAAGCCACTGCCCCATGCTCAGCCCGCTTGCGTCGACCAACCATTGCAATTGCTGGTCCGGCTCGCGCACGAACTCGACTGCAAAGCGCGACAGTCCGTAAATCAGCGCGGCCAATCCGAACAGAAAGCCTGGCTTGTAACGAGCATCGGTTTTGAAAAATAACGGCCACATGATCGCGGCCATCAACAGCCCTTCAAGCGCCGCCTCATAAAGCTGGCTTGGGTGGCGCGGCAAATCGCCACCATTGGGGAATACAATCGCCCAAGACACATCGGTCACGCGGCCCCACAGTTCGTCGTTCACAAAATTGGCGAGACGGACCAGGAACAGGCCGAACGGTATGACGCACGCGACATAATCGCACACACGCAGAAACGAGAGCTTATGCTTGCGCGCCAGCAACCAGATGGCAAAAATCGTCCCTAGAGCGCCGCCATGAAGCGACATTCCGCCCTCCCAGAGCTTGAAAATATCGAGCGGATTCTGGAGGATTGATGGCTGATAGAAGAGAATATAGCCGAGCCGTCCACCGAGGATAATCCCTAGTGTAGCATAGAGGATCATATCATCAGCATGTTCGCGCGACATCGGCGCACCCGGCTTCGCCAGCAATTTGAGCAACAGCCAATAACCGAGTAGTATCCCGGCCAAATAGCCCAATGAATACCAACGGATCTGGAAAAAACCCAAATCGAGGGCAACCGGGCCAACGCCCAGATCGGTAAACTGGATGTAGTTGGTCGCAGTAGCAATTATTTCGAACGGCACAATGTTTCCTCGGGAAATTTTGACATTCCTATAGAGCGAAATAGAAGGTGCACAAAGAATTTAGGAGAGAATCACCATGCCGACCGAACTGGACCTCGCTATCAATGCGACGATTACGCGCTTGATGGAAAATGATGGTCCGCTGACCGTTACATATGTCGAGAAATTTGGCGTGCAAATGCCGATGCTGGCGAAAGCGCCGGGAAATCTCTCTGACTATTTCACTTTTTTCTGTGCAACGCATGGCGACAAGGAATTCCTGGTCGATGGCGACTGCCGTTTGACCTTTGCCGAAACATATGCCGCAGCGCGGGCGCTAGCGGGCGGCTTGGTTGAAGGACGGCATCTGCAGAAAGGCGAGCGCGTCGGGATTGCAGCGCGCAACTCGGCTAACTGGATTGTCGCCTATATGGCGGTCATCATGGCCGGCGGTGTGGCCACATTGCTCAATGGCTGGTGGCAAGGCGGAGAGCTGGCCGAGGGCATCCGAATGGTTGGGTGCCGCTATGTGCTTGCCGATGCGCAGCGTGCGGCCAGATTGGAAGGGCATGATATCGGCGGATGCGATCTGCTCGTGTTCAGCCATGATTGCTCGCCACTCGAAGGCCTGTCGGTACTCACTTCGCAAGGCGGCGGCGCAGCGACTGCGTTACCCACCCTCGACCCGCTCGATAACGCGACAATATTGTATACCTCAGGATCGACGGGCCAATCAAAAGGCGCCGTGTCCGATCATCGTGCGGTCGTACAAGGCGCGATGAGCTATGTCGGTCAGACCATGGTGTTTTTCGAACTGCTGACCGCAACCGGTCAAACTATGCCATCGCAACCGTCAGCGTTGGTCAACGTGCCGCTATTCCATGTGACTGCATCGATACCGCTCGTGCTGCAAAGCTTCGCGATCGGGCGCAAATTGGTATTGATGCCAAAATGGGATGCCGAAGAGGCTATGCGGATTATCGAGAAGGAACGTATCAGCTATTTCGTCGGCGTGCCGCTGATGAGTATCGAACTTGCGACACATCCCAGCCGTCACAAATATGATCTGACCAGCTGTACCGCTTTTGCCGCCGGCGGCGCACCGCGTCCGGTCGATCACGTGAAGAAAATCCGCAAGGAGATGAGCTGGGGCTATCCATTGCTCGGCTATGGTTTGACCGAAACCAACGGCGTCGGCTGCGGGAATTTTACCGAGAATTACCTGCTGAAGCCAAGCAGCACTGGCCCTGCGACCAAACCATTGGTCGAGGTGGAAATGCTCGACGATGACGGCAACGCGATGCCGCAGGGTGAGCGCGGCGAGGTGTGCATTCGCACCATCGCCAACTTCAACGGTTATTGGGACAATGAACAAGCGACAGCTGACGCGTTCACCAAAGACGGATTTTTCCGTACCGGCGACATCGGCTATCTGGACGAAGACGGGTACCTATTCATCGTCGATCGCAAAAAGGACATCATCATTCGCGGCGGCGAAAATATTAGCTGCCCGGAAGTCGAAGCAGCGGCCTATGAGCATGATTCCATCGTTGAACTGTCAGTTTTCGGCATTGCAGACGACAAATATGGTGAGGTGCCGGGCATCGTTTATCACACCAAAGACGGCGTGCCGCTCCCTGAAGAAGACCTGAAGGCATTTCTTGCGCCGCGCCTCGCGCCTTACAAGATACCGGTCCATTATTGGCAGGCAAATGAACCGCTCCCACGTCTGGGGACGCAAAAGATCGACCGTGTGGCTTTGCGACGTGATTATAATATGAAGGCGACAACGGACGGCTGACAGACTGAACAATCGCGCCTAAGGTTGCTCGATGGCATCAGCACTTGAGAATATCATCAAGCAACGCGAGATTATCGATCGTAAGGCAATTGCTGAAAAGATCGATCATCTTGTCGGGGAGCGCGACGGGCTGACGCAACGGGCGAGGGTGCTCGCTGAATTGCAGTCCGCACTCGCAGATGGGCGGAATGAAATCGAGCGCCGCTTGGCTGACCACCCGTCACAAGGCTATCGTGCGGCAGCCGAACAGGCGTTTCTGATCGATCAGCTGGTGAGGCTCATTTATGATTATGCCACGACCTATGTTTATCCTGCGGCCAACCGGTCTGCATCGGAACGGATCGCGATCCTCGCAGTTGGAGGATATGGTCGCGGCGAAATGGCGCCGCATAGCGACGTCGATATTGCCTTTGTCACGCCGTTCAAACGCAGTTCCTGGACCGAACAGGTCGTCGAGGCGATGTTGTATCTGTTGTGGGATCTGGGCCTGAAAGTCGGCCAATCAAGTCGCTCGCTCGATGAAACCGTTAAGATGGCGCAAGAAGATCTGACGATCCGCACCGCGCTACTCGAAAGCCGCTTTGTCTGGGGTGACCGAGGGGTTTATGAAGAAGCCTCGATCCGGTTCTGGAACGAAGTCGTTGGCAAAACGGCCCCCGAATTCGTCCGCCTGAAAATGGCTGAACGCGACGAGCGGCACAGGCGAATGGGGGATAGCCGTTATGTCGTCGAACCCAATGTCAAGGACGGCAAAGGCGGCCTGCGAGATTTGCACACGCTTTACTGGATCGGTAAATATATCCACCGCGTGTCATCGGCGTCTGATCTGGTCGCAGTCGGCTTATTGAGCGCCGAGGAATATCGGCGGTTCCGCAAGGCTGAAAATTTCTTATGGGCCGTGCGTTGCCACATGCACAATATCACCGGACGCGCGGAAGATCGGCTGACTTTCGATCTGCAAAGCGATGTTGCCGGGCGTATGCATTTTGCCGAACGCCCCGGACGATCACCCGTTGAGCGATTTATGCAATATTATTTTCTTAATGCAAAAACGGTTGGCGATGTCACAGGGTTGTTTCTGGCGCATCTTGATGAAACGATGGCAAAAAAAGGCCGCAGGTTTCTTCCTAGCTTTGTCCGCATCCCAAAAAAGCTGAACGGCTTTCAACTCGATCGTGGTCGTTTGGCACTGCCGCATGACGCCTTTTTCGCCGATGATCCCATTCGCTTGATCGAAGTATTTCAGTTGGCCGATTTGCACGGCTTGGAAATCCATCCGCTTGCCATGCGGGCAGCGCAGCGCGATGCACGGCTAATCGATAAAAATGTCCGCCGTGATGCCCGGGCCAACGCGCTGTTTCTCGATGTGCTGACGTCTCCGCGCGACCCCGAAACAGTGCTGCGCTGGATGAATGAGTCCACCGTATTCGGACGTTTCATTCCAGATTTCCGCCGTGTCGTCGCGCAAATGCAGTTCGATATGTATCACCATTATACCGTAGACGAGCATTCGATCAGGGCCATCGGCTTGCTGGCAGAAATCGAACGGGGCGATTTGAAGGATGATCATCCTTTATCAACGGCAATCATGCGCAAAATTGTGAGCCGGAGGGTGCTGTTTGTGGCCACGCTGCTTCACGATATTGCCAAGGGACGTGGCGGTGACCACAGCATATTGGGCGCTGAGGTAGCCGAAAGCCTCTGCCCTCGCCTCGGCATGACCGCCGCTGAAACCGAAGCCGTCGCGTGGCTGGTTCGGTACCATCTACTTATGTCCGCCACCGCATTCAAACGCGACCTTGCGGATTTCAAGACAATATTAGATTTCGCGCAAGCAGTACAATCACCCGAACGGCTCCGACTTTTGCTTGTTTTAACCGTCGTCGACATCAGGGCAGTAGGACCGGGAGTCTGGAACAGCTGGAAAAGGCAATTGCTGTCGGATTTGTTCGAGTCCACCGAAGAAGTTTTGCGTCTCGGACATAAGCAACGCGGACGTGACGAGCGCATCGCCTCCAAAAAGCGCCAACTTGAGGCAAGTCTGAATCTGGCCCCTGACAAGTTTGCAGCGCTCACCAAACGTCTGCCAGAGGCGTATTGGATCGCCGAACCCGACGACATTATCGAACGAAACGCGCGGCATCTGCTCGCAAATCATGATACTGCTCTGGCCATCGACGCGTGTTATTATCCCGACCGGGGAGCTACCTTGGTCACGGTCTATGCTGCCGATCATCCGGGGCTATTTTATCGCATTGCAGGCGCGATCCATCTGGCCGGCGGCAATATCATCGATGCCCGAATTCATACCAGTACCGACGGCATGGCAGTCGACAACTTCTTGGTGCAGGATCCTATAGGTCGACCGTTCCAAGAAAAAGGCCAGTTGGACCGGCTTGTGCGCGCGATAACAGAAGCCCTTACCAATCGCGCGAAGCTGATGCTTCAGCTCAACGCCAAACCTAAAGCATTGCGCCGCGCCGACGCGTTCAGGGTTGCGCCAACAGTTTTGATCGACAATCAGGCATCAAACCGGTTTACGGTAATCGAAGTCAATGCGCTTGACCGCCCGGCATTATTAAACAACCTTGCGCAGGCGCTGTTCGAAGCAAAAGTGACACTACATAGCGCGCATATCGCTACCTATGGCGAGCGGGCGGTCGATACTTTTTATGTGACTGATCTGTTTAGTGGAAAAATCGAAAACAAGACACGGTTAAAGATGCTGGAGGCAGGCTTGCTGCAATCAGCAACCGGGGATGTGCGAGCCAAAACAAAGGCCGCGTAACGTTTTTTATTGCGTCAGCAATTTTCCGCGTTTTGTAAGTCAAACAAAAAGGGCCAGTCTTTCGACCGGCCCTTCTTTATTTGGCAAAGCCAAATATCCTTGATTACATGCCCGAACCTGGACCGTAGGATACTTCCACACGGCGGTTTTGCGGTTCGCGCTCACCGTCTGCGGTCTGTACCAGAGGTGCAGTTTCACCGAATGCTTCAGTAGAGATTGCACTGCCAGATACGCCATTCGATTCGAGATACGAACGAACAGTGGCGTTACGACGTTGCGACAGGCCGACGTTGTAGCTTGCGCTACCCGACTTATCCGCGTGACCAGCCAACATGACCCGTGCGTTACCGCAAGATGCATATTGAGCGACCGCATTGTCCAGAACCGAAGCAGCATCTGGGCGCAGGTTCGACTTATCCCAATCGAAGAACACGATATAGGGGCCGGTGTTGCAAACAGGTGCTGGTGGCGGTGGTGGTGGTGGCGGGGGTGGTGGTGCCACATAAGGCGGAGGCGGAGGTGGCGGTGCCACTTCCACAGGCTCGGGTGCGCCGCCGAAGTTATAGATCAGGCTGCCCATGATGCTGTGCGAACGGAAACGGGTGTCTACGCTGCGGCCAAGGCGGTCTACGAGACCAACATTGTCTGCATTGAAGAAGCGATACTTAAGACCCACGTCCCAGCTGTCGCTCAATGGTGCGCGAACACCTGCAAGAGCCTGCCATGCAAAACCAGTGTCCGAATCATCAAGCCATGATGGTGCACCGAGAACGGCCTGAACATCAACGCGAGCAACCCCGACGCCGCCGCCGACAAAACCCTGAATGCCGTCGTCATCACCAAAGTCCAAAAGACCATTGACCATGAAGCTCAACGCATTTGCGTCGCCACCAACGGCATATGAGCCAGCAGGTGCAAGAACGGTCGACGTTGCGCCAGTAATCTGACGTGTACCGCTTGTGAACTGATCGACGTCAGCTTCACGATATGAGACTTCTGCTTCGAGACGGAAACCACCAAAGTCGTATCCTACTAGGCCGCCGAAATCATAACCCTTGTCGGTATCGAGCTTTGCGGCGTTATTCAAACCCGCAATATCAAGATCCAAATCTTCTACGATCATGACACCGCCATCGACTCCAACATACCACTGGTCGTCGCGGGCCAAAGCCGGTGATGCCAGAGCAGTGGAAGCGAGTGCCAGACCTATGGCTAACTTACGCATCTACTTTCCCCTTTTCTTTCTTAGGAACGGAAATTCGAGAACGCAGGTCTATCGATTCTGTTCCATCTATGCAAGCAACTATGTATTCAAACTGTTGCCAAAATGTCGCTAATGTCGAGAATTAGAAAGGAAATTTCGGACGGCGATTGTAGGTGATGGCAATCAATTTGTAACATATCCTAAAGCTCTAAGATGCTCAGGCAGCGCAATTATTGCAGCCCTCGCCTCAACATCGATCTTAGCACCACCAGCTGGGTTGGGGATTGCCGGGGGCGAAACCCACAGCCCTTCGATGTAGGCCAGGTCAAGCCTGCTCGACAACAACCTTATCCGCACACCTTTGGACGCCACGCTGAACGGCCAACTTCCCGCCGCCCAAATGGCAATCTGGCTCAGACAATACCGGTGGTGCGGACCTCTCATCCTGCGCCACCGGGTGAAGCAACGCATCGATCCGCGCCAGCGCTTCATAATACGTAATTCCTTTTTGCGCCTGGCTAACCGCCAGCTGCCGCAGTTGATGGCGAGCTGTTTCAAGTTCTGGCATTGTCATTTACTGCGAACGTTGATTTAGGTCAGATTAAGCTGATCAGCACCGGTTCCGACCGCGCATGTCGTCCGACTTGCGAAATTTGCGCGGTGACAAGCGAAATTGCCGATATTCCGGAAGATGCCACTCGCTTGCACTGAAGGTCTGATTGGCGGATGAATCCGTCCATGACCTGAATGGAGCGCCACCCGCACTCAAGGCAACCAGATATTGCTCTTGCGGTTCGGCCATCATTTGATCGACCCCGTCGCGCCAGCCATAGTCTATTCTGGATCGACGTACACATTGCAGCTTGACCGAACCATCACTCAAGCGCTCGAACCTGCCATGAACAGGGGTCAGCGGATTTGACGCCAGCGCCCGTATGGTTGTCGTGTCTGAAACTGGCACCACATCGCCTATGCCAAGTGCCTCCAGAATCACTGTATCGTCCTGTAATAATGACCGTTCCTCAACCAACCGTGCGCTAACCTGTTCAATAAGTAGAAACGGCTGCCCGCCGCGTGCGAAGGGAACCAAAGCGTCGGACTGGAAACATCCGCGGCGGAGGTGGGAGAGATGGTAGATTCTGTTACCCAGCGCCCGGCAATTCCCAAAGCGAAGAAACTCGCCATCAAGCCAAAGAGCGTCGAACTATCGGTTTTTTTACCGATATGGTTATTTTATCTGGATATTACGAGCCCAATCGTCATCATTTTCATCATCCCGCCCCGATCTGCGCCGAACTTCATAGCGGTCGTCATAGCGGCGATAGTCATCATCGTTGCTGGTGACCTTGCCATAGCGCTTGCCGTCGCGGTAAACCCAACGATCGTCATCGCGATAGGTCCGGCGCGACACGCTGCGCTCGCAATAACGCCGTTGTTGGCCGAGCTGTTGCTGCTGGTACTCGAAGACTGGCTTCCCGCCTGTGCAGGCGCGGTCAGCAGCACGGCACCTGCGGCGGCAATGACCATCGACTGAAGAGTTCCACGCATATCTGCTTCCCTTTGATGCACCGAATAGCGCTGGAAAGCAGACTATGGCGAGACGCTCGAACCCGCGATGAACGAAAATGTCAGGCGGCGTTCACTTCACCGTCCATCAATTGCGCGGCAATTTCTTCCATACTGCCCGCCACCAGCAACGGCTGCCCGCCGACAATGCCGATCTGCGTCTGGCCGTTTTCGGCAGACCGCAGCCACGCGACGTTCGACGCCACCACGAGATAATTCCCGCCGCGCGAGTGGAGTGCTATAAATTTCATGGACCATGTCTCCTAAGGAGAGTCAGCTTAGGCATCAGATGTGATGTTTGGATTAACGCATGCCTTCAAAACCGAACCATCTCACTATTGCCATTTGGCATTATTTATATCATATAATGCCATATTGAGGTGAAAGATGGCTGAATTACTCCGCGTTAACACACTGGCTCCCACATTCCGGCCTGAACCGGTGACCGATACCGAGGCGGCGGCGATGTTTCGCGCGGCGGTCAAGTTGTTCGCCAAATGGGATTTGACCGACGAACGGGCCGCGACATTGCTCGACTTGCCTCTGCGCTCCTACCGCCGGTGGAAGGCGGGCGAGCAGGGCCGGATAGACCGTGATGGCAAGGCGCGATTGTCCAATCTGATGGGCATTCACAAGGCGCTGCGCACTATCTTTCGCGACGCCGGTCGGTCCTATGACTGGATCAAGGCGCCTAACACGGCCTTTGGCGGACAGTCGGCGCTTGATATCATGCTCGGCGGAGAGTTGACCGACCTGATGCGCGTACGCCGCTATCTGGATGCCGAGCGCGGCGGCTGGTGATTGACGCCGCTAACGTCCCGAAGACGCGGGTCAAATGGCAACGAGCGGTGCGGATCATCCGCAGCATCTATCCGCCCATCGACCTGTTCGAGGATATCGCCGACCCCGCCGACTGGCCCCTACTGATTTCCGCCGAACAGAAAACCAACCCGCGCATCATGGCAAATATCGGCAATCTCGATCTGGTGCCACCCCAGCGCCGCGTCGGCGGCAACGGCACATCCTTCCTAATGGCCCCGTTCACCCATGTTAGCCCCGACCGAAAAAGCCGGTTTAGCGACGGCAGCTACGGCGTGCTGTATGCCGGTAACAAATTCGAGGTCGCCTTGTTCGAAACCGTGCATCACCACGCCCGCTTCTTGGCGCGCACCAACGAGGCACCGGGATGGACCTCGCAGTTCCGTGAGATACTGCTCAACATCGACGCAAAACTGCACGATCTGCGCGTGCCAAATCCCGAATATGCCGCAGCATTACACCCCGAAGATTACGCCCCCAGCCAGGCCTTGGCAGCAAGCCTGCGCACCAGCGGATCAAACGGCATAACCTACCCCAGCGTTCGCCTAATAGGCGGCGAATGCGCGGCGCTGTTCTATCCAGACCTAGCGAGTGGCCCGAGACAGGGGCGACATCTGGATTATCACTGGGATGGGACACGCGTCGATTACTATCGTGATGCTGGGAATGGGGAGGTTTTTCGGATTTTGGAGTAGGAGGCTAAGCCGTATGAATTCACGCATGTCTGCTTTCGACTACTATTCGGACGTCAAACGAGCTTGTAATTGTGCATTGTAGCAGCCGTAGGGCGAGGATCTGCTTCGGACGCCAAAGACCGGTATAAAGCATTGGCCGGCCCGTTATCATGCTCGCTCAGCACCCATGCTTCTGTGCAACCAATTTTTCGGCCGTGTTCCAGCATCAAGGCCATAAGTCGCTTTGCTATGCCGTTTCCTCGCCAGCCCGGCGCAACGCCGACCTCGTTGATCCAAAGTTCTCGCGCCTTATCGGGAAGAAAATAATCGACGGCCGAAACGAAGCCGACAATCATGTGGTCATCGGACGCAATCACAATGTGAT
This sequence comes from Sphingomonadales bacterium Ga0077559, assembly GCA_001464315.1. Classification (GTDB taxonomy): domain Bacteria; phylum Pseudomonadota; class Alphaproteobacteria; order Sphingomonadales; family Sphingomonadaceae; genus Sphingorhabdus_B. The sequence continues at coordinate 88,187 of LNFK01000065.1, read as the reverse complement.
GCCGCTCATCCCGCAAAAGCGCCACAACCGATGACGATGAGACTGCATGATCGAAAACGTGCGGTGCGATGCGGCCAAATATGGCGGCGCTGGTGTGGTCAGCAAGGAAGTATGTGATCGACACAAGTATACATTAGCACGTTAAAAGCTTCCTGTCCGCGCCCAACGGCATAGAAGACTAAACGCTACCGAAGCATTACCTACGAGCATCGTCGCCGTATCCGCAAGGAGTTGCCAATGAAACGCCCCCTCACCACCGCCGCCACTGTCTATTTCCTCACGCTGTTTGCCTTGGGCTTTGTCCTCGGCACCGTCCGCGTGCTGATCGTTGTGCCGCAGATCGGGGACTTGGCCGCGACGTTGATGGAGGTGCCAGTAATGTTGGGCGCGGCGTTTTTCCTGTGCCGCTGGGTGGTCGGGCGTTGGCAGGTGTCGCCTGACTTGGCAGCGCGCGGGGCAATGGCGCTGTGGTTTCTGCTGCTGCTCGTGGTATTCGAAACGCTGCTCGGGATTGCGCTGTTCGGGCGAACGCTGGCTGAAATTTGGTCGGGGCTGGCAACGCCCGCCGGGCTTATCGGCTTGACCGCGCAAGCCATCGCCGCGCTGCTACCGTTATTTGTCGGCAGGCGTGGCTAAGGCGAATTTATCCATCCCTTCGGATAGCTTCGCGAGATATTGCCAGGCGATTTAAATTAGCTACTGGTTCGAAATGCGCTTAAGGCTGCCGGGAATAGCCGGGCGAATGCGGCTTTGGGGAATACCGCATGTTGATGAAAGCAGATTTGACCGCCGAGACGCTTGCCTCTGTGCTCGAACAAAGCTCCGACTGCATCAAGCTGATCGGGCTCGAGGGCGAAGTGATATGGATGAACCCCAATGGCTTGTGCGCGATGGAGATCGACGATTTCGCTGCTGTCGAAAACCGGCCGTGGGACGAGCTGTGGCCCGAGGCGTCGCGCGCTGCGGTGCGCGCGGGGCTGACCAGCGCGGCGCTCGGCAATGTTGCGCGGTTCGAAGATAACTGTGCAACAGCCAAAGGCGTCATGAAACGCTGGAGCGTCAGCATCTCACGCGTCGAAAATGGCAATCGCGAACATGTTGGCTATCTCACCACCTCGCGCGATATCAGCAATATCGGAATATGCCCGCGCTGTGGCGGGCCGTCGGCGGCTTAAACCAGCCCGAGCATCTTGCGCTCGCGCCGGATCCAATCGGCAAAGCTTGGCCGTGCGTGCATCGCGGCAAGATAAGCGGTCAGTTTGGGATAGGCGTCTGCATTGGGGACATATCCGGCATGGGCGGCGTTGACGAACGGGCTGGCGACCGCGATGTCGGCAAGCGTCAAGCTCTCGCCGACCAGATAGCCCGACGGGCGGATGACCACTTCAAGATAATCGCAGACCGGCGCCATGTCGGACTCGCCCTTTGCGGCGGCGGCATCGTCGCCGGGCTTGCCCATGAATTTGGGCGAAACAACGCGGTTGAAGAATATGGGCCCGGCGGCGGAGGTCAGGATCGTGTCGGCGAATTCATCAAACCAGATGGCGCGAGCGCGGTTTGCGGGATCGGCGGGGATTAAAGGCACTTCGGGATGCTTGGCGTCGATATAGCTCACGATCGCGGTCGAATCCGAGATGCTGAAATCGCCATCGGTGAATCCGGGCATTTTGCGGAACGGGCTGCATGCCAGGAAGTCCGGGTTCTGGTCGCCAAGGCCGATGGGCACCAATTCGAGCGCGACGCCCTTTTCGGCGGCGAAGGCCAGGACCTTGCGGACAAAGGGGGAAACCGGCGCGCCGTACAAGATCATGGTTGCTCTCCATAGAATGGCCGGAATCGGCCTCGCCGCGCACACTGCCAAATAAGTAGCAGATTGCAACGGTTAATGCCTCGATGGAACTAATTCCTGCACCGGTGCTTCTTGCCGCACTGTTACTACCAAAGGGAGACATATCATGATTGAAGAACGCATCACCGAAACCACCGACGCACAGGGCAATGTTGTCGAACGCACAATCGAGCGTGACACGGGTCCCGCCGCGGTTACTGTCAACACAGCACCTGAAAAATCAGGCGGCGGCTTTGGCGGCATGATCGCGATATTGCTGCTGTTCGCGCTCGCGGTTGGCGCCTATTTCCTGTTCGCTAACAGCGACAGCGAAGTCCGCAAAGATAACGCAGTAGCCGAAGCTGCCGACAATGTCGGTGCCGCTGCTGAAAAAGCAGGCAATGCGGTCGAAAAAGCCGCCGAGAAGATCGTCGAATAAGGCAATCCCAATTTAGTCCACTTGGCCGCGCGCAGGTTTCTTCCCCCAACCCGGAACCTCGCGCGGCATTTGTTGTTTTGTGTGGATGAACATTCCGCATAACGCCCTCATCCTCGTTGTCGATGGTTCGACAATGCTTTTTCTTCGTAATCAGGGACAGGGAGGAAACCTCGACCTTGTAAGCGAAGCGCAACATCAGCGTGACGATCAGGACGGCTCAGCGCCGACCAGCGGACGCGGAGGGGCATCAGTACACGAAGGCGACTATCAGCAACTTGATGAAAATCGCTATGCCGCCGATGCCGCCGACCAATTACGCATGCGTGCGCTGGCTGGCGATTTTGAAGCTCTAGTAATCATAGCTCCGCCCAAGACATTGGGCGAACTGCGCAAGCATCTGCACAAGGAAGTCGAAAGCCGCATCGTTATGGAACTGCCCAAGGAAATGACTAACCGCCCACTACCGGATATCGCAGCGATGCTGACGGGGCGCAGCGACGTAGCGGACTAATTCCCGCTTTGCCCTCATTGAAAAGCGCGCCATAAAGACCGCGCAAATATTCAAGAGGGCATTTTGGCCGAAATCCTGCTTTTCATTGGCTTACTCGGCCTCGGGTTGATGCTGCATCTGGCGCGTGCCGATCTCAAATATCTACACCGCCGGGTTGAAGAACTTGAAGGCCGGTTGAGCTTTGGAGCGCAACCTTCGGTAGGCGCTGCCGAACCGCCATTACCGGACGCCCCACCGCGCGTGATGGCGAAAGTGAGAAGCGCCGCAACGGTTATCGCCCGGTCCCCCGCTGAAACAACGCCCCCACCCGACCCAAAATCACCACGCAAATCGCTCTTCGCGGACCTTAGCTTCGAAAGCCTGGTCGGCGGTAAGCTGCCGATCTGGGTCGGCGGGATATCATTGGTGTTCGCAGGATTTTTCCTCGTGCGGTATACGATTGAGGCCGGACTGTTCGGACCCGGCGCGCGTTCAATAACGGCGACGGTATTCGCGCTTGCCATGATCGCGATGAGCGAACTCGGAGGCAGGCTCCCTAAAATCGGCGCGAGCTTTGCCGCCGATCCGCGTGTCGGGCAAAGTCTGGCAGGGGCTGGCGTCGCGACGCTGTATGGCACGCTTTATATGGCCGCAGAAATTTACGGACTGGTAGGCGTCGGCACCGCGTTCGCGCTTGTCGTGCTGACCACAGCCGTGGCGTTTTCGCTCGCGCTGCGGCACGGCCCGCCCACCGCGCTCATGGGCCTGATCGGAGGATTTGCCGCACCGTGGGTCGCTGGCATGGGGGCGAGCAATCTGCCGACACTACTGCTCTATCTTGCCGTCTTTATCGCCGCATTGTTTGGCTTAGCCATCTGGCGGCGCTGGCTCTGGTTGCTGGTGCTGGCGAGCGGGGGCGGCTTGGCATGGAGCCTAGCGATGCTGGCAAGCGCGGATAGCGATCTTGGCCTGCTTGGCGGGTTTATCGCGGTCACCGGCGGCGGCGCATTGCTCGCGGCCAAACGGTTTGAGGCGAATGACGGCATCTGGATGCAGCTCGCACGCTATGCACCAATGGCGCTCGCGCTGGTGCAACTGGCGATGCTGCTGCCCAAGGCGGAATTCTCGGGCATCGCATGGATATTCTATTTCGCCTTGTCCGCGCTCGCCATCGCGCTGGCGTGGCGTGATAAAGCATTGTTACCGCTGGTAGCAGGCGCGCTGATTATCGCCATGGGACCACTCGGCTTGGCATGGAATAATTTGGAGGCAAGCCCGACCAACATCGCGATCACGATCGGCATCGCCGCGTTGTTCGGCATCACAGGCCATGTGCGCGCGCGGTTGTCTGGCGACGCGCCAACTTACTGGGTGTTCATCGCGCTCACCGCGCCTGTGCTTTGCTGGTTCACTACCTCGCTTTCCTTCAGCCTGCAAAACGAGCATCTATGGGCAGGCTTGGCGGTTCTGACCGCGCTGCCGGCCGCATGGACTGCCTGGCAATGGAACGCCGAAAAGCGTGCCACCGCTGTCCAACCATGGGCGACTAGCGCTACGGCATTGATGCTGTGGATGGCGGCAATTCTGGTCGTCGATGAAGATTGGGCGGGCAGCTACACGGCACTGATCGCGCTTGGCGTCGCGGCATGGGCAAGGGTCACCGGCGGAAAATGGGAACGGCGACTGGTCTGGATACCCCTGGGTGTAGCGATGATCCTCATCAGCGCTTTCTCGTGGCAATTCTTTAGCGCGATTGGCGAATCGTTGTCGGGCACCGGCGCCTATTTCGAACGCCTGCCGCTCGTCCGCGACGCGGCGCGCGCTACGCTGGCTCCATCACTTCTGATCAGCGCAATCGCTTGGCTGCCCATATTTGCCACTGGACGGCGCACCCAAGCTTTGGCGTTGATGGTCGGCGGCGCTGGCATTGCGGCGTTCGTGTGGCTGCTCGCCAAGCAGGTCGCAGCAATAGTGTCGCCGTCGGATTTCATCCGGTTGGGATTTGCCGAGCGGGCAGTGTTTACGCAGGTCTTTTTCACTCTGGGTTGGCTCACGCTGATCGAAGCAAATAAGCGCTCCGAATGGCCGTTGCTGAAACGTGCTGGCTGGATACTGTCCGCCGTCGCGCTGTTCCGCGTCATCTGGTTCGATCTGCTCGTTCACAATCCGGTCATGGACGCGCAAGCTATGGGGCCGGTCCCTGTCGCAAATCTGTTGACCGGACATCTGGCGCTTGTCGCGCTTTGGCTGTGGTTGTTGGCACGTCATGTGCCGCAGCGACTTGTTTTAGCCACTCAGGGCCTGTCGCTTGGCATGATGATTATCACGGTGCTGGCAACCATCCGACAAGCCGTGCAAGGCAATCTGGTGTCTGGCGCCAATATCGATACTGGTGAAAATTATCTTTATTCGGCTGGTCTGCTGGCGCTGGCCATTGGCTGGCTTACGCTAGGGATAAAGCGTAAGGCAAAATTGCTTCGCGTGGCCGGACTTTTGCTGCTCACTGTGGTGACTTTCAAGGTGTTTCTGATCGATGCTGCCGCGCTGACTGGACTTCTGCGAATATTGTCATTCCTGGGCCTCGGCATCGCGCTAATTGGCATCGGCTGGGCTTATGGCCGCCTCATGGGGATCGCCCCGGATGCGAAAAATGAGGCACCGGAACAACCTGTCGCCTGATGTGTTTTGCCCCCAGATGAAGGGAGTAAATCATGGCGACAATCTTGGACATTGCCGGCAAACCATTACCGGCTCGGAACCGCGCAAAGCGCGAATTGAGGGCACGGGACTTGCGTGACATTTTGAAAATCGTGGTCGTTCTGGCGATTATCATTACCGGCTTTTTTGTATTCGCGCCTACGCGCGATGCCGCGCAAGATATTCGCGTCGCCGCGAAGCAAAAAGCGCAAGGCTGATCTGGAAATCTTTGGACAAAATCTGCGGGGGCTTCTACCTCGCCGCGCATGCTGAAACGCCTCTATGAATGGATGATGGAAAAAGCGGGCCATGCCCATGCCGAGCGTTGGCTGTTCCTGTTTTCCTTCGTTGAATCGAGTTTCTTTCCGATCCCCCCGCATCCACTGCTTGGCTTGATGTGTCTGGCGCGGCCCGACAAGGCGTTGCGTTATGGTTTTACCTGCACAATTGCCTCGGTTCTTGGCGGATTGTTCGGGTATGCCATCGGCTATTTCGCGTATGAAACTGTCGGCATTTCGCTGCTCAAAGCGCTTGGACTATGGGACAGCTTTCCAGCTGCGGCCTGTTACTTACGCGAATTTGGCGCGGAGATCATTCTGATCAAGGGCGCGACCCCGATCCCGTTCAAACTGCTGACGCTGACCGCCGGGTTCATCCACATGGACCTGTTCACCTTCATCTGGGCAAGTGTGCTTTCGCGTGCATTCCAGTTCATGCTGGTCGGTTTTCTGTTCTGGAAATTCGGACGCCCGATAAAGGCGTTTATCGACAAATATCTTGCCTGGGTGACCGCGGCGTTTCTGGTCGCGGTCGTGGGCGGATTCATCGCGTTCACTATGTTGGCGGGCGGTGGCGGCGACAAAAGCGACAAATGTTCGCGCGTGAAATCGATGGAGCAACTTGGCAGGCCGGTTTAGTTTTCCGTTAATCGAAAGCCGTTAGACAGCGGTCATGGATAATAGTTCGCGCAACATCGTTAAATTTATAGCCACGATAACCATCGCGGCATTGGTCATCATGGCCGCGCGCTATTATGCCGAATCGCAAAAAGTCTCCGCTCCCACCGTGGTCGAGGATCCCATGACGCAACTCGCTCCGGAAAAAATCGAAGCACCCATGGAAGAAAGTGCTGAAGACCCGGAAGCCGACCCGCAAAATCCAGGCGATGAGATCGTTGAAGAGGATGCACAACTGATCATGGGTGAGCCGAGCATGAATCTAGAACAAGGCGGCCCTTCATATTACGCGCCGCAACCCGCGCCTCAAGCTCAAGATACGCCGCAAGTCGACCCGCCGGTCGAGCAATAATCAGGTGGCGAATAGCTGACTGTCGTCGGCGAACGCCTTGAACTCCAGCGCATTGCCGCTTGGATCAGAGAAAAACATCGTTGCCTGTTCGCCGATCTCGCCCTTGAAGCGGATATGTGGTTCGATACCGAATTTGGTGCCTGCCGCCTTCAGCCTTTCCACCAGTTCTTCCCATTGCTCCATGGTCAGCACGATACCGAAATGCGGGACGGGCACATCATGGCCGTCGACCGGATTATGTGCCGTAACCGCGCGCGCCGAAGCGTCGAGATGCGCGACGATCTGGTGTCCATAAAAATCAAAATCTACCCAATGATCCGATGATCGTCCCTCGGTGCAGCCAATAACCCCGCCGTAAAAGGCCCTCGCCGCCGCCAGATCATGCACCGGAAATGCGAGGTGAAATGGGCGAAGCGTCATTTGCGGGTTAACGGCTTGGGCAGTGGTGCCTCTGCGGCATCGGCGATTGCGAGTTCGTCGTTCATCTGCCTTGTGCAGGTAGAAAGAGTCGCACCACCCCCCGCCCGCGCCGCACGCGCCGTTGCCGCCTCGTTCATCGCGACGGCCACAAGCTCGCGTGGCTGCCCGGTTTCGAACATGATGCGGTCGCCGACAATGCCCGCCCAGCGCCGACCCTGAGCCTGAACGTCGGTGCCTGCAACCAGCCCACGCTTCTGCGCATTGGCCAGGACGGCGATTTCAACAACACAGGAAATATCGCGCTGATGGGCTTCGGTAAGGGCGGTCGGGGCGGCAAGCGCGAGGGCGAATATAAGCATGAATGTGGATTAGCAGCGACAGCCTGAACCGCAAGCAACATGAAGTTTGGTTGATTGCATTTGTCACATAGCGAAGGCAAAGACGGCGCCGTGCAGAAAATCTCCGCTATTTTCCTAAACTATCCTCGCTGGACAGCGCTTATAGCAGGCGCGGTTTCGGCTACCGGCTTCGAACCCTGGGGTCTCTGGCCGCTCACTTTAATTTGCTTGGCGTTGCTGATCCATCTGATCGCACGTGCTGGTAATTCCAAGTGCGCGTTCATCATCGGCTGGCTGTTCGGTGTCGGACATTTCGCGTTTGGAAATCAGTGGATCGCTGTCGCCTTTACCTTTCAGGCGGCTATGCCGATCTGGCTCGGCTATGTCGCGGTCGTTGCCCTCGCGCTGTATCTGGCGATCTATCCCGCATTGGCGGCGTGGGGGGCGTTGCTGCTTTCAAAGCCCGGCCGTAAGGGGGAAGCCGAAGGCATTGCGGTAAGGATTACCTTTCCTCTCATCCTAGCCTTCGCCGGTCTTTGGATCATTACCGAATGGCTCCGTAGCTGGGTGTTTACCGGTTATGTCTGGAACCCGCTCAGCGTCATTACCGTCGCCTTGCCGTTTCTGGCGCAGCCCGCAAGCGCGCTTGGAACTTATGGTCTGTCCGGCATTATCATTCTTGTCGCGGGGGGTTTGCTCAAGTTCGCGTCGCTTTGGACACGGGCGCCGTCTATTGAACGCAAAGGTGGCGGCTGGACGGGATATTTTGTTGGCGGCGCGCTGCTCTTTGCACTCGCGGCGGTGGGAATAGTCGGCCGACTGTCATTGTTTGGCGGCTATTACCACAGTACTAATTTAGATGCGCGACCGGTAAGTCTTACCATCGCCCAACCGAATATCTCCCAAGCCGATAAATATGCCCCCGGCTACGACGCGATCAATTTTGCCAAACTAGCCTTGAATAGCCGCCCATTACCCGATCAGGGACCGCGCCTGCTGTTCTGGCCTGAAGCTGCAATCCCCGATTATCTTGAGGACGGCTATCCCTACCGCTATTATCAATTTCAAGCGGGCGAGAGCGCCGCAGGCGCGCGCGCGCGGCTCACCACACTGATGGGTGAAGGCGATGTTTTGGTGACTGGCGCGAACCGGCTGGTGATCGAAAAGGGCCAGCTGGTCGCCGCGCGCAATAGCGTGTCCGCACTCGACTCCAATGGCAAGTTGCTTGGCCATTATGACAAGGCGCATCTGGTGCCTTATGGCGAATATCTGCCGATGCCGTGGTTGTTGCGGCCATTGGGGCTGGCGCGGTTGGTGCCGGGCGATCTCGATTTCTGGCCTGGACCGGGCGCGCAGACGCTGACCGTTGCGCTCAATGGCAAGCCGGTGAAAATCGGTATCCAAATCTGCTATGAGATAATTTTTTCCGGCCAGGTTGTGGACCGCAAAAATCGTCCTGATTTCATCTTCAATCCATCGAACGACGCATGGTTCGGCACGATTGGCCCACCGCAACATCTCGCGCAGGCGCGGTTGCGGGCAATTGAGGAAGGCTTGCCAATAGTACGTTCCACTCCAACCGGCATCAGCGCAGTCATAGACGCCGAAGGCCGGGTTGTGAAGAGCATCCCGCTTAGCAAGGCAGGCCGAATTGACGCATATTTGCCGGTGGCGAAGGCCCCGACATTATTTGCGCGATATGGAAACATCGTCCCGTTGGGATTTGCCCTGCTGTTGCTGACTGGTGCGTTGTTAATACTTGCCCGGGATAAAGCTTCCCGCTAGGGCGCTCCCCGATATAAAGAATTCTTTATACGCAGACACAGCAACCATATACTGGAAAAACCATGCGTCACGACTATCTCTTCACGTCCGAATCGGTGTCCGAAGGTCACCCAGACAAGGTTTCAGACCAAATCTCCGATGCCATCGTCGATCTGTTTCTGTCGAAAGACCCCGAGGCGCGCATCGCGTGCGAGACGCTGACCACCACTCAGCTGGTCGTGCTTGCCGGTGAAATTCGCTGCAAGGGCGTGTACGAAAACGGCGAGTGGGCACCCGGCGCGAAGGAAGAAATCGAGGCTACCGTGCGCCGCACCGTCAAGGAAATCGGCTATGAACAGGACGGATTTCACCACGAAACGCTGACCTTTATGAACAATCTTCACGGCCAGTCCGCGCACATCGCGCAGGGCGTCGACGCGTCGGGCAACAAAGATGAAGGCGCTGGCGACCAGGGCATCATGTTCGGATATGCGACCGACGAAACCCCCGACCTGATGCCAGCCACGCTCTATTACAGCCACAAGATCCTCGAGCAAATGGCCGCCGACCGTCACTCGGGCGCTGCGCCGTTCCTCGAACCCGATGCCAAGAGCCAGGTAACTTTGCGCTACGAAGGCAGCATCCCTGTCGCCGCGACTGCAATCGTCGTTTCGACCCAGCACGCGCCGGGTTACGACACCGGCGAAAACGAAGCTACACTTCATGCCTATGTCAAAAAAGTCGTAGCCGACATTTTGCCAGCGAACCTGCTCACTGAAACCGAATATCACATAAATCCAACGGGAAGCTTCGAAATTGGCGGCCCTGACGGCGACGCTGGTTTGACCGGCCGCAAGATCATTGTCGATACATACGGCGGTGCAGCTCCGCATGGCGGTGGCGCGTTTTCGGGCAAAGATCCTACTAAGGTCGACCGTTCGGCGGCCTATATCACGCGCTATCTGGCAAAAAATATCGTTGCCGCTGGGCTTGCCACGCGCTGCACGATTCAGTTGGCTTATGCGATTGGCGTTTCGAAGCCTTTGTCGCTCTATGTCGATACGCACGAGACCGGCACTGTCGGTGATGACAAGATCGAAGCGGCGATCATGGGCATTGAAGCGCTGGGTGGCCTGACCCCTCGCGGCATCCGCACGCATCTTGGTTTGAACAAGCCAATCTACCGTAAGACAGCTGCTTATGGCCATTTCGGTCAAAAGGCAGAGGGCGATTTCTTTCCGTGGGAGCGGCTCGATCTCGTCGACGCGCTAAAGGCTGCGCTCTGAGGCTTGCTCTAAAGCATGCGAGGCGATAACGGCCTCGCATGTCAGACCCGACTACTCTCAACCGGCTTTACGGACGCTCTAAAGGCAAGCGCCTGAGTGGCGAACAGGCAGTTTTGGTTGAAAACCTGCTGCCGCAAATCAGTATTCGTGATTCAGGCGAGTTGTCATCGCAAAACCTGTTCGGCGATGAACGCCCGATGCATTTCGAAATCGGCTTCGGCGGCGGGGAGCATCTCGCCTATCGCGCTGATATGCTGCCTGATCACGGTTTTATAGGTTGTGAGCCGTATTTGAACGGCGTCGCGATGGCATTGCCCCAAATACGTGAGAAATCTCTGGCCAACGTCCGGCTCCACATGGGCGATGCGCTCGAAATATTGCGGCGTGTGCCGGATGGTTCACTTAGCTTCGTTTACCTTCTTCATCCGGACCCTTGGCCAAAAGCTCGCCACATCAAACGTCGGATGATGAATGACGGCCCGATCAACATGATCGCAGCCAAGCTAAAGCCCGGCGGAGAATTACGCTTTGGCACCGATCACCCCGTCTATTTGCGGCACGCGCTGATGGTAATGCAACGCCATAATCACCAGTTTGACTGGTTGTGCGACAAAGCGGGTGATTTCCAAACTCGCCCAAGCGGTTGGCCCGAAACGCGATACGAGGCCAAGGCCCGAGCACAGGGGCATGAGGTCTGGTACTTCCGGTATCGGCGAACCGCGGTTTAACGCGCCGGGCTAATTCCCGCTTCCACCTTTTCCACCCATTCGGGGTAGAAACTCGGTTGGCGTTTTGACCATCCGGGTGCAGTCGCGGCGGCTTCGCTAATTGATTGCAACAACGCTTTACGCTTTTCGGGCTGGAGATGCGGCATTGAGGCCGCGGCACAAAATGCCGACGGCAACCAAGGCCTTGCGTCCGCGCCGATCAGTCGCTCGTAAAGGAATCTGAAAGCTGCGAAGTTGTCGATCCGGCCTTGGCCTAAATCGAACGCTGATACGGTAACGAGCTGCGCCAGGAATGGCTCGGCGTCTTCGATTGAACTGGAATCGGGTATCAGTGCGCGGATTTCAGGAAGTCTGTCGTAAAATTTATGCTGCGCTTTGATCGTCGTCGCCTCGACTGTATCGCGTGACCAGAGTGCAACTGCGTCTTTGCGGTCGAAAGCGACATCCAAAGAACGGCGGATATAGCGCTGGGTTGCCGCGCTAAAACTCGCAAATTCTTTGATCTCTGCCAGGGTCAGCAGCCCTGGTCCGTCATTATTGCTCTTCGTCATGGTATCAATCCCCTGTTACCACAGACCTGCATTATCGCAGCAACATGGTTAACGAATGGTTGACGGGGCTGCTAGCCGTAAATGTTTCGACCAACTCGGCGGGCGTTTCGACGAGAAGCTGCGGCAATGGTGCAAACTGGGCAGAATGCGCTATGTAAATCACATGTATTTCGCTCAACCTCGAAAAGCACTGGTCGGTCAGCAAATGGCCTTGCTGACGATCATCGGCTTTTGGGCATTTTATGCGCTGATATTGTCATTGCGGGCGGCACTGCTCGATTTCCCTGCGCAAGCGACGCTCTTCGAGCGCCGTTTGATGGTCGCGGTCGTTGGCGTTTTTGTGACATGGCTGTTGTATATGGGTCTGCGCTTGGCCGACCGGCGTTCTTTGGGCTTTCGGGTCAGCATGGCGTTTGTCGGGGCGTTGCCCTGCGCGTTGCTCCTCGCTTCTGCCAATTTCTATATTTTCAACCTTTATGACCCGATCAGCCTGTTCAAAGATCCCAGTGTTGGCAAAACTGTTGAAGAGCTAAAAGCCCAGCTAGGGCTCTCCTTTTGGCAAGAGATTGCCGATATATCGGTCACGCATTATTTCTTTTTGATAGCCTGGGCTTCGCTTTATGTCGCCATCGGCTATGCGCGCGAAGTGCGAGAGGCAGAGCGCAAAACATCCCGATTTGCTCAGGCCGCGCAAGATGCCGAATTGCGTTCGCTCCGCTATCAGGTCAATCCGCATTTTTTGTTCAACACGCTGAACTCGCTTTCAAGCCTTGTTATCACCGGCAAGCCAAATGAAGCGGAATCGATGATCCAGAATCTGTCGAACTTTTACCGTACTAGCCTGTCATCGGACCCACTGGAGGACGTTACGCTGGAGGAAGAAGTTGATCTTCAGCGGCTTTATCTGGAAATCGAAGGCGTGCGCTATCCCAAACGGCTACGCACCGAAATAGATATTCCATCTGAATTGATGAACCAGCATGTGCCTGCGCTCATCCTTCAGCCGCTGGTTGAAAATGCAATCAAATATGGCGTTTCACGCGCGACGCGGCCGGTAACAATCATAATCAAGGCACAGCTCGATGCAGACAATATCGTGCTGAGCGTTGCCGATGACGGCGAAGCAATGGAGGCCGGTCATGTTGGCGGCAACGGAATCGGGCTCGCCAACGTCCGCGACCGGTTGGAAGCTCGGTATAAATCCTCCGCGCGTCTGGACACGCATGCCGTTTCGTCTGGCGGATTTGTCGCGACACTTACCCTACCCTTAAGCCACAGGTTAAAAGCATGACCCAGCTCCGGACAATGATTGTCGACGATGAGCCATTGGCAATCGAGCGGCTCGAAATATTGTGCAGTGAGCTGGCCGCGATCGAAATTGTTGGAACGGCCAATGACGGCGTCGCCGCGCTTCGTCTTGCCCAGCAGCTCAAGCCGGATTTGATTTTGCTTGATATCGGAATGCCAAAGATGGACGGCATTAACGCCGCCCGTGCCTTGGGTTTGATGGAAAAAAAACCTGCCATCGTTCTGGTCACAGCATACGACAATTTTGCAGTTGAGGCGTTTGACCTCGATGTCATCGATTATGTTCTGAAGCCTGTATCGGGCGAACGCTTGGGACGCGCCATCACGCGCGCTATAGCGGGTAAAGACGCGGCAGCAGCCGAGCAAGCAAGGCCGCAAAACGACGGGAGCTATGCAATCGAATTTTGGGTGTCGCATCGCGCAGAATTGATCCGCATCGCCGCAATGGATATTGAGCGCATCGAAGCAGAGCGCGATTATATGCGCCTCCACACCGCGGGTCGCAGCTATCTTTTGCATCAAACAATTTCTGCCTTGGAGCAGCGATTGAACCCGCAGCAGTTCCAGCGCATTCATCGCAGCCATATTGTTCGGCGCGACCTCATTACCGGATTGCGCCACGAAGGAGGTGGCGTCTGGCACGCCCTGCTCGGCGAGGAAATATCGATGCGGATTGGCCGGAAATATTTGGCCGATGTCAAACGGCTAGCGGGTAAATAAAAGACTCCGGCAATCGCTTGCCGGAGTCGGAATTGCTTTTAAATTTTGTTTAGTTGCCGACCACAGCTTTGGTGTCACGTGACGCTATGCGGCGTGTTTCCAAATAGGCGGCGACAGTTTGTTCCGCTTTCGGCATTGCACTTGCCATTGCAGCTTGCTTACATTTTCTTTCGTCCAGCCGCTCGTTAATCGTTATCGCGCGCGGGCTGCCGCAAACCTGCTTCACTGCGCTTTTTACGCGGGTCATTAAACGCTCTTGGCCTGCGATTGTCGACAGATCGAGGTCGTCATGTTTCACCTCTTTGGTTTTCCAGTCAGCCATCGCGGGCGTGGAAAGCGCCAGCGCCGAAGCTGCAAGTACCGCTAATGAAAATAGCTTGGGGGTAACCATTTCGAACATCCTTTTATGGTGATCGCAGCTATTCCGCCGTCGACCGATGGGAGAGGGTTGCAGGCGAGTCAACTTCTGTAGCTGGGGAGCATATTTGCCAACCCGTCCTGCGAGGCCTCGTCTACGCGAGCTGTGTTGCCTCCGCATTACACTTTCGATTAAGTGCGAAGACAGTCGATGGTTCGACAAACGTCGGGACGAACAAACAATGTTGTTCGACCGGCGGCTAATACAGCAGTTTTATGACGGATGAACGCCTCAGATCAGGCCCGCAAGAGGGCTTGAAGGGTCTGCGTACATCCGCCGGCCCATTCGGCCAGACGTGTAGGCGATTCGGCCAGCCTCGACCGCGAGCTTCATAGCCTTCGCCATGGCGACTGGATCTTTCGCTTCAGCAATTGCGGTATTCATCAGGACGCCGTCGCAACCGAGTTCCATGGCGACAGCAGCATCGGATGCGGTGCCGACCCCCGCGTCGACCAGCACCGGCACTTTCGCACCCTCGACGATTAGGCGGATTGTCACGCGATTCTGTATGCCCAGACCCGACCCAATCGGCGCACCCAAAGGCATGATGGCGACGGCGCCTGCATCTTCCAATTGCTTGGCGGCAATCGGATCATCGACGCAGTAGACCATGGGCAGGAAACCTTCGTTGGCCAAAACTTCTGTCGCCTTCAATGTTTCGCGCATATCGGGGTAGAGCGTCTTCGCTTCGCCCAAGACCTCAAGCTTCACCAAGTCCCAGCCGCCAGCTTCGCGGGCTAACCGTAGCGTGCGGATAGCACTATCTGCGTCAAAACAACCCGCGGTGTTTGGCAGATAGGTATATTTCGTCGGATCGATAAAGTCCGTGAGCATCGGAGCGTTCGGGTCCGACACATTCACTCGGCGCACGGCAACAGTGATGATTTCTGCGCCTGACGCAACTAAGGCGGCAGCGTTCTGCTCAAAATCCTTATATTTGCCAGTGCCAACAATCAGCCGCGAATTGAAGGTGCGTCCGGCAACGGTCCATGTGTCACCCTGACCGCCCCCAACGAAATGGACAATTTCCAAAACATCGCGGTCTACTAGCACAACATCAGCCAATGTAGAACGCGGTACGATTTCTAGATTGCGCTCGACCGCGACTTTTACCGGATCAAGCCCGATATCGCGCACTAAGTCCGCAACGGTTGCGCCCGCCATAAAACGGCGGGTATCGCCATTGAGAGTGAGAGAGATAGTGTCGGACATGTCGGAAAGGGTCATTTCATTTCGCTTTTTTAGTCAGAGGTCATATAGTACTCGATTACGGCGGTGCGCAACCGCTACCGGGGCAAATATGCAGGGGAATTCTTTTGGCTGATCGGCCTGTTGTCTTTGTACTGAACGGACCGAACCTCAACTTGCTGGGTACTCGTGAACCCGAAATTTACGGAACCGATACGCTCGACGATATTGCGGGACGTCTTGACGATCAGGCACGGTTAACTGGGGCAGATATCGATTTTCGCCAATCCAACCACGAAGGGCACTTGATAGACTGGCTGCACGAGGCACAAGCAGTTGGAGCGAAAGCGGTGTTGCTGAATGCCGGTGGGTATACCCATACCTCGATTGCCATTCACGACGCGATAAAGTCGATCAAAGTTCCGGTCATCGAGGTCCATCTGTCTGACCCGCACAAGCGCGAAGTCTTTCGTCATTTAAGCTATGTTGGCATGGCGGCGGTGTCGTGCTTTGCTGGGCATGGGGCTAAATCATATGAACTGGCGCTGGACGCGGCGCTGCAACTTTGACATTAGGCCCTTCTTAAGCCGAACAGGCGCGCAAGGAGTAAACTATGGCGGTAAAATCTGGCAGCAACGGTGGGATGCAGGTCGATACGGCGCTGGTCCGCGAACTGGCGGCGATGCTGAACGACACAGGCCTGAGCGAAATCGAGGTTGAGGACGGCGAACGCAAAATCCGCGTGTCGCGCACGATGACGGCGGTGGCAACGCAGTTTGCACCAGCGCCAGCCGCCGCCGCACCGACGCAGGCCGCAGCGCATACTGAAATGCCCAAGGCAACAACTGCCACCAACGCGCTCAAATCGCCTATGGTCGGTACCGCCTATTTGACACCAGACCCCGAAGCATCGCCATTTGTGGCCGTTGGCCAAACGGTGAAGGCGGGCGACACCGTGTTAATTATCGAGGCGATGAAGGTGATGAACCCGATCATCGCAGCCAACTCCGGAACGGTCACCGCTATTTATGTCGAGAGCGGACAGCCGGTTGAATTCGACCAGCCATTGATGGTGATCGAATAAACATGGGCATTGAAAAAATCCTGATCGCCAACCGCGGCGAGATTGCTCTGCGCATCCATCGCGCAGCGCATGAAATGGGGATCAAAACCGTCGCAGTGCATTCGACCGCCGATGCCGATGCGATGCATGTTCGGTTGGCGGACGAAGCAATCTGCATCGGACCGCCATCGGCTACAGACAGCTATCTCAATATTCCTGCGATCATTTCGGCGGCTGAAATCAGCCATGCCGACGCCATTCATCCGGGCTATGGTTTTCTTTCGGAAAACGCTCAGTTTGCCGAAATCGTCGAAAGCCACGACATCACTTGGATTGGCCCGAAGCCCGAACATATCCGAACGATGGGCGACAAGGTTGAAGCTAAGCGGTCGGCTGGTAAATTGGGATTGCCCTTGGTCCCAGGTTCCGATGGCGCTATCGAAGACGTCGAGGAAGCAAAGGCAATTGCCCGCGACATTGGTTATCCTGTTATCATCAAAGCCGCCTCCGGCGGCGGTGGTCGCGGCATGAAGGTCGTAAACTCCGAAGAGGAGTTGGAAACCCAAATGCAGCAGGCCGGAAGCGAAGCCAAAGCTGCGTTCGGCGATGCTACTGTCTATCTCGAAAAATATCTCGGTAACCCGCGCCATATCGAATTCCAGATTTTCGGCGATGGCAATGGCAAGGCCATCCATCTCGGCGAACGCGATTGTTCGCTTCAGCGTCGTCATCAAAAGGTTCTGGAAGAAGCACCGTCGCCCATCCTGTCCGCTGCCGAGCGAGACCGGATGGGAAAAATCTGCGCCGATGCCATGGCCGATATGGGTTACCGCGGCGCTGGCACAATCGAGTTCCTTTGGGAAAACGGGGAGTTCTATTTCATTGAAATGAACACGCGGTTGCAGGTCGAACATCCGGTTACCGAGATGATTACCGGCATCGATCTGGTACGTGAACAAATTCGAGTGGCCGAGGGCAAGCCGCTTTCGCACACACAGGAAGAGGTGACCTTCACTGGCCATGCCGTCGAGTGCCGGATCAATGCCGAAGATCCAGTTACCTTCATGCCATCGCCTGGCACCGTTAGCTGGTATCACCCGCCCGGCGGGCTATATGTCCGCGTCGATAGCGGTCTCTACCATGGCTATAAAGTGCCACCTTACTATGACAGCATGATCGCAAAGCTGATTGTTTATGGCGCAACACGTGAAGGTTGCCTGATGCGTTTGCGGCGCGCGCTTGGCGAATTTGTGATCGAGGGGATGAAGACGACAATCCCCTTGCATCAGAAACTACTCGAAGATCCTGACTTCCAGAACGGCGATTATACGATCAAATGGCTTGAAGAATGGCTGGCTCGCGAGAACCCATGAGGCTTGGCCGCCGTGAGGTTGTACTGGGGCTTGCTTCAGTCCCGCTCGCGACCTGTGTGCCGATGCGACCCGACAAGGATGTGCCATTCATTCCGGCCAAGCAGGCTGCAACGATGGCGCCAGGTGATCCGAAGCGGCTGTTGGAACTGGTCAAGCTTGATCCATTGATCAAGCTTGACATGCGTTATGCCACAACCAACAACTTCACCGGACGCGTGCTTTATTCCGAGGCACGGGCATTTCTAACGGCGGCAGCAGCCGAAGCTTTGGTTCGTGCCAGTGCCGCAGCCAAGGCCGACGGTTTCGGCCTCAACATTTTCGATGCCTATCGCCCGTGGCGCGTCACAAAACAATTATGGGACGCGACGCCAGCCGGTCCGAAGAAAAACTACGTCGCCAATCCCAAACGCGGCTCGAAACATAATCGCGGATGCGCGGTCGACTTGACTCTATATGATCTAAAGACAGCCGCGCTCGTTGAAATGCCAACCGATTTTGACGACTTCTCCGAAAAGGCCCACCGCGATTATGCCGGTGCCAATCCGACAGAAGCCGCCAATAGGGCCAGGCTTCAGAACTATCTGGAGTCGCAAAGCTTTATCGGTCTGTCAAACGAATGGTGGCATTTCGACTTCGCTGGCTGGGAAAATTATCCGGTACTGGATGTGCCGTTTGATCAGATCGGCTGATTTGCGTCGTTCATCAAAATGCTTTCTTTCATGAACATGTATGGCCAGTTCAGCTTGGCTTCAGAACCACTCGGCCAAAACTGACGTCAACGCAGAAGCATGGTGCCTCTGCCATTTGGAAACACCCATGAAGAAATTTATCCTGATGACATTGGTCACCGCGACGGCGCTTTCGCCGATGGCGGTTTATGCAGCAGACGTTGTGCCGACATCGGTTCGTGCTTCGGCTGATTTTGACGCAGCTTCTGATTTTCAGCGCGATGAGCGTCGCGCTGAACGCCGTGCCGAGAGGCAGGCTGGGCGCGGTCAGGGCGATGCTGGCAACGCAAACCGCGCCGAACGCCAGCAAAATCGTGCTGAGCGGCGTCAGGCAGCGCCTGTGCAAGATGCTGAGGTTCAGGCCACGCGTCAGGAACGTCGGCAAGCAGCACCGATGCAGACCAACAGAGCCGAGCGTCAGGGTGACGTGTTTCGCGGTCAGCGCCGTGAAGCCAGCCAAGATGGCCGCTATTACGATCGCAACCGGGACGGCAATCTGGACCGTCGTTGGGACCAAAACCGCGATGGCGATCTCGACCGGAATTTCGATCGTAACCGCGATGGCCGGCTAGACCGCCGCCTCGACCGCAATGACGACGAGCGGATTGATCGCCGCTATGACCGCAACCGCGATGGTGACATCGACCGTCGCTACGACCGGAACAACGACAATCGCATAGACCGCTCGTACAACAACAATCGTAGCGACCGCTGGAGCAATCACTGGCGCAATGACAACCGATATGATTGGCGCGGTCACCGCAATCAATATCGCAACCAATATCGCCCAGGACGATATTATTCGCCTTATCGCGGGCACAGCTACAGCCGGATAAGCATCGGCTTCTCGCTGGGCTCGGGCTATTATGGTTCACGCTACTGGATCAACGATCCTTGGCAGTACCGTTTGCCAGCGGCTTATGGTTCATACCGTTGGGTCCGTTATTATGACGACGTATTACTCGTCGATGTGCGCAACGGTCGGGTCGTCGACGTCATTCGCGATTTCTTCTGGTAAGCAAAACGCCAGAATCGCAAAGAGCCGGACCGCGAAAGTGGCCCGGCTCTTTTTTTAACTTGTAACATGACGACAAGCTGGCACTCTCCCATCATAAAAAGTAGGGAGAGAAAAATGATCCGTTCCGCGTTGCTTGCGACCATTGGTTTGGCGATTGCCACCCCAGCCTTCGCAGCTACTCAGGCGATATTGGTCGGTAACCTTGTTCCCGACGCCACGACTGATCCAACTGGTCCGGCAGTCATTCTTGTCGAGGATGGTCGAATCAAAGCGATTGCCAAAGGCAGTGCGAACCCGTTTCAAGCCGATACTGTTGTTGACCTCTCAACCAAAACGGTCGTTCCAGGGCTTATTGATCTCCACGTTCATTTGACCGGTGACCCAGGCGGGGATTTCCGCGACGAAGCTGTCGATCCCGATGAATGGGGCGTGGTCATGGGCGTCAAGAACGCCGCGCTAACTGTAAAAGCCGGCTTCACGACGGTGCGGGAAGCAGGTTCTGCGCAGAACACCGCATTCATGCTACGCCGTGGAACTGCTGAGGGCAAGATCGCAGGGCCGCGAATTGTCGCCGCTGGTCCTGCGCTTTCGATAGTTGGCGGCCACGGCGATGTGAGCGGTTTTCGCAAAGATGTCCTGGCGGCGCTCGATGGCGGCTATACCTGCACCGGTCCACTTGAATGCGCGGAGAAAGTACGCAAGGCTTCACGTTTGGGAGCTGACGTTATCAAGATCACAGCGACTGGCGGTGTGCTTTCGCAGCAGGGCCGTGGGTTGGAAGCGCATTTTACCGCAGAGGAAATGACCTCGATTGCAAACACTGCGCATTCGCTCGGCCTTAGGGTCATGGCCCACGCCCACGGTGCGCGGGGGATTGAGGCGGCATCCGCTGCTGGCATTGATACAATCGACCACGGCACCTTTGCCGATGAAGCCGCACTTAAAGTAATGAAAGCCAAAGGCACGGCTTTAGTCCCGACACTGATGGCGCTGGAGGGCGTGCGCGAACGGCTCGGAAAAGGCATCTACACCCCGACTGTCGAAGTAAAGGCACGTCAAGCAGTCGAAACCGCTGGCAGCCAGGTGACACGGGCAAAGAAGATGGGCGTGACCGTGGCGTTCGGTACTGATGCGGGCGTTTTCGATCACGGCAAAAACGCAGGGGAATTTGCGCTAATGGTGCGTGCAGGGATGACCAACAAGGAAGCGCTAGCCAGCGCAACGACCGTGGCTGCTGAAGAACTCGGCATGGAAAACGAAATCGGCAAAATCGCGGTTGGCTATTCGGCGGATATGATCGCAGTCGCGGCCAATCCGCTCGACGATATTCGCACTCTCGAAAAAGTCGATTGGGTCATGGTAAGAGGGCGTATCATCGATTAACCCAACATCGCGGCGATTGAATATCAGAACGAGCTCAGCAATGGCGCAAAGATGAACGTACCGTTCCTGACTTCGACATTGCCGCGCTTTGCCAATAATATACATGCGGGATTTGTGCTCGAGCAGGCTGCCGCTTGGCGTCAGGAAAGTCCCGACGACAAGCTGTTTATTCTTGCGCCGCATGACAAAGGCATAATCCGTTCGGAAACGTTGGATGGGATCGAAATTCACCGTTTTTGATATGTTCTCGCGGTGGCACAACTCTGAGCGAAGCGTGCGTTAGATAACGAATGGACGTTAGCTGAAGAACGCCTTAAAAAGCGTCTTGTTATGCCAAACGCTGCTATCATCTATTGAGTCCCAACTTGTCATGAACTTGACGCAGACCGAAACCGCTTTCGATCCCAATAATGATCCGGCAAAGCTGGCGCGGATTGGTGCGCATGTCACAAAGCGACTAAATGCCAATCCGCTTGTCCAGCAGGTCGAACATCCCGAGGCTCAGATATATCTGTATCAAGGCTTTTTGGGTGCCGCAGACTGCAAGACGATGATCGCCAAAATCGACGCCGATGCAGTGCCTTCAACGTTATATAAAGGCACAGAACAAGCGGGTTTCCGGACAAGCTATAGCTGTCACCTCAATCGCTGGGATGCGTTCATCGCCAAAGTCGAGGCACGGATGAGCGATGTGTTGGGCATCGACAATAATTATGCCGAAACGATGCAGGGCCAGCGTTACCAAATCGGTCAGGAGTTCAAATCGCATCACGATTTTTTCCACCCGAGCCAGGACTATTGGCTACAGGAGGGGCCTGCGGGTGGCCAGCGAAGCTGGACCGCGATGATCTTCTTGAACGAGCCCGAAGAAGGTGGCGCGACCGAATTTCCACATCTGGGAATGGGGGTCCGTCCGCAGGCGGGAATGATGCTGATTTGGAACAATATGAAGCCCGATGGCACGTTGAATTACAAAACTCTCCATACCGGCACCCCGGTGATAAAGGGCGTCAAACACGTCATTACGAAATGGTACCGGCAGAACGACTGGCTTGAAATCAACATCGCCAAGAATTGAGATCGCCGATCAGTTTTTGTCCAGAACTGCCCGTAGCTTCGCAGCTAGTGCAGCCGCCGTATAGGGCTTGGCCAGAAATTCCGTACCGGGGTCGAGCACGCCATTATGTACGACAGCATTGCGGGTATATCCTGTAGAATAGAGGATTTTGGTCCCCGGACGCAATTTAAGCGCTTCATCCGCCATCGCGCGCCCCGTCATCCCGGGCATGACAATATCAGTGAAAATCAGGTCGACGCGGCCCTGCCCTGCGAGTTGCTCGAGCGCCTGCGATCCACTCGATGCCTCGATGACTTCGTAACCCAGATCGCGCACAAGTTGCACCGAAACCTTGCGGACCTGACTGTCGTCTTCGACAACCAAAACGGTTTCGCTAGGTTTTGCAGATGGCCATTCATCGGGATACGATTTGGATATTTCGGCTACCTCGTCTTTACCGAAATAGCGTGGCAGGTACAGCTTGATCGTTGTGCCTTCGCCCAATTCCGAATATATTTTAACATGCCCGCCCGATTGCTTGACGAAACCGAAGACTTGGCTCAGCCCAAGCCCTGTGCCTTTCCCAACTTCTTTCGTGGTGTAGAACGGATCGAACGCGCGTTCGGCAACCGCCGGCGGCATCCCGGTCCCGCTATCGGTTACACTGACGAGGACATATTGCCCTGCGCTAACCTCCGAATTGATGTCAGCATATCGCTCGTCGAGATGGCAGTTATGCGTTTCGATGGTCAGTTTACCGCCATCGGGCATCGCATCACGCGCATTGACGCACAGGTTCAGGATCGCATTTTCAAGCTGGGGTGCATCGATATGCGTTCGCCATAGCCCCCCGGCTAAGACCGTCTCGACCTCGATCTGCTCGCCAATAGACTGGCGCAGAAGTTCGGACATGCCGCTCACAAGGCGGTTGGCGTTAACAGGTTCGGGAGCGAGCGGCTGTTGCCTTGAAAATGCGAGCAGCCGGGCGGTCAATTGCGCGGCGCGTTTTGCGCCTTCTTCTGCATGTTCGATACCGGCCATCGCCTTTTCCGGATCGGTTTTAAGACGTCGCTTCACGATTTCCAACGACCCCAGCACCACGGCCAGCATATTGTTGAAATCATGCGCAATACCGCCAGTCAGTTGGCCAATAGATTCGATTTTTTGCATCTGCCGGACTTGTGCCTCGGCTTTTTCGCGTTCGGACACTTCCAACTGCAATGTTTCGATCGCGGCCTGTAACTCCGCTGTGCGGGCAGCGACCTTCGCCTCTAGCCCATCATTCAATTGCTTCAGCGCCTCACGCGCATCGATGGCGTCCTGAACATCGCTGCACGTTCCGATCCATTGCTTGATCACGCCGTTCGCATCACGCAGCGGTGTCGCACGGCACATAAACCAGCGAAAATGCCCGACTTGATTGCGAAAACGATATTCGGCGGCATAAGGTTTGCCACGTTCCATGGCGGCATCCCAAGCTTTTTGGGGAATTTCGCGATCGTCGCGATGGACCGTTCGGACCCACCCCAAGCCAATAAGCTCTTCGTTGCTTTTGCCAGTATATTCCTGGAAAGCAGCATTGGTATACGTGATCTCGCCCTGATCGTCGGTGATGAAAATGAAGGCAGGTGCTGTTTCGCTCAAGGTACGAAACCGCTCCTCGCTCGCCTTTAATGCTGCCATTGCGGCGCGGTCAGCTGTGACATCAATGGACACACCCGCAAGTCCGATTATCTTGCTTTCCGCATCGCGTAGTGGCGTCTTGGTCGAACGGAACAGCCGCGCTTTGCCGTCAAGGCCGGTGAATGTTTCATCGAGAATTTCTGTAACGCCTGTCTCCATTATGCGGGCATCATTAGCGTCGATCCGCTCGGCCTGTTCACGCACATCATTATATTCGACCGTCAATTTGCCGAGCAACTCATCCTGCGTCATACCGATGACCGCCAAGGTGCTCGGGTTGGCATATGTGATCCGGCCGCTACGATCCTTTGCGTAAATCAAATCAGGGGTCGCGTCTCCGACCGCAGTCACGATTGCTGCAGATCGAACGGCGGCGATATCGGCGTCACGCAATTTTTGTGACAGCTCACGTTCGGCCTCGAGCGCTGCAGCCCGCATTTGCGACCTCGCTGCGGTAACCAGCGTATGGATGCCATAAACAATCATCGCCAGCATCAGCACGAGTAAAGCTATAATGAACAGATCGGATTTTTGCTGCGCTGCCTTCTCCTGTCTGCTCCGCTGCGCCAAAAGTTCATTTTCAAGGCGGTTAATCTTGTCCAGCATGGCCTGAGCACCGGCCATCGACGAAAACCCTTCGCCGGGCCGAACCAGTTGAATGGCCCCTGTTTGGTTTCCTTGGACTGACAACTGAATGGCTTGGCGTAGGCGATAAACGCGTTGATTGAGTACCAGCGATAGTTCGCCGATATTGCTCTGTTGCGCGTCATTATCGCGTGTGAGTGTTTTCAGCCTTACAAGTTCGCGCGGGACGCCGTTCACACCCTCGTTAAAAATGTTCAGAAATTGGGAATCGCCAGTAAAAAGATATCCGCGACTGCCGATCTCAGCCTTATCAAGCGCGGATTCCAGCTTTTGGGTTTGGAGCAAAACTTCGAAACTGTGCTTTTCTAAGCCTACAGCAAGCTCACGTTGTTGCCGACTGTAACCAACCGCAAACGCAATGGCTATGCCAGCAATGATCAGCAACAGGCCAACCACGATGGCCCTCCAGTTAAGTCGTGCGGGTGACCATCCTCCTACTGTGCCGACAATCGCCTCTTTCATATACGCTCCGGTCCAGTTCTGGTCGCGATAGACGATATCCGCCTTGCATAAAGCAAAGCGCTATTAAAGGCTGAAATCGATTTAAAAAGGCAATGTTTAGCAAATGCCGCCAAGTGCTATTTCAAGCTCCTCAAGCCCGAATGGCTTACTAAGACTACCCGCATGCAGATCGGCGAAGCGGGGATCGTCGGCATGATAGCCCGTCATCAATACGGCCTTCATATGGGGAATGAAATCTCGCGCCGCCGAAATCAATTCCATGCCGTCCATGTCGGGCATTCGGTAATCCGTTATGATCACATCAAAGTGCGGATTGTCCGCCAGAATTTGCAGCGCCTTTTGGCCAGATACCGCTTCGGTCACGTCGTGCCCGAGCTCGTCGAGCATCATCGCGGTACCCGAACGCACCAGCATCTCGTCATCGACGAGCAATACTTTGAGCGAAGCTTCCTGCTTTGCAGTCACGCGCATTACCTCCCCATGATTTGCGAAGTGGGTAAAGCCTGTTTTCGCAACCTGATATGCGTGATGCATAGCCTGCGCATTATCGCTTGCAACGTGTAAATGCCGTCTGTCGAAATTCCGTTGCGGCCTGTCGACAATGCTCAGAAGCCTTTCAAGTGTATCGCTGCATTTTGCGGCGCGTTTGTCTTGGAGAAATTGTCGATGAAATCCCGCAAAATCATATGGCTCGCCACCGCAGCATTGATCGGTATCAGCAGCCCTGCGGCATTTGCGCAGAGCCCTGCGCCAATGGCCGAAGCAAGCACGGCTGAAGGCCAGAAGCTCAAAGCAATTTTTGCCGCCGATGATGAGGCGCAACTCAAGCGCAACCCGCTGGGCGCTCTATTCCGCGGCGATATGCGCTATGCGGACCGGCTGGGGGACTTTATCAGCGACGAATATTTCGCAAATGAACGCAAAGCCGCAGAGGATAATATTGCTGCACTAGGCAACATAGAACGCGCGAAACTGAATGCCACAGACCAGATTGCGTATGATGTGTTCAAGCAGAACCAGAATGATGCGCTGAAGGGCCTTTCGAAGGAAATTATGGACCTGACGGTGGTCCGCCCGGTCAACCATTTCTTCGGATTTCATACATTCTATCCGACCTTTGCTAGCGGCCAAGGCGCGGCACCATTCAAGACAGTGCAGGATTACGAAAACAACCTGAAACGTCACAAGGATTATATCACGCTGACCGACAGATCGATCGACAGGTTCCGCCAGGGCATGGCTTCGGGCGTTTTTGAAACGAAAATGACAATCACCAATGTCGTCGACCAGCTCAATACGCAGCTAGCGCAGTCCACCGAAGAATCGCCATATTACGGCCCGATCAAAAAGTTTCCGGAAGGTTTCAGCGACGCCGACAAGGCCCGGCTGACCGCCGAATATAGGGAAATGATCGTAAAGGGTCTTTACCCAGTAAATGCCCGATTGCGCGACTTTTTGCGCGACAGCTATCTTCCACTCGCACGTGAGCAAGTTGGCCTGTCGGCGATGAAAGGCGGCGAAGGTCTGTATCAGTATATGATCGAGCAAACGACGACGCTGCCGATGAAGGCCGATGAAATTCACAAATTGGGCTTGTCCGAAGTCGGCCGGATCAAGACTGGCATGGAAACGATAAAGGCCGACGTCGGCTTCAAGGGTTCGCTGGCCGAGTTTTTCGAGCATTTACGGACCGACCCTAAATTCAAAGCCGCCAGCCGGGAGGCTCTGACCCAAGGCTATTATGACATCGGCAAAAAGGTCGATGCGGTTATCGGCCAACAGTTCAAGGTTATCCCGAAGGCTCCGCTCGAAATCAAACCTTATGAAGAGTTCCGCGAAAAATATGAAGCTGGCGGCAGTTACCAGAATGGTACGCCAGACGGCAAACGTCCCGGTACTTTCTATTTCAACGCCTACGACCTGCCCAGCCGTACCACGCCGGGCATGACAACGTTGTACCTTCACGAGGGCGCGCCGGGGCATCATTTCCAGATCATGCTCGCACAGGAAAATACTTCATTGCCTGCGTTCATGCGTTTTGGCGGCAACACCGCCTATGTCGAGGGCTGGGCGCTCTATTCCGAGACGCTCGGTTATGAAATGGGCTTGTTCAAAGACCCGTATCAGCGCTTTGGGACGTTGTCTGACGAAATGCTCCGCGCGATGCGGCTGGTGGTCGATACCGGATTGCATTCCAAGGGCTGGACCCGCGAACAGGCAATTGAGTACATGCTCGCAAACAGCGACATGGGCAAAACCGACGCAACCGCTGAAGTCGAGCGCTATATCGCGATTCCAAGCCAGGCATTGGCTTACAAGATCGGCGCACTCACCATACAGCGGCTCAAGGCAAAGGCACAGAAGGCACTGGGCAAGAAATTCGACGTCCGCGAATTCCACAATCAGGTGCTAAACACCGGCGCGCTGCCGTTGACGGTGCTTGAAAAGAAAATCGACGGCTGGATTGCTGCTTCGAAATAAATACTAGCCCTTCGCCTGACATAACTTGGGCGAAGGGCAACCGCTTGATTGCGCAAGTGGCATGATCTAGCCCTAGCCCAACAGGGAGAGAGATATGCCAAGTTTTGCCGCAAGCCTGACGGGCTTTGTTCTACGAACCACCGGATATTATCGCCGGATGTTTTCGGGCGGACCGCAATTCCAGATGAATATTGCCAAGGTTCGGGCCGCGGCGCTGCCAGAGCCGGACGCCAAAGCGCGGGCCGTATTGACGATGAAACAAACCGAGTTTGGTGGTCGGCATGTGTGGCATTTGGCACCAAAGGACCGAGTGCCTACAGCGCATGTATTATTCTGGCATGGCGGCGGTTATGTCTACCCGGCGACACCGGTCCACTGGAAGTTCCTCACGCACATGGCTCAAGTTCACGGATGGGCGATCACTGCGCCGCTCTATCCGCTTGCCCCTGAAAGCAATGCGGCAGCGACCACAAAATGGGCTCTGGAATTCTATCGCAGCTATTTAGCTGAACGCGGTGGCGAGCCATTCGTCATGTCCGGCGATTCCGCTGGCGGCGGGCTGACTGCTGCATTGGCGCAACTCGTGCGGGACGAGGGAATGGCTTTGCCTGCTGCGCTCATACCGATCAATCCGTGGCTAAAACTCGATCCCGCGCATCCCGATCAGACCACGATCGAACCCCGCGACGGCATATTAACACTTAGCGGAATTGCCGAGGGCGGGCAGCTCTATGCAGGCGACTTGCCTCTGACCGATCCGCGCTGCAGTCCGATTTTCGGCGACTGGAATGATCTGCCACCAATCCTCGCCTTTGGCGGCGGCGATGACATATTGGTCACAGACGCTCGCGCACTGAAGGCGAAACTGCCGTCGGTGGAATATGTCGAGTTGCCGGGCATGTTACACGACTGGCCAATCTTCAACTTCCGCGAGTCACGCGCCGCTCAAGCTAAGATGGCTGACTTCGCAAGACGTGTTGTGACGTAAGGCAGTTGGCGATGCTGGTCGTTTGAGCTATTGTCTGACCGTAATGGAGAGACAATCATAATGTCAGCGGTAAAAGCCGCCAACCCGCGCCAGATATTCGGGAGCGACGACTGGAAATCGATCACATCGGTTTCCAAGTGGCGCGGTACCTGGTTGATCGCGCATGCTTGGCTGGTTGTTGCGCTTGCCGCGTTCGGCGGTGCGATGGCGTGGGACTTTCACTGGTTTGCTGGACTTTTGGTTACGCCGTTTGTGTTGGCGATACTTGGGGGTCGGCAATTGGGGCTTGCGATCTTGATGCACGACGGAGCGCATGGCCTGCTTCATCCCGACCGTAAGCTCAACAATTTCCTAGGCCAGTGGCCAAGTGGCGCCGCGACCGGAAGCGACTTGCATGCCTATCGCGCCTACCATCTGACTCATCATAAATTCACGCAACAGCCCGAGGACCCCGATCTGTCTTTATCGGCACCTTTTCCGACTAGCCGTGACAGCCTGTGGCGCAAAGCTGTGCGTGACCTGACAGGGCAAACCTTCTTCAAGCAGCGCAAGTCGCAATTTGCGGTGGCCTGGCGTGGAGTGAAGGCGATGCTGGTCAAGGAAAGCGGCGACGGTACACGTGACACCAGCGCGGGCCGCGCGCTAAACCTGCAAAGCCGGAGCGGAATCGATGCGCCGGTGGCCAATGTGGAGGGCGCCAAGACTACCGCTCGAACCGTAGGGCGGTTCTTGGCTGTTCAACTCGTGCTGCTGGCGATTTCACTCGCGTTCTGGGGCGTCATTCCGTTTTTGCTTTGGATCGTAGCGCTTGTGACGACTTTCCAACTGTTCCTTCGCGTCCGCAATATTGCTGAGCATGCCTGCACCTCTACCGGCAGCGATGACCCGTTCACGCATGCGCGGACGACCTATGCGAATTGGTTGGAGCGGGCTACCGTCGCGCCTTATTGGGTGAACTTTCACAGCGAACATCACCTTTTCATGGGCGTGCCATGCTACAATCTTCCGCTCGCGCATGCGTTGCTCGGCAAGGGCAATTACCATCCCCGGATGACTATCGAGCCAAATTATCTATCGGTGTTGCAGCGCGTTACAGCCACCCAGCCCGCTTGAACCGGATATAGAGCGACAGGCAAATCGTCGCCATCATGCCAACGATTATATAATATCCATATTCCCAGCGAAGCTCTGGCATATGCTCGAAATTCATGCCGTAAATTCCGGCAATCGCAGTAGGCACCGCAAGGATAGCGGCCCACGCCGCCAACTGCCGAGTTATCGCGCCCTGCCGCTGCTGCTCAAGCAATCCGCTGGTTTCAATGACTGAAGTCAGCGTATCACGCAGCCCTTCGACCCGGTAGACAAGCCGCCGCACGTGGTCGAGCAGATCGCGCATGAATGGGTAAATGTTCGCGTCGATCTGCGGCAGCTCGAGATTGATAAACCGGTTGGCGAGATCTTCGGTCGGCCCCAATATCCGTTGTAGCCTGAACAGCTCTCGGCGCAACATGAACACGCGTGCGGTTTCCGCTCGGCTCAGGAAATTGCCGATGGCGCGGTCTTCCATCGCCAGCACTTTTTCCTCCATCGCGTCGACAAGATCGCTGTAACCATCAACGATATAGTCGAGGATAGCGTGCAATACGAAATCAGGGCCTTGCTTTAGCAACCACGGCGTTGCCTCAAGCTGCGTTCGCACCGGACTGTGGCTACGTTCCGAACCATGCCGAACGGTGATGATAAACTGGCGCCCCATGAAAATCGCGGTGTTGCCGTAAATGATCTTGTCGCCTTCGAGCCGCGGCGTCCGGATAACTAAGAACAAATGATCGCCATAAGGTTCGACCTTTGGCAAATGCTTGGGATCAAGCGCATCTTCGACCGCGAGCGGATGAAGGCCAAAATGATCCTGAATGCGTTTCAAAGTTCCATCGTCGGGTTCGTGCAGCCCGATCCAGATGAAATCGGCCGGTTTGACATGCGGTATCGGTTTGGCAATATCTATAGTTTCGATGGCCTTGCCGTCGTGATACAACTTGGCGGCGACTGTGGTCACGCAAGCGCCTCGGCGATTAATTTGCGCGAGTTTTCGATCCCATATAGGGCAATGAAGCTGCCCATGCGTGGACCGGCGCTGCTGCCAAGCAAGGTTTCATACAGCGCCTTGAACCAGTCGCGCAGATTTTCGAAGCCGCCCTCATTGCCGATAGTATAAACGATATTCTGGATGTCCTCTGCCGACGCATCGGGTGCCAGTGCGATCAGTTCACCATCGAGCTTTTCAAGCGCAGCGATTTCGCTGCCTTCGGGTTTACGCCGTTTCAACGTGGGCGCGATGAAATCGCGATTATAGGCCAGCGCCAAGGGCACCAACTTTGCCAGATCAGGTTGCGCCTCCGGCCGTGCGTCGTCGACATAATTGCCAAGATAGCCCCACACCTGCTCCTCAGTCGCATCCGCCCCCATCACGCCGACAAGGTTCAGCAGCAAGCCAAAAGTGACGGGCGGCGTACCCTGCGGCACCGGTTCTGGTTTGGCGCGGTGGATGTGATGCACAGGGTTGCCAAGTTGCTTGTCCAACTCTTGGGTCGCGTAGTTGCTGCGAAACTGGAAATATTCGTCCACCGCGCGCGGGATGACGCCCATGTGCAACGCTTTCGCTTTTCGCGGCTCGCGGAAAATATAAAAAGCGAGGCTTTCATCGGTGCCATAAGTCAGCCATTGGTCGAGCGTCAGGCCGTTGCCCTTTGACTTCGAAATTTTCTCGCCCTTTTCGTCGAGGAACATTTCATAGTTGAAACCCTCGGGCGGGCGCGCACCCAGAGCGCGCGTGATCTTCGAACTTTGCGTAACGCTGTCGATCAGGTCCTTACCCGACATTTCATAATCGACGCCAAGCGCGACCCAGCGCATCGCCCAGTCGACTTTCCATTGCAGCTTCGCCTGCCCGCCGAGGATCGACTGCGTAATGCGCTCGCCCTCGTCGTCGAACGATACGAGTCCCGCATCGGCGTCAACTACGGTCACCGGCACCTGCAACACAATACCCGATTTCTGACTGACGGGCAGCACCGGCGAATAGGTTGCCTGCCGCTCCTTGCCCAGCGTCGGCAGCATGATATCCATGATATCCTGATAGTGACGGAGCACCTTGATGAGCGTTTCGTCAAAGCGACCGCTGGCATATTCAATCGTCGAGGACAGGAATTCATATTCGAACCCGAAGCGGTCGAGAAACTCGCGCAGGCGTGCATTATTGTGATGCGCAAAGCTCTCATGCGTGCCGAACGGGTCGGGTATGCGTGACAACGGTTTGCCCAGATGTTCAGCCAGCATCGACTGGTTAGGCAAATTGTCGGGCACCTTACGTAGGCCATCCATATCGTCCGAAAAGGCAATCAGGTTGGTCGGCGTGTCGCTTAGTTCCTCAAATGCACGGCGCACCATCGTCGTGCGCAGCACCTCGTTGAAGGTACCGATATGCGGCAGGCCAGACGGTCCGTAGCCGGTTTCAAAAATGATCGGAGCGTCACCCGGCTTGCCCTGCGGATAGCGTTTCAACAAGCGGCGTGCCTCTTCATAGGGCCATGCCTTTGATGCCATTGCGATATCGCGAAGATCAGTCACTTGTTGCTCTTTCGTTCTGTTTCCGCCACTCTGAAGCGGTGGAAACCCCCCTAGCCTTTCCAGCGCTTCATGCAAGCCATGCCGGTATCTGGCTGGGCTTAACCAATGGCGAGGTACGTACTGTTGGCAAGGGAGAGGCCGTTGGGCGCGCGGCGGAAACGCCTCTGGTGATGCTCAACGCACCTTTGGTGGCGCAGCGTTTGGGCTATGCCGAATTATCGGGTCTGGATGTGCTCGAGCTGTTTGCCTTTGTGTATCCTGCCAGATTTGTGGTGCCAACACCGAAGGGGCTGGCGGGCGCACTCGGCCTGCCGATGGCTCCTAATGACCAAGCAGTGCCCGGGCTGTTGTTTTCGGCCACACAAAAACTGCTGGCGACGCTATCCAATCCCGCCTGGCCCGAACGCGAGGGCGCGTGGGATAGCGCGCAGGCACTGATGCGGGTGCGCTGGCCGTGGGCGAACTTGGTGCTGTGTTACTTGAAAAAGCCCGAGAAGCCCGAACGCTGGTTGTTTGCGCGATTGCCTGAATGGGAGGAAGTGCCGTTGCGTCCGCCGCCCCGCGTCGTAACGCTCAACCCCGACGCCGTGCAGGCACAGCTTGCCTCGCTGGTCGGCGGTGACGCCGAAACGCGGCAAGGCCAGCGCGACTTTGCGCAGGCCGCCGCGCGGATTTTTGCGCCACGCGCGCGCAAGGGTGAACCCAATATGGTGTTGGCTGAAGCGGGCACTGGAATCGGCAAAACCTTAGGCTATCTCGCGCCCGCGTCCTTGTGGGCAAGCACCGCCGGTGGTGCGGTGTGGATTTCGACGTTTACCAAGGCGTTGCAGCGGCAATTGGTACGCGAGGCACAACGGATTTATCCTGACCCTGAAATATTCAAGGCAAAAGTCGTGGTGCGCAAGGGGCGCGAAAATTATCTTTGCCTGCTCAATTTGGAGGATGCGCTGCAAGGTGGGTTTGCGGGCCGCGCGGCGACGCTGGCGCATCTGGTCGCGCGCTGGGCGGC
Source organism: Sphingomonadales bacterium Ga0077559 (assembly GCA_001464315.1). Taxonomy (GTDB): domain Bacteria; phylum Pseudomonadota; class Alphaproteobacteria; order Sphingomonadales; family Sphingomonadaceae; genus Sphingorhabdus_B. Next base: position 55,187 of record LNFK01000065.1, on the reverse strand, counting down.
CTATAGCAAAGACGGCGATATGATCGGCGGCGATTTGCCCGGCTGGCTGCCGACCTTGTTTCGCCGCAATGGATCGACTGCGCTGACCGACCGGCGCGGCGAATGTATTTACGCCGGATGCCCGCATTACAAAAAATGCTTCATCGAACGCGCTGCACGTGCCTCGGTGCAGGCCGATATCGTTATTGCCAACCATGCGCTGATGATGGTCAACGCCGCGCGCGGTCGCGACGAGGTCAGCCACCCGACGCGGATTATCTTCGACGAAGGCCATCATCTGTTCGATGCAGCGGATTCGATGTTTGCAGCAGCGCTAACCGGGCAGGAAACCGTCGAGCTTCGCCGATGGGTAATCGGTCCCGAGGGCAAGGCACGTGGACGACGGCGAGGCCTCGCGGCACGGCTTGCCGACGTTGCATCTTATGATGAAGAGGGCGGCCTTGCCATCGAGATGGCGCGGATCGCGGCGGAGGCCCTGCCCGGCGATGGCTGGCTTGGCCGCGTGGCGGAAGGCATGTCGTCGGGGCCGGTCGAACGCTTGTTGTCGGCAATCCGGTCGATGGTATTCGCACGCGATGAAAGCAATGCGGCAGAAGCTGGCTATGGTCTCGAAACCGAGCTTGCCGACCCCGACGCAGCGGTTGTCGACGCGGTGGCTGATGCGGCGATTGCGCTGGAGGCTTTGGCACGACCGCTGACGATATTGGGCCAGCGGTTGGAGGCGATGATCGCTGACCCGCCCGACTGGCTAGATGGCGGCGCGCGCGCGCGGGTCGAGGGCGCGATGGCAAGCCTTGGTTGGCGGATCGACACATTGCGTGCCTGGATTTCGATGCTGGGGCGCGCCGTGGGTCCTATTGATCCCGACTTTGTTGACTGGCTGGCGATCGACCGGTTCGAAGGCCGCGATATGGATGTCGGGATGCACCGGCGCTGGCTCGACCCGATGAAGCCGGTCGCCGATATCGTGCTTAAGCCTAGCCACGGAGTGCTCGCGACATCGGCTACGCTGCGTAGCGGAGGCGACTGGGCGAATGCCGATGCGCGGACGGGAGCGGTTCACCTTGACCACGCCGCCGAGCATTTTTCGGCGACCAGCCCGTTCGATTATGCGGCGCAAGCAGAAGTGTTGATCGTCACCGATGTGAAGCGCGGTGATATGGCGGCGCTGGCGGGGGCTTTTTCGTCGCTGATCAGCGCGTCTGGCGGCGGCGCCTTGGGGCTGTTTACCGCAATCCGGCGGTTGCGTTCGACCTATGCGCGAATTGCCGACCGTTTGGCGCGTGAAGGGCTGCCGCTTTACGCGCAGCATGTCGACCCGATTGATACCGGCACGCTGGTAGATATTTTCCGCGATGATCCGCACGCGTCGCTGCTCGGCACCGATGCCTTGCGCGACGGGGTGGATGTGCCCGGCCATTCGCTTCGGCTGGTAATTATGGAGCAAGTACCGTGGCCCCGCCCGGACATATTGCATCGCGCGCGGCGTCTGTCTTACGGAGGCACCGATTATGACGACCGGATGATCCGCGCGAAATTGGCGCAAGCTTTCGGGAGGCTGATCCGAAGCGCGGGCGACAAAGGACATTTTGTGCTGCTGTCTTCTGCCGTGCCAAGTCGGTTGATGACGGCCTTTCCGCCGGGAACGCCGGTGCGCCGGGTCACGCTCGATGAAGCCGTCAGATCGATTAAATCAGGTCTTTCCCCCGTCATAGATTTGCGGCAGGAAGACATAGAAATTCTGGATGAGAGAAACCCGATTTGACGCTGATCCTGACATTGCTGCGCCATGCCAAATCGAGTTGGGATGATGCTATACCCCGTGATTTTGACCGGCCTTTGAACAAGCGCGGCGAGAAGGCCGCCGTCATTATGGGCGCCTGGGTGAAGCGCGAAGGACTGGTTTTCGACCATGTCGTGGCCAGCCCCGCAGTCCGCGTGATCGACACCATCGACCAGTTCGTCAAAGGGACAGGTGAACGCATCGATGCCAACTGGGACCGGCGTATCTATCTCGCATCTTCCGCCACGCTGATGGATGTACTGCGTGACCAGTCGGATCAGCATAAGAGCGTGCTTATGGTCGGACATAATCCTGGAATGGAGGATCTGCTGTTCGACATCGTCCCAGACGATGGCAGCTCACCATTGCGCGAAATGGTATGGGAGAAATACCCGACCGGGGCGCTGGCGCGAATGGAACTCGACATCGATAGCTGGGCGGACGTTGACCGCAAATGCGGCAAATTGACACATTTCATCCGCCCGCGCGATCTCGATGCTGAACTGGGTCCCGAGGACGAATGACGCCGGTAATCTGGCGTGAGGCAGGTATACAGGATGCCGACGCGCTGGCGCATTTGGGCGCTGCAACATTCCTTGCGACATTTGCCTTTGACCATCCGGGCAAGCAGTTGATCGAGCATCTCAATACAGAGCATCATACGGCCTATTATGCCGACAAGCTGGGAAACCCCGAGGTCGATATCGTTATCGGGGAAACACTGCTCGGTGCGCCGGTTGGGTATGTCATGATGGTCCCGCCCGAGCATCCAGAGTTGCAACAAGACGGCGATATCGAACTTAAACGTATCTACTTGCTTGGACCGTGGCAAGGCGGCGGTAACGGGCGCGCCTTGCTGGAGCAGGCGTTGATAATAGCCGAAAAGCGAGGCGCGAAGCGCGTGTTACTGGCTGTTTACGAAAGCAACGTCCGCGCCGTCGCCTTCTATGAGCGCGCGGGCTTCAAGCACATCGGCGAAACTATTTTCATGGTCGGCGATATGCCCTTCCGCGACATAGTTTACGCGCGCGAGATGATTTAGGCGGCTGCCAGAGCCGAAGCCAGACGATCACGAACCGCGCGCAATGCAGACATATCGATTCCTGATCCGGCAGGTGTCGTCGATGCAACAGGGGCAGATACCGGCTCAGCATTGACCCCACTCGTCAGATATTTACGTGCACCTTTTATGGTATAGCCTTCATTGTGAAGCAGCCGGTGAATAGTCTTCAACAAAGCCACATCATCGGGGCGATACAAACGGCGTCCGCCCGCCCGGGTCAAAGGCCGCAGCATTGGGAACTGCTCCTCCCAATAGCGCAAGATATGCGTCCGCACACCCAGCGCCTCAGCCATTTCACCAATCGTGCGGAATGCGTCGGCAGACTTGTCTGTCATGCGGGGCTACTTAACCTTTTGCCGCATGCCTTGGCTGGCACGGAATGTGAGAACGCGACGCGGCGTTATGGGCACTTCAATCCCGGTTTTGGGATTACGGCCGATGCGCTGCCCCTTGTCGCGCAGAACAAATGTTCCGAAGCCTGAAATTTTGACATTTTCGCCATCGAGCAGAGAGTTGGTCATGTGCCCGAGGATCGATTCTATCATCGCGGCGGCATCAGCACGCGACAACCCGACCTGCCGGTTCAGCATTTCGGCCAAATCGGCCCGCGTCAAAGTACCTGCATCTGCCATAAACCGTCTCCCGACGCGCGACCCGTCTTTTGAGAAGTGTCCGTTATATAATAAAAATCTTATGTTGTAAAACAACGATCGTCGAAAATTGTCCTACATCCGAACAACAGAAGCGCCCCAAGTAAAGCCGCCACCCATCGCCTCCAACACCACGATATCGCCAGGTCTGATCCGGCCGTCGCGGACCGCGACGTCAAGCGCTAGAGGAACCGATGCAGCTGAAGTGTTCGCGTGCTGATCGACGGTTAGAACAACCTTGTTCGGGTCAAGCCCAAGCTTCTTTGCGGTGGCCTCGATGATCCTTGCATTGGCTTGATGCGGCACGACCCAATCGACATCTTGCGGAGCCAGATCAGCCGCCTCCAGCGTTTCATGCATCACGCTGGCCAGATTCGTTACCGCATGGCGAAATACCTCGCGGCCGCGCATCCGCAATTTACCGACGGTTCCCGTCGTGGAAGGACCGCCGTCGACATATAGCAATTCATTATGCTTGCCGTCGGCGTGGAGCTTGGTGGCAAGCGCCCCGCGGGTGCCGACCTCGCCGCATAGTACAACTGCGCCGGCACCGTCACCGAATAGCACGCACGTTGCGCGATCTTCCCAATCGAGAATGCGGCTGAAGGTTTCAGAGCCGATCACCAACGCGTTTTTAGCTGACCCGGCGCGAATCATGCTTTCGGCGACAGAAAAAGCGTAAAGGAAACCAGAGCAAACGGCTGCCACATCGAACGCGACCCCGCCATTGCACCCCAATGCATGCTGCACGATCGTCGCCGATGCGGGAAAGGTTTGATCGGGGGTGGCAGTCGCGACAATAATCAGATCAATGTCGTCAGGTGACATCCCGGCAGCATCAAGCGCGTTGCGCGCGGCGGCTGTTGCCAGCGTTGCGGTTGTTTCATCCGGCTCTGCAATATGGCGGAATTTAATGCCGGTACGTTCGGTAATCCATTCATCCGACGTGTCGACGCGGGCGGCCAGTTCGGCATTCGACACCCGGGTTCGCGGTAGGGCCGAACCTGTGCCCTTGATAACCGCGCGAAGGGCCGTTTCGGTCACGGAGCCTGCACCCGAGCCAAATCCTGGGTAATGCGCGCGGTGATATCTTCTTCGACCAGCCGCGCGGCGACTTCAACAGCGTTCGCAACACCTTTGATGTTCGCGCTGCCGTGACTTTTGACAACAACGCCGTTCAGCCCCATGAATACTGCGCCATTGTGGTTGTTCGGATCGAGATGGTGACGGAGCAACTCGGTGGCTGGACGCGATACCAGAAATCCAAATTTTGATCGGAGCGAGCTGGTAAAGGCACGCCGAAGCAAGTCTGTTACAAACCGCGCCGTACCCTCAATCGATTTCAGCGCGATATTGCCAGTGAAGCCGTCGCACACAACAACATCGCATTCACCACGGTTGATCTTGTCGGCTTCGACAAATCCCTGAAAATCCATATGCAAGCCGGTGGCGTCACGCAGATGTTGCGCGGCATCACGAAGTTCGTCGGTGCCCTTCATCTCTTCGGTACCGATGTTGAGCAACCGAACACGGGGGCGGTCGAAGCCGAAAATAATCCGCGAATACGCCGCGCCCATGACGGCGAACTGGACCAGATTTTTAGCCTCGCATTCGGTATTGGCACCAAGATCGAGCATTACCACGTCGGTGTCTTCAAGTGTTGGCAGAAGTGCAGCCAGCGCTGGGCGGTCGATACCCGGCATCGTGCGCAGTGCGAGCTTTGCAGTCGCCATCAGCGCGCCAGTATTGCCAGCGCTGACTGCCGCGCTTGCATTGCCCGATTTAACCGCGTTGATCGCCATGCCCATCGAGCTGGTTTTCGATTTGCGTAAAGCAGCGCTGACTTTGTCGTGTGCGGTTATCACATCGTTGGAATGCAGGATTTCGGACGCAGCGCGCAAATTGGGATGGTTATCGAGCGCTGCTTTGATGCGCGTTTCATCGCCAACAAGCAGAAATTGAAAACTTTCATGCCGATGCCGTGCAAGTGCTGCGCCTGCGATCATCACAGGCACGCCTTCGTCGCCGCCCATCGCGTCAATGGCGATACGCGGTTTCATCGACACCAGCTATTCTCCTTAAAAAAGGACTAGGCGACCGCAACCACTTCGCGACCGTTATAATGGCCACAGGCGTCGCACAAATGATGCGGACGCTTCAATTCACCGCAATTCGAGCATTCCTGATAGGCTGCGGGCGTAAGCGAATCATGGCTGCGACGCATGCCGCGACGTGAAGGGGAAGTTTTTCTTTTGGGGACAGCCATCTCGGCACCTGTTCCATTTCAAAATCAATAGGTTCTGGACGCTGTTAGGTCATAAGGCTGGTCATGGCAAGCTATCGCCAGAATCGGCCCTGTAAAACCGTGATTGTCCGTGTGAGCGGCGCGCTATATCGTTTTTTCTGTGCTTTGCAAGCCGAGAGATAGCGGTTAAGCGCTCCGTCAACAAAGGGAGAGAAGTTATGTTGAGCCTACCCGTTACCCTTACCATCGCTGCTGGTGCCGCGCTGGTCAATATTTGGCTAATGATCCGGTGCGGTCAGGCGCGGACCAAAGGCGGGGTGTCGATAGGTGATGGCGGCGACGAATTTCTGATACGGCGGATGCGCGCACACGCCAATTTTGTGGAGAGCGCGCCGTTCGTTTTGATCCTGATTGCTGCGCTGGAAGCCACGGGCGGCACCAACAATTGGCTATGGGGCCTAGGCATTCTTTACATCGTCGGACGGCTCGCGCATGGCCTTGGCATGGACGGCGGCGCGCTTGGCAAGGGCCGGATGGTTGGTACGCTGACGACTATGATCACCCTGCTCGGCTTGGCTGGTTGGGCGTTGTGGAAAGTTTACTCAGCGCTTTAACGCGCCGCCAACACATCATCTGCGACAAACATATTGTTTGCCCGCTCATAACCGAACTGGCTGGTCGGTCCGTGGCCGGGGATGAATGTAACATCATCCCCCAGCGGCCATAGCTTTTGTGTAATTGCGTTGATTAGGTCAGCGTGATTTCCGCGCGGAAAGTCGGTGCGGCCAATCGAGCCCTGGAATAACACGTCGCCGACAATCGCTAGACGGCTTGGGCCGTGGTAGAATATGACGTGGCCGGGCGTGTGTCCGGGACAATGAATGACGTCCAGCGTCAGTTTGCCGACTGTCACGGTATCGCCGTCCTCGAGCCAACGATCAGGTTCGAACACTTGCCCGTTGACCCCGTATTTTTTCCCATCGTCGGCCAATTGGGCAATCCAGAAGCGGTCTTCCTTTTGCGGCCCCTCAATCCTGACCCCCAGCTCCTTCGCCAAAATTCCCGCTTCACCGCAATGGTCGATATGGCCATGGGTAATCAGGATTTTTTCGATCTCCACTCCGGTCTGCGCGACGGCGGCCTTCAGCTTGTCCAAATCCCCGCCGGGATCAACCAGCGCGCCTTTGTTGGTTTCGGTGCACCAGAATAACGTGCAATTTTGCTGAAGCGGCGTCACCGGAATGATCGCAGCTTTCAGCGGCGGCTGCTTATTTATCTGCGACGTGATGTTGGACATAGACATCATGTGGAGACGAAATGCGTTAAGGGCAAGTCCCGGACTTCGCCCAACGCAGCTTCATCATGCGTCGAATTGCAGGCTGGCCAACCGGGCATATAGACCGCCCGAAGCGCTGAGCTTATTATGATCGCCTTCCTCGACGATTTTGCCCTGATCCATAACGATGATGCGGTCGGCCGACCGGACGGTCGCCAGCCGGTGCGCAATTACTATGGTGGTTCGATTTTTCATGAGATGCTCAAGCGCATCTTGCACCAGTTTCTCGCTTTCGGCATCAAGCGCGCTGGTCGCCTCATCAAGCAAAAGAATCGGCGCTTGCCGGAGAACCGCGCGCGCAATCGCGATCCGTTGACGCTGCCCTCCCGACAGACGCGCCCCGCCCTCGCCAAGATAAGTATCAAGTCCCTGTGGTAATTCGCGCAAGAAAGTAGCAGCATTGGCCTGTTCGGCGGCATGCCAAATGGCGTCATCGTCAGCCAGCCAGTTGCCATAGCGCAGATTGTCGCGCGCCGATGATGCAAACAGCACGGTATCCTGAGGCACATAAGCCATGCGCAACCGGATTTCGGCCGGATCCGCGCTGGTCAGCGCAACACCATCGATGCGAATTGCGCCGCTTTCAGGATCATAAAAGCGCTGCGCCAACTGAAACAAGGTGGATTTGCCAGCGCCCGACGGGCCGACGACAGCAACGGTTTCGCCAGGGCTGACCTTCAGGCTGAAATTTTCCAGCGCTGACACTTCGGGCCTTGTAGGGTAACGAAAATTGACGTTTTGGAACTCAAGCTGACCGCGTGGTGGCACCGGCAGCGCTATCGGCTTGGTTGGCGGCGCGATATCGGGTTCGGCGGCGAGCAGCTCGGCGAGACGCCCGGAAGCGCCGGCACCACGCACCAGATCGCCATAGACTTCGGTGAGCGCGCCGAAAGCACCGGCGACTAGTCCGCCCGTCAATACGAACGCCGCGATGGTTCCACCCGTCAGGCGGCCTTCGATCACATCAATTGCGCCTTTCCACATCAAAAGTGTTATCGCACTGAAGATCAGCGCCATCACAATGGCGGTCATGAATGCCCGCAGGCGAATACGCTTTTTTGCGGTGCTAAAGGTATTCTCGACACTGCCGCTGAATCGCTCGCCCTCCCGGCCTTCCTGGCCAAACGCCTGAACGATCCGCATTGCACCAAGCGTTTCCGAAATCATAGTTCCCACGTCGGCAATCCGGTCCTGACTGGCACGTGAGGCCGATTGCAGCTTACGCCCGATAAAAACGATGGGAACAACGATCACGGGAATGGCAACCAGCAACCCGATCGCGAGTTGCGGCGCAAGCGTGAACAGATAGATTGTCCCGCCGACTCCCATCACTATGTTGCGCAACGCCACGGAAACAGTAGTTCCGACAACCTGTTCGATAACAGCTGTGTCGCTTGTCATCCGGCTGGCAATTTCGGCAGGCCTGTTATGTTCGAAAAAAGCAGGGCTCTGGCGGAGCAGGTTGCGGCTAACCGACAGCCGAATGTCGGCAACGGTTCGTTCCCCAAGCCAGGACACGAAATAGAAGCGGAACGCTGTCGCCACCGCCATCACGCCAACAATCAGCAATAGATATTCGAACCAGCGTGCGATGTCAGCCGGGTCGCCGCCAGCAGCAAAGCCGCGGTCAATCACCAGCCGGAAACCAGCAGGGATCGCCAATGTCGCGAGCGCCGCCACCGTCAGCGCCAGCAGCGCGAACATGATCTGTTTGGGATAGGCCGATGTATGGTTCCAGACCATCCGAAGATTTCCGAGCTTCTTGTTGCCTTCAGGCAAGGGAGCGGTCGTTTTGCTATCTTCGGCGATTGCGACGCTCGCATTCTTCAAGTCTGCGGATAAATCATTCATGTCACGCCGCCTAGCAGTGCAACGTCATGCTCACAATTAAAGACAGGAAATCGATTTAACTTTTTTATGGTGCAATGCACAATAGGCGCTTATGCGTTATCCACATGGCTCGCACAGTCCGAGCCGACATGATTAGGGGCATATATGCTTTATACCGGATATGATATTCAACGCAGCTGGCTTGCAGGCGCGGGCTGGATTGCGCAGAAGCAGGCCGACTGGCTCAACAATTTCACCAATGGCCCGTTCAATTATGGTGGCCTTGCTCCGGTGGCGGCATCGGCGCTCGACGTATTCGCACATTCGGTCCTGCCGCGCGGCAAGCCAGCCTTTGGCCTCGATTTTGTCGACATCGATGGCAAGCATCTGCCAGTTACCGAAATTGACGAGGCGCGTAAGCCATTCGGACAGCTCAAGCATTTCACCTATGAAGGCAGCACCGACAAACCGAAGCTGCTCATTTGCGCACCGATGTCGGGCCATTTCGCGACTTTGTTGCGCGGAACGGTGGAGCGTATGCTGCCGACACATGATGTTTACATTACCGACTGGAAAGATGCTCGCGATGTGCCGCTGACCGGTGGTGGTTTCGACCTGGAAGGCTATATCGATTACCTTATCGAATGGCTTGAATTCATTGGCCCCGATGCAGGCGGGCGCGGCGCGAATATGCTTGCCGTATGCCAGCCATCGGTGCCTGCTTATGCCGCTGCCGCAATCATGAGCGCAAGCGACCACCCGTTGCGTCCGCGTACGTTGACCATGATGGGCGGGCCGATCGACACGCGCGAGGCACCGACTGCGGTGAATAACCACGCTACCAAGCGCCCGCACAACTGGTTTGTGCAGAACGTAATCGCGACGGTACCGCCATATTACAAAGGCTCGGGTCGCCGCGTATATCCGGGATTCCTTCAGCTTTCGGGCTTTATGTCGATGAACCTTGGCAATCATATGATCAGCCATTGGTCGATGTTTTCGGACCTGGTCAAAGGCGATGGCGAAGGCGCTGACCGGCACAAGGAATTTTACGACGAATATCGTGCGGTGTGCGACATGACTGCCGAATTTTATCTGCAGACGGTGGACACCGTGTTCCAGCGACATTTGCTGCCCAAGGGCGAGTTCAATTATCGCGGCAAGCTGGTCGATCCCGGCGCTATCAAAGATATCGCGATCCTCGCCATCGAAGGCGAACGCGATGATATTAGCGGCCTGGGCCAGACCAAGGCGGCATTGACGGTCGCAACCGGCCTGCCCGACACGCTCAAAAAATATCATATGGCACCCGAAGTTGGCCATTATGGTATTTTCAATGGCAGCAAATGGCGCGAAAAAATCGCGCCTGTGGTTGAGGACTGGATTGTCACGCATCAAGGCTAAGGTGCTTAGTCCTTGTAACATCAAACTTATATGGCCACACTGCCTGTCAATCGAGTGGCGGGTGAGGTCATGGCGTTACGAATAACCGCAACAGTTGAACGCTGGCCCGTCGCGGGGCAGTTCATCATCGCGCGCGGGGCAAAGACATTCGTCGATGTGCTGGTGGTCGCGGTGAGCGATGGCAAATATATCGGCTATGGCGAAGGCACGGCGATCTATTATCAGGGCGAAACCGCCGAAAGCTGCTTGGCGCAAGTTGGCCGGATTATCGGTGAACTGGAGCCGTTGTGGGTTGTCGAAGCCCGAAATCTAACACAAATTCTGTTGGCGCCGGGCGCCGCGAGGAACGCGCTGGATTGCGCTTTGTGGGATTTGGAAGCGACGGCATCGGGGCTCGCATTGTGGCAGCTGGTTGGCCTGCACACTCCTCCTAGGCCGTTGCAAACAGCGCTCACCATTTCGCTTGGTGACGCCGCGGTGATGAACCGCGATGCAGCTGCGGCCGCAGCAAAGGGATATGCGCTACTTAAGCTGAAGCTGACCGGAGTGGCCGACCGCGACCGCGTCGCCGCCGTTCGGGCTGGAGCCCCCAACGCCCGTTTGATCGTCGACGCCAATGAAAGCTGGAGCGATCTCAATATCGCCGCCGAGGCAGACGCCCTATCCAAACTCGGCGTTGAAATGGTCGAGCAGCCGGTTCCGGAGGGACAGGACTTTATGCTTTCTGGTATAAGCTCGCCGCTCCCCATACTGGCCGACGAAAGCTGTCACGGCGCCGCCGATGTTGCACGCCTCGCGCCTTATTATGACGGGGTGAACATCAAACTCGACAAGGCGGGCGGGCTCACCGAAGCCCTGAAAATCGCGGAAGCGGCTAAGGCTAAAGATTTGAAAATCATGGTCGGATGCATGCTGTCCACCAGCCTCGGCATTGCGCCGGCGTTTCTGGTTGCACAGGATGCTGACTGGGTGGACCTTGATGGACCGGCCTTGTTGGCACAAGACCGGCCCAAAGGTTTTGGTTTTGCGGGCGGAAAAATCATCCCGCCCGCATATTTGCTATAAAGTTACTTCGGCAACCTTATCTTTATAGTTTTCCTTGGGATCGATCCCGAGCAGCATCTTGATGCCTGCCACCATGCTTGACGCGTCGATCCATATTTCGGCACTTTCGGGGTCCAGCCGGATGAGGGCCAACTTAGGGTCTTCTTTGCCGCCCTCATACCAAGCCGCGACGAAGCGGTTCCACAAACGTTCGATGACGGCAACGTCGTGCGACTGCGATAGATTGCCATGGACGGTCGCCCAAACCTCATGCCCTTTCGACGCGAAATGCGCCATCGCACGGGCGCCAGTCCCGATTTCTTGATATAACTGGCTGTCGGTTGATGTGAAAAACCAGATCGGCCCGCGGTAGAGATTGCCTTGTAGGCCTTCATCATCCAGCTGCGCAGTCATCGGCCGTGCGTGACCGTCTTCGCCGTCGGCTAAGCCCAAGAACATTGTCCGGTCGGACTTTAGGGCTTTCCAGAATTTCTCTTTGATCTCGGTGTCGTTCGTCATTGTTCGTCTCCTGTGGGGTACACAGGAAACGAACAATGCACGAAGGTGTTCCGAATATTTGAAACAGGTTTGATTTTAAAAGGCGTCCAGATATTCGATATCGGGCGCTGCTGCCAAACAGGGTGCGAGCTTTGGACCCGCGGCACGGAAATAATCGGTTTTACCGTGCGCGTCCAAGGCAGCCTGATCAACATAACGTTCAAGCACTTTGTAAATTTGCGGATTGGCTTTTGACCGGGTCAGCGAATAAAATTCGTTGCCCGGTTCATTGGCGTTCACCGCCGCCGATAGTTCAGCGAACACTGCTTCAAACTCGGCATTCTTGCCCTCTGCGACGGTCAATGTCGCGATTACGCCTACAGCGCTCATATCTGGTTCCTTTCGGGAAGCTTAGAAAATCTCGAACAATCCAGCCGCACCCATGCCGCCGCCGACGCACATCGTGACGACGCCGTATTTGGCCCCGCGTCTTTTGCCTTCAATCAGCGCATGGCCGGTACAACGCGCGCCGGTCATGCCGTAGGGGTGGCCAATCGAGATGGAGCCACCGTTGACGTTGAGCAGTTCGTTCGGAATGCCCAATTTGTCGCGGCAATAGAGGACCTGCACCGCGAACGCCTCATTCAGTTCCCAGATACCAATATCGTCGATTTCGAGGCCGAACCGCTGAAGCAATTTGGGGATGGCGTAAACCGGACCAATGCCCATTTCGTCTGGCTCGGTGCCAGCGACCGCCATGCCGACGTAGCGGCCAAGCGGGTTGAGGCCCTTTTTCTCGGCAACCTTGGCTTCCATAAGCACGCTCGCCGAAGAACCATCGGACAACTGGCTTGCGTTGCCTGCGGTGATGGTCATGTCTGGGCCGAGCACGGGTTGCAGTGCCTGCAAACCGGAAAGCTGCGTATCGGCGCGATTGCCTTCGTCCTTGGCGATGGTCACCTCTTTCTGAGTTACATCGCCGGTTTCCTTGTTGGTCACGTTCATCGTCGTGGTGACAGGAACGATCTCTGCATCGAAATAGCCGGCGGCTTGTGCGGCGGCGGTGCGCTGCTGCGATTGCAGGGCATATTCGTCCATCGCGTCGCGGCTGATATTGTACCGCTTGGCGACGACCTCGGCGGTTTGCAGCATCGGCATATAGACATTCTGGTGCATCGCAATCAAATCGCGGTCGGGCGCAACGCGCATTTCCTTGGTCTGGACGAGGCTGATCGATTCCTGACCGCCAGCCGCCATGATATCGACATTGTCCACGATAATCTGCTTTGCGGCCGTCGCAATCGACATCAGGCCCGACGAGCACTGACGGTCCATCGTCATACCGGAAGTGGTGATTGGCAAACCAGCACGCAGAAGAACCTGACGCGCGAGGTTACCTGCCTGGGTACCCTGTTGAAGTGCCGAACCCCAAAGCACGTCGTCCACCTCCGCGCCGTCGATGCCGGCACGCTCAACAGCGGCCTTCAACGAATAGCTGCCTAGGGTTGGTCCGGAAGTTGCATTGAACCCGCCGCGATAGGCTTTGCCGATGGCGGTACGGGCGGTTGAAACGATGACTGCATCACGCATGGGAATGGTTCCTTAAATTAAAAATTATACGAAAAACTGGCTGATCCATTCGGCCTGCAAGGCGGGCTTGTCTTCGCCTTCGATCTCGACCGTAAACTCCAATGTTTGCTGCCATTGGCCGGGGCGCTTTTCGGTAAGCTCAAGCAATTTGAAATGACCGCGCACCCGCTTGCCTGAACGGACAGGCGACAGGAACCTCGTTTTGTTGCCACCGTAATTTACGCCCATTTTGACGCCTTCGATCTTGGGGCAATCAGACTTTGCGCTCATCACCGGAAACAGCGACAGCGTCAAAAAACCATGGGCGATGGTTCCGCCGAACGGGGTCATTTTCGCCATCTCTTCATTGACGTGAATAAACTGGTGGTCGCCTGTTGCATCTGCGAACTTGTTGATCATGCCCTGATCGACCAATATCCATTCGGACGTGCCGATTTGCTCGCCGACTTTGGTCGCTAGTTCGGCTGGGGTGATGGTGCTCATTAGATATCCTTCTCCGCTAAATTTTGCGGCATCGTGGCCCGATTAGGGCCGCAATACAAGCCCTGCACTTTTGCCGTTACGGCATGCTTGGCTGGCAAATCCGCGTGAAAGCGAATCAGGCTTTGGTGCGCGGATTCGGCGATGCCGGGGGTGACGCATAAGGCATCACCAAGGTGCCATCAGGCGACGCTGTATAGGTCGTTTGTGTCGGATAGGCGAACTCGATGCCTTCGCGGTCAAACCGCTCGACAATCGCAATGCCAATGGCGTGGCGCGCCTTAAACATTATCTCGACATCGTCGCTGGGGACATCGAACACCAGCTGAAAATCAAGCGCGCTCGGACCGAATGTATTGAAGCCAGCACGGATGAATTCGCAGTCATTGGCTTCAACAATCCCCTGCAAGATGTCCGGTACAGCAGCCGCAGTAGCGGGCGGGGTGTGGTACACCAGGCTAAGCGGGAAACTGACGCGCCGGTAAATGGTCAGCGTGTTGTTGGTAATTTCCTTATCCAACAGCTTGCTGTTCGAGATAATTTTTTCCTCGCCGGTCAAAGCACGTAGCCGCGTGCTTTTCATACCGATCTTTTCGACCCGGGCAGTCGTGGTGTCATAGCTCACCGTGTCGCCACGCTTGAACGGCTTGTCGAAAATAATCGAAATAGCAGCAAACAGGTCAGAGAATATTCCCTGCGCGGCTAGCCCGATGGCAATGCCGCCAACGCCAAGTCCAGCAATCAAACCGGTTACATTGACACCCAGATTATCGAGAATGACTATGGCAGCAATGGCGAACACGGCGAAGCTTACGAGAAGCCTAATCAGCACCATCGCACTTGCCAGCGTATCGCGCTCGTGTTGCGCGTTGCCCGCGCGCCGCTCAACAAACCCAAGAATGATTTCACGCATCCAGATTGCGACTTGGATAACAACGGCAATGGTGAACAATATATCGATTGTTCGCGCCAGCATAGCAGGTGCATTGGCGTAACGATTGACCAGTTCGACTGCGACCATGACACGGAAAAACTTGCTTGTGCGGGCGAGCGTTCGTGCGATGATTGATTTTAGTTCAGCGCGATTTTCGTTCTCGCGGGCGATCTTTGCCGCTATACGTTTCAGCCAGCTTAGCAGCAAAAAGACAATAACTGCGGCGGCCAGTGCGATGCCGAGCTCGACCGCATTACCCTGTACCCATTCGATAAGCGTATCCGAATATCCCTGTAATCGGGGCAAAAATGAATCAGCGTCTATTTGAAGAGTTTTTGGTGCGGCCCGTACAGTCATGTGTCGCCATTAGAGGCTATGGGCGTTGCTTACAACCATAGGAGGCTGCACCGGTTCATGAGGTCACGCGACAGGCGCAGCCAGTTGTGCCCGCTGGCGGTTGATCGGCTTCCACGCCGCCTCGCGCCGCCGCCGTGAAAGATAGGTGTCAAGGCCAATTTGTAACGCGGTTAGCATGAAGAAAAAGGCTTGAAATGCAATGCCGACGAACAATGATCCAACAAGATAGATGATCTGGCTGTTCTGCAAAGCCGTTGCCAGAGGTGCGACCCACGCTTCGTCTTCGCGGTTTCGTTTGCGGTACATGCGCGCGATAACTTCCATCCGCCAAACCCCGCCGACCTGGATAATCAGCCACATGAACAGGCCTGGAAAACCCTGCTCTCCGAGCATCTCGAAATAGCTTGAATGAAATGCACGGCCCTGATCGACGATTTCCTTGACCTCTGGTGCATAGGAATCGGTAGGCTGCCCCGGAATGTCTTTTTGGGCAATGTCATATCTGATGCGATTCTGGCGATAGACGTCGAAGCCACCGCCCATCGGATGCTCTTTCACATAATCCCAGGTCCACGCCCACACAGCGATCCGGGTTGAAGCGGACTCATCGGCTTTGTAGTTTTTGATGGTGTCGGCGCGGTCGGTAAAGCTCGACGGCAGAAACGGAATCGCGGCGAGCGCGACCAGGGTTGCGCCTACCAAATAAAGCATGCGATAGCGTGCGTAGCGAAGCAGCAATATTCCCAGCGCGCCAATGCAGACGATCCCCGTGCGCGCCTGCGTACCCACTGGAATAAGCAAACAGGCAAAAATCAGCGCCGCTGCATACAGGCTGACCTTCCATTCGGGTTTGAAAATCGTGCCATGCTTGGCCAGCCACAGGATTAACGGAATGATCGTAATCGCTACGGTCGAAATGATGCTGCCTTCGAACAGGCCGCTATTGTCGTCTATCAGGATCACCAACGAACCATAGCCGCCCCCGCCCGCCGCTGTCTTGATGCCGCCGGTCACGATCAGCGTCGATGCGCACAGCACCATCGTCAGAACCAGCGCTTCGATCCGTAATTTTGTTCGCAGGGTCAACGGCAAGAATGCCGCAAAGACCAGTGCTTTCCAGACCCAGCTCCATTTTTCGAGCGCTGCAACAGGTTCTGCAGCAACCGTCGTGGTGTAACCGCAATAGCCAAGCAACACGAGCAGAAGCACCCAGCGCGGCGATACGCGGACGTCCTTTTTGTCATCGCTGATCAAAAATCCGAGAAACGCCAGCACGAATAGGATCAGCGACAACGGTATCGAATTGAGCAAAAAATAGCTCAACCGTTGCGGTGAAACGATGTCGACATAGGCATATATCAACGTGAACAAAAATGGCCGTTTGAACGCCATCAGCATGATGAGCGCAACATAGCCGACAAAGATCAGGTCACGCATCGGGCGCCACTTGCTTTTCGCGGTTCGCTGAGATGCGCTGGCGCCCAAAACCTTCGGGCTCGACATCGGGAATCGGCGGGTCTTCGAGGTCAAGTTCGGGCCGGTTCATCAGTTGCCACAGCGCGAACGCCAGCAGGGCGTGGCTCAATAATATCGATAAATTGTCGATCATCTCGATTGCCCAAACCCTTTTTGCGTGAACTTTTGTATAGGAGCGGGGAGTTGACGTCACGTTAATCGTTTTGTGGCAGTGATTTGGCCCATGTCACGTATATTGCACGTCCTCGATCATAGCCTGCCGTTGCACAGCGGGTACACGTTTCGCACGCGCGCGATCATGAAAGCGCAAGCAGCAGCCGGATGGGATATCGCGGGAATAACCGGTGTGCGGCAATATCAGCATGGCGAATTGCCAAACGAGCCGATGCAACATGTCGAAGGCCTGACCTTCCACCGCACCTTGGCCGAAGCGACCGGACCCAGTCCATTGCGCGAATGGCGCGAAGTGGCGCAACTTGCTGACGCTATTGTCGCGTTGCATGACGAATGGCCATTTGACCTTTTGCACGCCCATTCGCCTGCATTGAATGGCCTGGCCGCGCTTCGGGCATCACAGCGGCTCGCTATTCCTCTGGTATATGAAATTCGTGCCTTCTGGGAGGATGCGGCGGTGGGTAATGGTACCGGCACCGAAGGTTCGGCCAAATACCGGATGACCCGGGCGCTTGAAAATCACGTGGTGCGCAACGCCGATCATATCGCAGTGATCTGCGAAGGCCTGAAAGCCGACCTAATTACGCGCGGCGTATCATCGAATAAAATCATCGTGTCGCCCAACGGCGTCGATTTCGAACTTTTCGGTTCACCGTCACCGCCGGACGAGTCTCTCGCAGCAGAACTCGGCGTCAGGGGCAAAGACGTGATCGGCTATATCGGCAGCTTTTACGACTATGAAGGCCTTGATGACCTGATTGCGGCAATGCCTTTAATGCACAGCGACGCGCATCTGCTACTGGTCGGCGGCGGCCCCACGGAGCAGGCGCTGCGCCAGCAATCGACAGCATCGCCTGCCGCCGACCGCATCCATTTTACCGGGCGGGTGCGGCATGACGAGGTCGAACGTTATTATAGTCTGGTCGACATTCTGGCCTATCCGCGCAAACGCATGCGGTTAACCGAGCTCGTGACACCCTTGAAACCGCTCGAAGCAATGGCGCAGGGGCGGTTGGTTGCAGCCTCCGATGTGGGCGGGCACCGAGAATTGATCCGCGACGGCGATACCGGAAAATTGTTCAAGGCTGACAATTCCGAAGATCTTGCACAATCGCTGGATGCCCTGTTCGCCAATCGTGCCGATTGGCCCTCCATGCGCAGCCGCGCTCGACAATTTGTCGAAGCGGAACGCAGCTGGCACAAGAATATTTATCGTTACGAACCTGTTTACCATTCGCTGCTAGGGCAGAAGGGAATTTCCCGAGCCGCGTAAGGCAGAGGGCCAGTAGCAGGAAGCAAATATGCGGAAGAGCGTTCCCAATAACCAGATACGCGCCATTGCAATGGCCATGGCTGGTGCGATCGTCGCCGCCGTTGCCACGATGTTTGTACCAGTCGCGATATTGGAGGGCATTGCCGGTTCCACCGGACTTTCGGAGCTGGTTCCTGCTGCGCGCGCACCTTTGGGTGATACCGCACGCGCGCTCATCGCATTTGGCACAGGCGCGTTTACACTGGCCTTACTCTCTTATGTCCTATTGCGTCAGGAGAAGCCTGTGGCTCCGTCGGTACCCGCATCTGAATGGGCGGCCGCCGATGCGGCACCGTCGTTTAAGGACCGTTTGGCGCACATCAAATTGCCGTCAATCGCAATGCCCAAAATGCCATGGGCCAAAGGCGAAGATGACATCACCGAACTCGCCGACTTGCCGAAATTACGTAATGGCGACAGCCACCCCGACGCACCGCCGCGCAGACCGCTGGTTGCTTCGCAAGACCTGCCCGTTCTCGATTTGGCCGAACTGCCCGAAGCAATCGTCGGCACAGAACCCGATGTCATTCCCATTAGCGTTTTAACTGAGCCTGCTTTTGTCCCGGATACGCTAGCAGAGCCACAGATCGAACCCGAACCAATCGCTATGGTCGACGTCGAGCCGACACTCGCGGAAATGGTTGCCCATCTTGAAGCTACGGTGGCCGAACGCCAAAAGCAACTCGCCGAACTTGAGGCTGTTGCCACCGAACTCGCCGCAAGTCGTCCAGGCATTCAAGAAGCTGTCCAGAACGAACCGATGATACGTTTTGGTAAATCTTCGGAACAAGCCGATATCATCATCGAACCCTCACGCATCGAACGGCCGACATTGGAGGCTGTGCCAACTACAGCAGTGAAAGACGATGATATCGATTCTGCACTCGCTGCGGCCTTGGCAACGTTGCACCGGATGAATGCGACAAGCCGCTAATCGTCCAATAATAATACATCCGCTCATTCGCGTCGATGGCGACTCGATGGCGCCGACGTCGAATCACAGCGATGGCTTCATGGTCGACAATCAAGCTTCCGAAACACCGTTAAGGGACGGCGTTCACGTTATCCGGTTAGATGATGTGCTTATAGTGAAGAGATTGGCCAAAGCTCCGGCGGGACGAATATCAGTCTTGTCTGACAATCCAGCCTATCCCGATTGGCCTGACGTTGACGCCACGGCGTTCTCCATAATTGGGCGAGTCGTTTGGGCTGGGAGGAGACATTGAGCCTAAATTGTGTAGGCGTAAATGATGAAGCCGTTCAAAAATTAGCCCGGATGCGTTCCATCATGGCGAGCGGTTCGGGCATAGTTGCGCTCTGGTCGCGCATCTTGCTGCTGAACCGCTGTAGACGAAAATACAGGTCTTCGCTGGCCGCAATAAGCGACTGCGCCTCTTCACTGAAACGCGCGACCTGATAGCTATCGCTGGCTGGTGCATAGCCCAAATCTCGCGCATCGCTGTTCGCATCGTCTTGCGACAATTCACCAGCGCGCAGCGCCTTTTGGTTTAAAAGCCATGCGATACTGTGCATCAGCCGCGTTGTCACTTTTAGCGACTCGCACGAAAACGCCACCGATATTTCGGGCGAAAGATTGCCCGAAAGCTGATCGCGGTCAAAATAGGATCGCGCCTCATCGGCCAACAGCATCGCTTCTGTGTAAAGCGCATCTAGCAGTTTTGGCGTGAGTTCGTGATGCGAGTTATACATGGCAAACATATGACAGATATCGGGCGCTGATGTTAGAACTAATCATCCAGATCTGGGCCGCGGCAGCGACTGTGCCGCGATGAAACGCTTCGACTAAAATCGTAAATTGGTTAAAGTATCAGGCAATAATATCGGGCAACAGCTGGTCTTCGAGACGCATGATCCGATCTTTAAGGACAAGCTTTTTTTTCTTGAGCCGTGCTATCTGCAATTGGTCGACCATCGTTTGCGCACGTAGAGCGTTAATCGCATCGTCCAGGTCCCGATGCTCGACCTTCAGTTGTTCGAGTAACTGCTGATAACCCTCGTCGTTCATAACACCCTCTAAACGCAATGTGCTTCACAAGTCACCGCCAAAATTGCTGCAACAGTCCCTTGGGCGTTCGGCAGATCGGACGGACTGAAAAATTGGGGGCAGACAGCTTGTCGGTTTCATGTTTTACTCATGTCCCCGGTCGTAGATTCTCAAAAAAGGAGAACGAAATGAATAATAATCATATTTCCGCACTTCGCATCAAACATGCCGAACTTGACGAGAAACTGGAGCGCGAAGAGCGCAGAACCCTCCCCGACACAAGCCTTATCCATTCGCTGAAAAAGCAAAAGCTTCAACTCAAGGATCAATTGACGCAGGAATCGACTCCGGCCTGATTACGAATAAAATTTATGCCGGGTATCGCTTGGTGAAATAGCCCGTGCTACGGGCGGTATCATGGAAAGCGCCACCCGTTCTGCCCGCAATATATTGACCGGCCTGCATGAGGTTATGGCGTCCAAAAACCATGCGCAGGGCAAGCTGAATCACGTCGTGAACATTATCGGCGAGGCGCTGAGCAGTGAAGTCTGCTCGATATATTTGCTGCGCGACGGCGCTCTTGAGTTGTTTGCTACCCGCGGACTGAATGAGGCGGCGGTACATGTGACAAGGCTGGGGCTTGGCGAGGGTCTGGTTGGCACAATCGCCGAAAATGTCGAGACGCTCAACCTCGACGAAGCCGCCGCACATCCCAATTTCCGCTACGTTCCCGAAACCGGCGAGGAGCGCTTTCACAGTTTTGCCGGCGTGCCAATCGTTAGATCCGAACGTGCCGTGGGCGTACTGGCGGTGCAACATGTCGAACCGCGCAGATATGAAGAAGTCGAAATCGAGGCGTTGCAAACGGTTGCCATGGTTTTGTCCGAGCTAATCGCCAACGCCGATCTGATCGACGACCCAAATACAGGCGGCGATAATGAAACCGGAACGATCAGCCTCACCGGCCTGCCGCTGGTGAAAGGCGCAGCGGCCGGCGTCGCGATATTCCATCAGCCGACGGTGCGAATCGAACATACAGTCGCCGAAGATACCGAGGCCGAACGCCAGCGCGTCTATTCGGCATTCGACAAGATGCGTGAGCAGATCGACCGCATGGCCAGCCAGATCGATTTCGGCACGGGCGGCGAACATGAGGAGGTCATCGCGACCTACAAGATGTTCGCTTATGACGAGGGTTGGAGCCGCCGGATAAACGAAGCCATCGATAGCGGGCTCACGGCCGAAGCGGCCATCGAACGCGTGCAGCAACGAACCCGGATGCGCATGCGGCAAATCGACGATCCGCTGCTGGCCGACCGCATGCACGATCTGGAGGACTTGTCGAACCGGTTGCTGCGCATCGTCTCGGGGCAAATGAGCACGGCAGCGCAACTGGGCCTCAAAAAAGACTCCATCCTGATCGCGCGCAACTTGGGTCCGGCCGAATTGCTCGAATATGATAAACGCCGGTTGCGCGGGGTGGTTCTCGAAGAAGGCTCGCTGACCGCGCATGTTGTTATCGTTGCGCGGGCCATGGGAATTCCGGTGCTTGGCCGGGTGCAGGGTATCAGGCATAAGGTCCGGGACGGCGACATGCTGCTGCTCAATGCCGATGAAAAAAGTGTTATCGTGCGCCCGGCATCAGGCATGGAAGAGATTTTCCAGCGTGGACTTGTCGACCGGCAAAAAAAGAAAGCCCGCTATGCGGCGCAGCGCGACGATGCTTCGGTCACAAACGATGGCGTGCCTATAACATTAATGATAAACGCCGGATTGCGCGACGATATGTCGGCCTTGGCGACCACCGGCGCAGAAGGTGTCGGGTTGTTCCGCACAGAATTTCAGTTTCTGATCTCGGCAACCTTGCCGCAGCGCGAGCGACAACAGCGTTTCTATCGTGACGTGCTCGAGGCAGCTGGTGACAAGCCGGTTATTTTCCGCACGCTTGATATCGGCGGTGACAAAGCACTTCCGTACCTAAAAGATGAAACAAGCCAAGAAGAAAATCCTGCGCTTGGCTGGCGCGCGTTAAGGCTCTCGCTCGATCATGCGGGCCTGATGAAAGCACAGGCGCGTGCGTTGATCGAGGCGTCAGCAGGACGAACACTGAATGTCATGTTCCCGATGGTTTCCGAGCCGTGGGAATTCGATGCTGCGAAGGCTATATTTGAGGGGCAAATGGCCTTTCTCGGCAAACAGAAAAAATTGCTTCCGAACAAAATCCGATATGGGGCAATGCTGGAAGTACCTGCGCTCGCCGAAACGCTCGACATATTGCTACCAAAAATCCAGTTCCTGTCGATCGGAACCAACGATCTCACACAGTTCCTATTCGCTGCGGACAGGGCCGACCCGCGCCTTGCAGAACGCTACGACTGGTTAAGTCCGGCGATTCTTCGATTCATCAGGCGCGTGGTTAAGGAGACAGAAGGGCATGATGTCGACGTTGCCGTTTGCGGCGAAATGGGTGGGCGCACATTGGAGGCGCTTGCCCTTATCGGCATCGGCATTCGCCGTCTTTCGATCACTCCGGCCGCAGTGGGTCCAGTAAAGGCGATGATCCGTTCGATCAGTCGCGCCGAAATCGCCGCAAAAATGGACGAACTTCTGATTTCGCCACCTGAAAATATTCGCGAAACCTTGGCGGCTTGGGCGGCGTCGAAAGGCATTGAAATCGGCTGATTCAGGACCATTTACCAATGTGAAATGGTATAGTGTCCATTGACAATGCCTTGCGGTATGTCATTATCAGGTATCTGCCCGACAGAGGTAGAGGTAACCGGGGTTGTGGAGACAGACGTGGAAGCAGATTCCCCGATCGATGAAGAATTTCGGTTTCAAACAGTAGGTGAGCAACTGAAGGCGGAGCGAGAACGGCTTGGCATGAGCCTCTCCGATCTGGCCGGCAAAACGCGCGTTCCCATGCGTCATCTGGATTCAATCGAAAATTCTGATTTCGCAGCGTTGCCCGGCACGACTTATACGCTCGGTTTTACCCGTTCCTATGCCCGTGCCATAGGGTTGGACCCTGCCAAACTCAACACTGAATTGCGCAGTGAGTTGGCTCAGGGTGGACATGATGGTTACCAAGTCCCGACGCAAAACTACGACCCTGCCGACCCCTCGCGTGTGCCGTCACGTACACTTGCGTGGACCGCCGCTGCTGTTGGCGTGGTGTTGGTCGCAGCCTATCTGATTTGGCGCAGCATTGCCTTCGATGGCGCGGCCGATGTTGCCGCGCCAATAGTAAAGGAACAAGCGGCGATCGCTGCGCCCGCCGCAGCAACAGCGCCGCCCGCCGGAGGCGAGGTGGTCCTGACCGCGACCGACAATGTCTGGGTCAAAATCTATGACGCTGATAACAAGCGATTGTACGAAAATGAGATGAAGGCGGGTGACAAATTTACCGTACCCGCCAACGCCAGCAAGCCGATGATTGTCACAGGGCGACCGCAAATGTTGAAGGTTACTGTTGGCGGCATTGCCATTCCTCCGCTGGGGGAAGCGGATTCAACGATTGCCGATGTCGAAGTCAGTGCAGCGGCATTGCTGGCGCGTTCCTCGCCGCCAAATAGCCCGTCGTCTGAGCCGCAATCCAGCGTAAGCAGCCCCGGAAACTAAACTTTTCAGCGATTTGGGGTAACTTTACACCGAAATCGCGTGGATGGCCCTTTATCGCGCGACTCGCGCAGGCTATAAGTTGAACAACAAATTTCGAACGGGAGAGAAAGCCTGTGAATTTTCGGCTCGCATTATTGGGTAGCACGATACTGATGCTCGGATCGCCCGCCATATCGCAAGACGCAAATGTCGATGGGCGGATCGGCAAGCTTGAGAAAGAAATGCGCGCCGTACAGCGGCAGGTTTTCCCCAATGGCGCAGGCAAATTTTTCGAGCCAGAAATACAGTCCCCAACAGCGCCGAAGACGACCAGTTCGTCTTCGACCGCGACGGCAGATCTGATCGCACGGGTCGATGCGCTCGAAACCCAGCTTGCGACGCTGACGGGACAGATCGAACAGCAGGGCAATAGCGCGCGGTCGATGGACGTCCGCCTCAAGGCTATCGAGGCGCAATTGAAGGCGCAGGCCGAGCCTGCCGCCGCACCCGCGCTTTCTACGCCTCCGGCGGCCACCCCGGTGACGGCAAAGCCTAAGCCTGCGACACCTCCGGCGGCCACCGCCAAACCGAGCTCAGCCCGCATCGCCGCTGTTGCCGCCATCGAAAGGCCTGCCACCGGCGATGGTTTCGAAGATGGATACAATTATGGCTACCGGCTTTGGGAGGCAAAATTCTATCCCGAAGCGCAAGTGACGCTTGAAGAAACCGTGACGAAAAATCCCAAACATAAACGTGCGAGCTTTGCGCGTAATCTGCTCGGCCGTGCATGGCTTGATGACAAAAAGCCGGCAACGGCGGTCAAGGTGTTTTACGATAATTACAAGAATGACCCGCGCGGCGAACGCGCACCGGACAGCCTGTTTTTCCTAGGCTCAGCGCTCACCGATCTCGGAAAGACCGCCGAAGCATGCGAGGCATTTGGTGAATTGACCAAAGCCTATCCTGATGTCGCCAGTGGCCGCCTCGCGGATCGTATCGCGGGTGGCAAGACCAGAGCGAAGTGCAAGTAACGGTCGCCTCAGAATATCTTGATAAATTTCGCGATGCTCTGATCCGTTTAGATGTTAAAAAGGGCGAGCCGATCTTGCTCGCCGTCTCGGGTGGGCCGGACAGCCTTGCGATGCTTCTGCTGGCGGCGCGCCTCGGCGATAATCCTGTCATAGCAGCGACCGTCGATCATCGCCTGCGCCCGGAAGCGGCCGATGAAGCTGCTTATGTCGCCGACATCTGCAAAAAGCTGGACGTGCCGCACATCATATTGGCACCCAGGCACAAGATCAGCGGCAACATCCAGTCGTCCGCTCGGGACGCCCGCTACGCATTGCTTGCTGCGGCGGCGGACGAAGCAGGCTGTCCCTTAATAGCAACCGCACATCATGGCGATGACCAGCTTGAAACCATCCTGATGCGGCTGGCGCGCGGCAGTGGTATTGACGGCTTGGCCGCCATTCGTCACCGCAATGGCCGAATCATTCGCCCTTTGCTTGGCTTTTCCAAATCAGAGTTAGAAAAAATTTGCGCCGACGCTGGCGTGGAACCGGTCCGGGATCCCAGTAACGACAACGCAGAGTTTGATAGGGTGACGATACGGCAATGGTTGGCACAGTCACGGCACCCCTTCAATTTGGGCCGAACTGACCGCACGGCACATGCGCTAAACGAGGTGGCCGAAGCGCTTGCGTGGATGACCGATTTCGTCGCAAAGCAGCGCATTTCGCAAAATGATATGGTTTATCAATGTGATGCCAGCGGACTTCCGCGCGATCTAAAACGGCGATTGTTGTTGCTCTGCATTTCAAAACTGGATCCGAACTTGCAACCGCGAGGCAGTGCAATCGATCATCTTCTCAATGAGCTCAATGCGGGGCAAACGGCGATGATCGGAAATATTTTGTGCAAGGGCGGCGACATCTGGTTTTTCTCAGATGCCCCGTCCCGACGGACCGAGCCTTGAACTCGCCAAAAATCGCTATTCATTATATTGCCATTCACCGTTTCGCCCTTACATTGAATTTGAAATCCGGCGGCCACTCGCTCCCGGACAAGCGAACAAGGCAAAATAGATGAACGACGAACAGGAACCCAAAGGCAACCCGCTGCTGCGTAACATGGCAATATGGTCAGCGATCATCGTCGCCCTGTTGCTGATTGCTTCGATGTTCAGCGGCACTTCGGAGACCGCCAAAGGCATCAGCTATTCTAGCTTCCGCGAAAAGGTCGAAGCGGGTGAAGTAAAATCGGTCGCCATCGCGCCTGAACGCATTACCGGCAAGCTCCAGAATGACGAGATTTTCGCGACTGTTCCGGTTCCTGGCGATAGCGGGCTGTACCCGCTGCTCGATGAAAAAGGTGTCGATGTGCAGGGTAAGGCAGTCGAGTCGCCTAGCATCTTGCAGTATCTGCTCATTCAGGCGTTGCCGTTCTTGTTGATCATGGGCATCGCCTTCTTCGTACTGCGTCAAATGCAAAAAGGCGGCGGCGCGAGCGGCGCGATGGGCTTTGGCAAGTCCAAGGCCAAGTTGCTGACCGAAAAGCATGGCAAGGTCACATTCGAGGATGTTGCCGGGATCGACGAAGCGCGGGAAGAGCTGCAGGAAATCGTTGAGTTTCTGAAAGACCCGCATAAATTTTCGCGCCTTGGTGGCAAGATTCCCAAGGGCGCATTGCTGGTCGGTTCGCCAGGTACCGGCAAGACCTTGCTTGCACGCGCAATTGCTGGCGAAGCTGGCGTGCCGTTCTTCTCGATCTCTGGTTCGGATTTCGTCGAAATGTTCGTCGGCGTGGGCGCGAGCCGTGTGCGCGACATGTTCGAACAAGCCAAGAAGAACGCGCCTTGCATCGTCTTTATCGACGAAATCGATGCCGTCGGCCGCAGCCGCGGCGCAGGCCTGGGCAACCAGAATGACGAGCGCGAACAGACGCTCAACCAGCTGCTTGTCGAAATGGATGGTTTCGAAGCCAATGAAGGGATCATCATCGTTGCCGCAACCAACCGCCCCGACGTGCTTGATCCCGCCTTGCTGCGTCCGGGCCGGTTTGACCGTCAGGTCGTGGTACCGCGTCCCGATATCGATGGCCGCGTCAAAATCCTCGAAGTGCATATGAAAAAAGTGCCGCTGGCTCCCGATGTTGACGGCCGGGTCATTGCACGCGGTACGCCTGGTTTCTCCGGTGCCGACCTTGCGAACCTCGTCAACGAGGCTGCGCTGCTTGCTGCCCGTCGCGGCAAGCGCCTTGTCGCCATGCAGGAATTTGAGGATGCAAAAGACAAGGTGATGATGGGCACCGAACGTAAATCGATGGTGATGACGGACGACGAGAAGAAAATGACGGCTTACCATGAAGCAGGTCACGCAATCGTCTCGATCCATGAAGTGGCGTCGGATCCTATCCACAAGGCAACGATCATCCCGCGTGGCCGCGCGCTGGGAATGGTTATGCGTTTGCCCGAGCGCGACAATTATAGCTATCACCGCGACAAGATGCACGCCAACCTGTCGGTGTCGATGGGCGGACGCGTTGCCGAAGAACTGATCTTTGGCTATGACAAGGTTTCATCGGGTGCTTCGAGCGATATTCAATACGCCACCAGCCTTGCCCGCGACATGGTCACCCAATGGGGCATGTCCGACGCATTGGGCCCGTTGCAATATGAAGAGCGGCAGGAAGGCTATCTCGGCTATGGCATGTCGCAGCGTTCGGCAATGTCGGACGAGACCGCGAAGAAGATCGATGCCGAAATCCGCAAACTGGTCGAGGGCGGGCACACACGCGCAACCGAACTTTTGCAGAAGCATAATGAAGAACTGCATTTGCTGGCCAACGCGCTGCTCGAATTCGAAACGCTGTCGGGCGACGAGATCAAGCAATTGCTCGCTACCGGCAAGTTTGAACGCGACGATGGCAAGGTCGCCAAGCCGTCGAGCATTCCGACAATTGGTACCGCGATCCCCAAAGCAGGTCGCGGCAAGTCTGCTCCATTGGGCGATGCCAAACCGCAAGGTGCCTGACGACATCCTGGCGTCGGATTAATTTGTAGTTCATCGACCAATTCATAACCCTCTGTTTGCGTGAAGCGAATGGAGGGTTTGTGATTAAATCTGGTTTGGTGGCCATGATGGCACTGCTAATATGTTCGCCTGCAATATCGGCAGCGGGCGACATGAAGGTCGAGACATTCCTCGCAAAGGCCGACGCTCTAAAGGCCAAAGGTATGTTGGCGCTGGCATCGTCCGATATCGGAGTTCTCAAGGCCGAAGGCAAAGCGGCCGGCGAGGAATACCGGGCCCGGATCAAATCCGACAAAGCAAAAAAGCTACCGCCACACAGCTGCCCGCCAACGAAGGCAGCATTAAAGTCGGATGATTTGCTCGCCCATTTCCGGACATATAGCGCAACACAACGCAAACAGATTTCTGTGAAGACGGCGTTCGCTGAGATGATGAAGAAGCGCTATCCCTGTTAATAGGTGAAAGACGCCATAGCGTTTCGTCCTGTATTCCCATTTAGGGCTTTCATCATCACCTCCCAACCGATACCAGCATCGGTGGGAGAGTTGAGGTCGCAATATAAAATGACGTTCAAGCTGTTATTCGCAGGCAGCACCTTGCTGCTATGCGCCGTTCCTGCGCAGGCGATGGATGCCGAAACTTTTTACACCAAGGCGGTTGCGCTTAAGAAAAAAGGCATGGGCGCAATGTTCGCCAAAGACTTGAAACCCATGGTGCGGGTTTTCGAAACCGCAGCCGACTCGGTAAAGGCAGAAAATGAAAAGGCCCGTGCTTCGGGCATACCGCTTTTTTGTGCGCCCAAAAAATATCGCCTGACCGCTGATCAGTTTTTGTCTGAATTCAGCCGCATCCCCCAAGCGCGTCGCCGGTCACAGACGGTCCGCGACGCATGGCGCGAAATAGTAATTCGACGTTTTCCCTGCTAATGCCCGCGCTGCCACAGCCGAAAGGGGAATATGCCAATCTACTGCGATGAATCGGGCGGCGTCGGGCGGGGTGTAATGACACTGGCAGCGCTATCTATTGAACCAGGGGCCGCCGAAACGGTGCTCAACCGCTTCCGCGAAGTGACCGGTCTTCAAAGCGAACTCAAGGGCAGCCGCATCGATTTGGCCGAACGCGCTCTGCTTTTCGAAATACTGAAACCAACCGACTGGTCAGCCACCATCGGCATAGCCATATCGGCATTAGCACCCGAACAAGGCACCGACCGGGGTGATCATGATATCGCGATCTACGCCGCGTTGCTGGAAGATGTCATCGGCGCGGTGTTGCCAGCGTCGGGCTCCTGCGCGAGCGTGGTCATCGACGATGGACGCTATGGACCCGAAACCTTAGCGCTGATCCGCAACGACATAGCAAAAGTCATTGGCCCGTGCGGCAGCGCGCAGCTTGAACTCAGCCACCGATTGCCCGGACTGCAAATCGCTGACGTCATCGCCAATACGTTTTTCAATCGTGCATTGGTGACCGAGCGCCAGGCAAGGATGGCAGCAATTGTTGCGCCGTTCCTTGAAAGCGGTAAAATTAGGCTGCGTCTTCTGTCACGTCACGCCAAGAGCGACGATCAGAACGGCGAATAATGCAAGCGCGGTCATTGCAAAGAACGATAGCAGGCACATTCGCAAAAATGCACCGGATCGCGTCGTTTGATAAGCATGATGAAGATGTCGGTACATGTGAATAGGCGGGTAAAATGCGAGCAGTATCCCACCGACGGGCTCTGTCGCCGGAAAACTGATAAGCAACGCGCAGACAGTGCCGAGCAACATCATAAACGTAAGCGAATAGGTCACAAAAACCGCATGATCGAACATTTTGAACTGCCGACGCCAGAAAAATAACAGCCATACAAACGGCACCGATATCGGGATCAGCGCCCAGCTGAACTTATAGGCATTCGACTGCACCTTATAGAGGAGCAATTGCGGATTGTTCTTGGCCTTTTCTACAGCCTTGTTAAGTGCATCGGCGCCCGGAAAATCGAGGTCGGTAAAGCGCCAGTCTTCGAGGTCTTCGCCGCTTTTATTCAAAGTGTTGGCCGCGGTATTCATCAACCGGAAACCCATTTTCTGGCCCTCGAGCTGATCTTCCATCGCTTGGGTTGGCTTGCCTGCTTTGCGTGCTTCAGCAATGCCAGCTTCCAACTTTGCGATTTCGGTTTGAAGCTTGGTTTTTTCCAGATCGAATTGTTGCATGGCGATTTGCGCTTGGCGCAATTCCTCACCTTTGCTGTCGTCAAGGATTTTGAGATTTGCACGATATCGACTGATTTCTTTGTCGATCCTGTCGGCATCGGACGGCCGATTGGTTAGGGATTCAATCTTTTCCTTTTCCAGCTTTGCGATGTCACCCATTATCTCGGCGCGGTCTTTCTGATATTTCTGCTGCGCGGTTTGAATGGTGACCGCCGGATTGCTGTCTGTATCGTCTGGCAAAAGCCAATTGAAAGCGGCGAACGCCAGAAAAACAGAGAACAGGAAAAGTGCTAGGGGCGATACAAATTTTGCCCGCTCGCCATGCACATAACGCCGGGTTAAATCGCCAGGGTTCCAAAACAGCATCGGCAAGGTGCGCCAGATCTTACCGTCGAAGTGCAGGACGCTGTGCAATATATCGTGCCCGAACGCATGGAGCGTTCTGTGAATTTGGGCCTTTTGTCCGCATTGATGGCAATGCGCACCCGCCAAAGCGGTACCGCAATTGAGGCAAATGGTCGCCTCGCTTTTACCACCCCCAGCATCAGGCTCCACCGCCCGCGCGATAGCCGCGCCGGTTATGATATCTGCAGCGCCTGCTAGTTCTTCGCTCATATTTGCCGTTTATCAGCGCTGCAATTGAATGCCAAAAGAAAAGGCCCGGGGATAAACCGGGCCTTCATCGCTCATATTGGTGAAGCGAGATTTCTACCGGTCATAATCCCGCTGCATGCCTGCACCGCGTGCAGGCGCAGCCGCTGTGAGGCGAAGCGCTTCTGCCGACAGGCTGATCGAGCCGACTTCATCGGCCTCTTCATCCTCGTCAACCTGCACCTTCTGGAGCGACTGCACGAGACCTTCCTGCAAAAGATCGGGACGGACCGTTTCCTCGGCGATTTCGCGCAAAGCGACAACAGGGTTTTTATCGCGGTCGCGGTCGACGGTCAGCTCAGCGCCGCCCGAAATCTCGCGTGCACGTTCGGCAGCGAGCAGAACGAGGTCGAAACGATTAGTGATCTTATCAATGCAATCTTCAACAGTAACGCGTGCCATGCTGGCTCCTGATTCTTCACAAATTTCGGGAAAGTTGATCGCCGTTACGAATTACACTGCCAATTGTCAATGACAAGGCGGCTTTGCTTGCCGCAGATGGCGCGAGACAGTAGGGGCAGCACATGGCGGCCAAAACCATCACACCCGATTTCCCGGGGAACCATTTCAAAGTCGCCAGTCACGACCTGCATCTGGTCCATTCCCCCGAAGACCGGCTGGCCGCTGTCATCAGTCTAATCGAAGCCGCCACCCAATCCATTCGCATGTTCTTTTACATGTTCGCCGATGATGCCACCGGCACAGAAGTGCGCGACGCATTGACGGCGGCTGCAAGCCGCGGCATTCGCGTCCTGTTGATCATCGACAGTTTCGGATCAAGCGCCATTCGCGACCATTTTTTCGATCCGCTTATCGCTGCGGGCGGGAATTATCATTCGTTCGGCACCCGTAAAGGCTTTGGCTATTTCATCCGCAATCACCAGAAAATGCTGATTGCCGATGATGCTTATGCGCTGGTCGGAGGCTTTAACATCACCGACCAATATTTCGGACGTAAGGGTGAAAATAGCTGGGAGGATTTAGGCCTGCTGGTTTCCGGTCCGGAAGTTTCCCGACTTACTGACTATTTCGACGAGTTAAATGAAGTTTCACAAGACGGGAAAGTAAGCTTTCGCGGTGTCCGCGATGTCATCCGTAACTGGCATCCCGGCATCCGCGAACTGCAATGGTTGCTAGGTGGGCCAACCAATCGCATTTCGCCATGGGGGCTGACCTTCAAACGATCGCTGGAAGTGGCGAAAAGGTTCGATATCGTCTCGGCCTATTTCTCGCCGTCGCAAACGATATTGCGAAGGATGGCGCGGGTATCAAAGCGCAATAAGGGTTCTCGGCTAATCATGGCGGGCAAGACCGATAACGGCGCAACCATTCCTGCAGCGCGCGTGCTCTATCGATATCTGCTAAAACGCAAAACGCATATTTACGAGTTCCAGCCACGCCCCTTGCATATGAAATTGATGGTAATCGATGATGTGACCTATATCGGGTCGGCGAATCTCGATGTGCGCAGCATGTTCATCAATCTCGAAATCATGGTGCGGATCAAGGATGCCGCGTTTGCCGGACATATGCGCGAACTCATCGACGATCTTGTTAGACAGTCCGAAGAGCAAACGCGTATCCTACTAAAAAGCCGGGACAGCTGGTGGAGTCGATTTAAGGCAGGCTTGGCCTATTTCCTCGTCAATTCGGTCGATTATACCGTCGGCAGGCGGATCAAGTTCGGCCTGCTCAAAAATAAGTGATTATTCTTTCCAGCCCCAAAACAGGTGGCAGGGCAAGATATTCCACAGTTCAAACCCGCTGTCGATTTTGCGGAAATGCGGCGTCATGAAATCGCGAGCACGCGCGCGGAATTGATAGACCAGGAAAGCGCCACCGGGTCGGATCGCCTTTGCCGTTTCTTCCGCAATGATCGGGCCCAGATTGTTTGGCAGGGTTGAAAAAGGCAGGCCGGACAGGATATAGTCCGCATGCTTGAACCCGAACTGATTGATAATCTCGTTCACGTCCGAAGCAGAGCCGTGCACCGCGATAAACCGGCTGTCGCGGATCGTCTTGCGCAGGTAAATGATGAAATCTTCATTGAGGTCGATGACCAGCAAAGTTGCATCGGGACGCATGTGGCTCAGCACCGGCTGACAAAAAGTACCAATACCCGGGCCATATTCGACAAACAGCTTGGTATTTTCCCAATCGACCGGCGCGAGCATTTTGTCGACGGTGCGATCCGATGACGGAATGATAGAGCCAACCATCACCGGGTGCTTGACGAACCCTTTGAAAAAAACGCCCCATGGGCCGAAAAAACGGCTGATCCGCGCCTTAACACGGTCCAACAACGGCGCTTTGGCCAAGGTCGATAGGCTCATATGACAATTCCGCGACATTTTTTTGAACAGCGCGTGCACTCGCAAATCGGCGCACTTTTTGCAACCGGATTAAGCAAGTATCTGCAAAGGCCGGGTTGCACTTTTGCGTTAATCAGTCCTATGCCGCTGAAATGGCAACGCTTCCGTCCGGCACAATATCCGTCATATTCGTCGCACAGCGCACGGGTAGCGACCCAGAGGGATATGACCGAGCGGCACATGACATGGACATGCTCGCCGCAGCGCAGCCAGGCTATATTGCGATTGACTCGGTACGTGGAACAGGCGGACTCGGGATAACCGTCAGCTATTGGATCAATGAAGCGGCAGCGAAGGCATGGCGCGACCATCGCGATCATGCCGCCGTCCGCAACGCCGGTCGCGGCCGCTGGTATAGCGAGTATAGCCTACATGTCGCCGAAGTCATCCGCAGCTATGACTGGCAAAAATCATGAGCGCGGTTCCCGCAATTCCCAATGGCCGCGTCGTCGTCTTGTTCCTCGTCATGCTGGTGGCCGCCGCTGGCAACACCGCGATGCAATCCGCTCTGCCCGCCATTGCAAGCCAGTTGGACATGCCCGATGTCTGGGTGAGCCTCGCCTTCAGCTGGTCAGCGTTGCTCTGGGTTATCACAGCGCCCAAGTGGGCAAGAATGTCCGATCGGCGAGGCCGCAAGCAGTTGATGAGTGTCGGCGTAATCGGTTTTATCGCATCAATGGGCCTGTGCGGAATGGTGCTTTGGTTTGGCCTTGCTGGCTTGATTGGCCCTATCACGACTTTCATCCTGTTCGCAATTTTTCGAAGCCTTTACGGCGGCTTTGGTTCAGCCGCGCCGCCCGCAGTGCAGGCCTATGTCGCCGCCCGCACCGAGCGCGCCGAACGCACCAAGGCGCTTTCAATGCTGGCATCGTCATTCGGCGTCGGAACGGTCATTGGCCCTGCCACCGCGCATTACTTCCTGTTCCCGCCATTCGGCTTGGCTGGCCCGCTCGTCATGTTTGCCGCCTTTGGGGTTGGAGTGCTGATCGCCCTCTACATCATGTTACCGAACGATACGCCGCGTTTTGCGGCGCGCGGCGCAGTGGCGGCCTATCCGAACTCGGCCTCGATGAACTCACCTGATGCGGAGGAAGTTGAAGGCGAGGCACTGGGCAGCGTGCAGCAGGTAAGCGAAGTCCGTTTGAAATGGCGCGACGACCGGATGGTTGCATGGTTGGTCGCCGGTTTGATCGGCGGCCACGCGCAGGCGATATTGCTGGGCGTCGTCGGCTTCCTCGTCCGCGACCGCCTGGGGTTGCAAGATGATCCGCTCGAGGCGGTGCAGGCGAGCGGATCGGTGATGCTGATCGGCGCGATGGCGACGTTGCTCGCGCAATGGGGCTTGATTCCGATGCTGTCGCTCGCCGCGCGCAGTTCGGTGTTGCTGGGTTCGATTCTCGCACTCATCGGCGTACTTCTTACCGGCGTCAGCCATGATTTTTACGGGATCAGCACAGGCTTTGCGATTGCGTCGCTTGGCTTTGGCCTTTTCCGTCCTGGCTTTACGGCTGGGGCTTCGCTTGCAGTCAAGCGGCACGAACAAGGCGATGTTGCTGGTAAAATCGCCTCGATAAACGGAGCCGCCTATATTTTTGCACCTGCCGTCGGCGTTGCGCTATTCAATTGGTGGGAACCGGCGACCTTTGCATTAACGGGTGCTGCGCTGCTTTTCCTGATCATCTGGGGCCGGAAAGCATTAATATTGTCGGACTGAGCCACGGCGCGGTCACTACAGCCTTTTCAACATATTCCTTCGCCCGGCAAACGCCACTAAGCAAAAAAAAGGGCCGACCGAAGTCGACCCTGAAAAAGTCTTTAGGAGAGGATGCCTATAAGGCCTGACCTTAATGCGAGGAAATCGACTATTGTGCAAGTGCGAACAACACAATTAGAGTTGCATAATATGCAACTCTGTCATATAGGTTTCACAATGAATACTGCGGCGTTCCGACGATCGTGGAATCAATCAACTTTTGTTGCAGCGCGACAAAATCCCAGGAGACAGTCATGCGGCGATTACCGCCATTACGATCTTTAGAAGCCTTTTTGCGCGTGGCAAAACTTGGCTCGGCCAAGGCCGCCGCCAGCGAGTTGGCGTTGTCACCGCCTGCGTTGAGCCGCCGGATTAAAGCGCTTGAGGATTTTATCGGCAAATCGTTGTTCGACCGCCGCGCGCAGGCGATGGTCATTAACGCCGATGGCGAACAATTGTTGGCCGCTGTCGAGCCCGCAATGGACGCAATGGCCGAGGCTGTCGAAGAACTCGCCGGACGCGGCGGCGAATATCGTTTGCGGCTGGGCGTGTTGCCGCTGTTCGGGACTCAGCGGCTTATCCCGCGCCTGCCCGAATTGCGTAAAGCATTCCCGAAGCTCCATATCGATGTCGATACATCAGGCCATGCCGAAAACCTACTTGGCGATGTCGTCGACGCGGCAATCATCATCGCCGCCGAGGTCGACCCAAAGCTGTATAGCGTGCGGCTCGATAGCAATGTCGTCCATGCCATTGCATCAGAGCAATGGGCGAAGGAACAGGCGATCAAAACGCCCGAGGACCTTTCGAAGCACACAGTCATGGTGCATAGCGACATGCCGATGATTTTCGACGCGTGGCGCGAGGCAATTGGCCATCCGCGCCTCAAACCCGCCGCTATCGACCATATCGACAGCGGGCCGTTGATGCTGGAGGCTGCTGCAAACGGCCTTGGTGTGGCTATCATGCATGGCAGCCATTTCTCAGATGCGCGCGACCCGCGCCTGACGCGGTTGTTCGATATCGAGGTCGAAAGCCCGTACAGCTACTGGTTCGTTTGCCGCCCACGCGCGCTCAAGCAGCGTGCCGTCAAGATTTTCCATGACTGGTTGTTGAAGTCAGCGGTGTAACAAAAAGGGGCCGGAAAATCCGACCCCCTTGGTTGTTTCAGAAAATCCGGCTCAGCTCTTGCAGGTCTGCGCGCCTTTTCCGGCGAGTTTTACATTGATCTGAGCGCCGCTGCCCGAGAGCGAACTTTCGCCGTCAGCAGACTTCAATGGGCCAGCCGGTGCAGCTTCGGCGGCAGGAGCAGTTCCCGCAGCAGGCTCTTCAGCAACAGGCGCGGTCACACGTACTGCGGTCGCAGCCTTGTCGCCCACGCGAATATCGGCGGCCTCGTTCTTGCCGAGGAAATCGACGTACAGAATGGTGTTGTCAGCGCAGCGATATGTTCCGCTGGCGGTTATCGCAGGCGGCATTTCGATTGGCGCGGCGGTTGCAGCAGTATCGGCGCCGGCTTCACCTTCTACAGGGGTTTCGGACTTGTTGCATGCGGCTAACGCGAGCATCGACAACGGGGCGAGAATGAGGAGAGTTTTTTTCATAGGCTCTTTGTTTGCAGCAGCAATGTTGCGTTTGAAAGTAAAATCACGCCGAACCAGCCCAAAATTTGTAAATGGTGAAACGCTTGACCCGAAAGCTACGCGACGGCATTGCAGCTTTATGACGCAAGAAGTAGCCGAAATGAATTTTGAACAAGCGCTCCGCGCGCTTGAGGATATTGTCCATAAACTTGAAAGCGGGGAAGCACCGCTCGACGAATCCATTGCTTTGTACGAACGCGGCAACCAATTGCGTTCCTTGTGCCAGCAGCGGCTAGACGCGGCCAAGGCTCGGATCGAGGCCATTACGCTCGGTCCCGATGGCGCACCTGGTGGCACCACGCCGTTCGATGCGGGATGACGTCAGATGACGGATGCCGCCCTTTTGTCGCTAGATGATGCGCTCAACCAAATTGCAGCTGACGTCGACTCCGAATTCGACCAGTTACTGGCGCTGCCCGGCGACACGCGCGACCCGCTCTATGCGGCGATGCGCCATGCGGCGATCGGTGGGGGCAAAAGATTGCGGCCCTTGCTTGTTACAGCAACCGCCTCGCTATTCCACGTCGACCGCGATGTCGCACTGCGTGTCGGCACGGCGGTTGAGGCAATCCATGTATACTCGCTGATCCATGACGATTTGCCGTGCATGGACGATGACGACATGCGGCGCGGAAAACCGACCGTTCACCTCGCTTTTGGCGAGGCTACAGCTGTGCTCGCAGGCGATTCGCTGCATGCGCTGGCTTTCGAAATATTAGCAAGTTCGCGGACACACACCGACCCGTTTATCCGCAGCGAACTGATTGCAACGCTGGCGCTCGCTAGCGGTCCCGACGGCATGGCTGGCGGCCAGATGATGGATCTGGAAGCCGAGAAATCGAAATTTGACCTTCCGACGGTTACGCGTCTTCAGGCGCTTAAAACCGGCGCATTGATAGCCGCGAGCGTCGAAATGGGCGCGATTCTCGGTCACATTCCGCCCGATGGCCGCGCGCATTTACGCGGCTACGCACGCGACATCGGCCTCGCCTTCCAGATTGCCGACGACATATTGGATGTTGAGGGCGACCCTGATCTGGCGGGTAAGGCACTGCAAAAAGATGCCGAGGCTGGCAAGGGCACCTTTGTATCACTGATGGGCCTGGACCGTGCCAAGCAGCAGGCAGAAATGCTCGTGAGCCAAGCTAATGACCATTTGAACAGCTACGGCTCGGAAGCTGACCTGCTACGTGCAATCGCAAATTATATCACCGAAAGGGACCGCTAATGGGCCACCGCATCGGCGTTTATCCTGGTACGTTCGATCCCATCACGCTCGGCCATATGGATATTATCCGGCGCGGCGCGCAGTTGGTGGACGAGCTTGTTATCGGCGTTACCACCAACGCTGCCAAATCTCCGATGTTCGATGATAATGAGCGGATCGCCATGGTCGTACGCGAGGTCGCTGCGATCGGCGATGCAAAAATCCGCGTCGTCGGGTTCAACTCGTTGCTGATGGACTTTGCTGAATCGCTTGGCGCTACCACTGTCATTCGCGGCATTCGCGGTGTCACAGACTTTGAATATGAGTATCAGCTCACCGGCATGAACCGCCAGCTCAACAACCGCGTCGAAACCGTGTTCTTGATGGCGGACGTTTCGTTGCAGCCAATCGCATCGCGGCTGGTGAAAGAAATCGCACTTTATGGCGGCGAAATTGGCAAATTTGTCACGCCGGCGATCCGGGGTGAAGTTATGGCGCGCGTTGAAAAACTTGGTCGGAAAGACGGTTAGCTAACTCGGCGCCGCTGTAATTTTGGCTTTTCCGGCAGCTCCAGATACTCCTCCGGCACGTAAATGGCATAAGTTGCCAGCCGGATTTCGCGAACAAATTGTAACAGGCACGTGGCCAATAACAAAAGCGCCAGCATAAACACCGCAACTGCGACCCACGGCGCCGAATATTCAGACAGTCCCATAAGGAACAACAATGCAATCATGATGCACACAGCAATCGCTGACAATACCGCAAACAATATCGAAGATCCGACCACGCGCATACGCCGCTCGATAATCCGCAATTCGGCAACAACGCGGTCATGCGCTGCTCCTTCTGTTTCGGCATGCTGTCGCTGCAGATCGCGCGAACGGTCGACGATGCGCGACAAACGTCCAGTCAGTACATTGAGCAGGCTGCCCACGGCGACCAGCAGAAATGCCGGCGTCAGCGCGGTTTGGAGAACCGAAATGACAACGTCGAGTTCGGGGCCCGGTTTCGGGGTCATGCAGGTTGATCCTTTGCAGCAGCCATTTCCCGCAATTCGGTTTTAAGCAGTTTGCCGATATGGCTGCGGGGCATTTCTTCGATTGAATAGAGCACTGAAATACGCTGGGTTTTTCCGAGTTGGGCATTGACCCGCTGGAGCACTTCGTCGGGTGAGACTTCCGCTCCATCGGCTAGCCGTACGAAACCAACGGGCGTTTCACCCCAAGCCTGCGAAGGGATGCCGACGACCGCAGCTTCAGCAACCTCGGGCTGCTCTTCAAGCAATTCCTCCAGATCTTTGGGATAAATGTTGAACCCGCCTGAAATGATCAAGTCCTTGGCACGGCCGACAATCGAAACAAATCCGTCCTCATCGACAATTCCGATATCGCCGGTTTTCAGCCAGATATTCCCCTCTTCATCACGCCATTCCATCTCTCGGGTTTTTTCCGGTTGGTTTTTATAGCCCGACATCATTGTCGGAGATCGCCCTGTAAGAATCCCCTTGGAACCCGGCGGCAGTCGGTTGTCGTCTTCGTCCAGCACGATCAGCTCATGCCCCGTCACCGGTTGCCCAACGGTGTGCAACTTGTCGGGGAAATTGTGCGCCTGCAACATGCAGACCACGCCACCCTCGGTCATCCCGTAAATCTCGACCAGCCCGCCGGGCCAGCGCTTCACAACATCGGCTTTCAATTCGGCCGGAAATGGCGCGCTTGTGCAGAATTTCACGATATAATTCGAAAGATTGTAACTCTCGAAACCGTCATGCGCCATCAACCGCTGATATTGCACTGGAACCAGCATCGTATGCGTTATCCGGTCAGCTTGCGCCTGTTCGAGATAGCCGGTGACATCGAACTTCTCCATCATCCGCGCAAAACCGCCGTGACACATCGTCGGCAAGAACACCGCGAGCGTTGTATTGGAATAGAGCGGCGTGGAGACCAGCGACCGCGTGTCACGGGTGTAAATCGATTTGAAGCCCCCCGCCATCTGGTGCCAGCGCATCTGGTGCGAGTGGACGATGCCTTTTGGCGTACCAGTCGTTCCGCTGGAATAGATGATGTTGAACGGATCGGTCTCGGCGGGCGGGGTCGCGGTAAAAGTCGCCCCCTCCTCTGCGATCCAATCGTTGAGGCCGGGATGTTCGTCATGGCCGCCATCCAACACCACGATTTTCACGCTGCCCAAATCATGTCCAGCGAGATCCGCGAGCTTTGCGGCATCAACAAACAGATGCATCGCGCCTGAGTCCTTGAGCATCGCGGTCAATTGTCCGGGAGCGGCCGAAGTCGTGAGCGGAGCAGAGCAACCGCCCGCACGCACCGCTGCCAGATAGACCAAAGCATATTGGATGTTGGTTGTACCTAGGATCGCAACCGCCTGGCCATGCGCTAGTCCGTCGCGCTGAAGTTGCGCCGCGATCCGCGCCGTCAGCGCGGACAACTCGGCCCAAGTCAGCACCGCATTGCTGTCAGCCAGCGCCGCTTCGTCGGGCTTTTCGACTCCCCAAGCGCCAATCACCGCGCCAAAATCGCCAAAGAATTTTTCCAGTTCGGCAACAACATCCATCTCTAATTCTCGTCCTCATTATTTTTATATTATTTTCGGCTTAGCCCGTTAGGCCGCAGTTTCCTTGCCAAAATTTCCACCACCAATTTTTCCTGCAAAATTATCTTGTTATCAAGCTGAAAAGATTGTGGAAAAATCCCCGTTTTTTGCCGCTTTCCCTTGGGTTTTGCAGCCCCTTCCTCTATAACTCACCGATGATCGAAACCAACGAAGAACCCACCGGCGACAGCGCCGCAAATCCCAACCAGAATGAATATGGCGCTGACAGCATCAAGGTGCTTAAAGGACTCGACGCAGTTCGAAAGCGCCCCGGCATGTATATCGGCGATACCGATGATGGTTCTGGTCTGCATCACATGGTTTTCGAGGTTTCGGATAACGCGATTGACGAGGCGCTGGCGGGTCACTGCGATCTGGTTCTCATCGAACTGAACGCCGACGGATCGGTTTCGGTAGAAGATAATGGCCGCGGTATTCCGACCGGGATGCATACCGAAGAAGGTGTGTCGGCTGCCGAGGTCATCATGACTCAGCTTCACGCCGGTGGTAAGTTTGAAAACACTTCTGACGATAATGCTTACAAGGTTTCCGGCGGTCTGCACGGCGTCGGCGTGTCAGTGGTCAACGCGCTTTCGGAATATCTGGAACTCACAATATGGCGTGAAGGCAAAGAGCATTGGATGCGGTTCGAGCATGGCGATGCGGTCGGTCCGCTAGTCGTCAAAGGCGAAGCACCCGTTGTCGATGGCAAGTCCAAAAAGGGCACTCGCGTAACCTTCATGGCATCGACCGATACATTTAAGAATGTGCTCGAATTTGACTTCGACAAGCTGGAGCATCGCTACCGCGAACTGGCGTTCCTGAATTCGGGCGTGCGCATATTGCTGCGCGACAACCGCCACTCCGAAGTGAAAGAGCATGATCTTTACTATGAAGGCGGCATCGGCGCGTTCGTCAAATATCTTGACCGGAACAAGGCGGCCCTTCTCGCGGAGCCGATCACCATTTCATCGCAGCGTGACGGCATCGGCATCGATGTCGCGCTCGAATGGAATGATAGCTATTACGAAAACGTCCTTTGCTTCACCAATAACATCCCGCAGCGCGATGGCGGTACCCATCTGGCTGCATTCCGTTCGGCGCTGACCAGAACGCTGAACAATTATGCCGAAAAATCGGGCATCTTGAAAAAAGAGAAAATTGCGCTGACCGGCGATGATATGCGCGAAGGTTTGACCGCGATTGTGTCGGTCAAACTACCCGATCCGAAATTCGGTTCGCAAACCAAGGACAAGCTGGTTTCGTCCGAAGTGCGGCAACCGCTCGAAAGCCTGATGGCCGACCGGATGAGCGACTGGCTTGAAGAAAATCCGGGTCACGCAAAGACCGTTATCCAGAAGGTGATTGATGCCGCCGCCGCGCGTGAAGCCGCGCGCAAGGCGCGTGAGGCCAGCCGCAAATCAGTGATGAGCATCGCATCATTGCCGGGCAAGCTTGCCGATTGTCAGGAAAAAGACCCGGCGAAATCTGAGCTATTTCTCGTCGAAGGTGACTCGGCAGGGGGCTCGGCCAAACAGGGTCGTGACCGGCATTATCAGGCGATCTTGCCGCTCAAGGGCAAGATCCTCAACGTCGAACGTGCGCGGTTCGATCGGATGTTGTCATCGAAAGAAGTCGGCACGCTCATTCAGGCGATGGGCACGGGCATCGGCCGCGACGATTTCAACATTGAAAAGCTGCGCTATCACAAGATTGTGATCATGACCGATGCTGACGTCGATGGCTCGCATATCCGGACGTTGCTGCTGACATTCTTCTACCGGCAAATGCCCGAGATCATCGAACGCGGGCATCTCTTCATCGCCCAACCGCCATTGTACAAGGTCGCCAAGGGCCGAAGCGAGATTTACGTCAAGGACGACAATGCGCTCGATGTGCATCTGGTCGGCACCGGTCTGACAGGCATGATCCTCGAAACATCGGGCGGCGCACGCAGCGGTAATGATCTGGCGGCATTGGTCGAACATGCGCGGCGGATGCGCAGTCTGATGGCCTATATCCCGCGCCGGTATGATGGCACGATCATCGAAGCGATGGCGCTGACCGGCGCGCTTGATCCCGAACTGGACGGTAACAACCGCTCCGCAGCCGTAACTAAGGCAGCCGCCTGGATGCAGGCCCAGGACAATGAAGGCAAATGGTCCGGACGTGTATCGGAAGACGGCGGCTATCATTTCGAACGGCTGTGGCGCGGTGTTACCGACCACCATATGATCGAAGGCACGTTCCTTATGTCGGCGGAGGCACGCAAGCTGCACAAGCTGGCAAGCGAAGAAACCGAAAGCTACGAAACTCCTGCGAGGCTAGTCAAAACTGCGGCCGCTGTTGTGATAGAAACTGAGGCCGAAGTCGAAGCTGATATCGAAGGCGAAGAAGCCGAAGATGCCAACGATCAGGCCAAACGCGCACCCGCACCGGGGGGCAATAATAAGGGCCTGATTACCCGTCCGTCCGAACTGCTCGACGCGGTGCTGGCGGCTGGCCGCAAGGGCCTCTCGATCTCGCGCTACAAGGGTCTAGGCGAAATGAACGCCGAGCAATTGTGGGAAACGACGCTCGACCCAGACCACCGGTCACTACTTCGTGTGGAGATCGAGCAGGCCGATCTGGCCGACGATATTTTCACTAAGCTGATGGGGGAAGTCGTCGAACCTCGGCGTGACTTTATCGTCGAAAATGCGTTGAATGTGGCGAATTTGGACGTGTAACGCATCGGTTTGGCGCGCACGCGAAGCGGAGTGTCGCCAGCCATATTGCAGTCAGAGATATATTCTCCCACGGAAACTTTATGGCGGGGTCTAAACATAAATTGAGTCGTTTGCCGGTGCTCGCGCTTCTGGCGGCTCCCGTATTGGCCCAAGCCGGCGATAGCCGAAGCCATATCGGTGAAGGCATGGCCAGCTATTATGGTTCCGAACTTGCAGGCAATCGAACTGCGAGTGGGGAGCGATTTGATCCCGGTTCGTTGACCGCAGCACACCGCACATTGGCATTTCATAGCCGCGTTGTGGTCACCAATCTTGCAAATGGCAAAGAGGTCGTGGTTCGCGTCAATGACCGAGGTCCGTGGGGCAAAAGCCGGGTTATCGACATCAGCCATGCCGCCGCCCGCGAGATCGGGATGCACCGCAGCGGGACGGCGCGAGTCAGGCTTGAATTGCTCGACTAGCTGATCGCGGCGCGTTGCCATTCGGGTAGGGCGAGATTCGCAATATCTTCCACTCGACGCAATTCGAC
This sequence comes from Sphingomonadales bacterium Ga0077559, assembly GCA_001464315.1. GTDB lineage: Bacteria > Pseudomonadota > Alphaproteobacteria > Sphingomonadales > Sphingomonadaceae > Sphingorhabdus_B. The sequence continues at coordinate 11,677 of LNFK01000065.1, read as the reverse complement.
CGACAGGCCAAGATCGGGATAGGCCATTCGCTGGCGTTTTGGGTCGGCGTCGGCCAACGGCACCACCACCAGTCGCCGGTTGACCTTTTGCCGCCAGTTCATTCGCGCGGTGTTTTCCTGGCCGACATAGCAGCCTTTGGTGAACGATACGCCGCTCAGCTCGGCTGCGTTGGCCTCGAGCCATAAAGTCTGGTCGCTGCCAAGTTCGGCAATGCCTTCAGTGATGCCGAGCGATAAACGATGCGTGCGGTAGGCGGCGCTAACATCTCCGTCATCGGATGAAATTGAGGCTAACCAGCGGCGGCCCAGTTTAGCGTGGCGTGGATCGCCGGTTTCCTCCTTCGACCAAAACACGCCCAAAGCATCATCCGCCACAATCGAAATTTTGCGCCGCAAACGGTACATCGACAACCGCCGTATCAGCGCTTCGGCCTGCCCGGCTTCGCAATCGATCAGTACATCCTTTCGCCCTGTGCCTGTCGAAGCGTCGGCCCACAGGAAAAAATCGAACAACGCTTTCCCCTGCGGGCTCAGCAAACCAGCCCATAAAGGCAATTCACCAGACGTATCCTGCGTTACCAGCCCTTGCAAAAATCCGCATACGTCCTCGCCTTCTTCGGTCGGGGACAGGCGGATGACGGCTCGGTCGAAGAGGCGGGGATTTGGCATAGGTGACAGATAGGGTTTGCTTCGCCTAAAGGGAAGGCATGACCGATACACTCACGATCCGCCGGCCCGATGACTGGCACGTCCACTTGCGCGACGGCGATATGCTGCGCGGCGTTGTGCCTCATACTGCGCGCCAGTTTGCCCGCGCCATTGTGATGCCAAATCTGTCGCCGCCGGTAACCAGTGTCGAGGCCTGTGCCGCCTATCGCGACCGGATTTTGGCGGCAGTGCCGGAAGGCATTGATTTTACGCCGCTGATGACAGCCTATCTAACCGACAGCGCCGACGGCAAAGAACTCGCGCGCGGATTTGCCGAGGGCGTGTTCACCGCCGCCAAGCTCTACCCTGCGCATGCCACTACCGGCAGCGCGCACGGCGTGACCGATGTCGCCGCCATCATGCCCGCACTGGAGCGCATGGCGCAGGTCGGAATGCCTCTGCTGATCCACGGCGAAGTTACCGACCATGCCGTTGATATCTTCGACCGCGAGGCTGTATTTATTGAGCGCACCTTGTCCGGTCTCGTTCGCGATCTGCCCGAACTCAGAATCGTATTCGAGCATATCACCACCGCCGATGCAGTCGCATTTGTTGACGCGACCGGCCCAAATGTTGGCGCAACGATCACGCCGCAGCATCTGCATATCAACCGTAACGCAATGTTTGCAGGCGGCATCCGTCCGCATGCTTACTGCCTACCCGTCGCCAAGCGCGAAATGCACCGGCTTGCGCTCCGCAAGGCGGCGATCTCTGGTAGCCCTAAATATTTCCTTGGCACCGACAGCGCGCCGCACGCAAAATCGGCCAAAGAAAGCGCCTGCGGATGCGCCGGCATTTTCAACGCACCTTATGCGCTGGAAAGTTACATCGCGGTCTTTGATGAGGAAAATGCGCTCGATAAATTCGAAGGCTTCGCGTCCGTACATGGTCCGCACTTTTATGGCCTTCCACTCAATGAAAGCATGGTTACGCTAGAACGAGCGCCAACGCCTGTCCCCGAAACGCTGGATCTGGACGGAACCCCAATAGTACCCTTCCACGCTGGTGAAACGCTTGGCTGGCGATTGAGAACCTAAACGCGCACGCCGCGATATGTCCGCAAAGCATCGACGCAGAATATCGCGATGCTCACCCAGATCAGGATGAAGCACGCCAATTTGGTCGTGCTCAGCGGCTCGCCGTAGACAAACACCCCAAGCAAAAACGCAATCGACGGCGCGAGATATTGGACGAAACCAAGGCTGGCATAGCTCATTCGCCTGGCTGCCGTAGCGAACAGCAATAACGGAATAGCCGTCACCGCGCCTGCCAATATCAGCAGACCAGTCGTTTCAAAGTCGTCGCCGAAGCCGCCTGTGCCTTGGGTTGCGAACCAGAGCGCAGCCGCTAGCGACAGCGGAGCTAGCAATGTCGTTTCAACCGCCAGACCCGGCACTGATCCGACTGGCGTAATTTTGCGGATTAATCCATACAGCCCGAAACTGCAGGCAAGCGACACCGACACCCATAATGTATCGAGCGCATCGCCGATCAATATTGCAACGCCCACCGCGGCGACCGCAACCGCGACCAGCTGCAACGGCCGCAACCGCTCGCCCAGAAACATCCGCCCGAGAAGCACGTTCACCAGCGGATTGAGATAATAGCCAAGGCTTGCCGCCAATATATGGTCAGTCGACACCGCCCAAATGTAGATCAGCCAGTTGACCGCGATCAAAGTCGCCGAAGCGAACAGGTTACGTAAATGCGCCTTGTGCCGGAAAATCGCGAGATACTCGCCAAGCTGAGTCCGAAAATACATGATGACCAGCAAAAGCGGGATTGACCATAATATCCGCTGCGCGACGATTTCGACTGGCGGCACATGGTCGAGCAGTTTGAAATAAACCGGGACAAAGCCCCAGATAACATACGCGCCCAACGCATGGGGCAAGCCGTTTGGCTTTGCGCTTTCAACCTTGCCAGTCAATTAATGGATCAAATTATGCCGCCGCCCAGCCACAGCCGGACCGCGCAAATTACCGCAACCACTATGCAGAAATTACGCCCGGAGTTTTTGGACGAAGCCGCACCAAAGGCGATTCCCGTCCCTGCAATCACGAGAATAAGCCAGTTGAGCCAGCCCAATAATGGAATAAACGCCGGAATAGCGAGGATGAGAGCGATCAGCCCGAGAAGGAATGCGATGATGTTTGCCATACTGCTTTGTACCGGCGGTTAGGCGGAAGGTGCAAGCGACAATTGGCACTCGAACGATCGTCGGTATGGGTCGTCTTGCCGCGTTGTTTTACATTCATGCAACCCTCGTTCATTTCGGACGTTGTATCCCCCAGAAGGTTCAAACAAGGAGAACAGTTGTGAAGAAGACTATTTTTGCATTGGCCGCCGCTGCACTGGTTGTACCTGCCGCCGGCGTTCTCGCTGCCGATCAATTTTCGGTAACTACTGCTACCGCCGGTTACAAAGCTGACGTAGCAAACCAAAACCGCAATCGTGACGGTTTCCGCAGCTGGCGCGGTAAAGACGGTAAAACCTATTGCCGCCGCAAGAATGGCACAACTGGATTAGTGGTCGGTGCCGCAGCCGGAGCATTGGCTGGTCGTGCAATTGACACCCGTGGTGATCGGGCGACTGGCACCATCATCGGCGCGGCCGGTGGAGCACTGCTTGGCCGCGAGATCGACAAGGGCTCGCGTCGCTGCAGATAGCCTGACAATGGATTGATCCGGGCGTCCCCTTCCTCTTTGCCCGGTACAAGCAAAAACGGCATCGCCTGAAAAGGCGATGCCGTTTTGGTATCTGTCTAATGCCGAAGGCAAAAAGCGGATTAATGGATAAAGAGCAGCAGTGTTTACGTCGCGCTTAAAGCGACATATTTCAGTTAACCGTTACGGTCGTCAAACTGGACAAAATCGACATCGCCGTTAGTCGCGCCGCACGTGAAGCCGTCGTCGCTCCCGCCAGACAGGCTTCCTTCGACACGCCAGCCCTGTCCATCCCGAGTGACAGAATCGATCTCATCGACCCGCGCGCCGTCGCGCTCGGCAGCATTCGAACAAGCTTCAACCGCGCTACCGACATCGTTGTCACGATATCCCTCACGCGCAACATTGCGTTCGTTTTCGGGATAGCGCTCGGCCGGATAACGATCAGAACCACGTGACCGGTCGCTACCCTTACTCGCGGCGTCCGCGACAATAGCAATGCCAGCCAAAATGGCGATGCCAGCCAAAATATCACCGCCATCGACGCGGTCGCGGTGGCGATAGCGCCTGCGGTTCCAACCGTCATATTCACCCGCCGATGACAGCACTGTTTTACCGCGCTCGAGCGATACCGCAGCGAACGCAGGCGCGGTCGATGTCATCAAAATTGCGGCCGTGCCGATGGCGAGCGCACCTTTACGAAAATTCCCCATAATTACCTCCTGTTGCACGGAGCATTACCCCCCGGAACGCCAAATAAAAGGTTCAGCCTGTCGCCAGGCTGAACCATATTTAGAACATCCTTGGCGGCTTAGCGCCATTGTTCCAAACCGCGATAGTCGACATCGACCACCCGTCCGCGTTCGACAAAGCAGGTGAACCTTCCCTTGTCATAGCCACGGCCATACCCCTGGTTGCCATAGCCGTTGTTGCGGCCATAACGATCATCGCGGTCGTAGCGGTCGTAGCTATAGCCACGATTATTCCCACGCCAGCCGTCCTGAACGACGAGCTTACCGGTTACGCGGTAGCCGCCACGTATCCGTTCAATATTGCTGATCTGAGTCACGTCCGACCGGCTGTAGCCATTCGCCCAGTTCTCAACCGTGCGCACACATTGGTTAACCGCACGGCGGCTACCATTGCCGTTATTATATCCACGATTGTCGTAACCACTGCGATTATAACTGCGATTATCATAACGTCCGTCATTATACCGATCATCGTCGGACGATGCGATTACCGCAGCGATCCCGCCAAGGATTACGGCACCAGCAATCACCTCACCGGCACTGATGCCGTCGCGATTGCGATCGTAGCGGTCATAGCGACCCTGCGCCTGTGCAGGAGCCGCTAACGTAACCAAAGCTGCAGCAGCAGCTCCGGCGCCAAGCAAGCTTTTGGTCAAAACATTCATCTTCAGTCTCCTTTTGTCGGTGGAGTTAATCTCCGCGGACAACAACTGACTATGCGATTCGTTCTGATTGATGGCTGAACTAACTTGTCAGCATCCGTTCATATAAATCACCATTTTTATGAACGACTACTCGGTCAGTTCCAAGCCAGTCCATTTCGCCAAAAACGCGTAAATATCTGAATATTCCTCGATCAGCTTGTCGGTTGGTTTACCAGAACCATGGCCCGCGCGGGTCTCAATACGGATGATCTTGGGTTTCCCGCCGGTTTTCGCAGCCTGCAGCGCGCTGATATATTTGAAGCTGTGCCCTGGCACCACGCGGTCGTCGGTGTCGGCTGTTGAGACGATTACAGCGGGGTAATCGACGCCCGTTTTGATATTGTGATAGGGCGAATAGCTCATCTGCATTTTGAAATCGGCTTCCTTGTTGGGATAGCCGTAATCGTCGACCCAATAGCGGCCAGCGGTGAAGCGATCAAAGCGGACCATGTCCATCACGCCCACTGCCGCATGGCCAGCCGCAAAAAGGTCAGGCCGTTGATTGACCGCGGCGCCAACCAGCAAGCCACCATTTGAGCGGCCTTCAATGGCAAGCTTGCCCTTGGACGAAATTCCCTTGGATATCAGATATTCGCCGGCCGCCGCAAAATCATCGAAAACATTCTGCTTGTTCATAAGGCGGCCCGCGTCGTGCCAGGGCTTTCCATATTCACCGCCGCCGCGCAGATTGGCGAGCGCAAAGACCCCGCCGGACTGGATCCACGCCATTCGCGTTGCTGAATAGCTTGGCGTCTGCGAAATATTGAAGCCGCCATAGCCATAAAGCAACGTGGGGGCGCCCTTGCTCATGTCCAACCCCTTTTTGTGGACGATGAACATCGGGATCTTGGTGCCATCCTTTGACGGGTAGAATATCTGATCGACGACAAAATTGACCGGGTTAAAGCTCAGTTTTGGTAAAGCGAAGGGTGTCGACTTGCCGGTCTTTGAATCGAAACGGTACACAGCGCCCGGCTGGTTAAAGCTCGAAAAGCCGTAAAAGGTCTCGCTGTCGCCCGGCCTGCCCGAAAAGCCGCTGGCGGTACCGATTGCGTTAAGTGCGATCTGCTGGACCGGCTTTCCAGCCAGATCGGTCATCAAAGCCATTGATGCAGCATCCTTGATGTATGACAGAATCATCCGGTCACCAACGATCTGCGCGCGCGTCAGCGTTTCAGCGCGCTCGGGTATAACGTTGGTAAAGCTTAGCGATTTGGCGCCTAGATCGACCGAAACAACTTTAAGCTTCGGCGCATCCTTGTTGGTCACGAACCACAATTTGCTGCCGACGCCGTCAACGAGTTGCCAATCATGTTCAAGACCCGTTACCAATGGCTGCGCCTTCCACTCACGCTTTTTGCCAAGTGGAATAATGTTCAGTTCATATTTTTCATCGGTACCAGCCGACGAGGTCAGCAATGCCCATTTGCCATCCTGAGTGACCTCAGCCGCGTGGCCCAATACCGGCCGGTCCGGCGTTGCATACACGACTTGATCGTCTGACTGTTGCGTGCCGATTTTGTGAAAATACACCGTCTGGTTGTAATTTAGCTGCTGAAACGCTGCACCTTCCGTCGGCTCGGCGAAACGCGAATAAAGGAAGCCTTCATTCCCCACCCAAGAAATATTGGTAAATTTTGCCCATTTAATTTCATCGGCCAAAGGCTTGCCGGTTCTGGTGTCTAACACCCTGATTGTCCGCCAGTCGGATCCGCCATCCTGAATTGCATAGGCCAGCAGCCTGCCGTTTTTGGAGGGTACCCAGATATCCAGTGCCGTTGCGCCGTCCTTTGCCCAGGCATTAGGGTCGATCAACACACGGTCCTTGCCGCTCAGGCCTTTGCGTACATACAGCACTGACTGGTTTTGCAGCCCGTCATTCTTTGTGAAGAAATAATGGCCGCCAGCCTTTTCGGGCAAACCAAAACGCTCATAGTCGAACAGCTTCTTCATCCGCGCCGCGAGCACCTCCTTGCCGGGCAGCGTATCGAGATAATTTTCGGTCACCGCATTCTGAGCCTTCACCCAATCCGCCACCTCGAGATTAACTCGAACATCATCTTCAAGCCAGCGATACGGGTCGGCAACTTCCACGCCGAATTGTTCGTCGACCACATTAGTCTTGCGGGTTTTAGGGTAATCGAGTTTCACTGCAGCGTCGGTCGCTACTGTTTCACCGGCGGCGAAACCTGGCATAGTCAAACTCATGGCTGCAACACTCAGCAAAAGCGCAAAACGCATTGGAATATAATCCTCTCGACCCGAAATAATGTTGCGCGCAGCCTAGATCGGCAAGCGTTTCAGGCCAAGTGGTTATTATACAAGATGCCCATTGCCAGCGCTTGCCCATTGTCGAACGCAGCCTATGCTTTGCCGATGATATTAACCCATATTCGAAATCTGGAAGTCGCCGAACCGCTTGCTTCCGGGCATAGCTTCCTTTCCGCCGCCAGTGGACTTGTGCAAATCGGAGAGGCTTTGTGCGTCGTTGGCGATGACGAACAGCATCTGGCGGTTTTCAGTCAACATGAAGACGGCCCCGGTCGCCTTGTGCGTCTCCTGCCTGGCGACCTACCGCGTAAGGCGAAAAAGCGCAAAAAGGTGAAGCCCGACTTTGAAATCCTGTTTCGGTTACCTTCGCCCGTTGATGCGCCATCCAGATTGATTTGCGCCATGGGCTCTGGCTCTACCCCCCAACGTATGCGGGGTGCCCTCATCGACCTCGACGACGGCAAAGTGATTGTGCTCGATCTGCAAACTTTATTCGCAGCGCTGGTGCCTTTGGCGGCGGAGATAAATCTCGAAGGCGCGGTTGTGCGCGGCGACCGGCTGTTGCTGTTCAACCGCGGCAATATGTCGCACCCTGAAACGTGTATTTTCGAAACGGCATTGGCGGCAGTGACTGGCAAGGAAGCCGTTAAGGCATGCTTGGTCAAAACACTCGCGTTACCACTAGTCGATGGCGTCCCCCTGACCGTCACCGACGCCTGTTCACTCGGCGATGACCGGCTGCTGATGTCTGCAGTCGCCGAAGTGACCGACGATAGTTATGCCGATGGTGACATTTTGGGAGCCGCGATCATCCTGCTCGATGGCGATCTCGATGTGATAGCTATTGAACCATTAGAGCCAACCGCCAAAATTGAGGGGCTCACCGCACGTCGTACAGCAACGGGTATAGAACTGCTCTGCATATCTGATGCTGACGACCCGGACACGCCGTCGGCTCTGTATTCGGCGACATTTCAAAAATGAAAGCGGCGGCATCCAGCAAATAGTCAGATTTACAAATTCGCCGAACACTTGGCGCAACCTTTTCGCATGGGCAGGGTTTCATAACCAGACGCCCGGGGCTTCTTCCGGGAAACTAAACCGGAGATGGACGATGGCGAAACCCAAACCTTTTGAAACGAAACTCGGCGCAGGAGGTGAAACCCACCAGACAGTGCCTGAAAAAGGCGAGCATTCGGCTTCCGATGCGCATTTGACCACTAATCAGGGCATTCGAGTCTCCGACAACCAAAACAGCCTGAAGGCTGGCGCGCGCGGGCCGACATTGCTCGAAGATTTCGTGTTGCGTGAAAAGATTTTCCATTTCGATCATGAACGTATTCCCGAGCGCGTCGTTCATGCGCGCGGTTCAGGGGCGCACGGCTTTTTCGAAGCAACTGATGACATTTCGGACCTAAGCAAGGCAGCGGTCTTTAAAAAAGGCACCAAGACCCCTGTCTTTACGCGCTTCTCAACGGTGGCTGGCGGCGCTGGTTCGGTTGATACCCCGCGCGATGTTCGCGGTTTCGCGGTCAAATTCTACACCAGCGAAGGCAATTGGGATCTGGTCGGCAACAACATCCCTGTGTTCTTCATCCAGGATGCTATGAAATTCCCCGATCTCGCCCATGCCGTAAAAATGGAAGCCAATTGCGGCTACCCTCAAGCCGCCAGCGCGCACGATACGTTCTGGGACTGGGCGTCGCTGATGCCCGAAACGACGCATATGCTGATGTGGGCTATGTCCGACCGCACAATTCCGCGCTCGCTTCGCATGATCGAAGGCTTCGGCGTGCACACGTTTCAGATGATCAATGCCGCAGGCAAATCATCATTTGTCAAATTCCACTGGAAGCCAAAGCTTGGCCTGCAGTCGACAGTTTGGGACGAAGCGCTCAAGCTACAAGCCGCCGACAATGACTATCATCGCCGGGATTTGTTTGAAGCCATCGACGCCGGCGATTTTCCCGAATGGGAGCTCGGCATTCAGGTGTTCGACCGGGCTTTTGCCGAAGCGCAGCCTTATGATGTGCTGGACTCCACAAAACTCATTCCCGAAGAGGATATCCCGGTTCGGATTATCGGGCGGATGGTCCTTGACCGTAACCCCGACAATTTCTTCGCAGAAACCGAACAGGTCGCATATTGCGCGTCGAATATCGTTCCAGGTATCGATTTCTCGAACGACCCGCTGCTGCAAGGCCGATTGTTCTCTTATCTCGATACGCAATTGAAGCGCCTGGGTTCGACCAATTTCCACCAGCTACCAATCAACGCGCCAAAATGCCCGGTAATCAATTTTCAGCGCGATGGTCATATGCAAACGGCGGTGCCGAAAGGCCGGGCGAACTATGAGCCAAACAGTCTTATCGACCACGGCGAAACCGGCGGACCGCGCGAATGTCCAATGACCGGTTTTGAAAGCACGACTATGCCAACCGGCGACAATGAAGAAGGTGACAAGCTGCGCGTCCGGGCCGAATTGTTTGCCGACCATTACAGTCAGGCACGCCAGTTCTGGATTTCGCTGACCGACAACGAACGCGCGCATGTTGCATCCTCGTTCACGTTTGAACTGTCGAAGGTTGGCCAGCTTAATCAGGTGCCACCGCGTATGGTCGGCAATCTGCGCAATGTAGCCGAGGAACTCGCACAGCGTGTTGCCGATGGGCTTGGCATCGAGCTGCCGCGGAAGGCTAAAGCAGCGCGCGAACCTGTCGATCTGGAACCAAGTCCTGCGGTATCGATCCAGAAGAATATGAAGGATACGCTTGAAGGCCGCAGCGTTGGCATATTATATGCTGATGGGTCGGACGGCGCAGAAATTGACGCGGTCGTCGCTGCAATCACTGCTGCGAAGGGTAAGTCCGTGCTGATCGCGCCAAAGGTCGGCGGTGCAAAACTCGCCGATGGGTCACTGCGCAAAGCCGATGGCCAACTCGCCGGAACGCCGTCGCAGTTGTTCGATGCTGTCGCGATAGTGCTGTCAGAGAGCGCGACCGCACTTCTGCTCAAGGAAAGCGCAGCTATCGATTTCGTTGCCAATGCGTTCGTTCACTTGAAAGCCATTGGTGCCAATGATGCGGCACAACCATTATTGGACAAAGCCCGTGTGGAACCTGATGACGGTATCACCGATCTTGGAAATGACTTTATCGCCGCTGCCAAGCTGCGCCACTTCGACCGCGAGCCGAAGGTACGTAACCTGGCTTGATAAGCTAGTCTGCCAATTGCCGCCGCGCTAACAACATCGCGGCGGCAACGCAGGCAGCGAACAGCATTCCTTCCATGGCTCCGGTGGCGATTTGGCTGATCCGATCAAAGCCATCTTCGCCAAACAATGCGCCGATCTGGTCAAGCCGGAGACGCGATTGCGGAAGCAAGTCCGACAGCAGCGCGAGGCTGCCGCCGAGTAATCGGCCGCCCATCGCAGGAATGACTGCCCCCGCTATGCCTCCCGCAAGCGCAGCAGGTAGTATCTTGCGGAAGAGTGTACCCTCAAACCGGACGCTCAACCAAAAGCCCAAGCCCACTGCACCCCCAAGCACCGCCCCTTCCGGCGCGCCTGTAATGTTACCGGGCGATTGGCCCAAAAGCAGGTTGAACGCATCGAGACCGAGAAGCTTGACGATACCGCCCACCAACAACCCGCCAAGCGCGCCGCCGCCAACAGTCCATTGCCAGGCATCGCTGTTCGCGAAACGGGCGGCAGCAATGCCGAAGCTGACACCTGCCGCACCGATCAGTGCGATAAGAACTGAAACTGAGGTCAGTACCAGTACGATGGAGGCCGCGCCCATGCCCGGTGCCAAAGGTTGTGCTGCTCCGGCAAAACCATAAAATATTCCGCCGAGCAATCCGGCCAAGCCGCCGCCGATCACGCCCAAGCCAGCAAGCGCAAAAAAGTCGCGCAAGCGATGGTCTGTCATCACTGGTCCAGCGACGTTGCGCACCTCTGCACCTTCGACGTCTGCAATAAACCGGTACCCGTGCTTGGGCACCGTTTCGATAAAGCGCGGTCGAGCCGCATCGTCGCCTAATTCGCGCCGCAAGGTCCGAATACATTGAGTCAACGCTTCATCGGTCACCGGCACCCCGCGCCAGACTTCATCCATGAAGCGATCCTTCGACACCAACCCACCAGCTTCGCTAACGAGTAAAGCGAGAGCGTCGAAATAGCGGTTGCTGACATCAAGCGCCGCCCCGTCGCGGCGCAGCATCCTCTCGCTAACGTCGAGCGTAAAGCGGTCGAAGCGAAAACTAACCGATTTCATTTTTCACCAAATGCTCATGCCCCGCTCATGCTGCTCACGTCTGAACACACTAGATGCATAGCCTCCAATTGTCACAAAGGGCAATCTTATGAATATTACTACCGAACAGCCGCCGGGCTGGCGCCGAAACCGCTGGCGCATTATAGGCTGGGGCATCGCGGTCGCGCTCATCCTCACGCCGTTAATTGCGATGCGCTTCACCAGCGAAGTGGCCTGGACGGCTAGCGATTTCGTATTCGCGATCATCTTGTTTGGCGGCGGCGGGCTTTCGTTTGAACTCGCTGCGCTTATGTCGCGCAACA
>LNFK01000064.1 GCA_001464315.1 Sphingomonadales bacterium Ga0077559 | reverse complement strand
GCCCATTTCCGCGGCTTCGCATAGCGCGCGGATGACAGCGGATTGCTTGCCTGCGCGATACAGCGTCTGCTTGATGGCGACAACATCGGGATCGAGCGCCGCCTGTTGCAGGAAGGCAAGCACCACGTCGAAGCTTTCATAGGGGTGATGAATGACGATGTCTTTTTGCCGGATCGCGGCGAAACAGTCGCCGTCATGCTCCAATATCCGCTCGGGAAAGCGTGGGCTATAAGGCGGGAATTTAAGCGCGGGGCGGTCTTCCTCGACCAGTTGCGCCAAGACCCCGCACCCAATTCGGTCCGGATAAGCGTGGAGAGTTCGAACGGCAGGCCTTTTTCGAGCTTCAGCCGAATGATCTTGCCGCGCCGCCGCCGTTTGATCGCGCTGCGGAAATAGCGAACAAGGTCCTCGGCCTCTTCTTCGACCTCGATATCGCTGTCACGGATAACGCGGAACGCGCCTGCCGCGATTAGCAGATAATCAGGAAACATCTGCCCGACGAAATGCTTGATCAAATCTTCAATGGTGATGAAGCGCGTACCGTTGCCTGGCAAGCGGATGAAGCGTCGCAATGACGACGGGATCATCACCAATTGGCGAACGACTTCGCCGTCATCCTTTCGGCGCATGTCGAAAATCAGGCTGATGCCCTGGTTCGGTATAAATGGAAAGGGGTGGGCAGGGTCAAGCGCTTGCGGAGTAAGTACAGGCAGCACCTGCTCGCGGAAATAGCGCTCGACCTCGGCTTCGTGGGTTTTGCCGATCGCGGCGGGTTCGACGACCTTGATTCCCTCGGTCGCGAGTTCTTTCAACAGTTTTTTCCACAGTTTTTGTTGTTGCGCCATCAGCGCATCTGCGGCCGCCACGGTTGCGGCAAGCTGTTCGGACGGTGTGCGACCGTCAATCGATAGCTCCTCGATCTTGCGCTGTTGCTGTCCGCGTAGACCGGCGACGCGGACCATGAAAAACTCGTCAAGATTGGTGCCTGAAATCGACAGGAAACGAAGCCGTTCAAGCAGCGGATGTGCCGGATTTGCAGCCTCTTCGAGCACGCGTTCGTTGAATTTGAGCCAGGAAAGTTCGCGGTTGAAATAACGTGCGTCGGCGGGGGTTTTTCTGGCTTGCAGCCTGTTGGTACCGGGCACGGGCTTCACAAAAATTTTCCTTCTTCAACGATTGATGCGCGGTGCCATGAAAACATTGCGCTTTTGCGGCAAAGGCATGCAAGAACTGTAACATCATTGTCGCCAATTTGTCATCGCTGATAAGCGGACGAGTCACAACCCCTGCCTAATGCGCGCGCAGACATCGTTTGCACACCAGGGGGTATTCACATGCAAAATCGTTACAATAGCTCATTGCCTGTTTTAAAAGCATCTATGCTGGCAGGGGCAGCCATGCTTGCGTTTTTGCCCAATATGGCCTTCGCGCAGACGGCGCCGGTAGACGAGGCGGCATCAGAAGAAGATGCGATTGTCGTAACCGGCTCACGGCCAATTGCCGAATCCGAAGCCGCTGCTTTGCAGATCCAGAAAAATTCGGACTCGCTGGTAACCGTCGTTGCTTCGGACTCGGTTGGCCGCTTGCCTGACCAGAATATTGCTCAGGCCGCCGGGCGGCTTCCAGGCGTTGCTGTCGAGCGTGACCAAGGTCAGGCGCGGTATATATCTCTGCGCGGCGCGCCTAACAATTGGACCACCTTGTCGTTTGACGGAATCAACGTTGTCAGCCCGGAAGGCCGCGACGCACGGTTCGATTCGATTCCTTCGGCGCTGGCTTCCCAGATTGTGGTGTCGAAGGCCGTGACGCCCGACATGCCTGGGGAAACCATTTCCGGCAACGTTAACATTATCACACGCTCTGCACTCGATTATGATGGGTTGCGCATATCGGGCAAACTTGGTGCCGGCCAGACCGAGCTTGGCAAGCGCGGCGAATATGAGGGGTCGCTGACGGTGTCCAACAAGTTCGATACCAATATGGGTGAAATCGGTGTTCTGATTTCAGGCAGCTATTACGAACGCAACATGATTACCGACAATTACGAGATCGACTGGGAGCAGGTTTCGGGCGACCGCCGCCCTGGCTTTGCTTCGCGCTTTTGGGCGCGCGAGACAGAAAACAAGCTGTACCGCCTTACCCGTAAAAACTACTCCGTCTCCGGCCGTGTCGATTTCCGTCCCGATGCCGACAATACCATTTCGGTGCGGTCGCTATACACGATCTTCACCGATGACGAAGCTCGTGACAATTATATCTTCGACTTCGACGATCGCCAGGTAGACCTCGTTGCCAACACCGCCGCTTGCACTGGCGGAACGTCGACACCGACTACGTCGGCTTATGCCGATGCTTGCGTGAATAGTGCATTTGCCGGCACCGTTTACGGCATCGATATCAACCAGCGATCAACATTGCGCGCATTCCGCCAGTCGGTGTTCACCAACACGATCGAAGGCAAACACCAGTTTGGTGAAAGCTGGGGCTTTAAATGGGCGGCCAATTACACCAAGTCGATCGATGACCGCTCGGTTGTTGGCGAAACCCGCTGGGACAGCCCTTCGACGCGCACGCTGCGCCCGACGGTTGCCTACGACTTCACTAATCTTGAGTTGGCGCGGGTACAATTGTTCACGACGAACCAATTGAGCGGCCCAACACGTTTTCAGGCGGGCACACCGGTGACGGCTATCGACAACTTCACTAAGCCCTTGTCGTCTTTTACTTCGCTTGATGCTGTTGACCCGACGACAGCCTATACGTTTAAAGGTGAGTTTTCGTATAACACCTCGATGTTTGGCGGTGAAACCACCATCCGTGCCGGCATTCAATACGACCAACGAACCAAGATTAACCGCGAACGTAATCTGGTGCTGAACACGGCGGCCCAATTCACTGCTGCTGGTATTGGCACGACCTATTTGCCATTCTCGCTCGATATCCCTTTTAAGGGAGAAATACCGTTGGGATACACATTCCGATATTTCAATCTCGACGCTATGCGCGACTATCTCGAACGTGCCAAGACAGTCCAAGGCTTTGCTCCTGTGTCCGCTAACCACTATAATGTCCGCGAACGGATACTTGCTGGTTATGTGATGGCGAACAGCAAATATGACTGGGGCAGCTTTGTCGGCGGGGTACGCGTTGAGAAAGTGTCCAACCGGGGACGCTCATTGGCGACAATTCCCGGCGTGACCGGCGAAATCGAAGCCGAGAGCAGCACGACGCTGGCTTTCCCGAGCCTGCACATCAATTTCGACGTGCAGGACGATCAGAAATTGCGTGTCGGCTTTACCAGCGGTGCAGCACGCGCAGATTATGACCAGCTCCGCCCGAACGTCGTTGTCAACGATACCGATCAACGGATATCGGGCGGCAATCCGGCGGTAAAGCCAGAACGCGCTTACGGCATCGATGCTTATTATGAATATTATGTCCAACCGCAGGGCTATTTCATGGTCGGAGCATTCTACAAAAGGGTGGAAGACGTACTGTATACAGCGCGCCGGACGTTCGGATCGAATGCGCTCGACACCAACGGCATCGACCGTTCCGGCTATGCTTTCAGCGGCATCACCAATGGCGGCAAGGGCCGAATATTCGGATTTGAAGCTGCTGTTCAGTTTCAGCTCGAGCCATATACGGCCGATCTTGGTCTCCCGGATTGGATGGGAGGGTTCGGGATTACAGCCAACGCCACCTATAATGATAGCAAAGTAACAAAGCCTGAAGTACTTAACGTAACCGGTTCAGGAGCTACGCAAATTATCACAGTTGCAACGCCTGTTCGCGAAGTCGTCCTGCCGGGGACTTCACAAGTGTCTTATAATGTCGGCGCTTATTATGAAAAATACGGCCTGTCGCTTCGTCTGCAATATCAGAATCGTACCACTTGGGCAGACGGTTTTGGCGACACCAATTCCGACGCAGGCGATACATATTGGGCCGATGATGACGAGCTTGATTTTTCGGCGCGTTATGAAGTTTTCGATGGGTTTGAAATCTACTTCGATGCGTCGAACCTGCTGAACAATCCGGGTCGTCGTTATTCGGATCCATCTAACATCTTGGCAGTCAGTGGCGTTCCAACTGTTCGCAATGGTCAGTACACCATTGAATATGAACGCTTCGGGCGTCGTTACAATGGGGGAATCCGGTTCACCTTCTGATGCGTTCAGCACTCTTGCTCTTACCATTGTTCATCACTGGTTGCGCTACGCCGCAGCCGGTGATGAGCCCTCTTCCGACCGCGAGCGTCACCGCCAAGGTCGAGACCGCGCCAGTTGGCACGCTCGACGATGCGGCTGACGATCCCGCCATCTGGCGCAATGCAGCCAATCCGGCGGCAAGCCTGATTGTCGCGACCGACAAGAAATCGTCGATCCATGTTTACGACCTTTTGGGCACGAAACTGCATTCGGAGCCGTCGCCTCGCCTGAACAATGTCGATTTACGCGATATCGGTGGCAGCGTTGGCGTGCTGGTGGCGGCGAGCGACCGGCAGGATTTGCTCAATGCGAAAATGGCGATGTTCAAGCTCGATACCGACGCCAAGCAGTTGGTCCCGCTGGGCTCGATAGCCGTAGGTCCCGGCGAAGCCTATGGCATGTGCCTATGGCAGCGTGCCTCGGACAAGGCGCTATTTGGCTTTCTTGTCCTTAAGGACGGCCGGATCGATCAGGTGGCGATCGATACCAGCGGCGCTATACCGACTGGCAAAGTCGTGCGCAGCATGAAGCTTGGCACCCAGTCTGAAGGCTGCGTCGTCGATGACCGCACCGGCGTGGTATATGTCGCTGAGGAAGATGTCGGCCTTTGGAAATTCGACGCTTCTCCCGATGGTCCCGTCACCGCAACCGCGCTCGCCAAGGCCGATGGCAAGGAAATCGTCATGGACGCCGAAGGCGTGGCGCTGGCACCTTCAGGCGCTGATGGTGGCTATGTCATCGTGTCGAGCCAGGGTGACAATGCCTATGCGGTCTATAAATTGCCCGCAGCTAGCTATGTCGGGCGATTCCGCATCGGCGGCGGTGCAATCGACGGCGTTCAGGAAACCGATGGCATAGAGCTGATGCTCGGCGATTTCGGTTCGGAATTTCCGAGTGGGCTGTTTGTTGTGCAGGATGGCGATAATCTTCCCGCCACCCAAAATTTCAAACTGGTTAGTTGGGCCGATGTCGTAACCGCGCTTGGACTCGCAAAAGACTAGGTTGCAATAGCCGTTTGGCGGGCTAATTGCTGTACATGAAAAAAATCTGGTTTGACGACGCGCTTGATCTGGCTTCGCTGACGGCAAATGGCGGCCAATGTATGCCGGGCTATCTCGGCATCGAATTCATCGAATATGGCGATGACTGGATCAAGGCGCGTATGCCCGTGACCGACCGCACCAAGCAGCCCTATGGGCGCTTGCACGGCGGCGCGTCGGTCGTGCTGGCCGAAACCATCGGTTCGGTCGGCGCAGCGATGACCGTTGATCGTAGCAAATTTGCGACCGTCGGAATGGAGATCAATGCCAACCATATTCGCCCGGTCAAGGAAGGCGATGTTTTTGCGGTGGCGCGCGCCGAATCGATTGGCCGCACAACGCAAATCTGGTCGATCCGCATTACCGATGAGGCGGGCAAACTTGTCTGCATTTCGCGGATCACGATGGCGGTGATTTCGACTGACCGCGCTTGACGGAATTGGTGTACCAGAGTGATAGTGACACCGCTGGACAGAATTTGGGAAACCCATAAATGACGATGAGATATGTCCGCGCGTTCAAAGGCTTTGCCGGCATCCGGCTGGAAGCCGACGATATCGGTTCGGGCGATGATCCAGCTATCATATTGCTTCATGGCTTTGGTCAGACGCGTAAGGTTTGGGAGAGTGTCGCGGTCGGCCTCGAACAAGCCGGACGGCATGTTATCAACGTCGACATGCGCGGACATGGCGGAAGCGACTGGCCATCCGACGCGCGCTATGATTTCGGCGCCTATGTCGAAGATCTGCGTGCTGTGCTTGGCCAGATGCGAACTCGCCCGGTGGTCGTTGCGGCAACGCATAGTGGCTGGATAGCGACAGCGGCGCTGGCGGAAGACGCGGCGACTTTAGCCTCAGGTCTGATTTTAGTCGACCCGCCAGCCCATGCCGATGCCGAAACCGTCCGCGCTTCCGCCGAGGCGCTATCGGCAGCCTTGGGTCAGGGGCTCGCCAAGCCCGATTATGACGGCAGATTGTTCGATATTTTCCAGTCGGACGGTGTTGATACACGGCTCGAAACAGCGGTTCCGCACATTAATATTCCGGTTTTGGTCATCAGGGGCGCACTGGGAGGTTCTGGCTTAGCCGACGTCGCTGACAGCTTTACATCGGCATTTCCCAACGCCGAAGCCATTGATGTCGACGGTGGCGGCTTGCTCGTGGTCGCCGAACGGACTGAGGCGTTCAACGGGCTGCTGATCGATTTCCTCGAACGCAAACAGCCGCGCTTTATTCCTGAATATCGCTCAGGCTCGGACGCGCGTACCTTGCGCGATGCCATGGGCTGTTTTGCGACCGGCGTCACAATTATCACCGCGCATGATGCCGATGGCAAGCCGATCGGCCTGACCGCGAACAGTTTCACCAGCGTGTCGCTCGATCCGCCTTTGCTTTTGGTGTGCATCGCCAACAATGCCGGCAGTGCGGAGACGCTGCGATCAGCCGACAGTTTCGCCGTCAATGTGTTGCAGATCGGTCAGCAGCCGGTGTCGAACCTTTTCGCGGGCAAAGGCGAAGACCGTTTTGCCGGAACGCGTTGGGAGGTCGGCGAATATGGTGCGCCGATCCTGCCCAGTTCGCTTGGCATTTTCGAATGCAGGCGGCACACGCTCCATGAAGCTGGCGACCATTTCCTGCTCGTCGGGCAGGTGGAAAAAGCAAGCTTCGAACCCCGCCGCGATCCATTGCTCTATTTCCGCGGGAAATACCGGCGGCTGCACTTCACGTGACTCTTCGGCTCGAACGCGACGGCCCTATCGGGCGAATCCTGATCGACAGGCCGGAAAAGCGAAACGCTTTCAATCAGGCAATGTGGGAGCAGTTTCCAGTCCTTTTGGGCACGGCGTTGATCGACAAGGCTATCCGAGTAGTTGTGGTGCAATCGGCCAGTCCGGGCATGTTTTGTGCAGGCGCGGACATTGGCGAGATGATGGCGCACAAGGACGATGCCACGTGGCGCTTGGCAAATCAGGCGGCAATCAACCGCACGCAGCATGAACTGGCGCGGTTGGCCAAACCGACGATAGCCTTTATCGACGGCGACTGCGTCGGCGGCGGATGCGGGATCGCGATTGCCTGCGACATCCGCGTGGCAACGGCGCAATCGCGCATCGGGATAACGCCGGCCAAGCTTGGCCTTGTTTATCCGTTACACGACATCAAATTGCTGATCGATCTGGTCGGACCGGGGCAGGCGAAGCGGATTCTATATTCTGGCGAGCTTTTTGCCGCACATGAAGCACTTGCCATGGGATTGCTCGAACTGATCGATGACAACGCAACCCCGCTTGCTCAGCAGATCGCGGCCAACAGCGCACACAGCATGCACGAAATGAAGCGCTTCGTACGCCGCGTCCTCGATGGCCAGACCGATGATGATGCCGACACCAAACGGATATTTGCTGATGCTTTCGACATGCCCGACTTTGCCGAAGGGTCGGAGGCGTTCGTGCAGAAGCGGAAACCAGAATTCCGGTAGGGGGTTGGCTTGGTCGGCCTGAGCAGACGACTTTAGCCTAGACTATCAATACCGTCGAACCAGTGGTGTTGCGTCCTTCCAGATCGGCATGCGCCTGCGCTGCGTCCTCTAGCCTGTAGCGCTGGCCAATATTCACATTGATGATGCCTTGGCGGAACATGTCGAACACATATTCGCTGCCTGCTGCTCGCTCGGCGGCATGATGATAATAGTCGAACAGCGTTGGGCGAGTGCTGTACAGCGACCCTTTCTGCGCAAGCACGCCCAGATTGACCCCGCTGACCGGTGCATCCGCATTGCCATAGCTGACGATCATGCCGCGCCGCCGCGCACTGTCCAGCGAGGCTTCCCAGGTTGCTCTGCCGACGCCGTCAAATACGACTTCTACGCCCTTGTTCTTGGTCAGCAGGCGGACCTGTTTTGCCACGTCTTCCTTTCCGTATAAGATTACATGATCGGCGCCTGCTGCGCGGGCGAGCGCTGCTTTCTCGTCGGTGCTGACCGTGCCGATGACATTTGCCCCGACATGTTTGAGCCATTGTACCAGCATCAGGCCGACCCCGCCCGCGGCTGCATGTACCAGGACATCCCAGGTGGGCTGCACCTTAGCGCAGCGTTCGACGAGAAACTCGGTTGTGCAGCCTTTCAATATTCCCGCAGCCGCAGTCTCGTCGCTGATGTCGTCAGGAATGATGAACAGACACGCCGCCGGAATATTGCGCGCAGTGGCATAGGCACCCAGCGACGGGCCGAAGCAGCAGACGCGGTCGCCAACGCGCCAATCCTCGACGCCCTCGCCCAAGGCCTCAATCACGCCCGCAGCCTCAAGCCCTAGTCCGCTCGGCAAAGCTAGCGGGTAAAGGCCGCTGCGATGATAGGTATCAATAAAGTTCAGGCCGACCACCACATTGCGCATCCTGACGTCTCCGGGCGCAGGAGGGGGCAGTTCGACGTCGATCCAGCCAATGGCTTCTGGTCCGCCAACTACCTTAATTTGTGCCGCCCGTTCCATATCGCTGATACCTTTGTCCGTTGGGACTGTCTGATAGCATCTTGAATAACGCAAAACCATGACTCAGCGTAATAATTGATCATTTATGCAATCGAATACGGGCCTTTTCGTGGGCAATTGACTGCGTTAGAGATGGAAAATGGACAATCCGGACAATCGCAACGCAGCGTCTGCACAGCGCAAAGAAATAAGAGTACCGGCGACACGCGATGGCACAGGAAAGATTGCGATCAACACATTGATCGTACTTTCGATTGTCGGCCTGTGCTGGTTAGTCATCGAGTTGAGCCGCTTTTTCATGCTGGTGTTCGCAGCTGTCGTCATCGCGTCGGTATTTGACGCGCTAGCGAGTTGGCTGTTCCGAGTGACGCGGATGCGCCGCGGGATCGCGCTTGCGCTGTCGATTATTGGATTGATCGCGCTTTTTGTCAGCGCCTTTGCATTATTCGGAACGCAACTAAGCCGCGAATTTGAAACCATTCGCGAGACGCTCCCTAAGGCCATACAGGGCATCGAAGGATTTCTGAACCGGTACGGTCTTGGCGAGCGGGTGAAGGCGCTGGCCGAGCTTGGTAGCGAGGATATTTCCAAACTCGCGTCGCAAGCGGGCGGCTATGCGTTGGCGGCGAGTAGCGGCGTTGCCGATTTTGTACTGGTCCTCGTCGCTGCAATATTTCTGGCGAGCAATCCTACGACATACCGCAACGGCCTGCTCATGCTAATTCCTGCGAAGGCCGAACCTGTTGTGGCGCAGACATTGGACGAGACGCGCGTTGGTTTGCGCGGCTGGATGGTGGGGCAGGCGGTTTCATCGCTGGTCGTTGCCGCGTTGACTTGGCTTGGGCTCGCATTATTAGGTGTGCCGGCGGCAGGCGGGCTTGCGATCATTGCCGGACTGCTCGATGTCATTCCGATGGTGGGGCCAGTCATAGCAGGAGTCCCCGCGGTGCTCCTAGCCTTCACCGTTTCCCCGATGACCGCGTTATGGACGCTGGTTCTGTTTCTCGGCATCCAGCAACTGCAGGGGAATTTTCTGCAGCCGATGATCCAGAAACATGCGGTCGACATTCCGCCCGCGGTGCTGTTGTTCGCTGTGCTGGCCGCCGGTTTGCTTTTTGGTTTTCTAGGTGTTCTTCTCGCAGCACCGTTGACGATTGTCGTTTTTGTGTTCGTTCAGCGAATTTACGTCGGCGCAATTCTGGGTAAGCCGGTAAATCTCGAGGGCGAAGACTGAACCGATACAAGGCGACAGAATATTATCGGCTACACGGCATTGCTGAATTTTTTGCTGTCGAGCTGCCGGTATTTGTCAAGCACCGAGGCAATCATGCGCGAATAGGCCAAGCCGTTGTTTTCAACAATGATTGCACCCGATTCGACGCGCGCAAGGCCCCGATCGATAAAGATTTGCAGAGCGGTTCTCGCGGTCTTGAATATGGGTGCCGAGATGGGCCCGGTATTTCCGGT
This sequence comes from Sphingomonadales bacterium Ga0077559, assembly GCA_001464315.1. Classification (GTDB taxonomy): domain Bacteria; phylum Pseudomonadota; class Alphaproteobacteria; order Sphingomonadales; family Sphingomonadaceae; genus Sphingorhabdus_B. The sequence continues at coordinate 9,153 of LNFK01000064.1, read as the reverse complement.
ACATAGAAGTTTTTCGATAAAATGTGCTCGCTGCTGGTCATCGGCTGTTCGGCTTAAGCCTCTTGAAGCAGTGGGCTGCGCCGCCAGTGCCAGCATCCGGTACCGGCCCGGATTCTTTTCATTCTGGATGATCGCGGCCGGAAAATTGCTGATCGCACTTGCGCCAAGACCGATCATTGTAGGGCAGTCATCGTCTGTATAGCCTTGAAAATTGCGGTGCAGCGAGCCTTGGGCTGCGGCGCGTGATAGACTGTCCTTTGGTAAAGCGAAGTGATCAAATCCGATGGCTTTATATCCCGCCCAGGTTAGTTGGCGATATCCCAGCTCCGCCATCGCAAAGCGGTCGGAGGACCCCGGCAAATTGGTGTCATCTATTCGGCGCTGGCGCGGGAACAGTTGTGGCATATGGGCATAGCCGAACAAGGCGATCCGGCTGGGTTGCAGCGCGATTGCAGTATCGAGCGTTTCGCTTAGATCGTCGATGCTTTGGCCCGGCAGTCCATACATCAGGTCAAAATTTACCGAGTCGATTCCAACGTCGCGAAGCTGCTTCATGCAGTCCTTTATCATTTCCAACGGCTGGATTCGGCCAATCGCTCGCTGGATGTCTTCCGAAAAACTCTGCACACCAAGGCTCACGCGCGACACGCCGCAATGCGCCAGCGTTGGAGCCCATTCGGGGTTGAAGATGCGCGGATCTAGTTCAACCGAAATATTGGGTCTGTCACAAGAAAAGGTGGTAAATATCCGGTCGACCAGCCGGACGAATTCCACCGGTGCAATCGCGTTGGGGCTGCCGCCGCCAAAGGCAATGTTCCTGACCTTGCCGCGTCCACCTAACTTGCCCGCGATCAAGGCGATTTCTGCCTCCAAAGCCTCAAGATACGATGTCAGCCGTTGGGTTTTGCTGGCCGCTCCGGTGTTACAACCGCAGTACCAACAGATTTGCTGGCAATATGGAATGTGGACATAAAGCGAGATCGGCTCATCAAGGCCGATAGCATCCAACGCTTTTAATAGCTCCGGACCGCCAACGCCTTCGTGAAATTCTACAGCTGTTGGATAGCTTGTATAGCGCGGCACATTACCGGTGAGCAGTTCGGGATAATAAGGCCACATGCGCACCTTGTTAGTCGTGCTTCAACCGACGAGTCTTTGATCCTGATCAAGCCGTTTCTTGCTTGAGATCAATGTTATGTGTGGGCCCGGCTCGTAACTGCCCCTGTAAGCCAATCACACAGGAGCAACGAATATTAGCACCGCAAATGTTGGAAGTTTCGACCGTATGATCCGGGTTAGCCTTGGCGTAATCCTGATCGCGATGGTGTTTGTCGGACCCAAAACAGCATGGGGCTGGATAGGAATCATCCCGCTCTTCACAGGCATTTTTCGTTGGTGCCCTGCGTATCTGCCTTTTGGCTTTAGTACCTGCAAGAAATAATCAACCACTTCCCAAAGGATAAAGTAATGAAATTGTTGAAGTACAGCCTGTTGCCAATCGCAGTTGTAGCGAGCGCCTTTGCCGCCCCGGCCTTTGCTGAAGCTGGCGACACCTTTGTTCGCGTACGTGCCATCATGGTTGCGCCAACCGAAAGCTCGGGCGGGATATTACCGACCTTTCCGACCGAAGAGGTGAAGGTCAACAACAGCATCATGCCCGAAGTCGACATCACGCATATGGTGACTAACAATATCGGACTCGAATTGATCGCCGCGACCACCAAGCATAATGCGTCAGGCAAGACAGGCACGACCGGTGGTATTGGCAAGCTAGCGTCGACCTGGGTCTTGCCGCCGACGTTGACCGTGCAATATCATTTTGCGCCTGAAGCCAAGGTGCGTCCCTATGTCGGCGCGGGTGTGAACTACACGATGTTCTATTCGGAGAAGCCCTCCGCCGGTCTCGAGGCGGCCGTCGGGCAAACCGAGGTCAATTTGAAGGACAGCTTCGGTTGGGCAGCGCAGGCCGGGATCGACATTGATCTGAACGAGAAGATGTTCCTCAACTTCGATGTCAAATATATCGACATCGACACGACCGCGCGACTGGCAACCACGGCCATCGGCACGCAGCGCGTGAAGATCAGTCTCGATCCGATTGTTTTCGGGGTTGGCCTGGGTTTCCGCTTCTAGAGAGAGTCAGCGAAAACGTCACGCCACGGGCGGCGCTTCTTGGGGGAGAGGCGCCGCTCTTTTTAAGTCAGCAACAACCGTCGTCGGTGGTGCCATCGGCCTTTTTCTTGCGCTCATTGGCGGCATGGCAACCCTTTTTGCAGCAATTATGATCGCTGCCTTCGCCAGGTAGTGGCGCTTTTACCTGGATCGAGATGCGCACATCGCCTTCGCCGCAGACGCCGACCATTATCGATTTGGCTGTTGCAGGCGCGGGCGGAACGACCAATATCGTGATTGCGAGCAAGGACGCTAGCCGCTTCATAGCTCGTCCTCTTCGTCGATCAATATCCGCAACGCCGCGCCATCGGCATCATCAAACTGGCCGTTTTTGATCGACCAGAAAAAGCCTGCGAGGCCTAATAGGCCAAGGCCTAGCGCAACCGGGATAAGCAGAGCGAGCCCGGTCATTTCGCTGCATTCTTCAGGCGAAGCGCGTTGGCGACCACGACCAGCGAAGAACCCGACATGGCGGCTGCCGCAATCAGCGGCGTGACATAGCCAGCAATTGCCAGCGGGACGGCGAGCACATTATAGCCAATTGCCAGAATGAAATTCTGCCGAACGATGTGCTGAGTTCGGCGCGCAGCGCGGATCGCGGTTGCAACTGGGCTCAATGCGTCGCCCATGAAGACGACATCGGCGGCATTCTGGCCTGCATCGCTGGCAGACGCAGGGGCTATCGAGGCATAACCGGCGGCAAGTGCCGGGCCATCGTTCAGCCCGTCGCCGACCATCAGTACCTTATGCCCCGCCGCCTTTTGCCGGGCGATGGCGTCGAGTTTCTCTTGCGGCAGCATTGACGTTTGCGCGGTGATGCCCAAGGCGCGGGCCACCGGTGCGACCGACTCCGCGCGGTCGCCTGATATGATCGACGAAGTCAAACCGAGACCTTGAAGCTCGGCCAGCGTCGCCGCTGCTTGGGGACGTATCTGGTCGGAGAAATGAACAGCGAATGATGGCTGGCCCTCGATTTGCAATTCCGAAGCAAGGCCTTCATGCGATATTTCCGTATTGGGACGGCCAAGCGATACCGCGCAGCCATTGGCGGTGGCGAAAACACCAGCGCCAGCTACTTCGCGGACCTGCTCGATTTTCGCGGCGGCAACGCCTTCTGCTTCCAACGTGCGCCTGATCCCCTCGGACAAGGGATGACGGCTTGCCCGCGCCAAGGCCAGAAGAACCGATTTCTGCTCGCCATTTGCGTCCGTTAGATTGGTAGGGGTGGGCCGCCCCATGGTGAGGGTGCCGGTCTTGTCGAACATCGCCAGATCAACCTCGGCGAGGCGTTCGAGCGCGCTGCCGTCTTTCACCAAAATGCCAGCGCGCATTAGCGCTCCGGCCACAACGATCTGTGCGGCAGGAACCGCGAGGCCGAGCGCGCAGGGGCAGGTGATGATCAGCACCGCGACCGCGACCAGCAGGCTTTCATGCCATCCGGCTCCGGCCACCATCCAGCCGAGAAAGCTCAGCGCAGCGAGTGTGTGCACGGCTGGCGCATAAAGCCGCGCGGCGCGGTCGGCGACGCGGACATAAAGCGATTTTCCTTGCGACGCCTGCTCCATTAACCGAGCGATATCCGCAATCGCGGTGTCCGCCCCTGCTGCGGTCACGCGGACATGCACCGGCGCGTCGAGGTTCAGCGTGCCTGCGTGCACAATGCTGCCGATGACGACGGATTGCGCGGTAGTTTCGCCGGTGAGTAGCGACAGATCGAAACTGCTGATGCCTTCTGTCACTATACCATCGGCTGCCAGCCGCTCGCCAGCCGCGACAAGCATGACCATGTTCGGTCCCAATGCCTTCGCATCGATCCACGCTGTCTCACCATCCGGTTGTAACACCATCGCGCCCGCCGCAGTCTGCTTGAGCAAAGCACTCACCCCGTCTCGCGCGCGGTCGCGCATAACCGCGTCGAGCCAGCGACCGGTCAGCAGGAAGAATAGCAACATCACCACGCCGTCAAAATAGGCATGCTGGCCATGGTTAAAGGTTTCATAGAGGCTGAGCGCGGTGGTAATGATCACGCCGATCGAAATCGGCACGTCCATGTTGGTCCGGCCTTTGCGCAGCGCACCCCATGCCGAGCGGAAAAAGGGCTGGCCTGAATACGCGACCGTCGGCAAGGCGATGAGCGCCGAGAGCCAGTGGAACAGATCACGCGTCACACCGGTCGCGCCTGACCAGACCGACACTGAAAGCAGCATGATATTCATCATCGCAAAGCCGGCGACCGCCATCGCCTTAAGAAGGCGCTTGGCTTCCTTATTATCAGCGTCGCCACTGCTTTCAGAAATCGCTACCGCCTCGAAACCGATTCCGGATATCGCATCAAGCAGTTGCGGCATCGTCATTTCGGGCAGATGCGTGATGCTAACGCGCTTGGCGGTAAAATTGACTCGCGCGTTAACAATGCCGGTTTGCAGCGCCAGCCCGCTCTCCAGTTTCGAAATGCACCCGGCGCAGCGCATTCCGGGCACGGCAAAATCCGATATCGGCAGTTCGACAGGCGCGCGGTTGGGGGTCGTTGCTGTCACTAGAGCTGTTCGACAAAGCGATAGATATCGGCGCTTTTGCGCAGCGAAATCTGCACATTCCAGCGCCCGGCGGGTAGCGCAGTGGTCGATTTGAGCGTGCCATCGGGCATCGCCTTGAACGCCAGCGGCTGACCGACCGCGCGGCCCAAGGGATGCAACGCATCGCCGATGGCGGTGACGCCTTGCAAGGGCTGGCCGTTCTGTTGAACATCAATAACAACAAAGCGATCGTCGGTCATCGTCGTCTTGACCTTCCAGCCAAGCTTGTCCTGCTTGTCGGCGGCGGCGAGCCAGCGGTTGTAATTCTGGCTGGCGACATAGCTGTTATCAACAACCGTTCCACCAAAGGAGCCAATCGCCATGCGCGCCATGTAGAAATTCACCGCCATCACAATGCCGAAAAACACGACAAGAATTGCGGTCATGTGCCAGCCGGTGAACTTGCCGTTGGTGAGTATTTTCATTTTACTGCCTCTGGCCTTTCGAACACGACTTCATCTCTGTCGCCGCGCTCGTCACCGGTGCGCGCCCTCGTGTTAATCGTGAATTCGGTGCGTACAGGCCCTTCGGCAGGTGCAGCGATAAACAGACGGACCTTGTGGACGGCATCGGGGGCAACCGCGAAATTGACATTCTGTTTGGCGAATTCGCGCTTGCCTTCGGGCGTCCAGATAACTGCGCCGGGTAACCCCTCAATATAGACATCGACGATACGCGGCCGTGTTTCCATATTGCGTATGTTGAGCGTGTAATTGTTGCGGATTGAGCCGTCGGACAGGCGGACATAGACTGGATTTCGGTCGCGCTGTGCCGCGAGATCAAGCCGCGTGCGCTGACCCAATGTGAACAACATCGCAAGGCCAATACTTGCCCAAATTCCGAAATAAATGAGCGTGCGCGGACGAAAGAGCGTTTTCAACGCGGGGTGGCCGGTGCCGCCCGCCTTTTCAACCTCGGCATCGTCCAAGGTGCAGTAATCGATCAACCCGCGCGGCTTGCCGATTTGCGCCATAACAGTGTCGCAGGCGTCAATACACAAAGCGCAGGTGATGCAGCCGATTTGCGGCCCTTCTCGGATGTCGATACCTGTCGGGCACACCGCGACGCACTGGTTGCAATCGATACAGTCGCCGAACGCAGTCGGGTTGGCTTGCGCGGCTTTCAAGCTGCCGCGTTGTTCGCCGCGCCAGTCCTTATAGGTCACCAGCAGCGACTTTTCGTCCATCATCGCTGTCTGGATGCGCGGCCATGGGCACATATAGATGCACACCTGCTCGCGCATGAAACCGCCGAAGATGAAGGTTGTCGCAGTCAAAATGCCAACGGTCGCATAAGCAACGGGTGCCGCCTCGCCCGACCAGAATTCGCGGACCAAAGTCGGCGCATCGGCAAAATACATGATCCACGCGCCGCCGGTCCAGAAGGCGATGAATAGCCACACCGACCATTTGCTAAGACGTTTGGCAATTTTCTGTGGTCCCCACGAGGCCTTTTCAAGCCGGATCTGCGCGTTGCGGTCGCCATCAATGTAACGCTCGACATGCTGGAACAGGTCGGTCCACACGGTCTGCGGACAGGCATAGCCGCACCAAGCGCGGCCCACTGCGCTGGTCACCAGAAACAGCCCGATGCCCGCCATGACCAAAAGTCCGACGACATAATAAAATTCATGTGGCCAGATTTCGATCTGGAACATGTAGAAGCGCCGATTGGCAAGATCGACGAGCACCGCCTGATCGGGCGCATATTGGCCGCGATCCCAGCGTATCCACGGCGTGATATAATAGATCGCCAGCGTGACCGCCATGATACCCCATTTCAGCCGGCGGAAAAATCCATCGACTGCCTTGGGATAGACGCCTTTGCGTGCCTGGTAGAGCGGCTGGTTTGGGCCGGTGAGGTCGTTAAGGTTGGACATTGGCGGCGACCTTTGCCGGGTCGGGTGCCGGTGTTGCCGCCGGCGCAGGATTGGCTTCGCCGCCGCCGAGCGAATGGACATAGGCTGCCAGCATCTTGATTGTCACCGGGTCGAGGCGATTGTTCCAGCGTGGCATCACGCCATAGCGCGCATTGTTGACGGTTGTCGTCAGGCTTGCTTTGTCTCCGCCATATAGCCAAATGCCATCAGTCAGGTTCGGCGCACCGAATTCGCGTAAGCCCTTGCCATCGACACCGTGGCATGACGCGCAATTGTTGGAAAACAACGTAGCACCGCTGGCCGACTTCGCGCTCGCCTTTTCAAGGCCAGACAGCGAGCGGACATAAGATGTCACCGCATCGATTTCGCCGTTGCTCAACACACCCGCAAAAGCCGGCATCTGCGAGAAGCGGGTTTCGTCATGGTCGGGCTGCCTGATGCCATTCGTCAGCGTGTAATGGATCGCGGGCATATCGCCGCCCCACAGCCAGTCGTCATCGTTGAGGTTGGGGTAACCGACAGAGCCTGCTGCACCCGAACCATGGCACTGCACACAATGCACCTTGAAAGCGGCGCGACCGCCTTCGACGGCAGCCTGGTACAGCCGTTCATCGCCCGCAAGTTGTTCAACGGGAATCGCGGCAAGCGCGCTCGTGATCGGTGCACGGCGCAATGTTTCGGCCTTCATCTCCTGCTCGAACTGCCCGCGGCTCGACCAGTTCCAGATGCCGGGCGTAGCGCTGTTAAGCATGGGGATAGCGGGATACAGCACGATATAGCCCAACGCCCACACAATCGTGCCCCAGAAGGAAATAACCCACCAGCGCGGCATTGGCGTATCGAGTTCCTCGATGCCATCCCATTCATGGCCGACTGTCTGCGTGCCCGTCGGCGCATCAATCCTTTTGTTGTCAGTCATTTTCGTCATCCCTGAATATGATGTGCGCTGCGTCGTGGTTTCGCCTGGATGCCCCCTTGCGGAATGGCCACAGAATCAGAATGAGGAACAATATCCCCATCGCGACCAGACCCCAGCTGTCGGCGAAGTGGCGAAGATCGTTATAGTTCATCGCGGCTGCTCATACGCTTTGGCCTTCTGGTGATCGACCAAAGTGCCGAGCATCTGAAGATAGGCAACTACCGCGTCCATCTCGGTGACCTTGGTCGGGTCGCCATCATAATCGCGCGCCTGCGCCTTGGGGTAGCGTGCCTTCAGCGCATCGCTATTCGCATTGGGGTCGGCTTGCGCGATCAGGTCGGCATCGGCCTCTTTGATAGCTTCTTCGGTGTACGGAACGCCAACGCGCGACAATGCAGTCAAATGGTCCGACATATCGCCAACCTTGACCTCGCGTTCGGCCAGGAACGCATAAGGCGGCATGATCGATTCGGGCACGACGCTGCGCGGGTTCTTCAAATGCGCGCGGTGCCATTCGTCCGAGTAGCGCCCGCCGACCCGTGCAAGATCGGGTCCTGTCCGTTTCGAGCCCCATTGGAATGGATGGTCGTACATGCTTTCGGCGGCGAGGCTGTAGGGGCCATAACGCTCGACCTCGTCGCGGAACGGGCGGATCATCTGGCTGTGGCAAAGATAGCAGCCTTCGCGAATATAGACGTTGCGGCCGGTCAGCTCGAGCGGGGTGTAAGGCCGCATCCCCTCAACCTTTTCGACCGTGGAGTCGATCCAAAAGAGCGGCGCAATTTCGACGATCCCGCCGATGGCGACAGCACCGAGAGCGCAAAGCCCAAGCAACGTGACATTGCGTTCGAGTTTCTTGTGGCTGAACATTCCGGTTTTGGTGGTGTTTGTCATTATCGTTGTTCCTTATTCGGCCGGAACGGCAACATAGGGACGGTCGGCGTCGGGATCATAAGGCGTTTCGGTCATTGCCTTTTCGACGCGGATTTTGCCCGCAACAGTCATCCACACATTGTAGACCATGATGAGCGCACCGCAGAGATAGAGCAGCCCGCCAAAGGCACGGATGAGATACATCGGGAACATCGCGGTCACCGTTTCGACGAACGAGTAAACGAGATAGCCGTCTGCCCCATATTCACGCCACATCAGGCCCTGCATGATCCCGGCTACCCAAAGCGCAGAGGCATAGAAAACGATTCCAAGCGTCGAGAGCCAGAAATGCCAGTTGATCATCCGTAGCGAATACATGCGTGTCCGGCCCCAGAGGCGCGGGAACATATAATAGAGGCAGGCAAAGGTGATCATGCCATTCCAGCCCAATGCGCCGCTGTGCACGTGACCAATTGTCCAGTCGGTATAATGCGACAGGCTGTTGACGGCCTTGATCGACAGCATCGGCCCTTCGAAGGTCGACATGCCGTAGAATGCGAGTGCCATTACCATCATGCGGATGATGGGATCGGTACGGATCTTGTCCCATGCGCCGTTCAGCGTCATCAGGCCGTTGATCATTCCGCCCCAGCTTGGCATCCACAGGACAATCGAGAACACCATGCCGAGCGTCTGCGCCCAGTCGGGCAAAGCGGTATAATGCAGATGGTGTG
>LNFK01000063.1 GCA_001464315.1 Sphingomonadales bacterium Ga0077559 | reverse complement strand
ACAACAAGAACCCCGAAGTGGTTATTTCTACTCCACCGTCACACTCTTCGCCAAGTTCCGAGGCTGGTCGACATCGGTCCCTTTCGCGCACGCAACATGATAGGCGAGCAACTGCACCGGCACGGCATAGACCAACGGCGCAATCAGTGGATGCACCGACGGCATTTCAATGGTGGCCAGGCAACCTTCTCCGGCTTCGGCGATACCTTCAGCATCGGATATCAACACGACCTTGCCGCCTCGGGCGCGGACTTCTTGCATGTTGCTGACCGTCTTTTCGAACAATGGGCCTGATGGCGCGAGGACGATGACGGGCACGGCTTCGTCGATCAACGCGATTGGTCCGTGTTTCATTTCGCCCGATGCATAACCCTCGGCGTGGATGTAGCTGATTTCCTTGAGCTTGAGCGCGCCTTCCATCGCCAACGGATAATCGGGACCGCGGCCGAGATAGAGCACATCGCGCGCTGGCGCGATCAGGTGAGCCATCGCGGCAATGTCTTCATCATGCGCCAACGCGGCGTTTAGCGCGGCAGGGGCCTCAATAAGATGTCGAACGATGTCGCGTTCTTCCTCTGCCGAAAGTTTGCCCTTCACCAACGCCAGATGCGCTGCGAGTGCGGCGAGAACCGCAAGTTGGCAAGTAAACGCCTTGGTTGAAGCAACGCCGATTTCCGGCCCGGCATGCGTGGGGAGCAACAGGTCCGCCTCGCGCGCCATGCTCGACGTCGGCACGTTGACGACAACCGCGATGGTCTGGCCATTTTCCTTGCAATGGCGAAGCGCGGCGAGCGTGTCAGCCGTTTCGCCCGATTGCGAAATGAATAGCGCCAACCCGCCTTCTTCCAACACCGGATCGCGGTAACGGAATTCGGACGCAACATCGATATCGACCGGCACGCGCGCGAAGGTTTCAAACCAGTATTTGGCGACCATGCCCGCGTAGTAAGAGGTCCCGCAGGCAACGATGGTGATCCGTTTCACCCCCGCCAGGTCGAAATCCATCTGCGGCAGCGCAACGGTCTGTTCAAGCGGGCGGATATAGCTGGAAAGCGTCTGCGCAACCACGGTGGGCTGCTCAAAAATCTCCTTCTGCATATAATGGCGATAATTGCCCTTTTCGATTTGCGCCGCTGACACGCCCGACGTGGTAACTTCACGCTCTACAGGATTGTTATCCTTATCGAAAATCTGTGCGCCTTCGCGGGCGATGACGACCCAGTCGCCTTCTTCCAGATAGGCAATCTGCTGCGTCAGCGGGGCTAATGCGAGTGCGTCCGAACCCAAATAGGTCTCGCCCTCGCCATAACCGACGACCAGCGGCGAACCGAGACGAGCGCCGATCAGGAAATCGGGAAACTCGCGGAAGGCAATCGCAAGCGCAAACGCACCGCGCAGGCGGGGAAGCACAGCCTTCACCGCCTCGGCGGGCGAATGGCCTACCTCGACCTGTTCGGACACCAGATGCGCGACAACCTCGGTATCGGTTTCGCTCTCGAAAGTCCGCCCGCGTGCGGTCAGTTCATCGCGCAACTGCTTGAAATTTTCGATTATGCCGTTGTGGACGAGCGCAACCTCGCCAGTCGCATGCGGGTGCGCGTTGGACGTCGTCGGCGCACCATGCGTCGCCCAGCGTGTGTGCGCTATGCCTATGTTACCAGGGGCATCGTCGGTTTTGAGCACCTGCACAAGGTTGGCAAGCTTGCCCTCGGCGCGGCGGCGGACGAGCTGACCATCGTACACAGTGCAGACGCCGGCAGAGTCATACCCTCGATACTCCATCCGCTTCAGCCCGTCGACCAGACGATCCGAGACAGGCGATTTGCCAACAATTCCGATAATTCCGCACATGAAAATTAAACCTTGTCTGGAGTGATATAGGGAACACGGATGCCCGGCATGTTTGCGGGAAAATCGCTGATGTTGCGTGTGACGAGGATCGCGCCATGCTCCTGCGCCGATGCGAAAATCACCGCGTCCGGCAATTTGAGCGAACGCTTGTTGAAACGTAGATCAGCGGCGCGGCGCGCAATCTCAGGCGATAACTCACGTATCGAATAATTCTGCAGATAGGCCTCGGTTTCGGCGCGCGCAGGCACTGGCATGCCGGCAAGGACCTCGATCCAGGTCATGCGGCTGATCCATTGCCGCTTAGCGCGGCGCAGCTCGGCAAGTGCCTGGGGCCTCCTCGCCAGCGCATCGATAATGATATTGGTATCAAAATAGATGTCGCTCACGCAGCGACGTCTTTCTCATCTGACAAAGGGCCATGCTTCGAGGGATCATAATCCGGGTCCCACTCCCGCACCCATTCCTCGCGCAGACGGTTCTGATATTCCATGCCGTCCTCGGTGAAGCCATATTTGGCCCACAAACCAAAACCAGCCTCAAGCCAGTCGGTATTGCCGAGAGAAGGTGCCTCTGCACGATAAGCCGCCACCGCCTCACGCAGTATCGAGGCACGCGACTTGCCTTGGTCGGCCGCGAGCTTGTCGAGCCATTTGATGTCTTCATCAGGCAGGTCGGCGAGGATTCGAGTCATGATATATTGATATCATATCATGATATCATGTCAAGTGGACAGCGACTGCGCTCGTTGGCAAATCGCGCGCAGCCAACCATTTTCATGCCAAGCGATCATCCCGCCTTCAACAATCGACTTTGACGAATAGCCACAGTTAATAATTTGGCGAGTTGCTCGGGCGTTGCCTGTCTTCGAATGACGTCCGAATCGCGCAAGTTTTGGGCCTCGTCCGTTTTGGCCCATTCCGGCCAGTCAAGCTCGGTTACCCAGCCATGATCGTAGCAATGTCGACCAAAACGTTCGGTGTCATCACTATGTCGGAAACCGACCTTGTCCCATTCGCCGAGTTTAAACCATGGTGAACCAAAAAGTTCGGAGAATTTTCCCAAGTGGTGCAGCCCTTGCTGCTCGGTCATTTTCCTTCCTTCTTCTTCCGCATCGCGTCGTGAAACCTATCCGCCCAACCTGGTTTTACCAGCTGCTCGGCGCGGACCATGCGGAGTTCGCCGTCGGCTACGTCTCGGCTCACCGCGCTGCCCGCTGCGACGATTGCATCACGGCCTATTTTTACCGGCGCTATAAGGGCTGAGTTGCTTCCGATAAACGCACCCTCGCCGATCACCGTTTGATATTTGAAATAGCCGTCATAGTTACAGGTAATCGTTCCCGCACCGATATTTGCGCCAGCGCCTACATCGGCATCGCCGATATAGCTCAGATGGTTGGCCTTCGCGCCTTTGCCCAGCCGTGACTTCTTGACCTCGACGAAATTGCCGATCTTGGCTTTTTCTTTAAGAACCGTACCGGGACGCAATCGCGCGAAGGGGCCAACCTCACAGTCCTCGCCGATTATCGCACCTTCGATATGGCAATTCGCCCGGATGTTCACCTTATCAGCAACGGTCACACCGGGGCCGAAAAACACATTGGGTTCGATCAGGACATCGCGGCCAATCGAAGTGTCAGCGGCAAACCAAACGGTTTCTGGCGCAATCAATGTTGCGCCGTCATCCATCGCCGTCTTGCGCCGCCGCTTTTGCCATTTTGCCTCCATCTCGGCTAGCTCGGCTCGGCTGTTCACCCCGGCAACCTCGTCGGCATCGGTTTCGACGACGACAACGCGCGCACCTTCTTTGATCGCATGAGTCGTCACATCGGGCAGATAATATTCGCCCGCTGCATTTTCGTTGCCAACCGCCTCAAGTAGTCGCCACATATTGTCGCTATGCGCGACGATGACGCCTGAATTGCACAGGTTGACCTCGCGTTCAGCTTCGGTTGCATCCTTATGTTCAATCATTTTTGTCACGCTGCCGTCGGCATCGGCGATGATCCGGCCATAAGCGGCTGTGTCTTCTGGACGGAAGCCGAGGACAGCGACTTTGGCATCACCCGACAATGCATCGCACAGCCGCCGCACTGTCGCAGCGCACAAAAACGGGCAATCGCCAAAGCAGATCAGCACCAGTCCGTCAAAACCGGCCAAGGCCTGCTTTGCCATCAGTGCCGCATGCGCAGTGCCCAATTGCGGGTCCTGAACGACGGTCTGCACGTCGCTGCCCGCCAACGCTGCTTCCAACTGTTCGCGCCGGTCACCTGCTACCACGATCTGCTTGGCCGGTTTCAACTCGGCGAAGCTGCCAAGCAAATGCATCAGCATCGGTCGGCCGGCTATCGGGTGCAGCACCTTGTGCAGATCGGATTTCATGCGGGTGCCTTTGCCCGCGGCGAGGATGATGGCTGCTATCTGGGTCATGGCTTCGCCCATTACAGCAAATTGTTGCAGTTTCCAGAACAAGCGGCCAATTGCCGGACGACATGACAAAATTTCCCTTCGGCATCATCGGCTTCGATCTGGACGGCACATTGGTTGATACCAGCGGCGACCTAACCGCAGCGGTTAATCACGTACTAGCGGGAGTCGGCAGGCCTTTGCTTTCCACCGAAGCGGTGAAGCAACATATCGGCGGCGGGGCAAAGCTAATGCTGCAACAAGGGCTGGAAGCGACCGGAGGCATCCCCGGCGACGATTTCAAGCCGCTCTACCGGCAGATGCTCAGCTATTACGAAGCCAATGTTTCGGTCCATAGCCGCCCTTTTGATGGCGCGTTGGAAGTGCTTGACCAGTTCGACGCGATGGGCGTGCGTTATGCGGTGGTCACCAACAAGTTCGAGAGCCTCGCGGTCAAATTGCTCACTGATCTAGACCTCGCGCACCGCATGGGCTGTATCTTAGGGGCCGATACGCTGGGCAAGAAAAACGCAAAGCCGTCGGGCGCACCGATATTCGAAATGATCAAACGCTGTGGCGGCGGAAGCGCGGCCTATGTCGGCGATTCGATCTACGACGTAATGGCGGCAAAAAATGCAGGCGTGCCGAGCGTGGCAGTCAGCTTTGGGTTTTTGCATGGGCCAGTTGCGGAGTTAAGAGCCGATGCGGTGATCGACCATTTCGATGAACTCATCGGTTCGCTGGAAAGGTTAGCACTGAATTGAATGGTTTCACGCAAAGGACGGGAAGATTCTGAAGACGACATCGAAAACATCATCCTCATCATCATCGAAAGGTGGGGCAGGGTTTCATTATAGAACTAACCTCTAAAAAATTTCGCATCCATCGCGTGAAACAAAATGGCGCAAGCGCGCAGCCGCAGCTATCCCTTCCGCCACTTCACCCATAAGTGCCGCAATAGCATCAGCGGTGGCATCCTTAGCCAGTGCGAACGAATGTAGAAGACTAAACGGATGAATTTGCACGTACCCCTGCCCCAATCGTCGCGGGCGGTTAGGCGCATGATATACCATTTATCTTGCCGGTGTCGGTTTCGCCAGTCCTTCGGGATCTCGGTGCCGTATAGCTGATGCGCCAAGCGAGTGGCGCAATATATAGCGTGCGATAACTGATGATGTTCAGCTCGGGACTTCAAGGCTGACCAAAAGGAATCGTCATTAAATTCCATCAGCAGGCAATGGATGTCCCAAAGATTGCGCAGGCCACCATCAAGTTCGCCATCGGCGAACAGGTGCGCGGCGCTATGCATGACCATGTCAGTCGGGCTGAAAACGTAGAACCCGTTTTCCAGCATAACCGCGTCAGCCAACATCCCCGCCGCGTCCGGCTTCGGCCGCGCCGTGAGCGGCAATATCGTGTGGTGCACGTCGATCATCCGGTCGCGCTCTTTGTGGATCAGCGGTGGCAGTTCGTGCATGTGATCGCGGTAATAGGCGTCGTCATAGGCGTCTTCCTTCACCCAATCCCAACCCGCCGCCAGCAACGCCGCCTCGACCTGCGGCAAATCGGCGCGCGCGACCATGATGTCGAGATCGCCGATATGGCGGCCTTCGGACGCCTTCAATCCTTCGGCGGCATAGGCGGCGCCTTTCATCAGCACGACCTTGCCCGAATAACCCGCCAAAGCGCGGCGCGCGCAGTCGGCTTCCCATAAGGCCGAACGGCGCTGATATTCGGCGTTGACTCGCGCCTCGTCCAATATTCGCTCAACTGCGTCTGGTATTAGCAAGCCGGTCAGTCGCCGCGCCAGCGTACCAATCAATTGCTCGGCACGCGCCATTGACAGCAAAGCGGCCCAGCCATCGGCGTCAAGACTTGCCGTGCTGGCCGGGTCGCGCAGTGCCTCGACCAGAAGCATCGCATTCCGCGTCACGCGAGCTCGTCCCATAGCTGGTTGACCAACGCCGCAGCCTCGATGCCGTCGCGATAATCGATGGCGCGCGCCGGTACCGTTTTGATAAAGCGCGTGAGCGTCGTAAATCCGGCTTCTCCCAATGCGACATAGTTGGTCGATGCCTGCGTCAAGCGCATGAAAACTTCGCTCGCGCCAATCTCGCGTACTGCAGGTTCGTAACCGAAGCTTGGAAACAGCAGCAATGCTGGTGTTGCGGACACGGCGATCTGCGCGATTGCGTCACGGGCCGGGACGAGATGGCGGATATCGCCTTTGGGTGTACCGATCATCAAAGGTCCGAAGCGGCCGTCTAGTGCGCTTGCTTGCATCGCTCCGATGGCTTCGTTCTTGAGCGAAATCATGCGTGGAAACGGAGCCGCTTCGCCATTTACCAAATCGATCAGGACGAACTCATCACCCATGAAGCGCCAGCCTTTGTGCCCCAGCATTGCCGCCAGCGTCGATTTGCCCGATCCCGAAGCGCCAGTCATAATCAGCGCCTTGCCGTCTTTTTCAACAGCGCTGGCGTGTAGCAGCAGATGCCGACGCCAGCCCAGCGCCACCTGCAGGTTCATCGCCATTTCGGCGGCCAACAATCCTTGCGCCAAAGGTAAAGGCGCGGCATCAGGAAGCATATAATCACCGCCCAGCGTTATCGATGGCCTGATGAAACGGCGGAAGGGACTCCTCGCCTCCAGCCGAACCGAATAATCGGGAATTTCGGGCGTCGGATAATCGCGATACAGGTCAGCCAACTGGTCAATCGGCCGCTTCCACGCCGAACAGATGCGGAATGCGACAGGCCCTACCTTAACGCGGAATTCATGCACGGACACGTTCCAATAGTCCCAAAGCGGCCAGTTCCTCCAGCCGCGTTGCAACGACGGCTTCCGCGTCGGTAGCGTCCAAATCAAACTGCGCTGCCAGCCATGCAGCGACCTCCGCTGCGCTGAGCGCATCCCCGCCCATAACAGCCAGTATCTCGGGCACGGGCTCGGCCACGATATGCGTTATTCCTGAACGCCGCTGATATATCAGCGTCATCGCGTCGAGTGGCTCGACCAGCAATTGGTCTGCCCGTTCAGCTATATATTTCGGTGATTGCGGCCCTGCCATGTGCACGGCCTAAACCAGCGGCACTTAATTTCAAGTTTAGCGCGACATCTGCAACGATGCGAAGCAGGTAAAGCCACTCTGACCGCCTTGCAGACGCCGGATATAATTCACATAAGCCTGACTCTGATCATAGCTGGTGCCTGGCAGGCTGCGGCCACGTAATGCAGCTTTGACCTGCTCGCCGGTAAATTTCTGACCCGTTGCGGCGAACGATCCCGGCGTATCGCGCGGAACCAGTTTGCCGTAGCTGTCGATGTTCATCCCCGCCCCATGCGGACCCGGAACGGGTATTTCGCAATTCATCACCGACGCTGCTGATTGCGCCAAGGCCGGACGAACCGACACAATGGCTGACGCGGTGACCGCGCCCAGCATTAAAACGCGGCGACGCGTTGCGACGATGTTCGGACCGCCTTCGGGCTGGTTGTCGGGCTTATCATTGGCTTCATCCATAATATCTGCCTAGCATATCGCATCGGTTTTTCCAGCCGTCACGCTTGCGCAACGAAGCGGCGTCTATATGTGGGACAATATCGGCGGCAAAGGCTAACGAGGCGTTTCATTCGGGCGGCGTGATGATGATTCAGGGCAAAGTTTACACGTGAACAGCTGGTTGTCGCCACGCGTGTTGATCGCACTTGCGCTGGCATCGGCCGGAGCGATGTTTGCCGGACAAATAATCGGCCAGGTAGAACGCGTGCTTGTGGTTCTGGTGTCGATGCTGGTTGCCCTGTTTGTCGCAGTTGATCCGCATGATGCCGAAAGCATGCCGACGGGCAGAAACCCGGACAAGGGCGAAATCGATCCGCAATCGATAAGCCTGCATCCGCAGTTACAGGCTTTCATCGATGCGTCGACCGACGCGGTGCTGATCGTCGACCGCGCCAAAGTTTCGGCAGCAAACCAAGCCGCTCGGCTATTGCTAGGCGGTAATATCGTCGGTCAGAATGTGCGCATGGCCTTTCGCCATCAGGGCGCTATCGAGCGGCTGTCCGACCCCGAAGCGCAGCATACCGGTCACCCGATCCGGCTGACCGGCATCGGCCAGCAAAGTCAGATGTGGGACATGCGGATTCAATCGATCGGTCCAGCGCAGAAAATGGTGCATCTCGCAGACCGAAGCGGCGCGCAAGCCGCCGAAAAAATGCGCGTCGATTTTGTCGCCAATGCGAGCCATGAATTGCTGACACCGCTCGCCGCAGTGAAGGGCTTTATCGAAACCCTCGACGACCCCGCGGCAGGCGACGATCCCGAAACCCGCGCACGCTTTTTGGGGATCATGGCCAAGGAAACCGACCGGATGCAGGCGCTGGTCCGTGATCTGATGTCTTTGTCGCGAATCGAAGCGGAAAAATATGACCCGCCGCAAACCCCGGTCGATTTTGCTAATATTGTCGTCGATACTGTTGACCAATTGCGCCACAGCCGGAAGGAGCGTGGGCTCGATATCGCGCTGGATATCACCGCTGACATGCTGCCGGTGATGGGCGATGCCGGTCAGTTACGCCAGCTCGCCAGCAATATCATAACCAACGCCATGAAATATGGCCGCGCGGGAACGCCGATTGCGGTCACTTTGACACCATCCCGATCAGGGGCCATGCTTGCGCTTACCGTAGCGGATCAGGGCGACGGTATTGCGCCGGAACATCTTCCCCGCCTGACCGAGCGCTTTTACCGTGTCGATTCGGGGCGCAGCCGCTCAGTGGGTGGCACTGGCTTAGGGCTCAGCCTGGTCAAACATATCGTCGACCGGCATCGCGGGCATTTGGAAATACGCAGCACATTGGGCACGGGCACAACGGTTGCCGTCCTGTTGCCGGTCGCTCCGTTCAAATCCGTCACATAACTGTAACCCAAGAGTCATTTATCGGCCATCTGTGATCGCTAATGCGCGCCCAGAGGCGGTGAAGCCGCAATGATTCCACAGCAGGGACAAAGCCAAAATGATGAAGAAAATCTCGCTTATCGCCATCAGCGCGCTCGCGCTTGCGGCATGTAATGATCAGGCCAGCACCGGCGGCGCAGCAGGCGGTTCGCGTCAGGAAATCCGCATTGTCGGCTCTTCGACCGTCTTCCCATTTGCCAAGGCAGCCTCCGAAGCGTTCGCCAAGGCAGACGCATCGCGCAAATCGCCCGTACTTGAATCGACCGGCACCGGCGGCGGCATGGAGCAGTTCTGCAAAGGCGTCGGCGCCGAAACGCCCGACATCACCAATGCATCACGCCGCATCAAAAAAACCGAGTTTGAAAATTGCCAGAAAAATGGCGTGACCGACATTATCGAAGTCCAGGTCGGAATTGACGGACTGGCGCTTGCCCAGTCCAACAAGGGCCAGAAATTCGCGCTGAGCACCGCCGACGTTTACAAGGCGCTTGCCGCCAATCCGTTCGGCAAACCACAGACCGCCAAACTTTGGTCTGACGTGAACCCGTCATTGCCAAAACTGCCCATTTCGGTGTTCGGACCCCCGACCACTTCGGGCACGCGCGACTCTTTCCACGAACTAATTATGGAAGTCGGCTGTGCCACCGATGCAGCGACCAAGGCGCTGAAAGACAGCGACGAAGATAAGTATAAAGCGGTTTGCACCGAAATCCGCACCGATGGCGCGTTCAAGGAGCAGGGCGAGAATGACAATCTGATTGTCCAGAAGCTCGACGCGAACCCAAATATGGTCGGCATTTTCGGCTATAGCTATATGGAAGAAAATGCATCTAAGGTGCACGGGATTACGATGAACGGTGTCACCCCGACTATCGCGACCATTTCGGACGGCAGCTATCCCGGCGCGCGCAAGATGTTTATTTACGTCAAAAAGGCGCACATCGACAAAATTCCCGGCATCAAGGAGTTTATATTCGAGTTCCTTAAAGGCGGCGCGGTTGGCGGATATCTGACCAAATTGGGTATGATTGCCTCGCCCGATGTTGAATATAAAAAGGCATTAGATGCCGCAAATGGGCTGACCACTATGGATGGCGCGGATTTGAAATAAAACTGAAACAGACATCGCGTCTATGGGCATGGATCGAATCCGTTTCGGTCCATGCCCGAATTTCATGCGGGCGAACTATTTCGCGAATGTGCGGCCATCTGGCCGAAGGGGGCTAGGGTAACGATATGACTGGAACGGCATTGCTATTCCTTGTCCTTGGTCTCGGTCTGGTCGGCTGGATTTTCGGCCGCGCCCGCGCGGCGTCTTTCGTCCGCGCTGCCAAAGGTGGTAGGCGCGGTCAGGTCAACAGCCTGCCCAGTTATCATGGCTGGTTTGTCGCGGTTTGCGCCATTGTACCGCCGATTATTTTCATGTTCATCTGGCAATCGGTGTCACCGGCCTTGGTGACCAACATGGTGCTGGCTGCGCCAGCCGCCGCCAACCTGCCGCAAGACGGATTTGCCCGCGCAGCGATATTGTCAGAAGCCCGTGCCATCGCGCAGGGGTTTCAGGCGACTGCGTTTCAAGCCCAAAGCGACGCTCTGGTCCCGCTCTACAAAGAGGCGTTATCCTATTATAAATGGATCGGTTTTGCTGGCACGATGCTGTTGCTGTTTGCAGGCGGTGCGTTTGCATTTACCAGGCTGAAACCTGACTTTCGCGCGCGTAACAAGGTTGAACGGCTGGTCATGCTGGCCTTGTTATTTGCCTCGCTGATCGCGATCATCACAACGCTTGGAATCTTTGCCTCACTAATATTTGAATCCTATCAATTCTTTTCGATGGTATCGCCGTTCGAGTTTCTGTTCGGCACCAACTGGAATCCAAAAAACGTTATCACCCCGGGTGCTGATAATGGTTATGGCGCGATTCCGCTCTTCTGGGGCACGATCTTTATCGGCGCAATTATCGCAATGATCGTAGCGATCCCGCTGGGGTTGATGAGTGCGATTTTCCTCACCCAATATGCTTCGGCGCGGGTGCGCAGCTGGATGAAGCCGATCCTGGAGATCCTCGCTGGTGTTCCGACGGTGGTTTACGGTTATTTCGCCGCGCTGACCGTTGCGCCCGCCATCCGCGATTTTGCCGTGATGCTCGGCGTCAGCAATGCGGCGTCGGACAATGCACTCGCCGCCGGTGTAGTGATGGGCGTGATGATCATTCCTTTGGTGTCTTCGATGTCCGACGACAGCATCGCGGCGGTTCCCAATGCGATGCGCGACGGCAGCCTGGCGATGGGTGCGACCAAGAGCGAGACGATCAAGAAAGTTCTGTTGCCCGCCGCGCTTCCAGGTGTGGTGGGCGGCATATTGCTCGCTGTCAGCCGCGCGATCGGTGAAACGATGATCGTGGTGATGGCCGCCGGTTACACCGCAAATCTGACGGCCAATCCGTTCGACACGATTACGACGGTCACGGTGCAGATTGTGGCGTTGCTGACCGGGGACCAGGATTTCGGCAGCCCGCACACTCTTGCTGCGTTTGCGCTCGGTCTGGCGCTGTTCATAACAACATTCTTCCTCAACTATGTCGCACTGCGCGTCGTCAAACGCTATCGGGAAGCATATGAGTAACGCTCTTACCGAACGCACCCCGACGGACTGGAACGGGCAGGTGATGCAAAAGCGGATCTCCGGTCGCTACGCGGCCGAGCGCCGTTTCAAGGCGATGGGTTTCTTCGCCGTCGCATTGTCGACTTTGTTTCTCGCGTTCCTATTGTTCACAATGGTCGGACAGGGGTTGCGCGGGTTTCAGCGCACCGAAATTGCCGTAGAATTTGACTTTCCAGCGCTGACGTCGGGTGCGTCGGCGGCTTCATTGACCGGCGAAAATGCAGATGCAGCGCTCAATTCGATGGACATTCCTGGCATCGTCGAACTGGCGGTGACACGGCAATATGGTGCCGATGGCAGCGCGCTGCTCACGCCAGCGGCCGCCGCCAATGTCCGGCAAATGCTGGTGGATGACCCAGAGCTGGTGACCGCCAAGAAACGGCTATTTCTTCCCGTAGAATCGCGGCTCGACGTGGCTTATAAACGCAACGGCGAGCCCGCCGCCGAGCAAACAATAAAAATGCTTTCGGAAAAAAATGTGTTGCAGACTGGCTTTAACTGGACCTTCCTCACCGGGGCAGATGCAACCGACCCGTCGGGCGTCGGCATCTGGGCAGCATTCAAGGGGTCGTTGATGACGATGGCGATCACGCTGATGCTTGCCTTCCCGATCGGCGTGTTTACCGCGCTTTATCTCGAGGAATATGCCGCCAAGAACAAACTGACCGATATGATCGAGGTGTCGATCAACAATTTGGCTGCGGTACCCTCTATCATCTTCGGCTTATTGGGACTGGCAGTGTTTTTAACCCTGTTTGGAATGCCGCGGTCATCGGCTTTGGTCGGCGGCCTTACGCTCGCACTAATGACCATGCCGGTTATCGTGATCGCCGGACGCAATGCGGTGAAATCGGTCCCGCCGTCAATCCGCGAAGCAGCGCTCGGCATTGGCGCGTCGCCCGTGCAGGTGGTTTTCCACCATGTATTGCCGTTGGCCCTGCCCGGCATTTTAACAGGCACGATTATCGGCATGGCGCGTGCGCTCGGCGAGACCGCGCCGCTGCTGATGATCGGTATGCGCGCGTTTATCCCGTCCGCTCCGCAAGGCTTTTCCGATGCGGCGACCGCGCTGCCGGTGCAAATCTATCTCTGGTCTGACGAGGTCAACCAAGGCTTCGTTGAAAAAACCAGTGCCGCAATTATCGTGCTGCTGATATTCCTGCTGGGGATGAATGCCCTCGCAATCTACCTGCGCAACCGTTTTGAAACGCGCTGGTAGCCATGACTGAAAAGGACCCATCTGTGGTTGCAACCACTGCAAATCCAAAAATTTCGACGCGCAACGTGAACGTTTTTTATGGCGAAACGCAGGCGATTAGGAATGTATCGATCAATGTCGAAATGGACAATGTCACTGCGTTCATCGGCCCCTCCGGCTGCGGCAAATCGACATTCTTGCGTTCGCTCAACCGGATGAATGATACGATTGTCGGCGCGAGGGTTGAGGGCGACATACTGCTTGATGGCGAAGATATTTATTCGTCATCGATGGACGTCGTTCAGTTGCGCGCGCGCGTCGGCATGGTGTTCCAAAAGCCGAACCCATTCCCCAAATCAATTTACGATAATGTCGCGTACGGACCGCGCATCCACGGTCTTGCATCGGGCAAGGCCGAACTGGACCAGATAGTCGAAAGTTCGCTCACCCGCGCCGGTCTGTGGGCCGAAGTAAAAGATCGTCTAAGCGACAGCGGCACCGCTCTGTCGGGTGGTCAGCAACAACGTCTGTGCATTGCGCGGGCGATTGCTGTCGATCCCGAAGTCATCCTGATGGACGAGCCCTGCTCCGCGCTCGACCCGATTGCGACCGCGCGTATCGAGGAACTAATCCACGACTTGCGCGGTAAATATGCTATCATCATTGTGACGCACAATATGCAGCAGGCGGCACGCGTGTCGCAACGCACCGCCTTTTTCCATTTGGGCAATCTGATCGAATTCGGCGAAACATCGGAAATCTTCACAAACCCGCGTGAAGACAAGACCAAAGACTATATTACTGGCCGCTACGGCTAAGGAACCGCGATATGACCACTGGCACCAAGCACACTGTTACCGCCTTTGACGATGATATGGACGAAATCCGCGGGTTGATTGCGGAAATGGGGGCACGCGCCGAAACCGCCGTCGTCGCAGCTTTGAAAGCGCTGAACGAGCATGACGAGGAACTGGCGATTCGAACACGTGCCGAGGACAAGACAATTGATAATCTGGAAACCGAAGTTGAAAAGCTTGTCGTCCGGACTATCGCATTGCGCGCGCCCATGGCTGATGATTTGCGCGAATTGATCGCTGCATTGAAGATATCGGCAGTCATCGAACGGATCGGTGACTATGCAAAAAATATCGCCAAGCGCGTTCCTCAAATGGAAGGCAAAATTCCGCCCGAGGCAATGGTACAATTGGGCCGTATGGGCGAAATCGTTGTCGAGATGATCCGCACCGCGATGGACGCCTATGCCAAAAGCGACGTCGATCTGGCGCGCGCTGTTACCGTTCGCGACGATGCTGTGGACCAACTCAACAAAGACCTGTTCGTCGATTTCGTAGCTTATGTGGTGAAAAATCCAAAAAATGCCGCCGAAGTCGCGCATCTTCTATTCACCGCCAAAAATCTCGAGCGGATTGGCGACCACACTACGACGGTCGCGCAAATGATTTATTTTACCGAAACCGGCGAAAATCTGCCGGACGCCTGATAGGAAATAGCTATGCCCAAGGCTCAATTGCTTTTGGTTGAAGATGACAGCGCATTGGCCGAACTGGTTCGCTGGCATTTCGAGCGCGAGGAGTTCGACGTCCGCCACACCGGCGACGGCGAAGAGGCGTTGATCATGGCACGCGAACGCACGCCCGACCTAGTGCTACTCGACTGGATGCTCGAGAATCTCTCAGGCATCGAAGTGTGTCGCCAGCTGCGCAAATCGGACAATACCGCCAATGTGCCGATCATCATGCTGACTGCTCGCGGCGAAGAGGATGACCGAATCCGCGGACTTGAAATCGGCGCCGACGATTATGTCACCAAGCCCTTTTCCCCGCGCGAACTGGTCGCGCGCGCCAAAGCCGTGCTGCGCCGCGTACGTCCGGCATTGGCCGGAGAGGCGTTGCGATTTGGCGACGTCGAAATGGACACCGTCGCGCACAAGGTGAAGCGCGCCGGCAAACAGGTACCTTTAGGGCCGACCGAATATCGCCTGCTCAAACATTTCCTCGAATATCCGGGTCATGTATTCTCGCGCGAGCGCCTGCTCGACAGCGTATGGGGGCATGACAGCGATATCGAAATCCGCACTGTTGACGTCCATATCCGCCGTTTGCGCAAGGCGCTGAACGAAGGATTTGAAAGCGACATCATCCGGACGGTTCGTTCGGCAGGCTATTCGCTCGATCAGGAAGCAGTTTAGTAGGAAATCTGGCCCCGCACGCCGATAACATCGACGGTGTAGCTTCGATCCCCCGCAATCGCGATTACCGCATCGGTGTATATCAGCTTTGAATATTGCCCCATCAGGCGGAAATTCTTCGCCGGCGTCCAAATTAACGACGCGAGATAGCCATTCTGCTTACCGCCGACGATGCCCTGGCTGTTGAGATCAAGATAGTCATATCGCACATTGAGTTGCACGGCACCAAAGCCGCCGCTCCCAACAGGCTTGCGCGGATCAATGGCTCCAAACAATCCGCCTTTTAACGGACGGCTGTCCTTTGTCAGAAATACACCAACTTCGGCATAAGCCCCAAAAAAAACAGGGTCGTCAGCGGCCGCCCGCTGCGCCTTTAGCCAGTGGGTTTCCGCCGCGACGTGGAACCGGCCATTGACTGCCGCTGCCTCCAAACCAAAGCGTTGTTCTTTTCCGATGGAAAGCGCCGGTGTGCCAATATAGCGCGTATCGACAATGCGGACGTGCGGGCGGGTTCGGTAACGTATGGGCGTAATGCCAACGTCGTTCAGATCGCGCCAATGATAGGCTGCGCCCAAATGCACCTTGGTTTTACCAAATGCGGGCGACCAGAAACCACGAAAATCGATCGATGTACTGTTTGAAGGAACATCGTTGAGCGCGATGAGCGGGTCGGTATAAACCCCGCCCGACAGCGAGAATTCAGCCTTATTAACATGTCCCGAAACACCGGTCCGTCTACCATAGCCGAAAGTGCTGACAAACGCCGCTCGTTCAAGGAAGCTGATGTTGAGGTTGCTGTTTTCCTCATCCAGCGGAAGTTGCGCTTTTTGCTGGCCAGCAATGAATTTGAATGTCTTGTTGCTCCACTGCAGATAGACGTCGGTGAATTCGATCGGATCGGTTGTGAGTTCGCCTTCCACTCTCGCGGCAAAACCGTGTGGCATTGTCAGGTCCAGCCCGACGCGCGCACGGCGTATGTCTTCGAAATCGCCGGTTCCGATTAAGCCATCGGGACCATCTATACCGGCGACATCATATTGCACACGCCAGCGCGGCTTGAGTTCCCATTCAGACCCCGCATCTGCTTTGGCAGGTGCCGACGCCTCGACACGCGGCGAAGATTCGCTGTTAGCATATGCGGGGATTCCGGACCCCAGCGATAGCAAAGTGGCAAATGCAACGGGGGCACAACGCAAACTCATCTGGATTTCCCTTGAAGGATCATCAATTGATGACGCGTAGAAAGCATTTTCGTGACGAATGAATGACTCATAAATTTCTTTTTTATGACAGTTTTGGCCGCCCTGCTTTACGCTTGCGTAAAGCCAAGCGCCATGGCAAGGCTCGGGCCGCTTTCGCGGACCCACATTCCGCTTTTATCAATGGAGACAATCGATGACCATCAGCTTTCAGGACAGAGTCGCAATCGTGACCGGAGCAGGGGGCGGGCTGGGCAAGGCTTATGCGCTTGAGCTGGCGCGCCGCGGCGCGAAAGTGGTGGTCAACGATCTCGGTGGCGCGCGCGATGGCACCGGAACTTCGGATGCGGCGGCTCAAGTGGTCGAGCAGATCAAAGCCGCTGGCGGCGAAGCCATGGCCAATGGTGGCAGCGTCACCGAATTTGAGCAGATGGTCGAAATGGTTGCCAAGGCCAAAGAAGCCTGGGGCGGCGTGCATATTCTGATCAACAATGCAGGCATCCTCCGCGACAAGAGCTTCGCCAAAATGGACATGCCCGATTTCAACCTGGTGCTTCAGGTCCACGTCATGGGCAGCGCCAACTGCACCAAGGCGGTGTGGGACACCATGCGCGAGCAAGCCTATGGCCGGATCTTGATGACGACGTCATCGACCGGGCTGTATGGTAACTTCGGCCAGGCCAATTATGGTGCGGCAAAGCTTGGCCTTGCTGGTTTTACCAAGACGCTCCATCTCGAAGGCGCGAAATATAATGTCCGCGTCAATTCGCTCGCGCCCGTTGCGGGGACTCGTATGACCGAGGATATCTTTCCCGAAGGCCTGTTCGAACAATTTACGCCTGAAAATGTCGTTCCAGCCGCGCTCTACCTAGTCAGCGAAGATGCGCCAACCAACATGATCATCGGTGCAGGCGGCGGCGGTTATCATGCCGCCTATGTCACGATGACCCCCGGCGTCGCGCTGCGAAAGGATGATCGCACCGTCGAGGGTTTTGCCGCAGCCTGGGACAAGATCACCGACCGCACCGGCGAGACCGTTCCCCAGTCAGGTGGCGAGCAGTCAATTGCAGTGATGAAGGCATTGCAGGCGTTGGGCTAAGCTCCAACCAGCTTCATCAGCTTACGCTCAACCGGCGCAAGCACTGGGCCTAAATCATGCCCGCGTTTTAGAACTGCGCCGCCTTCACCGACCAGTACCCACATGCCCTGCTTCATCCGCAACTCAGGCCTTTTTTCGATGCGGTACTCGGGCCGCTCGGTGGCGCGGCGGAAGGCGCTGAACACCGCTGCATCTCGGCCAAGGTCGATGGCATAATCACGCCATTTCCCAGCCGCGACCATCCGGCCGTAAAGGTTCAATATTTGGGTCAGTTCTGCGCGATCAAAGCCGACCTGGTTTAACCGGTTAGCAATTGGAAATGGCGTGATGATTGCGCTCAAGCGCTCTTGCTTCCTTTGGCGGGGCGGCGTTTGACCGGCGCGATATTGGCGGCGGCATCGCGTTCAGCCATCAACTCGGCCAATTTCTTGCGCAGCGTTTCCATCTCGCACTGCATGATCTCGAGGCTTTGTGTCGCCGGATCGAACATCTCGCGACAGGGCGTTCCATAAGGCATGAAATCCTTGGCATAGGTTTCCGCCTTGACCAAAGTCGAGCGTGCCTTTTGCCCGATCATTGTGGCACCTGCTGGCACGTCGTCAGTGACGACCGCCGCAGCGCCGATGCGCGCGCGTTCGCCGATAGTAATCGGTCCCAATATCTGCGCGCCCGAACCGATAATGGCATTATCGAGAATGGTGGGATGGCGCTTGCCAGGCACGCCATTTGCCGGGTTGGTCCCGCCCAAGGTCACATTCTGGTACATCGTCACGTTATCGCCGATCTCGGCAGTTTCGCCAATCACGCTGAAACCATGATCGAGAAAAAAATTGCGGCCGATTTTCGCGCCGGGATGAATGTCGATGCCGGTCAGGAAGCGGGCGAAGTGATTGACGAGCCGCGCCAGAAAAAACATGTGACCCAAAAACAACCAGTGCGCGATGCGGTGATAGCCAACCGCCCAAACGCCGGGATAAAGCAACACTTCCCAACGCGAGCGCGGTGCAGGATCGCGTTCCTTGATCGAATCCAGATATTCGATGAGGTTTGAAATGAACATGCTGCCCTCGCGCTTCCGATACCGGACTTTATCTCTATTATCCTAAACTAGGCGATAGGTTACCCGAATTCCAGTGTTGAGCCCGAACCAGATGCGAAAAAGCTGGTTAAAATCGACAAAAGCGATTATTACCAGCATAAAGACAATAAGGTTCGATGAATGAGCACCTATCTCCCCACGCTGAAGCAATTGCAATATTTGGTTGCGCTCGAAGAACATGGCCATTTTGGCAAGGCCGCCGAAGCCTGTTTTGTCACTCAATCGACTTTGTCCGCCGGAATCCGCGAGCTGGAATCCTTGCTTGGCCTTATGCTCGTCGAGCGCACTCGCCGCGTTGTGCGCTTTACACCATTGGGTAGTAAGATGGTCACCAAGGCGCACCGGATATTGCGCGAGGCAGAAGAGTTGGCCGAAATGGCGCGGTCGGCAGGCAAGCCACTTGCCGACGATTTGCGAATGAGCGTGATCCCGACGATTGCGCCGTTCCTGCTGCCCAAATTGCTTCCCGCATTGCGCAAGCAGTATCCCGAATTGAAACTTTACCTGCGCGAAGAGGCCAGCGCTGCGGCAATAGAAGCGCTGCATCATGGTGTGGTTGACTGCGTCCTACTGGCCTTGCCGTTCGCCGCAGGTGATGTCGAAAAGGCCAAGTTGTTTGACGACGGGCTATATGTTGCCTTCCCGAAAGACGACCCGCGCGACCCGCCCGAAACGATTTCGCCGGACCTGATCGATGAAAGCAGGCTTCTCCTCCTCGTTGACGGCCACTGCCTTAAGGATCATGCGCTGGCTGCGTGCAATCGGCCCGAATTACGGGCTTCGGCGATGATGCTTGGTACGTCGCTGCACACGTTGGTGCAGATGGTGGATAATGGCCTTGGCCTGACGCTGATCCCGGAAATGGCGGTCGAGGCAGGGCTACTCAACGGCACCGATGTCCAGGCCCGTCCGCTAAATGCCGATCATGCCAGCCGCGAAATTGCGCTGGTCTGGCGCACTAACAGCCCACGACGTGAAGAATTCGAAATGCTGGCAGAGGCGATGCGTAAATTGCGCGCGACTTAAGCCGAAGCACTGGGTCTTGCTGACACGCGTCTATGCCAATCCGATAGTGCGGTTAGTTCCTCGGGCATCGCGACGCCGATAAAGGCTGCAAAATCCAATGTGGTCAGCAAGGTGATGTCCGCCATGCTATAGGCGTCCCCGGCCAAGAATGGCGCGAGCTGTAATGCCTCGTCGATGCGCGTCATTGCTGCCAGCGCTTTGGGGCGGTTACTTTCGCCAAATTCGGTATATTGCGGCACCACCACGCGTGCGGTGAAGGGATGGGTATGCGCCCAGATTTGCCCGACGGCGTTCATTAGCGTGAATTCAACCCGGCGAAGCCACATGTCGACCTCGGCAATGGAGAGCGCATCGGTGCCGAACAGCGCAGGCGCCGGATGCAGGGCCTCCACATAACGGCAAATCGAGATGCTTTCACCGAGTATGCGGCCATCATCGAGTTCAAGCACCGGCAACTGGCCCTGCGGATATTTTGCGGTGAATTCGGGTGCCTTGTGTTCGCCTTTAATGATCGACAACTCGCTAGTTGGAATCTTAATGCCTTTTTCCGCCAGAAATATCCGCACACGGCGCGGGTTGGGTGCTGGGTTGGGGGCATCGTATAGCAGCATCACTCTGTCCATCTTTCGGCGCGTTCGTCGTCGCTTGCCTTTGCGTCGACCCAATCTGCCGTGCCATCGGCGCAGTGCTCTTTCTTCCAGAACGGAATATCGGTCTTAAGCCTGTCGATCAGGTATGCGCAGGCATCGAGTGCTTCGGCCCGGTGGCTGGCGGCAGTTCCGACTAACACGATAGGCTGGCCCGCGGCGATATATCCAACGCGGTGGATGAGTACCGCCCCCAATAATGACCAGCGTGCGCAGGCATCGTCAACCAATGCCGCGAGGCTTGACTCGGTCATGCCGGGATAATGTTCAAGCTCGATTGCTGTGATGCCGCCCTGATCCCGGCAAATGCCGGTAAAGCTTGCTACTGCCCCGCCGCCCAACATGGCCAATGGCGCCAGTTCTGCGGCGCTATCGAGCGGCGCCGAGCAAACGCGAACGACTTTCATCCGCCAGTCACCGGAGGGAATATAGCGAGTTCGGTAGCATCCTCCAGCAATGTTTCTTCCCACACCATTTGCTGGTCGAGTGCAAAGCGCAGCCGCGAAGGATCGGCAAAGGCAGCCGCGTAATTTGCGCCTTGGCCTGCGAGCCACACGATGCAATCGCCTACGTTTTGCAGTTCAGGCGGCAACTTGCGTTCTTCTGCGTCAATCCCAACCGCCTCGCGAACACGGGCAAAATACAGCAGACGCACTGCTTCAATCCATATGCTTGAGGCCGACACGGAGATAATCCCAGCCGGTTATCATCGTCAATATGGCTGCAATCCACAGCAAAGCGAGCGCGGCCTGTTTAAGCATTATCCAGTCGGGCAGCGCGCCCGCCAATATGATGCCGCCAAGCGACACAAGTTGAAAAGTCGTTTTCCATTTGGCCAGCTTCGATACCGGAACCGACACCTGGAGCCCTGCGAGAAATTCGCGAAGCCCCGATACCATCATTTCGCGCAGCAATATGATGAGCGCCGCGATCACATGCCAGCCGTCGACATCGCGCGTAAACACCACCATCAGGATTACCGCTGCGACCATGATCTTGTCGGCAATCGGATCGAGAAAAACCCCGAGCTTGGACACCGTGCCCTGCGCGCGCGCCAGATATCCGTCGAAATAATCGGTTATCCCCATCATGCAGTACAGCACAAACGCCAAAGCATAATCGATTGGCAATGGCTGGTTGCTAACATTCTTCGTTCCTGGCCAGAGCAGAAATACCAATATTGGCACCGCCAGGATGCGGGAAAGCGTCAACAGATTTGGGATGCTTAGCATTTGCTACCGATAGCGCCCTAATCTCACAAAATCACGCGGCTATTTGCTGCATTGAACAAAAGCGCTTTGTCCTGCCAACCGGGGCAGCTAAGGCACCCCAAACGCAAAGAGGGTTTTCGCGCGATATGTCGACTTCATTGTCGTTGCTGAATAAGCGACGTTTCCTGCCTTTGTTCGTGACTCAACTACTGGGCGCATTTAACGACAATCTGTTCAAAAACGCGATGGTGCTGTTCGTCGTTTACGGCGTCTATAATGACGAAAAAGCCGAGGCGCTCTTCAGCGCGGTGGCGACCGCGGTGTTCATCATACCGTTTTTCCTGATGTCCGCATTGGCAGGCCAGCTCGCGGACACCCGCGACAAAGCCAAAATCATCCGCATCGTCAAGTTCTGCGAAATCATCATCATGCTTGTGGGCGGAGCAGGGCTCATCATGGCGTGGCTCGGCTTTGCCATCAACCTGATCGCGATACCGCTGATGATGCTCGCATTGTTCGCGATGGGGGTGCACTCGACGTTTTTCGGCCCGATTAAATATGCGATCCTGCCGCAGCATCTGAAAGAGGACGAAGTGCTCGGTGGCACAGGGCTCGTCGAGGCCGGCACCTATATCGCGATCCTCGTGGGCACAATATTAGCAGGTATTATCGCGGTTGAATGGGCTGCACTCGCCGTCGTCGTGACCGCGGTCATCGGCTATTTTTCGGGCCGTCAGGTTCCGCCTGCCCCGCCCGAGCATGAAGAGGCCGGGATGGACTGGCACATCATCCGGTCGTCGATCACTCTGGTCAAAAGTACGATGCACATCCGCAAGCTGTATCTTGCGATTGCGTCGATCAGCTTTTTCTGGACCATCGGCGCGGTGCTGTTCATTCAATTTCCGCCGCTCGCCAAAAACGTTCTTGGTGCAGACAAGGAAGTCGCCAGCCTGTTTCTCGCAATTTTCTCGATTGGTATCGCCATTGGCTCGGTTGCGATCAACCATTTGCTTAAAGGCAAAGTCTCCGCACGTTATGCCCCCGCCAGCGTGATCGTGATGGGTTTGTTTGTCGTGGCGTTTCACGTCGTATGCCGCAACTGGCATGTCATCGGCGCAGGCGAACTCTATAACATCCGCGGCTTTATCGCGCATCCTGACGCGATCCCGCTGCTGCTAACGCTGCTCGGAATTGCGGTTGCAGGCGGCATGTTCGTGGTGCCATTATATGCCTTCCTGACCACCACCGTCCCCAAGGACCAGACCGCGCGCACCGTTGCTGCAAACAACATCGTCAATTCAGGTGCGATGGTTGTAGGTTCGCTGATCGCACTAGGCCTGAGCGCTGCGGGGATCAGTATCGTCAATCAATTGCTGCTTGGCGCGGCAATGTGTTTGGTATCAGCTTGGCTCGCGTGGAAGCTCGACCGCGCCTGCGATTGACTAGATAATAAAACCGGTAATTGCGACGAAAAACGCGCTGAAGCTTAGCATAAACAAATGCGTGTCCTCTTTGCGCCACCAGCGCGCCGGGCGCGGTGCTGTAAATGACATATCAAGCGTAGGCGGGGGCAGCATCCGGCGAAATGGATGGCCAGCGGCTTCGTTGCGACAGACGAGTCTTCTTTTCATGATTTGATGTTAACGATTTGTTAGGAATAATAGCCACGGGAAAAAATGGTTAACGAAGCGGGCTAAAACCACTGTCCCAAACTGTGACAGCTGCTAAAAGCGCGGGAACATTTTGGCGGGAGGCAAAAGCAATGCAGGTCAACGGCAAGACAGCGCTGGTAACCGGCGGAACTGACGGCATCGGGCTGGAAATTGCGCGGCTGTTGAAGGCAAAAGGCGCGGTTGTTATTGTTTGCGGACGGCGCGACGAGCCTCTCGCCAAGGCGCAAACCGAGGGGATGGAGGCAATCAAGGCGGACCTTTCCAATGCGGCAGGATGCGGAGCTTTGGTCGCAACATGGGGTGACCGGCCGCTGGACATATTGGTTAACAATGCAGGGATGAGCGGCAACTTCGGACCAGGCGAGCCGCTCGATCTGGCACTGACTGATCAGGCCATATTCCTCAATTTGAATGCGCCGATGCACCTGATTGGGCATCTCCTTCCCGCAATGCTGACACGCCCCGAAGCGGCAATCGTCAACGTTACGTCCGGCCTTGCTATTGCCCCGCGGGCAGGCGGCCCGGTATATTGCGCGACCAAGGCGGGCCTTCGCAGTTTTACCCAGTCGCTTCGCCATAATCTGCGTAGCAGCAATGTGCATGTCATCGAGGCGTTGCCGCCCGTCGTCGATACTGCGATGACACGTGGGCGCGTCGGCGGCAGCAAAATGTCACCGGACGAATGTGCCGCGCAAATTGTCGATGCCATCGAAAGCAACAAGGCGGAAGCCAATGTCGGCATCGTCAAACTGTTACAAATAGTGCATTCAATCTCGCCAGCGCTGGCGCGACGGATCATGATCAAATTCTAGGATGTGGTGCCCCAGGCCCGACTCGAACGGGCACTCCTTTCGGAACAGGATTTTGAGTCCAGCGCGTCTACCAATTCCACCACTGGGGCACAGCTGATCGGGGCGAACCCTTCAGAGCGGAGGCCCCTCTAACCGAGCCTCCATTCGGATGCAAGCGCATCCTTATTTCTTCAATTCCTTGGCGAGTGTCTTCGCCGTTGCCTTGCCATAAGGTGCTTTGAAACCTCCAATCCCTGCGACATCGATCCCCGTCTGGCGATATACCGCGCGCATATGGCTGAATGTCTTGAAGCCGTCGGCCCCATGGTAATTGCCCATGCCGGACGGGCCTGTTCCGCCAAAGGGTAGATCTTCCATCGCATTGTGGAAGATCACGTCGTTGATGGTCACGCCGCCTGATATCGTGCGGTTTAGAACTTTGCTCTCCTCGGCCTTGTCGGTGCCAAAATAATAGAGCCCCAATGGCCGGTCATGCGCGTTCACATAATCGACCGCCTCATCCATGCTGGCATAGGTCATCACCGGCAGAATCGGGCCGAAGATTTCCTCCTGCATCACTTTCATGTCGTCGGTCACATTGCGGACGATCGTGAGCGGCATTTTGTTGCCGTTCGAGCTTGCGAAATCCTCACCTGCGGGATTGACCTCGATCAGTTCCGCACCCTTTTCGCGTGCGTCCTCAAGATAGCCTTGCAGGCGTTCGTAATTGCGGCCGTTGACCACCGAGGTATAATCGTCATTGGCAAGCAAGGTCGGATATTGCGAATGCACCCCCGCCTTCACTGCTTCGATTACATCGGCCTCTTGCTCTTTGGCGACCAGCAGATAATCGGGCGCGAGGCAAATTTGCCCGGCGTTCATCATCTTGCCTAACGCAATCCGGTCGCCTGCCTTTTTGATATCAGCGCTACGTCCGACAATCGTCGGCGACTTGCCGCCAAGCTCGAGCGTCACCGGCACAAGATTGTCGGCGGCGGCGCGCATGATGTGGCGGCCAACACCGGTTGCGCCTGTAAAAATCATATGGTCGAACGCGAGCTTGGAAAAAGCCATGCCAACATCAGGCCCACCGGTAAACACCGCCATTTCTTCTTCGGCGAAATACTTGGGAACGACTTCGGCGAACAAGGCCGAGACTTCTTCGGTAAATTCGGAAGGCTTTACCATCGCGCGGTTACCTGCGGCCAATATGCCCGCCATCGGCACCATCACCATGCCCACCGGGAAGTTCCACGGCGCAACCACACCGACCACGCCCTTGGGTTGATAGATGACTTCGGCCTTCGCGCCGAGCAGCCCGAGCGGAAAAGTGGGCTTTCGCTTTTCGCCCTTGGCCCAGCTCTCAAAATGCTTCTTGGCATGCTTCATCGCGCTGACCGATGGCATGATGTCGGTCATCAGCGTCTGCTCGCGGCTGCGATGGCCAAAATCGGCGGAGACGGCCTTGGCAAAATTTTCGGCATTATCGATCAGCAGCGCAATCGCGCGGTCCATGCGGTCGCTGCGCACTGACATTGGCTCGGGCAACGCCGCGATAAAGCTCGCGCGCTGCTTTTCCAGCACTGCCTGCATGTTGTCCGCCATCTTTTGTCTCCTGATTTAATCGATCAATGAATATGCTAGCGCGAAGCGTTGCACATTGAAACCATTATGGCGTAACGACAGACCGAACGCGCGAAAAGCGTGCAAGATTAGGAACGGATGAAGCGATGATCGACAAATGGACCTCGCCTGCTGGCTGGCCCGCAATGAGCCGCGCTCAGGTGAAAGACATCTTATGCGCGCCGGGTATGCCGTTCGAAATGGATACCGTGAATGTCGACGGCATTTCGACTCGGGTCTGGAAAAATGCCCTTCCCAATCTGGCGGCGCTTGCCGAAAATACCAAAATGTTCGGCGAGCGCGAGTTCGTGGTGTTCGACGACGAGCGCGTTACCTATTCTGCTTGGCATAAGGCCGTCGCGACCCTCGCCGCTGCGTTGCAGGACATAGGCGTGCGGAAAGGCGACCGTGTGGCTTTGGCGATGCGTAACCTGCCTGAATGGCCAGTCGCGTTCTTTGCAGGCGCAGTGATTGGCGCCATCGTCGTTCCGCTGAATGCGTGGTGGACAGGAGAAGAGCTGGCGTTCGGCATGGCGGATTCGGGCGCTTCGGTTTTGATATGCGACGCCGAGCGTTGGGATCGAATGGCGTTGCACAAGGCAGAAATGCCGGATCTGCGGCATGTGCTGGTGACGCGCGGTAGCGGTGCCGAATTGGCTGAACCGGCACGCGCGATGGAAACGCTGATCGGCAGCCCCAAAAGCTATGCTGACCTGCCCGAGCGATCCCTGCCCGATGTTGCCATCGCACCAGATGATCCGGTGACCATTTTTTACACAAGCGGCACAACGGGCAAACCCAAAGGCGCGCTCGGATCGCACCGCAACTTGCTGACCAATGGCCTGACGACAGGCTATTCGGGAGCCGCTACAATATTGCGGCGCGGGGCTCCGTTGCCCGAACCGATGGTCAAGGCGGGTCTTGTCGTGGTGCCGATGTTCCATGTGACCGCATGTTCGGCGTCGATGATTCCCACCATTCAGGCGGGCAACAAAATCGTCTTCATGCACAAATGGGATACCGTGAAGGCGTTCGAGATAATCGAGCGCGAGAAGATCAACGCGACCGGCGGCGTCCCGTTTATCGCATGGCAGCTGATTGAGCATCCGGATCGCGAGAAATACGATCTGAGTTCAATCGAATCGATCAGCTACGGCGGTGCGCCGTCCGCGCCCGAACTGGTAGCCAAGATCTACGAAATTTTCGGCGCCTATCCCGGCAATGGCTGGGGCATGACCGAAACGATGGCAACGGTGACGTCGCACACTTCGGAGGATTATCTCAACCGGCCCGACAGCTGCGGCCCGCCCGTCCCGGTGTCCGATCTCAAGATCATGTCCGAAGACGGCGAGACCGAACTGCCCATTGGCGAGGTCGGAGAATTGTGGGCGCGAGGTCCACAGATCGTGAAAGGCTATTGGAATCGCCCGGAGGCAACAGCGGAGACTTTCGTGAACGGATGGGTGCGTACTGGCGATCTGGCACGTCTTGACGAGGAGGGTTTCTGCTTCATCGTCGACCGCGCCAAGGACATGATCATTCGCGGCGGCGAGAATATCTATTCCTCCGAGGTCGAAAATATCCTCTACGAACATCCGGCCGTCACCGACGCGGCGCTGGTTGGCATCCCGCACCAAACCTTGGGCGAGGAACCAGCAGCCGTTGTCCATCTTGCACCCGGCGAAACGGTCAGCGAGGGCGAATTGCAGGCTTGGGTCGGTGCGCGGCTCGCCAAGTTTAAAGTGCCCGTCAAAATTATATTCTGCACTGACACCCTGCCCCGCAATGCCAACGGCAAGATATTGAAGCGCGATTTGAAGGCACTTTTTGAGGTTGAAATCGCCACCTGACCCTACGGCAATTGCTATTTGTGTTGAAAGCTGCGCGGGATTATAGGGCACCAAATTCAATAGAAGGAATCTCCTATGAGCAGCACCGATCCCGTCGTCATCCTGTCCTACGCGCGCACGCCGATGGGAGCGATGCAAGGGGCGCTGGCCGATGTTACTGCTACCGACCTCGGCGCAACGGCGGTCAAGGCGGCGGTCGAGCGTTCGGGCGTTGATGCCAACGACATCGAACGCATCTATATGGGCTGCGTGCTTCCGGCTGGCTTGGGCCAGGCGCCCGCGCGTCAGGCGGCAATCAAGGCTGGCCTGCCGAAATCGGTGCAGGCGACCACAGTCAACAAGGTGTGTGGTTCGGGTATGCAGACCGTCATCATGGGTGCAGAAGCACTTTCGGCTGGTTCGATCGACCTGATTGTAGCGGGCGGGATGGAGAGCATGACCAATGCGCCTTATTTGCTCAAGAAGCACCGTGGCGGCGCGCGTATCGGCCACGACACCGCTTATGATCATATGTTCCTCGACGGATTGGAAGATGCTTACGAGGAAGGCCGTGCGATGGGCACCTTTGCGCAGGACACCGCCAACGAATATCAATTGACCCGCGAAGCGCAGGATAACTATGCGATTGAATCGCTCCGTCGCTCACAAGCGGCGATTGCAGATGGTGCCTTCAAGGACGAAATCGTTGCCGTCACGGTAGCCACGCGCAAGGGTGATGTCGTAGTCGACACCGATGAAGCGCCCGGCAAAGGCATGCCCGACAAGATTCCAAGCCTGCGTCCGGCATTCGCCAAGGACGGCACTATTACCGCCGCGACGAGCTCTTCGATTTCCGATGGGGCAGCCGCACTCGTGCTTACTCGTCAGTCGGTTGCCGATGCCAAGGGCCTGAACCCCGTCGCTCGCATCGTCGCTCACGCAGCCCACGCGCAGGAGCCATCGGCGTTCACGACCGCTCCTGTCGGCGCTATCACCAAATGCCTTGAAAAGGCGGGCTGGGCGATTGGCGACGTCGATCTGTTCGAAGTCAACGAAGCCTTTGCCTGCGTCGCTATGTTCGCGATGCACGACCTTGGAATTCCGCATGACAAGATCAACGTCCACGGCGGCGCTACGGCGCTCGGTCACCCGATTGGTGCATCAGGCGCGCGGATCATCACGACACTGATCGCGGCGCTGCAACGACACGGCAAAAGCAAAGGCGTTGCGTCGCTATGCATCGGCGGCGGCGAAGCTACCGCATTGGCTGTCGAGTTGATCTAATCCTGACGGACAGCCGCTCCACAATGACATTGCCATAATCGGTTCGTCCGAATAGCCTCCCTTGGTCGCATCTTGAGGGAGAAAAATGATGAAAAAACTGATGATGATTGCCGCGCTATCCGCGTTGGCGGCGTGCTCACAACAGGCTGAAAAGACAGCAGAAGCCGAGGCAGCTCCCGTCGAAGCGGCGGCACCTGCGGCGACCGACTCGGCATCGCTGGTTGGCGATTTCGATGTTAAGATGGCCGACGGAACGATGGCCAAGACGACGATTAACGCCGACGGCACCTACGTCGACACCGGCCCGGACGGGAAGGAGACCAAAGGCAAATTTGCCATGAAGGATGGCAAAGAATGCTTTGATGACGATGGCGACGAACCCGAGGAATGCTGGACATCGACCAAGCCGGGCGCCGACGGAAGTTTTACGTCCACAAGCGACAAGGGTGAAACCGTAACCGTGACGCCTGTAAAAAAATAGGCGCAGGCTGGCGGTCGGGGAACATGGTGCCCAGTGCACCCAGCTTTGACCGCCGGTTTCTGATACAAATTGCGACACTAATGTCTTGTTTCTGAACGGCTGGTTTTCCGCCCGTTCAAGGGCGGCCTCCTAAAAAGGGAACAACAGACGCAGCAATGTGTTTGTTCTTTCGTAGATGGAGACAGACAATGAATAAGAAATTTTTGATAAGCTTAGCAGCTGTCGCCGCCACCCTTACCCCCATGGCGGCGCAGGCGCAAACACGCGAGTTGCAACGTGACCGTCAGGAAGTTCGTGAAGAAAAGCGCGAATTGAAGGACGCGAAGCGTTACGGCGACGCCCGTGATGTGCGTGAACAACGCCTTGATGTGCGTGAAGCCAAGCAGGAACTGCGTGAAGATCGACGCGATTGGCGCTCGTACAAGCAAACCAACCGCAATGCTTTCCGTGGAACGCGCTTTAACGCACCATTCCGCTATCGGACCTTCAATTCGGGCGTCGCCATTGGTGCCAGCTATTATGCACCGCGCTATCGGGTAGCCAATTATGCGAACTATCGCCTGCCGCAGCCGGGCCGTTACCAGACTTATGTTCGTCACTATAATGACGTGCTGCTGGTCAACACACGCACCGGTCGCGTAATTCAAGCCTATCGTGGGTTTTACTGGTAACATTCCATCCTCCCGGAATGATGCCAAGTAAACTGGGCCGTCGGAGCAATCCGGCGGCCCTTTGCTTTTTGTTCAACGCGCGTTAGTTTGGACAGATGAATATCGTTTTTGTCCTGTTCGACAATGTGACGCAGCTTGATTTTGCCGGGCCCGTTCAGGTGCTGTCGCGGATGCCGGGTGCCAAAATCTTTGTTGCCTCCAAGCACGACGGACCGGTCACGACGGATTGCGGCTTTTCGATCCTTCCTACGACCAGCTTCACCGATTGCCCGCAGGCGGACATCATCTGCGTTCCCGGTGGCCACGGCGTGCGTGAGGCGATTGCCGACACCGCTCTCGTTGATTTTGTCCGGCAGCAGTGGGCACAAGCGAACTGGGTGACCAGCGTTTGCACCGGCGCTTTCATCTTGGGCATCGCCGGGTTGCTGCAAGGTAAGCGCGCCACGTGCCATTGGGGCTATACCCATTTGCTGCCGCTGGTCGGCGCAACGCATGAACCGGCCCGCGTGGTCCGCGATGGCAATCTCGTCACTGCTGGCGGCGTCACATCAGGCATCGATTTCGCGCTCGAACTGATTGCCATGATTTCGGGCGAGGATGTCGCGCGCAGCATCCAGCTCGCGCTCGAATATGATCCGGCGCCGCCATTTACCGGCGGCACGCCTGCTACCGCGCCAGTGCCAATTCTTAACAATCTGCGCGCGCGCGTCTATGATAACGCGGCAAGCCAGCTGGAAACCGCGCTCAAAAACGTAGTTTAATCCAGCGATTAAATTCACGCTTTACGCAGTCAATCGTTCGGCATAGCCTCTCCTACGGGAGAGAACATTATGACTCAAAAGCTTTGGTTGGTGGCGGCTGCCGCAGTCGCAACATTATCGTTGGGTTCGTGCCAGAAAGTGGGCAGCCCGAATGAGGTCCCAGCCTTTGCCGCAATAAATGGTGATTATCTCAAAACCGGCGGCGATGGCTCCAATTGGGCAATGACCGGTTTCAGTTATGACGAGCAACGCCACAGCCCGCTGACCCAGATCAATGCCAAAAATGTCAAAGACCTCGGCATTGCCTGGTTCACCGACCTGCCCGACCCGCGCGGCCAGGAAGCGACGCCCGTCGTTGTCGATGGCAAGATGTTCATCTCCACCGCATGGTCCAAAGTTTTTGCCTATGACGCCAAAACCGGCAAGCCGCTCTGGAGTTTCGACCCCGCAGTCGACAAGGCGCGCGGGGTCAAAGCCTGCTGCGACGTGGTCAACCGCGGTGTCGCATTCTGGAAAGGTAGCGTCTTTGTCGGCACCATCGACGGCCGCCTGATTTCGCTCGACGCTTCAACCGGCAAACAACTCTGGAGCGCGCAGACGCTTGATCTCGAATCGAACGGCACGATCACCGGTGTGCCGCGAGTTGTGAACGACAAGGTCGTGATTGGCTTTGGCGGTGCGGAATTTGGCGCACGCGGCTATGTTACCGCCTATGACGCCGCGACGGGCAAACAAGCATGGCGGTTCTACACCACGCCCAATCCCATGGGCGAGCCAGATGGCGCAGCAAGTGATGAAATCCTGAAAACCGCGGCGACCAGCACCTGGAGCGCGACCCCCAAAAAGGGCGACTGGCGCGAGAGCGGTGGCGGAGGCACGGTCTGGGACGCAATCGTCTATGACGCCGAACTCGACCAGCTCTATATCGGTGTCGGCAACGGCAATCCGTGGAACCATGGCATCCGTTCGAACGGGGAAGGCGACAATCTGTTTCTTTCATCCATCGTTGCGCTGAAGCCTGACACCGGAGAATATATCTGGCATTATCAGGAAACCCCTGCCGAGACATGGGATTATACCGCGACTCAGCCGATCATCCTCGCCACCGAAGAACGCGGCGGCAAGGACGTGAAAGTCCTTTACCACGCACCGAAAAACGGATTTTTCTTCACCATTGACCGGGTGAGCGGCAAGATGCTGTCGGCCGAACCGTTTATCGACGGCATCACCTGGGCATCGGGCTATGACGAGAAAACCGGTCGCCCCATTGAAAAGCCCGAGGCGCGCTACAACCAGACGGGCAAGCTCTACATGGCGAACCCGTCGGCCTTGGGCGCACATAACTGGCATCCGATGAGCTACAATCCGGCAACTGGGCTGGTGTACATTCCGGCGCTGTATATCGGCGGCGCCTATATGCCCCCTGTGGCGCCGAACGAGCAGGAGCGCAAGAAACTGGGCTTCAACACCGGCGGCGCGTTTGCCACTGCCGATTTGCCGGACGACATCAATTTCGTCAAAGCAGTGAAGGCCGCGACCAAAGGCAAATTGGTCGCGTTCGATCCTAAAACCGGCAAAGCGAAATGGACCGTCGATCACCCCGCGTCCTGGAATGGCGGCACGATGACCACAGCAGGAAATCTGGTCTTCCAAGGCACCGCAATGGGCGAATTCCGCGCTTATGCGGCGGACACCGGCAAGCAATTGTATAACCTTAACGTGCAGTCCGGCGTCCTGTCGGGCGCGTCGACCTACACCGTCGATGGCGAACAATATGTCGCCTTCCTGACCAGCAAGGGGGGCGCGTTTCCGTTGGTTGCGGGCTATGCTGGGAACACCAGCGCGGCGGTGCCGAACATCCCGCGCCTGATTGTGCTCAAGCTTGGTGGCAAGGCCACCCTACCTGCACTACCCGAAGCGCAACCTTATGTGTGGGAGCCACCGACGCAGACTGGAACGCCTGCCAATATCGCTGCAGGGCTGTCAAACTTCCAACGCTATTGCCTCGTCTGCCATGGTCCAGGCGCGGTCGGCAACGGCGTGCTGCCCGATTTGCGCAAATCGGCAAGCATTGCCGATGCCGATACATGGAAGTCGGTGGTGATCGACGGCGTCCTCAAGGGCAATGGCATGGTCAGCTTCGCCAGCGTGCTCAGCCCGCAAGAAGCCGAACAAATGCGCGCCTATGTCATCAGCCGCGCGCATTATGCCAAAGCAAATGACAAAACACTCGCAAGCAA
This sequence comes from Sphingomonadales bacterium Ga0077559, assembly GCA_001464315.1. GTDB lineage: Bacteria > Pseudomonadota > Alphaproteobacteria > Sphingomonadales > Sphingomonadaceae > Sphingorhabdus_B. The sequence continues at coordinate 8,299 of LNFK01000063.1, read as the reverse complement.
ATGATGCTGCCCATGAATCGCACAGCTGCCTAATATTTAAGCAGCACAACTGCCTGAATTGAATCGAAAATCACGGATTTCCGCGACTTTGAAATGGCACGCTACTTGCGAAGCAGTGTATATAAACTGCGCGCGCGGGGCATTCGCTGATGCACGCCCTAAAGGGGAATATAATGAAAAAGATCGAAGCGATCATCAAGCCATTCAAGCTCGACGAAGTCAAAGAGGCGCTTCACGAAGTTGGCGTATCGGGTATCACCGTCACCGAAGCAAAGGGTTTTGGCCGCCAGAAGGGCCACACCGAACTGTATCGCGGCGCTGAATATGTCGTCGACTTCCTCCCCAAGGTGAAGCTTGAGGTCGTGGTCGAGGACGGCCTCGCTGACCGCGTAGTTGAAGCCATTGCCGCCGCTGCCCAGACTGGCCGGATTGGCGACGGCAAGATTTTCGTCATACCCGTTGAGACCGCGCTGCGAATCCGCACCGGAGAGCGCGACAACGATGCCGTCTAAATCCAAGCAATCGAAAAAAGACAAGTCAAAGAAGGAAAGCAACATGGCGACCACCGCGAAGGACATTATCAAGCGCATCAAGGATGAGGAAATCGAGTGGGTCGATGTCCGCTTCACCGACCCCAAGGGTAAGTGGCAGCATCTAACCATGTGCTCGGGCGTGATCGGCGAAGACGAACTCGAAGACGGCCTGATGTTCGACGGATCGTCGATCGAAGGCTGGAAAGCCATCAACGAATCCGATATGATCCTGAAGCCCGATCTGGACGCATGCTATATCGATCCGTTTTCAGCGACTCCAATGATGATCTTGTTCTGCGACATCGTCGAGCCATCGACAGGCGAACTCTACAGCCGCGACCCGCGCTCGACTGCGAAGCGCGCGGAGGCCTATCTGAAGACCACAGGCATCGGCGACACCATTTACATCGGCCCCGAAGCCGAATTCTTCATGTTCGACGATGTCCGCTTTGAAAATAGCTACAATACGTCTTATTATAAGATCGACGATATCGAGCTGCCGACCAACACCGGCACGAAATATGACAGCGGCAATATGGGCCACCGCCCGCGCGCCAAGGGTGGCTATTTCCCCGTCGCGCCGGTCGACAGCTGCATGGACATTCGCGGCGAGATGGTTTCGACCATGCTCGAAATGGGTCTGCCTTGCGACAAGCATCACCATGAAGTTGCCGCCGCGCAGCACGAGCTTGGCCTGACCTTCGGCACGCTCACCCAAACCGCCGACCGCATGCAGATCTACAAATATGTCGTGCATCAGGTCGCGCATGCCTATGGCAAGACCGCAACGTTCATGCCCAAGCCGATCAAGGAAGATAATGGCTCAGGCATGCACACGCACCTTTCCATTTGGCAGGGCAAGACGCCCCTGTTCGCTGGCGACGGCTATGCTGGTCTTTCGGAAATGTGCCTGTTCTTCATTGGCGGCATCATCAAGCATGCCAAGTCAGTGAACGCATTCACCAACCCGACCACCAACAGCTACAAGCGGCTGGTCCCGGGTTATGAAGCCCCCGTCCTGCTCGCGTATTCGGCGCGCAACCGGTCGGCATCGTGCCGCATTCCTTACGGCGCAGGCGCAAAAGCCAAGCGCGTGGAAGTCCGCTTCCCCGATGCAATGGCCAACCCGTATCTTTGCTATGCGGCCTTGTTCATGGCCGGCCTCGACGGCATCCAGAACAAGATCCACCCCGGCGAAGCCATGGACAAGAATCTCTACGACCTGCCACCAGCAGAACTCGCCGAGGTTCCGACCGTGTGCGGTTCGCTGCGCGAAGCACTCGAATGCCTCGCCGCCGATCACGACTATCTGCTCAAGGGTGACGTGTTCACCAAGGACCAGATCGACGCCTATATCGACCTCAAAATGGAAGACGTTGCCCGCTGGGAAATGACGCCTTCACCGGTCGAGTTCGACATGTATTACAGCTACTGATCTTACGCATCTGATCAGAAGCTGAGGCCCGGCGGTTGGGGGATCGCCGGGCCTTTTTTGTGAGCCACGCCATCACTTGGCCAAGATATGGCGGTGGTCGACCAAGCCCTGACATCGTTTTCGCGCGAATGCGGCTTCGGATGCTTTAAGCCTGACCTGTTTCAATGAAGTCAGTTCGTATCGAACGGGCATTGGTTAACTTAAAACAAAACGCCTACGCCGTGAAGTTTTTGAAGCTATACCCCGTTTTCACGCTTTCCTGTAAAAAAGGCCCGGAAGATTAACACCCCCGGGCCTTCAAATTCATAATGTCAGCATACGCAATTTAGTATGCGCGTGCCTGTCGCCATTCGCGGTCAAGACGAGTCGTCAGACGATCCAAACGCCGTGTGACGGTGTTTTCTTCACGCTGGGTGAAACGCCCGTCGCGGTTGAACATCTGATTCTGCGTTTCAATCGCCTTCAGTTCGCTTCGTGCATATTGCGCATCGGCGCGGTTGATCCGCCGCGCTTGCACGCCCGAACGGACATATTCGCGCAACCATGTAATCCGCGTGCCGATTTCGGTCGGCATCTGGTTCATGTCATATTGGCCATCGCCCGGGCGGTAATCTGTGCCGTTATTGCCGTATCTGTTGTTACTGCCATTGCCGGGACGATAATTGGTATCGTTGCGATAGTCGTCATTCCGCGTCGCGATCCATTGGCCACGCGCATCATAATAGCCATAGGTTTTGCCTGCGCGCCATCGACCGTTATTGTCGTAATAGCCTGGCTGTTCGACCGAATTCCAATTGCCATTGGCTTCGCTTGCATAGCCGGTGTCGCCTGCAATCCAGCGTCCGCGTGCATCGTAACGACCACGTGTCGGGCCTGCGACCCAGCGGCCGCGTGTGTCATAATAGCCCGTAGCGGTGCCGCCGACCCAGCGGTTATTGCGGTCATAATAGCCCGCCGACGAAGCAGGTACCCAATGGCCGTCACGGTCCATATAGCCGTTGCCGTCGTTGCTGCTATTGGTCGCTACCCAGCGGCCATTGTCATAATAGCCATTTGGTTGGCCTTCGACCCAGCGGCTGTCGCGGTCATAGTAACCGCGCGCTGCGTTGGCGCTCACGCCAGTCGCATGCCAGCGGCCTTCCTGATCGTAAAAGCCGTACGCGCTGCGGCAATCGCCACGGTCTGATTTGCTGACTTGGTTGCCGAGAACCGCACCGATTATACCGCCTATGATCGTGCCTTCGGTCTTGTCTCCGCGTCCTGCGATGACATTCCCGAGCAATCCGCCCGCGCCTGCACCAACGACGGTGCCAATGATCCGGCCATTGCTGTCACGGCTACAGCCATCGTCCTGCGCCATAGCGACCGAAGGGGTAAGGATTGCGAGCGCGATACCCGCCGCGAATATGCGACTTTTCATTGTTGTTCTCTTTTCACGGAAATGTTTCGTGAAAAGATAATCGCCTTGCCGCTCAAAAGTTCCGCTTGGCCGTCCAAAAACGCCAGCGGCACAGATTGCAATTACAGCCCAGCCTCGACCGCAATGCGAATGGCGTCGGCCGTCGTGGTCGCACCCAGCCGGTCCATCAGCAATGCCCGGTGCATTTTGACGGTCTGCTCGCTGAGGCCCAACCTATGCGCGATCTGTTTGTTCAAATGGCCCAGCGCCATTTCGGCCAGCACTTGGCGTTGCCGTTTGGAAAGCGCTTTAACCGCCATCGCCGCAGCCATGCGCCGATTGGCATGGGTGGCGGGCGCGTCGGGTTCCAATTCGACTTGCGAGCCGAGAAAGAATTCAAGCTCGCCTTCCTCGTCGAACATCGGGGCCACCAAAACCGCGTTACGAAAGGGCGTGCCGTCACGTTTGTAATTGAGGATCTCTACGAGCACCGGCGAATGCCGTTTCACCCCGCTGCGGATGGTCTCGGTGAGCCACGGTTCGGTAGCAGGGCCAGCGAGAAACTTGCAGTTGCGACCGATGATCTCGTCCTCGCGATAGCCGGTCAGCTCGATAAACGCGGCATTGCACGCGATTATAGGATTATCCTTCTGCCGCGGGTCGCTGATCACCGATGCAATCGGACTGTTGGCAATCAAGGCGTCGAGACGCTTTTGGGCTCGGTCGATGACGACCACCTTCAATATCTCCTGTGCGGCATCCGAACTGCATGCGCGTTCTGCCAAAAATGCTCAACCGGCAATATCGGCAAAACATGGTATAAAGGTTAGGTTGTTGCCATTTGTGTAAAGCCTATCTGTGCCCCACCCACCCTTGAACTGGGTTTTTCACTAAGGGGAAAGACATGGAATCTCTGACATTCGGCCAATATTCATTGGTCTATAACGCGTTCTCTTTTACTTTTGCGACCATGGCGGCAACCACATTGTTTTTGTGGCTCGGTCGTTCGCAGGTCGGTCCGGCATATAAAACCGCGCTGACCATATCAGGCCTTGTCTGCGCGATTGCCGCCTATCATTATTTCCGCATTTTCGAAAGCTGGGAAGGCGCCTATGTCGTCGAAGGCGGCGTGGTCGCGGCAAGCAATATCGCGTTCAACGACGCCTATCGCTATGTCGACTGGTTGTTGACCGTGCCATTGTTGCTCGTCGAACTCATTCTCGTGATGCGCTTGAGCCAGGTTGAAACGGTATCGAAGTCGTTAAAGCTCGGCGGTGCCGCAGCATTGATGATCGTGCTTGGCTATCCAGGCGAAATCGCGACCGACATCACGACACGCGTCATCTGGGGTACGTTGTCGTCGATACCGTTTGTCTATATTGTATGGCAGCTGTTCGCAGGCCTTGGTGCCTCGATCAACAGCCAGCCAGAAAACGTCCGTGGACTGGTTAAGAAGGCACGCCTGTTGACCTTTGCGTCATGGGGCTTCTACCCGATCGTATATATGATCCCGTACACCAGCCTCAGCGGTTCTAACGTCACCGTAGGCGTACAAGTGGGCTACACCATTGCCGACTTGATTGCCAAGGCAGGCGTGGGCGTGCTGGTCTACATGATCGCAGTCCGCAAGTCGCAAGCCGAATATGGCGATGCCTATGGCAAGCCGGTGAATGTATAAGAAAGAGTGGCGGGCCGCCCTTAAGGCCCGCCGCGCGTTATGACTGCCATCCAACTCCCGAAGTCCATAGGCGCAGCTATCCCTCTCACGCTGCGCCTATGGGCATTGCCATTAATCACCGTAATGTTGATACTTGCTGACTATTTTTGGGTCGGCATGGACAGCGCACAAATTACCGCCACCGCCGCTGCTTTTATAGTTCTAGCCGGGATACCGCATGGGACACTCGACGTCGAGATTGCAGCAAGACGCTTCGGTCGAACGAGCATAATCGGCAAAGCGAAGATCCTCTTCGCCTATGTCGTCTGCGCGATGGCCATGATCCTTCTCTGGGCAACTGCTCCCGAATTCGCACTCATATCCTTTCTAGTCATTTCGATCGTTCATTTCAGCCATGACTGGCGCGGTGGCGCTGATCCGTTTCTGGCAATGATGGTCGGATGGGCCTTGGTCGCCCTGCCCGCTTTGGCCCGCCCAACCGAGGTTGCCATGATATTCGAAACGCTGACCGGCAACCAGAACGGTCAAATAATCTCTGCCTTGCTGGCGTGCGCGTCGGTGCCTGCTGCACTGGGTAGTCTGGTCTTTGCCTATTGGTCTTATACCAATGAGGACAGACAGAGCGCGGTTGAAGTGATAGCGTGCATCGTCGCTGCCCTCTTCCTGCCACCGCTCATCGCCTTTGCCATATTTTTTTGCGGCCTCCACTCCCCCCGCCACTTCGCTGATGCGTTGCGCGAAACGGGGACAATATCGCCGGCGAAAAAGGTTATGATCATCATAGCCGTTTTTGCATTGTCGATTGGTCTAGGCGCGCTGTTATTTGCTAACCAAAGTGGGTTGTCGGTCGATACGGGCATCATCCGCACCGCCTTTGTCTTAATTTCAACGCTGACGGTTCCGCATTTCATCCTTGAACATCTGATGTCTAAATGGCAGCATTCAACGCTCTTGCCCAGCGCTCCAAAGCACGGCACATCCTGATCAGATATTTTCAGGAGCAAGATAATGCACAGACGCAGTTTTCAAATCGGCATCGCGACCTTGGCGTTGATTGCCGCCCAGCCAGCATTTGCCGACCTATCCAAACCCGAAGCCAAGATGGCAGCCACAGTCGATGCCGAATATGACCGCTCGGTTGCGTTGCTCGAAAGGCTCGTCAACCAGAACAGCGGCACCATGAATTTCGGCGGCGTTAAGGCGGTGTCCGAAATGATGCGCGCTGAGCTAGAGCCGTTGGGCTTCAAGGTCGAATGGGTCAATATGGCGGATGCCAAGCGTGCGGGTCATTTGATCGCCAGCAAAACCGGTAAAAAAGGCAACAAGAAGCTGCTGCTGATCGCGCATCTCGACACGGTGTTTGAGGCCGATAGCCCGTTCCAGAAGTTTGTGCGTAAAGGTGATGAGGCCGAAGGCCCGGGCGCTGGCGATGATAAAGGCGGGATGGTCGTGATCGTCTCGGCGCTGCGCGCGATGCAAGCGGCAGGGAAGCTGAAAGACGCGAATATCGAAATTCACATGACGGGCGATGAGGAGGATGCGGGCGACCCCATTGAGGTGACGCGCGCGTCGCTGATCGCTGCGGGCAAGGTCGCCGATGTCGCGCTCGATTTTGAAGGGCTTTCGATCGAGCGCGGCAAGGACATGGGCGTAATCTCGCGGCGTTCTTCCAATAGCTGGAAGCTCGACGTCAAAGGTGTCACGGGCCATAGCTCTCTAATATTCGATAGCACCTATGGCGATGGCGCCGCGTTCGAACTGGCACGGATACTCCACCGGTTCCGCGCCGAGCTGCCCGAGCCTAATCTAACCGTCAACGTTGGGCTGATCGCTGCAGGACAGGAGACGGTTGTTGATCCCGACGGCATTCGGGTCAGCGCCAAGGGCAAAACCAACATCATTCCAGGCGTCGCAATCGCACGCGGCGATTTCAGGACCCTGTCCGAAGACCAGAGCGCCCGCGTGCGCAGCAAAATGCAGGCCATTGTTGCGGCATCATCACCCAAGACCTCGGCTATCATCACATTTGACCCTGGAAGCTATCCAGCAATGGCTCCGACGGAGGGCAACAAGATGCTGCTGGCAAAACTCAATAATGTGAATCGCGATCTTGGACTGGGCGAGCAAGTCGCACTCGATCCGCTGAAGCGCGGCGCTGGTGATATCAGCTTCGTTGCAAACGATGTCGACGGCCTTGTTGGACTGGGCGTATACAGCCGCGGCGACCATGCTCCGGGTGAAACTGTCGATCTTGCCAGTATCAGACGACAGTCCAAACGCGCGGCAATCCTGATGACCCGCCTGTCGCGCGAGAAGGCCAAATAATCACCGATAGAACAAGAAAAAGGCGGCGCTTTCGCGACCGCCTTTTCCCTCAAATGTCGATTTGAATTGTATGCTTTAGAACTACCGTCCCTCACGCGCTGCTTTGCTGAACACGCGATATTGTTCATTGCCGACAAAGCCGAACCGGCTGATGCCGCTACGCTTAACGGCAACCAGCGCCTTGTCCACCGTGTCATAAGGCGCGGTAGGTGCTGGCTGAAATTGCAGCTCGGGTTCGGGGCTCATTGAAGTCGTCTGGACCAGAAACTGCTCCATCTGCTGCAATGTAACCGGCGTACCATTCCACTGGATCGAACTGTCCGGAAGTATGATGATCTTGTTGATCACCGGATCAATTGGCACATCTGGAGGAGGTGCGTTTGGATCATTGACCGGAAGGTCGATATTGACGGCGTGCGAAACCGGGGGGATGGTGATCATCAGCATGATGAGGAGAACGAGCATGACGTCGATCAACGGCGTCGTGTTCATTTCCATCATCGGCTGGCCATCATCGTTACCGCCACTCATTGCCATGATGATTGCTCCTTAAATTACTTACTGCACGTTCGCGTTTTCGAACGGCGATGAAATGAAGCCAACACGAGCGAAACCGGCCATCTGCATGGTGTAAATTGCACCACCGATACAACGATATGGTGTGTTGATGTCACCACGGATATGCGCCTCTGGAAGCATGTCTGGCTCGATCAATCCGGCCGCAGCAGCTTGTTCGCCGCCCAGCTTTTCAAATTCGGCCTTCAAATGCTTCGCTGCCCGATCAACCAACTCGGTTGAATCGACAGGCGTGACGTTCCAATAAATCCGGCATTCACCATTAGGGTTGGCGCCTTCATAAGCTGGATCACCTGGATCGCGTCCGCCTACGTCAGTTGTTGTCACCGACAGCAGCACGTTCTCACGCTTCG
>LNFK01000062.1 GCA_001464315.1 Sphingomonadales bacterium Ga0077559 | reverse complement strand
GCGCTCGATCCCGATGTTGTCGCCATCAAGCAGACGCTGTATCGCGCAGGCAAGCAATCCGCTGTCATCCGCGCGCTATGCGAAGCCGCGGAAATGGGCAAATCGGTAACCGCGATTGTCGAGCTGAAGGCGCGGTTCGATGAAGAGCAGAATCTGCACTGGGCCTCGCAGCTCGAGAATAGCGGCGTTCAGGTCGTCTACGGTTTCGTCGACATGAAGACCCACGCCAAAATCTCGCTCGTTGTCCGGCGCGAGGCCGATGGTTTCCGGACCTATTGTCACCTTGGCACTGGCAATTACCACCCGATTACCGCCAAGGTTTATACCGACATCAGCTTCTTCACCGCCGACCCGCGTGTCGGCCACGATGCCGGGCAGATTTTTAATTACATCACCGGCTATATCCCGCCGAGCGATTTGCAGATATTGACGATGAGCCCGCTTGGTTTGCGCGAAAAGGTCATGGCATTGATCGACCAGGAAATCGCCAATGTCGCTGCGGGCAAGCCCGGTGCAGTCTGGGCGAAGCTCAATTCACTGGTCGACAAACCGGTCATCGACAAGCTTTACGAAGCCAGCGAGGCGGGCGTCGAAATCGACCTCGTGGTGCGCGGGATTTGCTGTCTGCGTCCGGGCGTCAAGGGCATGTCGTCGCGTATTCGCGTAAAGTCTGTGGTGGGTCGCTTTCTTGAGCATAGCCGCATCTGGGCGATGGGTAATGGCGCGGACCTCCCCAATCCCCATGCCAAGGTCTTTATCTCGTCTGCCGACTGGATGTCGCGCAATTTCGACCGCCGCGTTGAATATATGCTGCCCATCGAAAACCCTACGGTGCACGACCAAATTCTCGATCAGGTTATGGTTGCAAACCTGCTCGACAACCAGCAAAGCTGGATGCTTCGGTCGGACGGCCGGTACGAAAGGGTTAAAGCTGGCGATATGCCATTCAATTTGCACCATTATTTCATGACAAATGCTTCGCTTTCGGGGCGGGGTGGCGCGTTGGCCGACGACAAGAAGGTGCCGACGCTGAACCTAGTCCGGCGGAGATGAAATCGATCCGTCAGGCCGTAATCGATATCGGCTCCAATACAGTCCGTTTGGTCGTCTATGCCGGCCTGCCGCGCGCGCCGATGCCGATTTACAACGAGAAAAGCCGCGTTGCACTCGGTGCCTGCCTAGCGGGTGATGGAATCATCAGTCCTACAACGATGAAGAAGGCGCTTGCTGCACTGGCACGGTTTGAGACGCTGGCGCGGTCGATGAAGGTCGACACACTGCGCGTGGTTGCAACCGCCGCGACGCGCGAGGCCAAAAACGGCCATAAATTGGTTGAGGGCGCCGCAGCTTTGGGTATCCGCGTCGATGTGCTCGATGGCGAAACCGAGGCGACGGCTGCGGGCTTGGGTGTGCTCAGTGATAATCCGAACGCCAATGGTTATGTGGGAGATCTGGGCGGAGGCAGTTTGGAATTGATCCGCGTCGCCGATGGCCGGCTTGGCGAACGGGTTTCATTACCGCTGGGCACTTTGCGTCACGCCGTCTTCAAAGGCAAAAATACCAAGCAGATCACGCAAATGCTCCGCGACGATATCGCGGCGCTCAAGGGCGAGGATGGCTTTCCCATCGAACCCGGTCTGCCCTTTTACATGATCGGCGGTTCGTGGCGCTCTTTCGCGCGGTTGCACATGCACGATGTCGGCTATCCGCTGACTATTCTCTCCAATTACCAGATGCCGCCCGAGGCACCGACCCGGCTGATGCCGCTGGTCAACGACGCCGCGGCGCTGGCGCAATCCAAAGTTGTTGCCACTGCCCGCCTTGCCGCCCTGCCAGGTGCTACCGCATTGCTCGCAGGCGTCGTCCGCTTGCTTGAACCGTCCGAGCTGGTAACCAGCATCTATGGCCTGCGCGAAGGGTTGCTGTTCGACCAGCTATCCGAAGCCGAGCGGATGCAGGACCCATTGATTGCCGCGACGCGTTTCGAGGGCGAGCGGCTAGCCCGCTTTCCGTTCCACGGTGATGCGCTAGCTGACTGGATTGCACCGGTCTTTGCGGGACAAAGCGAGGGCGATGCGCGGTTATGCCGCGCCGCATGCTTGTTGTCCGACAGCGTGTGGAATGTGAACCCCGAATATCGCGCCGACCATGCGCTCGACCTTGCCCTCGACGGCAGTTGGCCGGGTGTCGTCGCCAGCGACCGCGCCGTTATCGCAGCCGCCTTGTGGACGGTCCATGCCGGCAAACGGACCCTGCCCGAAATGCTGGGCAATTTGGCTAAGCCCGGTGCACTGGCTCAGGCCGTCGTTTGGGGGCTGGCGATCCGGCTCGCGCAACGGCTCGACGGCGGCACCGGCGGGGCGCTCGCCGACAGCCGCATTGAGGGCGACGATGAGATTCTGAAACTGCGGCTGAGCCGGCAGGCAGTGCGGTTGCAATCGAACTCGGTGCAGCGCCGGTTGCAGGCCTTGGGTGAGGCGCTGGGTTATGGGCGGGTGGAGATAGTCAGCTGAATATATGGCGACTGTACAAAATCTATCGTCATCCTGAACTTGTTTCAGGATAACAACCGGCGGTATTGCGTTTTTCCCAAACAAGGTCGGGATTACGATTTGCGGGTGATCATCCCATCGGGTACAATATTTCCTTGGTCACCTTGTGCACCGCGGTCATGACTTCGGCACTCAACTTCAGGTCAATCGCTGCAAATATTTCGTCCAACTGATCCTCGCGGCTGACCCCGACAATCGTCGAAGCGACAAAGTCATTCTGCTTTGACCACGCGGTCGCCAGCGTCACCGGCGACATCCCGGCGTCGGCCGCAATATCCAGTATCCGCGCGGTCGATTCCAATGCTCGCGGCCCTGCAAAACGCTGCGCCATTTCAATTTGCCGCGAACCTTCCATCCCCAGATAACGCGAGAAACGTGCGCCGTCAGGTCTCGCGCCGTCGAGATATTTGCCTGAAAGTACCCCTCCGCCTAGCGGCGAATAGGGCAACAGCGAAACACCCTCCTGACGGCAGACCTGCTTCAGCTCGTCCTCAAACCGGCGGTTGTTGATCGAATAGTTATTCTGGACCGTGTGATAGCGGGCCGTACCCAGCCGCTCCGATGTCGCGATGCTTTTCATCAGGCCAAAGCTGGTCTCGTTCGAGCAACCCAGTACGCGGACCTTGCCTGCCCTTACCAGTTCGTCGAGCGTCTCCATCGTTTCGTCATAAGCCGTATCATGGTCGGGCCAGTGGGTCTGGTACAAGTCGATGTAATCCGTCTGCAGACGGCGCAGGCTATCCTCGACCGCGACTGTGATATTGTGCCGGTCAAGCGCGGTCATCCCGCCGCGCTTGGGCGATTTGAACCAGCTATGGCTCGGTCCTGAAACCTTGGTCGCCATGATGATCGCATCGCGGTTCTTGCCCTTCATCCAGCGCCCGACAATGTCCTCCGTGCGGCCAACCCATTTGATATCAGGTGGCACCGGATAGCCCTCTGCCGTGTCGAAAAAGTTGATGCCCATATCCAGGCATCTGTCGAGAATGCGGTGCGCTTCGGCCTCTTCGGTTTGCGAGCCAAATGTCATCGTCCCCATGCAGATGTCGGACACATAGATGGCACTTTTGCCGAGGCGGCGATTTTCCATTACATTCTCCCTAATATTGTCCAGCGGCGCCGACGACGAGGAACGCCAAGGCTGCAAGCAACCCGGCCATCCGGTTCGACCGGAAATGTCCGAGCGCATTGCTGCCGTCGGCCTTAAGTGAAACCAGTTGAAGCATCAGATGAAGCGCAACTGGCGCAAGCGCAATCAAAGCCTGTTTTTCAGGCCGGATGCTCCAGATCGCCATGCCCCAGCCAAAAATCGCCAGTGCATAAAAAGTCGCGACCCCGGACCGGATATTGCCTCCCAAACGCAGCGCGCTCGACTTGATCCCGACCATCGCGTCATCCTCGCGGTCCTGCATAGCGTAGATCGTATCGTAGCCGATTACCCAGGCGACGGTTCCCGCATATAACCACCACATCGCCGCATCGAGGCTGCCCGTGATCGCGACCCAGCCAACCAATGCGCCCCAACTGAACACCAGCCCAAGACAGACCTGCGGCCACCAGGTAATGCGTTTCATGAACGGATAGGCTGCAACCAAGGCCAAGCTGCCAACCGCAACCAACTGAGCCTCCCACCTCAGTTGCAGCAACACCAATAGGCCAACAGCTGCCAGTGCCAGCAACCAAACCCATGCCGCCTTCAGTCCAACCGCGCCACTTGGCAGAGGCCGCGACGCGGTGCGGGCCACCTGCGCGTCGAGGTCGCGATCAACGATGTCGTTATAGACGCACCCCGCGCCGCGCATGACAATCGCCCCGAGCAACATCCACAGCGCCAAATCCCAACGCGCAATCAGTCCGCCCGATAGCGCCAGCCCGAATACACAAGGCCAGAATAACAGCCACCAGCCTATCGGCCGGTCAAACCGCGCGAGCAAGACAAAGCCGCGAAGCTTGGCCGGGAGCAGGCCCATGAAGCCGCTATATTCGCTGTCGGGAACGATTTTGGTGGTCACGGCGACGCTGTGCACAAAAATCTTTCCCTCGTCATCCTGAACTTGTTTTAGGATGACAAAATACCTTCGCGTGTCATCCTGAAAAAAAGTTCAGGATGACGAAACCGGAATTTTTATCTAGTTCCATACTTATGCCCGCAACCCCCACTTGGCCACCGAAATCCACCCCACGCCTGTTCGTAGAGCAGCTGCTGGCCGAGGGCGCACAGGTCCAAATCGCGGGAAACAGCGCGCATTATCTGCTCGGCGTGATGCGCCTAAAGGAGGGCGCGCCAGTCAAATTGTTTGACGATATCTCGGGCGAATATCTGGCCACGGTGTCAAACGCCGGCAAACGCGACCTCGTCCTGAAGGTCGAAACCAAATTGCGCGAGCGCGAGAGCGTGCCCGACCTCTGGCTGGTGCAGGCACTCATCAAAAAGGACCGGTTCGATTGGATTGCCGAAAAAGCCTGCGAGCTCGGCGCCGCGCGCTTTGTCCCGGTGCTGACCGCGCGCTGCGTCGTTGACAAAGTCAAAGAGGACCGGCTGCGCGCGCAAATGATCGAAGCAGCCGAGCAATGCGAACGCACCGCTTTGCCCGAAATCGCGCCGCTGACCAAGCTCGATGCATTGCTCAAAAACTGGCCGGAAGGCCGCACACTCTATTTTTGCGACGAGCGCGGCGGTGAGCAATTTGCGCCGATTAGCGGCCCTGCCGCAGTTCTGATAGGCCCTGAGGGCGGCTTTACCGACGAAGAGAACGCTTCAATTTGGGCGCATTCGGCGGCGAAGGCCGTGTCGCTAGGCCCGCGCATTTTGCGCGCGGATACAGCGGCGGTGGCTGCTTTATCTGTCTGGATGGCTGCTGCGGGCGACTGGAATTAGTCGATACGCCCGGTAAATGTGAACGAGAAGCTGCTTGGCCCAGACCCGGTTGCAGCCGCCATAGTGCCGGATGGCTGAAACCGCAGACCAGTGATGGCACTATTATAGCCTGAACCCAAAGGTGTGCCATATGGTGCGCCGCCACTCCCGGCGCTTGAATAGGTGACCATCGACGCTTGATTGAATGCGGCTAGTCCGCTGTTCCCCAGATTCATCGTAATTGGCGTTGAAGCGTCCATCGTAAATTCGGGCGGGAACGGGTCGGTAATAATGATGCTGTTGGCGTCGACCGCAAGATTGCCGGTATTCTGCACAGTGATCGTATATTGAATGCGGGCGCCGCTTATCGCCTTGGGATTGCTGGCGCTCACCCCATCGGACAACACTGCCGATGTCTTGGTGACCAGCAACGTCGCATTGCCTGCCCGGCGTGTGTTGGTAATCGTACAAGTGATGACATCGCCCAACACTGGGGTAATATTTCCCGGTACCGTTGTTGGAAAGCTCGTCGTCACGCCGTTCGTTGCATTGGTGCACGCGAGCGCCCTAGTATATTGTATCAAGCTGCCCGGACCCGACATGATTTCGTCAAGCGAATAGGCTGTGCCTGCGTTCACCTGCGCCAGCGCCGTGTCGCCGCCGGTGACCGTCGCGCCAGTGCCGGTGGTTGTCGACGACGCGACGAGGGTTGCCCCCTGATTGATGCGAACCGTGAACTGGTCAGTATTGAACTGCCGTCCACCCGCACCCAACGCCTTGCGCAACCTTATATGGGGAAACGCCGCATTGGTGAAAGTGCATTGAACCGCGTCGCCGAATTGCAGCGCGCCGAAATTATAGGAAGTTGTCGACAGATTGTTCGGCAAGGGCGTCGAGCTGGCTGTGCCATTTATGCAGTTTAGTCGGCTGCTATATTGGTTAATCGCACTAACGCTGCCTGCGGCCATGGCCTCGGTCAGTGTCAAAGGAATGCCCGACGCAAGCGAAACCGCCGCTGCAGTAAATGGCCCGTTGCCGGTGCCCGTTGTCGTCCCGGTGGCCAATGTGGTGCCAGAAGACGTTGCCGCTATGCGAAAAGTGAATTGGTCGGCGGCGTTGATGCGCGCGCCGGTAATCTGCTTTGTCAGGCGAATCGAGGCAAATCGCACCGCAAACATCATGCCTTGAAGACCAGAGCCTGTCATGCTCGCGGTCACGGTGGTCGGGCTGTTGGTGCCAACAATGAAGCCGCCGACATTTCCCCCTTGGCCGCCGCCGGTCGTTGTAAACGTGTTAGTGCCGATTCCGGCCGACGTGGGATATTGATTTCCGCTGATCGGATTGACCCGGTCAAGCTCAACCCAGCCGCCGCCGTTCGTGCCGAAGACAATCTGTTCGGTGCCATCGGTTGATTCCGCGTCTGCCGCCACAAAGGCGTAAGCGGTCACTGCAGGAGCGCCGGGCGGCGGCGTGATCAGGATCGAAGATATCGTGAAATTCACCGTAGATCCGTTATTCGCCATATATAATATGGGACGACCGGGAATTCCCAGAAATGCGGAATTTCCGACTGCAGCCCCGGTCCATGACGGCGCTGCGGTGGAGATTGCAGCCGTTGCTGCAGTGCTGGTCGCCCTCAAATTGAGCGATAAAACCGAGCCGTCGGATAACGTGAACGAGAAATTCTGCCCCGCTCCCGACCGTGCGGTAGCGTCATTATATGTCGCAAAATCTAGCCAGCAATAAGTTTGCCATCCCGCAGGCGCGGTCCCCTGCGATGTGGCAGCAGAACAGCTTTGCGCATAAGCTGGTACAGCCAGCCCCATAAAAATGACCGCTAGCCAGATCATCCGCCAAAACAGGCGAATTAGGGGGTTCAATTTCCACATCCGCTCGCACGCGTAATGAAATAAGGTAAACAGCGGGTAACGAAGATAAATCGTAATCGCAGAATTTACGTCTGACCACACTCAATCCTGCGCTTTGTTCTGGTTAATCGCCGATTTAAGAAAATTAAACCAAAACCGTGTAATCGCTAATCTGTGGACCGGATAAGACATTTGCGTGATCGAACAGGGACCGTCAGCCCATCGATAGGCTGGTGGTGTGCCTTGCTGCTGCTCGCCTTCGCGTTGCTGCCAGTGCCCGCTCACGCCCAATTGCGATCGCTCCAAAATGCATCTTTTGAATCGAACGACCCGCTGGGACCAGGCGCACCGAATTTCGAGATTATCACCAATGGCTCTGTCATTGGCTGGGACTCAACGACCGGCGAAATCGAGCTATGGGACAGCAATTTCAACGGCGTGCCAGCCTATGACGGCAATGTGTTTGCCGAAATGAACGCCAATGTAAACGGCACGTTGTACCAGAATATCTGCCTCATTACCGGCGAACCGATCAGTTGGACATTTGCCCACCGCGCGCGCGTCGGCGGTGCCTCGACACAGACCGCCCGGTTTCAGGTCGCGAACAGCAGCGGCACAGTACTGCAAACGCTTGCCAATCAGGCATCGACAACCGCCAATCAGATCTGGAACGTCAATACCGGAACAACAACCTACACCGGCGCCTCAGGGCTTCAGCGCGTGCAGTTCAACACGCTTGATGCGGGCTCCTTCGGGAATTTCCTCGATGGCATTGAATTGAGGCTACGGCCATTTCTGCAACTCTCGGCTGCAACCGGATCGGGCGTTGAATCGATCCCGAACGCCAATATTCCCGCCATCAGGATAACCGGACTTGTGACCACCCCAATTACCGCCAACATTACCGTCACCGGCGGCACGGCGACGCTCGGAACCGATTACAGCACGCCAAGCGGTACTGCGAACTTCACGGTGACGATCCCGGCTGGCGTTTATAGCAACGCAGCAATTCCGCTTGGCATCAATGTGATCGATGACAGCGCGCTTGAGGCGAGCGAAACCATCACGCTATCGCTGACCACCGGAGCCAATTATACCGTTGGGCACACAGTCACATGTGGTTCTGCGGCGCAAACCACCACCACCTATACCATCACCGACAATGACTCGCGGATGACGCTGCGCAAGCAATGGACAAACGCGATGGTAGGTGACGACGCGACCATAACGTTATCGCGCCTGGCGTCGGTGATCGACACTTTGAATTCAGATGCGGGCGCGGCAAACGAGCTCGACACCGACCCGACACCGACCCCGGCGATCTTTGGCGAGACGCTGACGCTGGCAGAGACACTGGCCGGCGGCAATGTCGGGGCCTATAGCGCTTCGGTTGCATGCACAGGCGCGGCCGACACGAACCTTACCAATGGTCTTACGATTGCAACCGGCGAGACCAATATCATTTGCACCTATACCAACAGCCGCGACACACGGCTCGCCGTGACCAAAATCAGCAGCATCACCGCTGACGGGGTGAGCGTTACTAACCCTAAGGCGGTTCCTGCCTCAACCGTCCGCTACTGCATCACCGTTACAAATACCGGGCCCGGGACAAGCACGTCGGTCGTTACAACCGACTTGCTTCCCGCATTTGTGACCTACGTTGCTGGCAGCATGCGATCGGGCACTAACTGCGCTTCGGCAGCCACCGTTGAAGACGACAATGCAACAGGCACCGATGAAAGCGATCCCTTCGGCGTATCGGTGACCGGATCTACAATTACCGGCGTTACCGCTTCGCTTGCCGCTAATGCGACCTTTGCGATGGCATTCAATGCCACAGTGAATTGACTCCAAACAGAAACGACATTGTCGCCTAATGTGTAAATACTAACCATCCTATTGATTCAGCTGTAAACTATCTAGCAATTGAATTAGGCAAGATTAACATTTTGCAGCTATTATCTCGGAGCTATGCAGCTTTTGGCATCTTTGCGGGCACTGGTTTTTGGAACCAAACTGTCGTGGGTCACGGCATCCTTACTGTTGTTTTTTGTGTCGATGCTCCAGCCGTCTGCGGCGTCCGCGCAAACCGTCAACCAGTATAGTAATGCGACCACCGGCACCATTACCGACAATAACTGCGGCACCGCAGGACAGATAACGCGCACCTTTGTCGTACCGACTGCTTATATTGTAGGCGACGTCAACATCGGTATCTTTGCCAGCCATACCTATCGAAGTGACCTTCGGATTACGCTGAGATCGCCTGCCGGAACCACCGGGACGGTGATGACATGGGCGGGCAATGTCCAATCCGGCGACAATCTTAATGACCTGTTCGACGATGAAGCGGCAGCAGCCATTGGAACGCATAATACGACAGTGACTGATCCGCTGGCACCGGTGCCGCCCCCTTATTCGCACAGTTTCCAGCCAAGCAACTCTCTCACGGCCTTTGACGGCCAAAATGCCGCGGGCACATGGACGCTGGTGGTATGTGACGCGGTGGCCGCGGATACAGGCCAGTTTCGCCGCGCCGATCTTTACATTACTTCTACCAGCCTGTCGGTCGTTAAAACGAGTTCAACGATAAGCGATGGAGTAAGTGGCGCGAACCCGAAATCGATACCCGGCGCGGTCACTCAGTTTTGTCTCCTCGTCACAAATGACGGCAACACAGAAACCGCGGCTTCAACCAATGTACAGGCGGTCGACATTGTCCCCGTGACCATGACCTATGTTGCGGGCAGCCTGTTCTCCGGCACGACCTGCGCTACCGCAACCACAGCGGAGGACGACAATGCCGCAGGCGCCGACGAAAGCGATCCGTTTGGAATTTCGGTTACAGGATCAACGGTAACCGGAATTACCACATCATTGGCCGCAGGCGGTACTTTTGCCATAGTGTTTCGTGCGACCGTCAACTGACGCACTAAATTCGCTGGCATAAAGACGGTTACATTTATACACCGCCGGCATGAGCACAAAAACAGTTTTGAATCGCAACGATCCTGTGATCGAAACACGCGATCAGCTTATCGCGGCCATTGCCAAGGGCGAAAAGCCCAAGGACCGTTGGCGCATCGGCACCGAACATGAAAAATTCGTCTATTGCCGCGACGATTATCATGCGCCGTCCTATGAAGAACCCGGCGGCATACGCGATATGCTGATGGCGATGACCGAATTCGGTTGGGAACCGGTTTACGAAGGCGGCAATGTCATCGCGCTGAAAGGCGTTGACGGCGCAGTCAGTCTTGAGCCTGCGGGCCAGCTCGAACTTTCGGGCGCGCCGCTGGAGAACCTGCATCAGACCTGTGCCGAAACCGGTCGGCATTTGAAGCAGGTCAAGGCGATTGGCGACAAGACCGGCAAGGGATTTCTCGGACTTGGGCTGTGGCCGGACAAGGCACGCGCCGAGCTGCCGATTATGCCCAAAGGCCGGTACGAAATCATGCTCCGCCACATGCCGCGCGTCGGCAGCATGGGCCTCGACATGATGCTGCGCACCTGCACCATTCAGGTCAATCTAGATTATTCTTCCGAAGCCGATATGGCGCATAAATTCCGCACGTCGTTGGCGCTGCAGCCGCTGGCGACTGCGTTATTTGCAAACTCGCCTTTTCTCGAAGGCAAGCCGAACGGGTTTCTATCTTACCGAAGCCATATCTGGTCCGACACCGACCCGCAGCGCACGGGGATGCTGCCTTTCGTGTTCGACGAGAGCTTCGGCTACGAGCGCTATGTCGATTACATGCTCAATGTGCCGATGTATTTCGTCTACCGCGACGGCAAATATATCGATGCATCGGGGCTCGATTTCAAAGATTTTTTGAAGGGCGAACTCGCAGTACTGCCCGGCGAAAAACCGTCGGTGGCCGACTGGGAAGACCATATGTCCACTGCCTTTCCCGAAGTGCGGCTCAAAAGTTTCCTTGAAATGCGTGGAGCCGACGGCGGCCCGTGGAACCGGATTTGCGCTCTCCCTGCTTTCTGGGTTGGGCTTCTCTACGACCAAAATGCGCTCGACGCCGCATGGGACGAGGTTAAACATTGGACCATCGAACAGCGCGAGACATTGCGCAACGCGGTCCCTGCCCAAGCATTGAACGCGGCAATTCCGGGCGGCGGCAAGTTGCTCGATCTCGCAGGCCGCATTCTCGACATTTCGTCGGCTGGCCTTGCTGCGCGCAACGTTCTTAACAACAGTGGTGATAATGAAACCGGTTTCCTCGATCCGCTGCGCGAAATCGTCGCGTCGGGCAAAACCGTCGCCGAGCAAATGCTCGACAAATATCATGGCGAGTGGGGCGGCGACATTACCAAAGTCTATGATGAGATGAGCTTCTAGGTGCACAACTGCCACACGTGACATAAAAAGGTCACTTTTCTGCAATGCATTGTTGAACGCTTCCGCACCGCAGCATAAGTGCGTTTTCAGTCGCAACTTAACCTGCCGATTCTCATTTCCCAGTCGTCACCTCGGAGAAATTTTCATGCGCTCGATTCGCTCAACACTCACATCCAGCGTTGCGATTGCCGTCGCTTCAACCAGCCTGTTCATCGCTCCTGCCGCGTATGCGCAGGACGAAACCGCCGAAGATGGCTCCGGCCTCGGCGAAATCGTCGTCACCGCACAGCGCCGCGAAGAAAATCTGCAGGATGTGCCGTTGTCCGTAACCGCATTGCGCGGCGACAATCTCGACGCAGTGTCGGCAGGCGGTGTCGATATTCGTGGACTTTCGGGCCGCGTGCCGAGCTTGCTCGTCGAATCCTCGTTTGGACGCACCTTCCCTCGTTTCTACATCCGCGGCCTTGGCAATACCGATTTCGACTTCAACGCATCGCAGCCGGTTAGCCTGGTGTATGATGATGTCGTCCTCGAAAACCCAATTCTAAAAGGCTTCCCTATTTTCGATCTGGAACGGGTCGAAGTATTGCGCGGACCGCAAGGTACATTGTTCGGCCGCAACACGCCCGCAGGCATCGTCAAGTTCGATAGCGTGAAACCAAGCGACACGTTCGGAGGCTATGGCAAAATCTCGTATGGTCGCTTCAACGCCATAAACGCGCAAGGTGCGGTTGGAGGACCATTGGGCGAAAAGGTCAGTGTTCGGTTGTCGGGCCTGTATCAGCGCCAGGACGATTATGTCGACAACGCCACCCCCGCTGGAACGAACAAGGACGCGTTCGAAGGCTATGAAGAATATGCCGCACGGCTTCAGTTCCTGATCAAGCCGGGCGACGATCTAGACATATTGCTGACCGGCCAGTTTCGTTCGCTCGACGGCACCGCCCGCCTGTTCCGCGCCAACGTATTCACGCGCGGTCAGCAGGGCCTGAACGCCAATTACAACCGCTACCGCGTCTCGACCGATGGCAAGAACGAGCAGCGCGTCGATACCCAGAACGCCACTGCGCGCATCACTTATGACGCAGGTCCGGTTTCGTTCATTTCGGTGACCAGCTATTGGCAGGGCGATGCAACCTCGGTCGGCGATGTTGACGGCGGCTTTGGCGCAAACTTCCTGCCGCCCAATCTCTATGGCCCCGGCCAGATTCCCTTCACCGCCGAAACTCGCGACAGCGTTCCGAACCTGAAGCAGTTCACTCAGGAGTTCCGCATCGCCAGCAACGGCAATGGTCCGCTCAGCTATCAAGCAGGCGTCTTCTATTTTGATGAAGATCTGGAAATCGTATCGGACAATTATTCGACACTAGGCGACCCCAACAACGCGCCTGATGGCGTGAACATACGCGTTTCGCAGAAGCAGAACAGCAAGGCTTATGGTGTATTCGGTTCGCTGACCTATCAGCTTAGCGACCAGTTCAGCGTCACCGGCGGCATCCGTTATAATGACGACAAGCGCCGTTTTGTTGCCGTGCGCAGCCGCGATACGCAGTTCCCCGGCTTCCTGCAAAATCCGCTTGGCACGGTCACTCGCCGCGTCAGCGACAACAACATCACTTGGGACGCCAGCGCGACCTATGCCGCGACCGACGACGTTAACCTTTATGCCCGCGTGGCGCGTGGCTATCGCGCGCCGTCGATCCAGGGCCGTATCCTGTTCCCGCCGGCAACCGCAACACCGCTCGAAAGCGGCGTGACCATCGGCGATTCGGAAACAATCACCTCCTATGAAAGCGGCATCAAGTCGACCTTCCTCGACGGACGTGCGCGCTTCAACGTCAACGGTTTCTATTATGAACTGAAGAACGCGCAGTTGACCGCAGTGGGCGGCGGGGTGAACGCCAACCGTTTGATTAATGCCGACAAGGTACGCGGTTACGGGTTCGAGGCCGACCTCGAATTCAAGCCAGTGCCGGAATTACTCCTGACCGCTGGCGTAAGCTATAATAACACCAGCATCCGCGATGCAGGCTTGACCACAGCGGCTTGCGGTGCCGTCCGGGTGGACACCTTCCCGAACGTATCGCTCTGCACCCCGCTCGATCCGATCGTTGTGGCGGCAGCGCCGTTCTCGGCAGCGATCGTCAACATCAATGGCAACAGCCTGCCGCAAAGCCCGCGCTGGATTGCCAACTGGACTGCAAAATACGGCATCCCTGTCGGCGATGGCGAAATCTATGCCTTCACAGACTGGGCATATCGTTCGAAGATAAACTTCTTCCTGTATGAATCGGTCGAGTTTCAGGACAAGAGCATGCTAGAGGGCGGTTTGCGCGTGGGTTACAAGACGGACGCGTTCGACATTGCAGCGTTCGTCCGCAATATCACCAAGGACACGTCTGCGGTCGGCGGCATTGACTTCAACAACCTGACCGGTTTCGTCAACGAACCGCGTATCTGGGGCGTTGAAGCCGGGTTTAAGTTCTAGTTCAGACTGTAAACGTCAAGAACGGGGCAGGTTTGCGAAAGCAGACTTGCCCCTTTCGCGTTACAGCGCTAAGGGCACCACTCTTCGCAGCAATGCGGAGTGCAGGAGTTTAGCTCAGTTGGTAGAGCATCGGTCTCCAAAACCGAGGGTCGTGGGTTCGAGTCCCCCAACTCCTGCCATTTTCTTGACATTATAGCCGCCGGTTGCGACGCTTCGCTTTCTTTTCGGAGAGGAAGAGATGACCAATTGGCAGGCAATGCTGAATGACGCTACGGCGTTGCGAGCGAAACGTGATGAATTCGACCGCGAAGGGTTTGTCCTGTTCGAGTCGGTTCTTGAACCTCAAATGCTGGACGACATCCGGGCAGCTCTCGCGCCTTATCTGGCCGCCGACATCGCTGGCCGTAACGATTTCGAAGGTCTGAAGACCAACCGAGTTTACGCCATGCTCGCCAAGGGGCGGATTTTTGCGGATCTTGCCAGCCACCCGCTGGCGCTTACTTTTGCCGAGGCCGCTCTGGGAAAGGAATGCCTGCTGTCGGCCTGCCTTGCGATCAACACCCATCCCGGCGAAACTGTTCAGCCGTGGCATTATGACGACAGCCATTACCGCCTGCCACGCCCGCGTGAATCGCTGGGGGTGAGCGCATTTTGGGCAATTGACGAGACCACAAAACTCAACGGCGCTACCGAGATTATTCCTGGCAGCCATCTCTGGCCCGAACAGAATTTGCCCGGCGGCAATACGCTGGCAACCTTTAGCGACAAACGGGTGCGCGATGTGGACGACGACCCTGGCGCGCGGTCCGACAGCATTCAGGTGACCATGAAACCGGGATCGCTGATGCTTGCCAAAGGCACGCTATGGCATCGCGGAGGCGCGAACCGGTCGGATGAGACGCGCATGATCATCACCCCCCAATATTGCCCGGGTTGGACCCGGCAGCTGGAAAATATGGCTTTGGCGGTCCCGCCTGCAATCGCAGCAACATTGCCCGAACGCGCACGGCAACTGATCGGCTATTCAATCCATCCACCGTTTATGGGCTATGTCGACGGCATGCACCCGGGCAGAGTGCTTGCAAACGTTTAGTGCGCTTTTGCTGGCCAGACCTTATGATGCACAAAAACTATTATCGCACCGAGCGCCAGTCCGAACACGCCGCATAAAGCGGCATCGACGACCCAGGCCAGAGCGCCTTCGTGCAGGCCGACAAACTCAGCTGGATGAATGCCAAAACCATGGACAATAATCTGGCCGCCGACCCAAAGCATCGCCGCAGTGCCGATTGTCGACAAAGCCGCCAGTAGCTTTGGCATGCCCTTCACCATCGCTCGGCCAATTGCCTTCGACCCGCCATTTTCTCGTTGCGCCATGTGCAAGCCGATATCGTCCATCTTCACGATCAGGCCGACAACACCGTAAACCGCAATAGTAATTGCGATGGCCACAAATGCCAAAGTCGCTGCCTCAAGCCAGATCGATGTCTCGGCCAAGCTTTTTACCTCATTAAGCGCAATCGCCATGATTTCGGCTGACAAAATGAAGTCGGTACGCACCGCACCCTTCACCATATTTTCTTCATGCTCGGCGCTGGTCAGTTCGGCGACCTCTTCGGCCAAACTCTCTTCTTCATGTGGCCTCAATTTCTCGATAACCTTTTCCGCGCCTTCGAAACAAAGATAGGCTCCACCGAGCATTAAAATCGGTGTTATCGCCCAAGGCAAAAACAGGCTGAGCAGCAATGCCACCGGCAGGATGATGACCAGCTTGTTGAAGAAAGATCCCTTTGCAATCCGCCAGATGATCGGCAGCTCGCGGTCGGGGGTAAATCCGGTCACATATTGCGGTGTGACAGCCGTATCATCGATAACAACGCCAGCCGCCTTGCTGCTTGCCTTGCCTGCAGCGGCGGCAACATCATCGACCGACGCGGCGGCGACTTTGGCAATGGTGGCAATATCGTCGAGAAGAGCGGCTAAACCGGATGGCATGGGGTTTCCCTGTCAAAATGGATTAACGCCGAGATAGCCGACGCGCGCCGACGGTCAAGGGGGAGAGATGAAGCACGCGGCTTCAAAATTTGCGGTTGAACGACACAAGATCGTTGTCGGGATCGCCAACGCCGGTGATCATCCCGCGCAGCATCTGACCCGCCATCATCGAAAACGTAATGCCGTTGCCGCCATAGCCCATCGCCGCATAGCAATTCTGCATGCGCGGGACTGGGCCAATAGTGGGCGTGCCGGTGGTTGAATCGCCGAATGACCCGCTCCAGCTATAATCGGCGGTCGGGTCGATCATCGGTAACAGTTTGCCAAGTTTTTCCACCAGCCGTTGGGTCTTGGCCTCGTTCAACGCATCGCGTTCATCGGCGTCCGAAATCTCGGCATCCTCGCCGCCACAGATGACGTGGCCTTCCGGTGTTGTGCGGATATACAGATACGGGTCCGCCGCCTCCCAGATGATGCATCCGGTCGGCCAGATTTTGCTCGGCTGAGGTTTAGTAGCGATCACCCAAGTCGAAATTATGCTGTTGCCCTTTTTTGGAATGCCTTTCAGCATTTCATAGCCGGTGGCGAACACCAACGACGCGCAATTTATCTCTGGACCGTCGCGTGTCGCCACGATTACGCCGGATTTCGAAGCCGACACATTGGTGACCTCAACCGGCGCATATAGTCTGGCACCCTTGGCAATCGCGGCATTGAGATAACCCACCGCCAGCAACCGGGGATCAGCCATGTAATTGTCGCGCCCGACAATCGCCGAACGGCCTTTGATGCCATATTGTTCAAGCACCGCCGCCGGTTTCAGAAAGCTGACCTCAAACCCCGCTCGCCGCCGCGCCTCAGCCTCGGCCTCCAGCCCAGCGGCGTCCAAAACATTACCCGACAGATAGAGCGAATCGCGTGTTGCCTGCTCGGCATCAATTCCCAAGGCCCGGGTTCGCTCGCGCAAGGCATCGACTGCGAGCCGCGACCGCCGCCACAGCCGCTCTGCCCGGTCGCGGCCAATGCGCTCCGATAGCACCGACAGCGGCGTATCGATCTCATATTGCAGCAATGCAGTTGAGGCAGGCGTCGACCCCTGCACCGCGCCGCGTCGGTCGACGATAACGACTTTCAACCCGGCTTCGCTCAACGATTCTGCAATAATCGCTCCGGAAATTCCGGCGCCTACAACTACGACATCGCACGAGATATTGCGCTTCAATTCGCTGCTCGGAAGCGATGGCAAACGCCGGTCGAGCCATAGCGGGCGCCCGGTGCGCAAGTCGCGTTTAACGGTTACTGTCATGAATGACCTCCCTTTGCCTCGCGTCAACCACAGTGGCCGCAAACGGTTCCATCGGGCGGACTGCCCGAGGTCAAAGCCCCTTGCCTTGGCCTCAATCTCTGGCTAAAGGCCTAGTCTTTCCGAAATCGGAACCTATATCGCTCTCGACCCCGCCGGTCGGAGCGCTGGCGGCTACCCATTTTGGAAGAGCAAAACAGGAAGTTGGACTATGGCAAAGACAAGCCCCGGTGAATTCATCCGTCAGGTACGGACCGAAGTTGGCAAGGTAGTATGGCCGACAAGGCAGGAAACCGTGCAGACCGCGATCATGGTGCTGATCATGACGATCATCTTGGCCATTTTCTTCCTGGGTGTCGACGCGGTGTTTGCCGCGATTGTAAAGGGGCTGCTCGCGCTTGCTGAAAGCTAAGCGCGACTTCAGAAAAGAATAGACATTATGGCACGCTGGTACATCATTCACGCGTATTCGGGCTTTGAAAACAAGGTCCGCGACCAGATCCTGTCCGAAGCCGAGCGCATCGGCCTGTCGCAGCTCGTCGAGGCAGTCGAGGTTCCGACCGAACAGGTCACCGAGGTGCGCCGCGGCAAGAAGATCAAGGCGGAACGCAAGTTCTTCCCCGGCTATGTGCTCGCCAAGCTGAACATGAACGACGACGTCTATCACTTGGTCAAAAACACGCCCAAGGTGACCGGATTTCTTGGCGCAGGTAACAAGCCGCAGCCGATCAGCGAAACCGAAGCTGCACGCATCCTCAATACCAAGCAGGAGCTCGAAGCTGCGCCGAAAAAACGCGTGTCGGTCGACTACGAAATTGGCGATCAGGTCAAGGTTCTGGGCGGTCCCTTCGCAAGCTTCAACGGCGCGGTCGAGGAACTTGATTTCGACAAGAATCGCGTCAAGGTATCGGTCAGCATCTTCGGCCGCGCAACGCCGGTTGAGCTGGACTTCGAAGAAGTTGAATTGATGAAATAAGACGAGGCTGCGGATTATGCCGCACCCTTGCTTTAGGCGTGCATATCAACTATGCGCGCTGCTCTCTTGTTGATAATCAAGGGAAACCGCGCGGGAGGAAGTCTTCGGACGACTGTTTGACCGCTTAATTTGATCCACTTGAGCCTTGGCGAAGTGGGGAAAGAATGAAAGGACGCCTTTAATGGCAAAGAAAATTGACGGCTATATCGGCCTGCAGGTTCCTGCAGGTTCGGCTACCCCCTCACCGCCAATCGGCCCGGCTTTGGGTCAGCGCGGCGTGAACATCATGGAATTCTGCAAGCAGTTCAATGCCGCCACCGCGGACATGGAAAAAGGCACGCCGATTCCAACCAAGATTACCGTGTTTTCGGACAAGAGCTTCACCTTCGTCATGAAGGCGCCGCCTGCGACCTATCTTATCAAGAAGGTCCTTGGACTCAAGTCCGGTTCAAAAGAGCCTGGCAAGTTGTCGGCTGGCAAAATCACGCGCGCGCAACTTGAAGAAGTCGCGACGCTTAAAATGGCCGACCTCAACGCGAACGACATGGACGCGGCAGTGAAAATCATCGCAGGCTCGGCTACCGCCATGGGCCTCGAAGTAGTGGAGGGCTGATCCGATGGCCAAGCTAACCAAAAAAGCAAAATCGCTCGCGCATTTGGACGTTGAGAAGCTCTACGGAGTTGATGAAGCGCTGAAGACGATCAAGGAATTGGCGACTGCCAAGTTCGACGAAACCATCGAAGTTGCGCTGAACCTCGGCGTCGACCCGCGTCACGCTGACCAGATGGTGCGCGGCATGGTCTCGCTTCCAGCCGGTACCGGCAAGGAAATGAAGGTCGCCGTGTTCGCACGCGGTGACAAGGCCGAAGCGGCAACCGCTGCTGGCGCTGACAAGGTCGGTGCCGAAGACCTGATGGAAGACATGCTTGCTGGCAATCTCGATTATGACCGCGTTATCGCAACGCCCGACATGATGGGCATCGTTGGCCGTCTGGGTAAGACGCTGGGTCCAAAGGGCCTGATGCCAAACCCGAAGCTTGGCACCGTCACGATGGATGTCGGCGAAGCGGTCAAGGTCGCCAAGGCCGGCCAGGTTGAATTCCGAGTTGAAAAACAGGGCATCATCCACAGCGGTATCGGCAAGAAAAGCTTCTCCGACGCCGACCTACGCAAGAATTTTGACGCGCTGGTCGACGCGGTCATCAAGAGCAAGCCATCGGGATCGAAGGGCAAATATGTCCGCAAGGTTGCGATCAGCTCGTCGATGGGTCCAGGCCTAAAGGTCGATCTGGCGGATGTCGCCGGCGCTTAAGCTCGCTGCGCTCCAAAAATAGCAAAGGGCTGGAAGGAAACTTCCGGCCCTTTTTGTTGCATAAATGCAACGACTTTCATGAAATTGTCAAAAGCGATGAACCGTTGGCTGGTCATGTTGACAATGCAGAAGCGTGAACTCTATCGAATGGCCAGTCGGGGGACCACTTTTTGGAGTTACCACATGCCAACCCTCCCCCTAAGGTTCGGCGCGAGTTCGTTCGCGCTTGTTTTATTTTCCCTAGCATCGCCTTCGTGGGCCCAAGACCAGGCATTAGATACTGCTGTGCCAGCGGCTGAAGAAGGAACCGTTGAAGACGCAATTGTCGTGACCGGCTCGCGCATCGCTCGTCCCGAACTGAACGTCGCCAACCCGATTGTCGCGATTACCGCTGAAGCGATCGAAAATACCGGCAAGACCAATATTACTGACATTTTGATCCGCAATCCGGCGCTGACGTCTTCAACGGGTGGCTCGTTGTCTGGCGGCGCGAATGCCGGGTTCGGCGCGGTTGGCGGCAACTTCCTGAATTTGCGCAATCTTGGCGAAAACCGTACTCTGGTGCTCGTCAACGGGCGGCGTCATGTTGCCGGTGTTCCAAACTCGGCGGCTGTCGATATCAACTCCATCCCGCAGGACCTGGTCGAAAAGATCGACGTACTGACCGGCGGTGCATCGGCGATTTACGGTGCCGACGGCGTATCGGGCGTTGTCAACTTCGTCATGAAGCGGAATTTCGACGGCTTGACTGCACGCGCGCAAGCGGGTGTTTCGAGCCGCGGCGATGCCGGGTCGCAGCTGGTTTCGGTTACTGCCGGTAAGAATTTTGCCGATGATCGCGGTAACATGGCGGCGTCATACGAATTTAACCGTTCGGCCCGCGTCAGCAGCTTTGATCGCGCGTTCAGCGGCGATGCTCTAACCAACAAAGCGCTGCTCCGCAATCTTGCCGACTTCCCTGACGATCCTGCGGTGTTCGACCGCGTTCTTTATAACAACATTACCTGGTCAGACAGCTCGCCCGATGGCGCGATCGATCTTGATCTTGATGGCATACCCGATTTCACTGGTAGCGGACGGCCTTATGATCGCGGCCTAGTTCTGCGGTCGGCAGGTGGCCGTGCGATTGGCGGTTCGAATACGCCGACCGCAGGCTATTTCGGCGACCTCCAGCCGCAAACCGAGAACCATTCCGGCAATCTGCTGCTGAGCTTCGAAGTTTCGCCTGCTCTGCGTCTGTTTGCCGAAGGCAAATATGTACAGTCCCGTGCATTTTCGGTTGGCCAACCGAGCTTCGACTTCTTCACCTTCATCGCAGATGATAACGCCTTTCTGGCCGACCGCTTCGGTGCGGGTGCAGCCCCTGGCGGCGCTCTGCTCTCACGTGATAACTTCGATCTCGGCATTCGCGGCGAGCGTAACAAGCGCGAGACTTATCGGGGCGTAATCGGTGCTGATGGCGCCTTGTCGGACAATGCCCGTTACGAATTGTCCTATGTTTACGGCCAGACCAAGGCACGCAACACCCAGACCAGCAACCTGATCGCTGACCGCTATTTCGCGGCGCTCGATGCAGTACGCGATCCGGCCACAGGCCAAATCGTCTGCCGTTCGACCCTTGATGGCACAGCCGATATTGATCCGAATAATTTCGGACAGCAGGCGTCAACGTTCACGCCGGGCGCAGGCAGCATCTGTCGTCCGCTCAACTTCTTCGGGGAGAATGTTGCATCTCGGGAGGCTTTGGACTTCGTCCTTGCCGACAATACCAACCGGTCGAAGGTCGAGCAGCATGTGGCATCGGGCTCAATCAGCGGCGATTTTGGAGCGTTATTTGAGCTTCCCGGCGGCCCTATCGGCTTTGCCATTGGCGCTGAGTACCGCAAGGAAAAGAGCCAAGACACG
The DNA here is from genome assembly GCA_001464315.1 of Sphingomonadales bacterium Ga0077559. Classification (GTDB taxonomy): domain Bacteria; phylum Pseudomonadota; class Alphaproteobacteria; order Sphingomonadales; family Sphingomonadaceae; genus Sphingorhabdus_B. The sequence continues at coordinate 46,934 of LNFK01000062.1, read as the reverse complement.
CCAGATCAGTTAATCCAGGACGGATCATTGCGTGACTTTGCCGAACAGGCACCCAGCCGCGGCCAATTCGACGTCAAAGAAGTTTTTGCCGAACTGAGCCTTCCGATCCTGGCCGACATGCCATTTGCCGAACTGCTCTCGGCATCGGCCGCGATCCGAGTTTCGGATTATTCGACGGTAGGTACGACAACGACATGGAAATTCGACGGCATATACGCGCCGATTGAGGATATCCGCTTCCGTGGGTCCTATTCGCAAGCTGTGCGCGCACCGAATATCGGTGAGCTTTTCAGCCCACAGTCGGGAGCATTCGATTTTGTGACCGACCCGTGCGATGTCACGCGGTTGAACGATGGCACCTCGACACGTGCAGCCAACTGCGCGACCATATTGGCAGGCCTTGGCCTGACACCAGCGCAGATCGCAACGTTTAGCCCATCGACCGACGCGCAGAACACGACATCTCGTCGCGGACTTGCCGGCGGCAATCCAAACCTGACTGAAGAAACTGCAAAGACCTGGACGGCTGGCGTCGTATTACGCCCCAGCTTCATTCCAGGCCTGACCGCGACGTTCGACTGGTATGACATCAAGATCAGCGGTGCCGTTAACACGCCGAGCGCGACCGAATTGGCCGAACTCTGTGTCGATCAGCCAACAACCGATAACCGTTTCTGCGAAAACATCTTCCGCGCAACCGGGACAGGCTTTGTGCTGGGGGACGGTAACGATCCGCAGCAGCGCATCGGCTTTGTGGTAGGCCCGGAAAACGTCGCCAATTTCAAAACGGCAGGCGCGGATTTCTCGGTTCGTTACGCGTTCAGCCCGAGCGAAAACCTTGGCAATATCGCACTGAACCTAAACGGCGGCTATCTCGACAGCATCAGCTTTGTGCCGTCGATCGGTGCGGAATCGGATAATGATTTGCTCGAGGCTTACAATCCGCGCTGGCGCGGGTCGGCAAGTGTCGATTGGGAAATCGGCAACTTCGCGTTGAATTACGGCGTGGCCTATTTCAGCAAGACGCGTCGTTTCACCACCGAACAGCTTGAGGCCAATCCGGATCTGTCCGACCCTCGCTTCTTCTTTTACAAGGAGCGTTGGGAACATGATATCCGTGCAGCGTTCAAGCTCGACAACGGCTTCCAGTTTTATGGCGGTGTGAACAACATCTTTGACGAAAAGCCTTCGTTCGATCAGCTCAGCTACCCAGTTTCGGGTATCGGCCGCTATCTCTACGTCGGTGCAAAAATCTCGTTGTAAGTCTATTTGCGAATACGGGGCGGGTTTCGGCCTGCCCCGTATCTTATTCAGCGTATCAAGATAGCGAAGGTTGCTGCTTCCCGATCTTCGAAACGGGCTTGGTGGCCCTTGACTCTCCCCCCAACCCTGCTAGTTCCCCACCTGTTCGGTGGAGCGACGGCTCCACCGGCAACCGTCCGAGACAGTTGGTGAACGGAATTTGCCGTTCTTAATGTCCAGCCTAGACGGGGATAGAGATTCTCATCCGCCGAAGCGTTACGCGTGAAGGTGGATCGTTCGCCGCATCAGCGGCGATGCCGCAAGGCACTCCAATTCCCCACGGACTAGTAGCGCGGATGGCCTCTGTGGGGGCCGTTCGCATCGTCGTGTTGGGTTTGGCTGGTCCGCTGGACAGGCCCAAATAAGGAGTAATGCATGAACCGTTCTGAAAAGACTGATGCGGTTGCAGCGCTGAACGCAAATTTCAACGAATCGGCGGTTGTCGTCGTCACCCGGAATCTCGGGCTGACGGTTGCACAATCAACCGACCTTCGGTTGAAAATGCGCGATGCAGGTGCAAGTTTCAAAGTCGCCAAGAACAGCCTTGCCAAAATCGCACTCAAGGACACGCAATATGAATCGATCAGCGATCTGCTGACCGGGCCTATTGCACTCGCCACATCGACCGATCCGGTGGCTGCCGCTAAGGTAGCCGTCGAATTTGCCAAAACCAACGACAAGTTAGAAATTGTCGGCGGTGCGATGGGCGCAACTGTTCTTGATGTGAATGGCATCAAGGCTTTGGCTTCTTTGCCTTCGCTCGACGCCCTGCGTTCAAAGCTGATCGGCCTGGTACAGGCTCCAGCAACGAAGATCGCACAGGTTGTTGTTGCACCGGCAGGAAAGCTGGCACGCGTTTTTGGGGCCTATGCCACCAAAGAAGCCGCATAAATTTATCGTTTAACCGGTGGCGGCGCGCAGACCTTAGAAACCTGCAGCCGGGCCCTCAATATATGAAGAAGTTGGAGCGTTTTTAACATGGCTGATATTGCTAAATTAGTAGAAGACCTTTCGAAGCTGACCGTTCTTGAAGCAGCTGACCTTGCAAAAGCATTGGAAGAAGCATGGGGCGTTTCGGCGGCCGCTGCTGTTGCTGTTGCCGGACCTGCTGCTGAAGCTGGCCCAGCTGCAGAAGAGCAGACTGAATTTGACGTTATCCTGACCGGCGACGGCGGCAACAAGATTGCAGTTATCAAGGAAGTCCGTGCGATCACTGCGCTTGGTCTGACCGAAGCAAAGGCTCTTGTTGAGTCAGCGCCAAAGGCGATCAAGGAAGGCGTTAACAAGGCCGAAGCCGAAGAAATCAAGGCGAAGATCTTGGCTGCTGGCGGTACCGTCGAGCTCAAGTAATTTTCTGTCCCTTACGGGATATAGAAATGGGCGGCCTATCGATAGGCCGCCCATTTTCTTTTGGGGATTAAGCGTTGGCGCAATCTTGAGGTCAGTTCACTGGTTCGAGTTTGCGATTCGTTGCTGAAACGGCGGGCGCACGGCCGACATAACGGTCATGCTTGGCAAACAACGGGTCGGTAATCGGAATCTCGACATCGTTACGCGGCGCGAACATTGGGTCGGTAATCGGACCAGCCATAACCGGCGTGGTGAACAGAGGATCGGCAATCGGCACATCGGGACGGGTCATGATCGGCGCACGCTGGATGGGGCGTTCGACCAATGGCGCAGCAGTTGTTGCTGTGGTAAATTGCTGGAACGCCGGATCGTCCTTGATCGGACGTGGCGCGACAAAGTCATTGTTACTATGAACAACCGCAACGTGATTGTCGGTACCAATCCGGCGGCGGCGGCGGCGCGATGCGAAGGCTGCACCTAAACCAATCGCCGCTAATGCAGCGGCCATGCCGCCGAACAGCGTAAAATCTTCGTTAGCAACGCCTGTGTCTTGCGCAACGGCCTCATCAATCGTCACTATAGGCGTGGCGTTTTCAATAGTAGCGCTAGACGGTTCTGTGGGGCCTACGGCGGGTGGCGTGATGTCTCCTGCAGGCTCGCTTAAAGTTACAGGCGCAACCGGGGGCGTTGTCGGCCGTGCATTAACGCGGCTCTTTACGGGAGCAGTGGGTGTCGCCAACGCTTGGCGCTGTGGTGCTGCCTCTGCCGCTGCCTCTTGCGCCGCAACGGGATTAATCACGTCATTGGTATTGGGCAACGTGCTGACGACTGGCGGTGGGGTAAAGACCGGGTCGGGTGCAGAAGCGGCCACGGGTACCGGCTGTTCGGGAACGGCAACCACAGGGGCGGCATCTTGGGCAAAGGATAGTGACGAACCGCCCATGAGAGCGGCGATAATCGCGGTCTTGCCAGCGATGTTAAGCTTATGTGCTCGGGTCATATTCAATCTCCTGTCTGTATGGACAGCGAGACAACGGCTCGTCGCAGCTATCGGGCATCCGACTTCGGACGTGCCGTGTGCGGGCAACGGCGAACCGAGTGAAAACAGCCCCCGTTCATTTGACGTTCACGCTGGGAGCCTCGATCTGGCCCTGTCGGTGACGGTAGTTCAAACGCAAAACGCGACCCGTTTCAGGGCCGCGTTGTTGTCTGTATCAAAATGGAATTTTAGTCAAAACCAGTCCGGTTGTTGCCACCAGCGTTATCAGCATCAATAATCTAGGCGGAATGGAAATCTTGAATGCTAGTTGCATCATCCTTCTCCTTTTTCAAAACCCAGCAGGTCGCCGGGCTGGCATTCGAGGACTTTGCAAATTGCCTCCAGCGTAGAAAAGCGGATGGCCTTGGCCTTGCCAGTTTTCAGGATCGACAGGTTGGCAAGCGTGATGTCTACACGTTCGGCGAGTTCGGTCAGTGTCATGCGCTTGGCGTAGAGCAGATCGTCGAGTTTGACGGTGACTGGCATCAGACCGTTCCTTCCAGTTCTTCGCGCATTTCAGCGCCGCGCTCGAAGATTCCTGCGAGAATGAATACCAGCAGGATGGCAAGGACTCCGTTGAGCGAGAAATCCATGTCGACGTCGTTTTCACCGAATAAGTCCGCGACATTTCCTGCAGCAACGGCCAGTGGCAAACCGACGATTTGCAATCCCACCATCAGCCAGCCGATCGCCCGCAACCGCATGGCATTGGCGATGATGAAAGGATTTCGATCCTCCACACTGTTGATAATGGCGAGCAATTTACGCATCATCGTCCAGATCAAACCCAGCACGAGAATGCCGAGTGCGAATATCGACAGCAAGCCCGGGAGCAGGTCGCTCGTGTCAATGCCCGGCTTTTCCTTGGCGATTTCAGCCAGCGCTTCATTCCAGAACAAGGGCAGCCCCACGCTTACGAGTGCCAGCACAACGCCGCCCATGGCGACAAAGCCCATAATCAGGAACACCAGCAATTTTGTAACCCGCAATATGCGGTTATCGGCAATTTCAGTCATATCGATCTCCAATGTTGATATTATTGTTTATCAATAAGAGATGATTCGAATATCGTCAAGATGTTTATTGTTATTCGATAATTATGTCATTTCCTTTGAATTTCGTCGGCATTCGGGGCAATCATCGCGGATGACTGATAATGCAGACCTTGCCGCCCTCGTCCGAAATATCCCTGACTATCCAAAAGCTGGGATTATGTTTCGGGACGTGTCGACGCTTTTGTTGGATGGACACGGCTTCCGGGCTACCATTGACAGGTTGGCTGCGATGGTTGCGCCCGATACCGAATTGATCGCTGGAATCGAGGCGCGCGGGTTTATTGTGGCGGCTGGGCTTTCCTATGCGCTCGGCCTTGGCAAGCTGATGTTGCGCAAACCGGGAAAACTGCCCGGCGAAAAAATCGGTACCGATTACGAGCTCGAATATGGAACCGACAGGATCGAGATGCATGTAGGCCACGTCCAACCCGGCCAAAAAGTGCTGCTGGTCGACGACCTGATTGCAACTGGCGGCACCGCGATGGCAGGGGTTGATTTAATTACGCAAGGCGGTGGGATTGTGCGCCAGGCGCTGTTCATTATTGACCTTCCCGAATTGGGCGGTGCCGCAAAGCTGACGGCACGCGGCATTGAGGTAGGCAGCCTAATCGGATTTGCTGGCCATTAAACTTTCGATGGCAACATCGGTTTAAACAAAAAGCACAGTGCAAATGCTCTTTCACATCTCAATTTATTCCGCAACATGTTGCGAGATTACAAGTTGACGCAAGATTGTAAAATGACTCCCTTATCAAGGCGCTATCGAGTCGTTTGAAGGTCGAGCCAACCAAAGCTCATACTTGATCTAAGAAATTGTCTCCGGAGTTATTGCGGATTGCCATCCCCCCGAAATCCCAAACGGCAATCCGTTTTTGGCCCTCCACCCCTTTAGGGGTTGGGGGTCATTTTTTGCTACTACAAGGGTTTTGCCCCGCAGGGTTTGATTTCTTCAGGTTTTGGCCGTGCCCCCGCCAACACAAAGCGCGCGATATATCCGCCGAGCTTGAGTTCCTCGCTAAAGCCGGTCAGCCGATATCCGACCGCGGCAAATTCGCAGAAAAGCAATTTGGGGGGAATTCCGTGCAGGTCGGTGGGCCGATCGCGATCTACGACGATGACTTCACCGCCTTTGGCCAGAGCCGGCCGCATCCGCCAAAGGAAAGCATAAGGCTCGTCGACTTCATGATACATGTGAACCATGAAAATGCGGTCGAAGCTGTTTTCAGGCAGACGCGGGTCGTCGATCGCACCTTCCTTGATCGCGACATTATCGAGCTGTTCCCGCGTGACGCGTTCGCCAAGCCGGTCAAGCGCGCCGCGGTTGATATCCTGTGCCAGCACCCTACCCTTTGGTCCAACGCGCTCGCCCAGACGAATGGTGTAATAGCCCTCGCCTGCGCCAATGTCCGCGACGGTCGTCCCGAGCTTGATGCCCGCCCAGTCCATGACAAATTCGGCCTCGCCAGCTTCATCGCGGGCGGCCTCGTTTGAAAATTGTGTGTCGCCGGCCGCAGAGACCAACCGGTCAGGACGCGGAAATTCGCTGGCGGTTTCCGGGCGTTCACCATCGGTTTCAGCCGGTTTGCAAGCAGCTACTGCAATCAATGCGACGACGGCGGCAAAAGTTAGTTTGAAGCGCACGCTCAGACCTCGACATTCGTGAGCAGCCCCGCCGCTTTTTTATCAAATTTAGCAAAGGTACCGGCGACCCAATGCGGCAAAGGAATGGGCCGGTGCGCTTCAAGGTCGACATGTACGCTGACCAGATCGACCGTCGCCCGCAGGTCGTCCGACCCGTCTTCGGTTATGCCATGGATTTCGACCAACTGTGTCATGCTGGTCCGGCCTGTCGAAATCGTCCGCGCCATCACTTCAATGAGTTCATCCGGCATGATCGGCGCAAACCACGTTACCGTCGCCTTTTTGACATGAAATTCAAGCGGTGACCCTTTCGCCTGCTCGCGAAACTTCACAGCGCGCCAATATTCGGTGATCGCGACGTCGGCATAGTCGAGATAACGCGCATTGAAGACGACGCCCTGCGCATCGGTCTCGGACCAGCGCACGCGAAAGCGGTGAGTGAAAGCGAAGTCGCTGCGCGACATGTCAGATCGCTTTCGATTGGCTTGGTGTGTTAACGCCCATTGATTGCAGATAGCGTTTAACGTTGCGCGCCGCCTGCCGGAGGCGGTGTTCGTTTTCAACCATGGCGATGCGAACATAGCCTTCGCCATCCTCGCCATAACCAACGCCCGGAGCGACCGCGACCTTGGCGTGAGTGAGCATCTGTTTAGAAAATTCGAGGCTTCCCAAATGTGCTAGTGCTGGCGGCAAAGGCGCCCACGCAAACATCGAAGCTTTCGGCGGCGGAATGTCCCACCCGGCGCGGCCAAAAGCCTCGACCAATATGTCGCGGCGCTTGTGATACAACTGACGGTTCTGTTCGACAATTTCCTGAGGCCCGTTGAGCGCAGCACAAGCGGCGGCCTGAATAGGCGTGAACGCGCCATAATCGAGATAACTTTTGACCCGCGTCATCGCTGCAATTAGGTCCTTGTTGCCAACCGCAAAACCGACCCGCCATCCGGCCATCGAGTAAGTTTTGGACAGCGAGGTAAACTCTACCGCAACGTCTTTGCCACCTTTTACTTGCAAGATTGAGGGTGTAGGATTCCCGTCGAAATACAGCTCGGAATAAGCGAGATCGGACAATATCCAGACCTTGTTCTCCTTAGCCCAAGCCACCAACCGTTCATAAAATGCGAGGTCAACCGTCTCGGCGGTCGGATTGGACGGGTAGTTCACCACCAATATCGAAGGACGCGGGACGGTGAAGGCCATCGCGCGTTCAAGCGACCGGAAGTAATTCTCATCGGGCGTTGTCGGCACCGACCTGATCGTTGCGCCAGCGATGATGAAGCCAAAAGTGTGGATCGGGTAGCTAGGGTTCGGCGCAAGTACAACGTCGCCTGGCGCGGTAATCGCCGTGGCGAGGCTGGCGAGCCCCTCTTTAGAGCCCATTGTCACGACGACCTCAGTTTCAGGGTCGACCTCGACGCCAAAGCGGCGGCCGTAATAGTTGGCCTGCGCCTTACGCAGTCCTGGAATACCTTTTGATGCGGAATAGCCGTGCGCATCTGGTTTGCGCGCAACTTCACACAGCTTTTCGATCACGTGTGGGGGCGGCGGCAGGTCAGGATTGCCCATGCCAAGGTCGATAATGTCCTCACCGCTTGCACGGGCCGCCGCGCGCATCGCATTGACTTCGGCGATGACATAAGGCGGCAGGCGCTTGATGCGGTAAAATTCTTCTGACATTTGCTCCCGTTTCCGGTTTGGGTTTCAAGAGCGGCCTTCATGGGCGAAGTTTCCGCCCATTTCCAGAAAAACTAACTACCGCGGCCGGTTGCCCTTTGCCTTGTGCTTGACGCCGTGCTTCGACGGAGGCGGGCCATCGTTGCGAAACGGCCGTGCGCCGTCTCTGGGGGGACCACCTGCACCGCGCGGACCACCGCCACGAGGACCATCACTGCGTGGACCGCCCGAACTTACCCCAAGCTGCGGGCGTTGCGGTCGTCCGCCATCCCTGCCCATGCGCTTATTATCGCGTGCAGCTTCACGCGGAGGACCACTGGCTTGCACGATTTCGACGTCATGGTCTTCGTCACGCCCGGGCTGCGCTATCGCCTTAGCGAATTTGGCCACCGCAGCAGCAGCGATGCCAACATGTGTTTCATTAGCGGCAATACGGATTGCGCCAATATCGTTTTTCGTCACCCCGCCACGACGGCACAGCAACGGCAAAATCCACTTCGGATCGGCATTGTTGCGGCGGCCGATATTGAGCGTGAACCAAACCGAATCGTCGAACCCTGCACGATGATTTTCCTGTGGTCGTTCGCGGCTTCCGTCATCGAGCATATCTTCGGCTTGCGGCATTTTGGCGCGATGAACCCGGACCAGAGCAGCAGCAATGTCCTCGGCCGACATTGTCTCAAGCAGCTTCGCGCCAAGCGCGCGATCTTCTTCCTCGACCTCGACCGGCGTCAGCAGTGTTTCAAGCAAGCGCTCATGATCTTTGGCACGGATATCGGCGCCGGTTGGCACCTTGATCCACTCGGCTTCGATCTTGGCGCCACGCAGCATCGATTCGACTCGTTTGCGGCGTTGATAGGGAACGATGAGCACGGCGGTACCCTTGCGCCCTGCCCGGCCGGTGCGGCCCGAACGGTGCTGAAGCCCTTCGGCGTCGCGCGGCAGCTCGACGTGAACAACCAGTGACAAGTTGGGAAGGTCGATACCGCGAGCAGCAACGTCGGTTGCAACGCAGACGCGCGCACGCTGGTCACGCAAAGCCTGCAGGGCCTGGTTACGCTCGGACTGCGAATGCTCGCCCGACAGTGCTACGACGTTGAAGCCGCGTTCAGTCAGACTGGCGTGAAGGCGGCGCACATTTTCGCGTGTCGCGCAGAATAGGATTGCCGTTTCTGCCTCGTGCAAACGAAGCAGGTTCACTACGGCATTTTCGATGTCAGGTGGAGCGACCGTTACAACCTGATAGCTGATGTCACCATGTCCGCGATCTTCACCGACCGTCGAAATGCGAAGCGCGTCGCGCTGATAACGCTTTGCCAGCGACACAATTGGCTTCGGCATTGTCGCCGAGAATAGCAATGTCCGGCGGCCTTCAGGCGTCGAGTTCAGGATTTCCTCAAGCTCGTCACGAAAGCCCATGTCGAGCATTTCGTCAGCCTCGTCGAGCACCGCGACCTTCAGGGCCGACAGATCGAGAGCACCACGCTCAAGATGGTCGCGCAGCCGTCCTGGCGTTCCAACAACGATTTGCGCCCCCTGGCTCAGGTTACGGCGTTCCTTGGAAGCGTCCATCCCGCCGACGCAGGTCGCAATCCGCACGCCTGCTTTGCCGAACAACCACATAAGCTCGCGGCTGACCTGCAATGCGAGTTCGCGAGTCGGTGCGATAATCAATGCGGCGGGTTCGCGGGCAAGGCTGACCATGCCGCCGTCGAGAATCTGCTGAGCCATTGCGAGGCCAAAAGCGACGGTCTTGCCCGACCCGGTCTGCGCCGATACGACAAGGTCGCGGCCTTCGGCCTCAGCGGCTATCACGGCGGTTTGAACGGGTGTTAACGTGGTATAACCACGCGCGGTAAGCGCTTCGTCGAGAAGCGGATGGATGTTTTCAAATGTCATATATCGCGCCCATTGCGCCACTTTTTAGCATAAGTAAATGCTGCGCTGCACAATCAAACGATGCTTCGACAAAAGCTTGGCTTGGGTTAAGTGGTGTACATGGCCGATTCTCCGCAACTCCCGCCCTTTATGGACCCCGAGCAAATCACCCAAATGATCGACGGCGCAGGGATGCCGAACGATCCGATGGCGGCTTACAAACAGGCGCTAGATGCATGGGGACAGGTCCTCGCACCGCTGGCCAAGGCCGGGCGCGGCAAAGTCGATCCCAAAGACCGCCGCTTTGCCGGCCCGCAATGGGAACATCCTGTGTTCGATCTGGTGCGGCAGGGTTATCAGGTGATGTCCGACTATATGCTCGGCGCGGCGGAACAGCTCGATAATATTCCAGAAGCAGAGAAAGCGAAGATTGGTTTTGCTGTCCGGACGGTCGTGGAGGCGATGAGCCCTGCCAATTCGCCCTTCACCAATCCGGTGGCGCTTGAAAAGGCGATTGAGACAAACGGTGCCAGCTTGATGTCGGGAATGCAGCATTTGATGCATGACATCCAGCGCGGTCAGCTGACCCACACTGACCCCGAAGCATTCAAGCTCGGAGAGAATATTGCCGCTACGCCTGGCAAAGTCGTTCATCAGACGCCGCTTTATCAGCTGCTGCAATATGAGCCTTCCACCGAAAAAGTCCTGGAAACGCCGCTGATCATATTCCCACCGTGGATAAATCGCTTCTATATTCTCGACCTGACTGCAGAAAAAAGCTTCATCAAATATTGTGTCGATCAAGGCATTACCGTGTTCGTCGTGTCATGGAAATCTGCTGACAGTTCGATGAAAGATGTTGTGTGGGACGATTATATCGCTTCACAAATTGACGCGATCGATGCCGTTCGCTCTGTCCTTAAGGTCGATGATGTCCATACCATTGGCTACTGTGTCGCCGGGACTACTCTTGCGGCGACGTTGGCAATTCTTGCCGCCAAAGGTGAAGGCGCGAAAGTCAGGAGCGCCACCTTCTTTACCGCACAGGTCGATTTCACCCGTGGCGGCGAACTACTTAACTTCATCGACGAACATCAAATCAAAATGGTCGAGGCAATGGCCGCACCGCAAGGCTATCTCGACGGTCGGTTTTTGGCGCTGAGTTTCAACTTGCTGCGCGGCAAGGATTTGATCTGGTCCACGGTGGTCAAAAATTATCTGCTCGGCGAAGAATATCCCGCATTTGATCTGCTCCACTGGAACGGCGATGTCACTAACCTGCCCGCCAAGTGGCACCGAGAATATCTCTGCGACCTGTACCGCGATAATAAGCTGGTAATTCCAAACGCGATGTCCGCACTCGATACGCCAATTGACCTGACCAAGGTCAAAACGCCGACCTATATCCAGGCTGGACGCGAGGATCATATCGCCCCTGCCGAAAGCGTCTGGAAAATGCAGGATCATTTTACCGGACCGATGAAATTCGTGCTTGCTGGAAGCGGACATATCGCAGGGGTCGTCAACCCGCCCGTTCAGCAGAAATACCAATATTGGACGAATGACGCGAAGCCCGCGTCGTTAGAGGCCTTTATCGACGGCGCAACGGAGACCAAGGGAAGCTGGTGGCCGGATTGGAACGCGTGGTTGACCAGGCACAGCGACAAGCAAGTCGCTGCGAAAGGCGCGCGTATTCCTGGCGAGGGAAAATTGAAAGCGCTCGAACCGGCGCCGGGAAGTTACGTCAAAACCCGTTGACGAGAAGACGGCGATTGCGCCGCCCTCGCGTGCGATATTATTCGGCTTGCGGCGCTGCCGCGCTAGCATTTTCCGGCAAGCCTCCGAGTTCGCCAACCATTTTCTTGTAGGCGTCGAGATAGGCCAAAACGATAACTTGGCCGATGTCGCTATTCTGATAACTTCCGCCACCTGCACCCGCAAGACCGCCGCCCCACCAAGCGCCGCCGCCCGCACCCCAGCTAACGTCCGATTTGCGGTAATAGCCTTCGCTAAGCGCCTCGATTTCAGTGGTACGAACATTGACGACCGATAGCGAAACGCTCGCTTCCTTCTTCGAAACCTTCAGCCCGCCGACTAGGCCGCCGATGAACCGTCCACCAAGCGCCCCTGCCAAACCGCCAGCAATGCCGCTGCCACCGGAATTACTGTTGCGGCTGATAATATCAGGAACGATCACATAATCTGCAGCCTTAACCTGTCGTTTGCCGATATTCGACCCGCGCTGCAATTCTTCGGAGTCGCCGAGTGCGCGTTCAACGGCGCGCGCCGCGAGACCACTACCGCGATCAACAAGGCTGAAACAACCTGACTTTTGTACAAAGAACTTGATTACGGCTTCGGGGTTCGAAAGTCCAAGTTCGCTCCACCACTGCGTTTCAGGTTCGGTGATCGCCACGGTGCCCAGCTTGCGCGTGCATAACGGAATTTCGGTCGCACCCTTATCCTGTGCCTTTTTCGCCGAGGACTTGTCCTCCTTCTTGGCAGCGGCAGGCGCAGCAGAAACCAGCATAGCGCCAGCTACTAACGTCGATAAAATCAGTCGCATCTTAATCCTTTCCTTGCAGCACAGCCCAATAAGCACGCCCTGAAAAAAAATACCGAATTGTGGTGCGACCCCCTGTAATGGCTATATGCCGCTTCGACGCTGCCTACTAGTAGAAATTCGACAGAAGTCCGTCCGACTTCGGTGATCTATTACATAAATCCAGCAGTTGACGTTTACGTAAACGTCTAGTATCTCGAGAATAACGCTTTTGAGGAGAATCGCCGTGCAACTGGAATTCAGCCCTGAAGAAATCGCCTTCCAAACTGAAGTGCGCACTTTCATCGCCGAGAACTACCCCGAAAATCTTCGCTTGGTGCAAGATGAAGGGCATGATCTGTCGAAGGAAGACTTCCTGTCATGGCACCGCATTCTTGCCAAAAAGGGCTGGATTGCGCCGGCATGGCCTGTCGAATATGGCGGCCCAGGCTGGACTCCCACGCAGCGGTTTATCTGGTCCGAAGAACTGGCAGCCGCAGATTGCATCGGTACGATGCCTTTCGGCCTGTCGATGGTGGGACCAGTGATATACACCTTCGGTACGCCAGAACAGAAAGAGCGCTTCCTGCCTGGCATCCTTTCGGGCGATGACTGGTGGTGTCAGGGTTATTCGGAACCTGGCGCCGGCTCGGACCTTGCATCGCTCCGCACCAAGGCTGTCCGCGAAGGCGACCATTATATCGTCAACGGCCAGAAGACCTGGACCACGATGGCGCAGCATGCCGATTGGGGCTTTTTCCTCGTTCGCACCGATAGCGATGCCAAGGCGCAGGAAGGCATCAGCTTCCTTTTGATCGACATGAAATCGCCCGGTGTAACTGTTCGCCCGATCATTACACTTGGCGGAGAGCACGAAGTCAACGAAGTCTGGCTCGAGGATGTTCGCGTTCCAGTCAACCAGCGCGTTTATGAAGAGAATAAGGGTTGGACCTGCGCCAAGTTCTTGCTCGCGCATGAACGCACTGGCATTGCCGCCGTTGCCCGTTCGAAGCGCGGCGTTGAAAAGATCAAGGAAATTGCTCGAACCGAAATGGACGGCGACAAGCCGCTGCTCGCTAACGCCTTTTTCAAGCGTAAGGTTTCGGAGCTTGAAATCGATCTGACCGCGCTTGAGTTCACTGAACTGCGCAGCCTTGCGGGCGTCGCGGCTGGCAAGGGTCCAGGGCCAGAATCGAGCTTGCTCAAGATCAAGGGCTCCGAGATTCAGCAGCGGATTACCGAACTCGCGCTTGAAGCCGTCGGCCATTATGGTGCGCCATATTTCCGTGGTTTTGGTGAAGGTGACAACGAGCACCCAATCGGCCCCGATTACGCCCACCGCGCCGCACCAACCTATTTCAATGCGCGTAAGACGACGATCTACGGCGGATCAAACGAGATCCAGCGTAACATCATCGCCAAGATGGTGCTTGGGATTTAACTTACACTCAACCGTCACCCTGAACTTGTTTCAGGGTCTTAATTCGCAACGTCGAAATTGAGATGCTGAAACAAGTTCAGCATGACGGACCTTAGGACGGGATAACTATAATGGATTTCACCTACACCGAAACGCAGGACATGATCCGCGAGACGCTCAGCCGCTTTCTGGCCGACACCTATGACTTCGATTCGCGCAGCAAGATGATCGCTAGCGAAACCGGTCGTGATGCAGGTATCTGGAAGGCATTGGCGCAAGACCTCGGAATGCTCGGCGCGGCATTCAGTGAAGAGCATGGCGGCCTCGGTGGCGGACCTCTTGAAAATGCCCTTATCATGGAAGAGCTCGGCAAAGTCATTGCGATCGAGCCGTATCTGCAAACCGTCGTCCTAGGCGGCGGCGCTTTGAAGGCCGTGGGCGGCGCAGTCGCCGACGCGGTCATTCCCGAAATCATAAGCGGCAATGTCATCATCGCCTTTGCCTATGCCGAACCGCAAGGCCGGTATAATCTGGCGAATATTCGCACCACTGCGAAGAAGGATGGCGCTAGTTACATTTTAAACGGCCACAAGGGCGTCGTTTATGCCGCCCCTTGGGCAACGCATTTTCTGGTTAGCGCTCGCACCGGTGGCTCGGGCAGCGAAACAGGCGGCGTGTCGCTGTTCCTGATCGATGCGAAGTCCTCCGGCATCGTCCGCCGCGACTATCCGACTGTCGATGGTTTCCAGGCATCGGAAGTCTATTTCGAAAATGTTGCGATTCCGAGCGATGCATTGCTCGGCGGCGAAGGCGCTGGCCTTCCGCTCATCGAACAGATCATTGACGAAGCCACCGTTGCGGTTTGTGCCGAGGCGTGCGGTGTAACGCTGAAGCTCCACGAAGGCACGCTTGCCTATGCTCAGCAGCGCAACCAGTTTGGTCAGCCAATCTCGCGCTTTCAGGTTTTGCAGCACCGCATGGTCGACATGTTTATGGAGGTCGAGCAATCGAAATCGATGACCACGATGGCGACTCTGAAGCTTGACCTGCCAGCGGCAGAGCGCATGGCTGCTGTTTCCGCTTGCAAGGCGAAGGTCAGCCGCGCCGCCAAGTTTGTTGGCCAGAACGCCATCCAGACGCATGGCGGCATCGGCATTACGCAGGAACTTGCTATCGGTCATTATTTCAAGCGGGCGACAATGATCGAAAATCAATTTGGTTCAGCCGATCATCATTATGACCGCTTTGAAAAGCTTACTCTGGACGCATAATCAATTGATCTAAAAGCCGAAATTTGGCTTTTAGACATTTATTGTGCGCTGCACCATTTTTTGTTGACATAGGTCGCCGCTTTCATTATTGTGCAGTGCAACACAACAGAAACGGTGCTCGATATGGCTAGCAATGCAAATATTTCAGGTGCAACAGAAACCGCAAAGCCTGCGGTCGGGACAACTGCCGCTGTAGCAGTCACCCCGGTTGTTGCTCAGGTCAAAGCGGTAACTCCTGCTTCTGAAGAAGCTAAGGTTGTTTCCGCTCCGGCGAAGGCTGCAAAGCCTCTTCCGGCAAAAATTGCAAAACCCGCTGTGGCGAAGACCGTAGCCAAAATAGCAAAGCCTGCTCCAACAAAGGCCGTAAAGCGTTCACCGGTTAAAGCCGCGAAGCCTGCTCCGGCGCTGGTCACCAAAATCGTGTCTGTTGAACCCACCCCGATTACTCAAGGAGTAACTAAAATGACTGATACTGTAAAAGCGACTGCCGAACAGGTAACAGAGAAAGCGACTGAATTTTTCGCTGACGTCCGTGAAAAGGCAGCCGAAGCAACCGAAAAGAGCAAGAAGCTTGCTGCTGATGCGGTCGAATTCAACAAAGCGAACATCGAAGCGATGATCGAAGCTGGCAAGATTGCTGCGAAGGGCGCGCAGGACATGGGCAAGATCAATGTCGAATTCGCCAAGAAGAATTTCGAAGAAATGCAGGCTGCTGTCAAAGAAATCACTGCCGTTAAGTCGCCAACCGATTTCGTGAAGCTTCAGGGCGAATATGCTCGTAAGAGCTTTGATGTTGCAGTTGCCCAGACTTCGAAGAACACCGAAGCGATGGTTAAGCTGGTTAGCGACATGTTCCAGCCGATTTCGAACCGCATCGCGGTCACAACCGATCTTTTCAAGAAAGCTGCGTAAGCACTTTCGTGAAGATTGTGCCGGTGCGTTTCTGAGCACCTGCCGCCCTCTCTCTCCTCCTCTATAGGCGGTGGGAAGTCTCGAGCGAACCGGCGCATGAAATTAAGAGCCGCCTTTTCCCACACGGAAAGGGCGGTTTCTTTTTGGATTGCGACAAACGGGGCTTGCAGAGTCGCCCTGCCCTATCCTATTTTAGCTCCATGCATATTTTCATGATCGACGACGACGACGACAAGCAGGGCGGCAGCGGACGCCCCGGCGTCGGCCTTGCAACGCGCACTAGGCCAAAAACGCAGAAACCCAGCCAGTACAAAGTCCTGCTGCTCAATGATGATTACACGCCGATGGAGTTCGTTGTTCATGTGCTGAAAGCATTCTTCTCGATGGATACCGATCAGGCCACGCGCGTAATGTTGCATGTCCATCAAAAGGGCGTCGGCGTCTGCGGCATATTTACTTATGAAGTCGCTGAAACAAAGGTGACTCAGGTCATGGATTTCGCGGCGAAGAACCAACATCCGCTGCAATGCACCCTTGAGAAGGCTTGAGTAACAAAGCCGCCCTGATTGTCGGGGCAGGCGATGCTACTGGCGGCGCAATTGCAAAGGCCTTTGCCCGCGAGGGGTTTACCGCTTGCGTCAACCGACGCGCACGGAATGTCGAACAGCTGGAAGCGCTAGCCGCATCCATCCGCTCAGAAGGATTTGAGGCGCAAGCCTATCCCGGCGATGCGCGGAGCGAGGAAGAAGTTGTCGCAATGGTCGATGCAATCGAGCGCGATGTCGGGCCAATCGAGGTTGCGGTGTTCAACATCGGTGCAAATGTTAACTTCTCGGTGCTTGAAACCACCGCGCAGGTATACCGCAAGGTCTGGGAGATGGCTGCCTTTGCCGGGTTCCTGATGGGCCGCGAAGTTGCCAAGCGCATGGTCGGGCGGCAACGCGGTACGATAATTTTTACCGGCGCCACAGCATCGATCCGTGGTGGCAATGGTTTCTCGGCATTTTCGGGCGCCAAGGCATCGCTCCGAATGCTCGCCCAATCAATGGCGCGCGAGCTGGGGCCGCAAAATATCCATGTTGCGCATGTCGTCATCGACGGCGCCATCGATACCGAATTCATCCGCGGCCTGCGGCCAGATTTTGAAGCGGCAAAAGCAGCCGACAAATTGCTTTCGCCCGAAGCCATCGCCGCGCAATATGTCACGCTGCAAAAACAGCACCGCAGTGCTTGGACCCATGAGATGGATTTGCGACCTTGGGCAGAAACATTCTAATGGCAAAAAGCTTTGAATTCCTGTTCGATTTCGGAGGTCCGAACAGTTATCTGGCGCACAAGATGCTGCCTGAAATCTGCGCACTTACGGGAGCCAAGGTGACTTATGTACCAATCCTGCTCGGCGGCTTATTCAAGCTGACCAACAATCAGCCTCCGCTAATGCGCTATGCCGAAACACCCGCCAAGCGCAACTACGAGATGCTCGAATTTGACCGCTTCGTGAAGGCGAACAACCTGCCCTTCAAAATGAACCCGCATTTCCCGATCAATTCGCTCCACTTGATGCGTGGGGCAGTGGCCGCGCAACATCTTGGTTGCTTCATGCCTTATGTCGAGGCGATCATGACTGCGATGTGGGAGAAAGGTGCAAACACCGGAGACCCGGCGATAGTGCAGGATGTGCTCGACAAAGCCGGAATCGACGGCGCCGCGCTTATCGCCATGTCCGATGATCCAGAGGTTAAGGCCAAACTGGCCACGAACACCGAAAAAGCTGCGGCGCGCGGCGCATTCGGTGTACCAACATTCTTTGTCGGTGACGAAATGTTTTGGGGCAAGGAACGATTGGCACAAGTATCAGAGGCGCTTGCCAGCTAGGCAATTCACGTTAAATACCCTGCGATGGATAAGATAATCGTACGCAGCGGCAACGCGCTCAAAGGCAAAATTCCGATTTCAGGGGCAAAGAACAGCGCTTTGACGCTCATCCCGTGTGCATTGCTGACCGATGAGCCGCTGACGTTGCGCAACTTGCCCCGTCTGGCAGACATTGACGGCTTCCAGCATCTAATGAACCAATTCGGCATTTCGACCACCGTTGCCGGCTCCCGCCCCGAAGATTTCGGCCGCGTCATGACGCTCGAAGCCACGCGCATTACCAGCAATGTGGCACCTTATGATCTTGTCCGCAAAATGCGGGCATCGATACTGGTGCTTGGTCCGATGCTCGCACGCGCTGGCGAGGCGACCGTGTCGCTGCCGGGCGGCTGCGCTATCGGCAACCGGCCGATCGACCTCCACCTCAAAGCGCTCGAAGCGTTTGGCGTCGAGATCGAAGTGGCCGCTGGTTACGTGAAAGCGATTGCCAAAAAAGGCATCCCCGGCGGCACATACACCTTCCCCGTCGTGTCGGTCGGTGCAACCGAAAACGCTCTGATGGCCGCCAGCCTGGCCAAGGGCACCTGCGTGTTGCACAATGCTGCGCGCGAACCCGAGATTGTCGATCTGTGCAATTTGCTGGTGGATATGGGTGCAGAAATCGAGGGTATCGGCAGTTCAGACCTTATCATCCACGGCAAGGACCGGCTGCACGGTGCTACCTACCGCGTGATGAGCGACCGGATTGAGGCTGGCAGCTATGCCTGCGCAGCTGCAATTACTGGCGGTGATGTCGAATTGGTTGGCGCGAAAGCTAGCGAAATGGACGCGACATTAGATGCGCTACGCCAGGCAGGTGTCACGGTCGAAGTAACAAAAACCGGCGTTCGCGTCGCCTCTGATGGCAAATTGAAGCCACTGACAATCTCTACCGCGCCGTATCCGGGTTTTGCCACGGATATGCAGGCGCAATTCATGGCGATGCTGTGCATGGCCGAAGGTGCCAGCGTGCTGACCGAAACAATATTCGAAAACCGCTATATGCATGTGCCTGAGCTCAACCGCATGGGTGCACATATCGAGACCAAGGGTCGGACAGCGATTGTCCATGGCGTCAAAAAAATGACCGGCGCACCCGTGATGGCGACCGACCTGCGTGCATCGATGAGTCTGGTTATCGCAGGATTGGTTGCCGAAGGCGAAACGCATGTCAGCCGTCTATATCACCTCGACCGCGGTTATGAACGGCTCGAGGAAAAGCTACAACTGGTAGGCGCTGATGTGGAACGGGTCGGGTCGGATTAAACTAACTTACGTCGCCCCTTGCCAAGTCGCATGTTTTACGCCATTTTTGTATCGAGAATGACGCGATGACGATGCAAACCACGTTACCAAAACGATTTCGGCACCCGGTTCTGGAAGCGATACGGCATAGCCCCATCGCAACCGTTGTAAGCGATCCCCTGCAGGCCGATAATCCATTAATCGCCGTAAATGCGGCATTTTGCGCAATGACCGGCTATACTGAAGAAGAATCAGTTGGCCGGAATTGTCGGTTTCTGCGTGGGCCTGATACCGAGAATTCGCAGACCGAGAAATTGCGCGAATCAATCTATGCGCGCCGTCCTGCGCTCGCGGAATTGATCAATTACCGCAAAGACGGCTCGCCATTTCGCAACGCTGTCATGATCGCCCCCTTGTTCGACGATGAGGGCGAACTGGAATTGTTCGTAGGCTCACAAATCGAAGTATTGCCTGACGAGGAAAGCATCGCGCTGGTCCGCCAACAGCAAGCAGCAGAAATCGTCGATCGCCTGTCTCCGCGCCAGCGCGAGATATTGCAGCAGATGGCACAAGGCTTTCGCACCAAGCAAATCGCATTTCGTTTGTCACTGAGCGAAAAAACCGTGCAAATGCACAGGATGCTGATGTTCAAAAAGCTTTCGACCTCAAACGCAGCCGACGCGGTGCGTATTGCCGTCGAGGCTGGATTATAGACCGACATATCAGCGTTAGTTCGGTATAGGTCAAATGCGGTATTGGTCTGTCGATATTTCAAGAGCATAGCAAATGCGCAGGCAGACGGTGAATTCCGCGACAACGTACACCTTGATCTACCCTCCCTCGATGTGAGAGGTGTTAGGACTTTACCGGTTTCCCTCCTCCGGTCTAACGCGATAGAGTTTACCGTCCGCCTGCACTAATTTTTTAAAGTATCATGGGAATTCGAGTATCTCATGGGTCGCAATTGTCCCGTCACATATTAATGTGACGGGACTTTTTTTGTGTTGGCGGCAAGCCATAATCGGATTGCGCTTGCGAGCCCGCACGGCGTTGCGGACTCGAGCCGCTCGACATCTATTAGGGCGACAAGTGCGTTGATCGGCAACGACTGCGAGTCCGCCGCCCGTTTCAGCCTATCCCAAAATAATGGCTCTAGGCTGATTGACGTCTGATGCCCGGCAATGGTCATGCTGCGTTTGACAGGGGGGTGGTAGATGTCGCTCACCTTCCTGCCTTCCCATCAATACATATGTTGGCCACCGTTGATCGACAGAGTCGACCCAGTGATGAACCCTGCATTTTCGCTCGTCAGGAACTCAACACCGCGTGCGATTTCATCCGCGTTACCCAGACGACCTACCGGAATTTGCGCAACGATTTTTTCCATGACATTTTCAGGAATAGTCGCCAGCATTTCGGTGCCGATATAGCCCGGAGCAATTGCGTTCGCGGTGACGCCGTGACGCGCGCCTTCCATCGCAAGAGATTTGGTAAAACCGTGAATGCCCGATTTGGCAGCGGCATAGTTGACCTGACCGATTTGTCCGCCCTGCCCGTTGACTGAGCCAATATTGACGATCCGTCCCCATTTGCGTTCGCGCATGCCTGAAAACACGGCCTTTGCCATGTTGAAGCAGCCCGTGAGATCGACACGAATAACCTCATCCCATTGTTCGAACGACATTTTGACCATGGTCGCGTCGCGGGTTATGCCCGCATTGTTGACCATGATATCAATCGGCCCGAACTCAGCCTCGATAGCCGAGCAGGATTCCAAGCACGCATGATGGTCGCCCACATCCCATTTGCGAACCGGAATACCAGTCCGTTCGGAAAACGCCTTGGCTGCGACGTCGTTACCGCCATAATTGGCAACCACGAGACTGCCTTTTTCCTTTAACTTCAGGCTAATCGCCTCACCGATACCGCGTGTACCCCCGGTTACAACCGCAATACGTGACATCCATCTCTCTCCTGCTTTCGTCTTTGATTTGTCGTGATGATTAATCAGGCCAGCGAAGAGCGCAAGTTGACGTAAGCGTTAGGCTATCCAGCCAGCCAATTCGCGCCTGACCAGCGTTTCGAGCATGTCCATGCCGATATCGCTGTCATTGAGGCACGGTAAATAGGCAAAATGCGTTCCGCCTGCTTCTTCAAATTGCTCATGCCCCTGGATGGCAAGTTCCTCGAGCGTTTCAAGGCAGTCAACCGAGAAGCCAGGCGCAAAAATGGCAATTTTCTTTTTGCCTTCATGGCCCAATCGCATGATCGTATCGTCCGTCGCGGGCTCAAGCCATTTGGCGCGGCCAAAGCGGGATTGGAAGCTGACGACAAGCTCACGTCCCATCGATTCGGACAGTAGCCGCGCGGTTTTCTGGCAATGGCAATGATAGGGATCGCCCAACTGCAGCGTTCGCTCGGGCATTCCGTGAAAACTGATAACCAGCGCGTCTGGCTCGAAGTCGATTTTCGCCAATGATGCTTCGATTGATGCCTTGAGCGCACCAATATAATTAGCGTCGTCATGATAGGCGGGCAATGTGCGAATGGCGGGATGCCAGCGCATTTGCGTCAAGGTCGCATAGGCCTCGTCAAGCACTGTGCCTGTCGTAGCGCCCGAATATTGCGGGTACAGCGGCGCAATCAAAATACGGTTGCAGCCCGCTTCTTTCATTGCCGCCAATTGATCGGCCACAGAAGGATTTCCATATCGCATCGCATAGCGGACATCAGCTTCGCCGGTCATCCGCGACGCCAAAGCTTCGGTTTGCCCAACGGTAAAAAACGCCAGCGGCGAACCTTTGTCGGTCCATACTTTTGCATAAGCTTCGGCGGACTTTTGCGGTCGGGTGTTGAGGATGATCGCGCGCAAAATCGGCTGCCAGATCAGCGGTGGGATTTCGACAACGCGGCGGTCGGACAAGAATTGCTTGAGGTAACGCTTGACCGCCGGCGTCGTCGGCTCGTCTGGGGTTCCCAGATTGACAAGCAATACGCCGACCTTCGGCGTCGCAACAGGGGGATGATCGGGCGGCAATGACATTACAGCCCTCTCGACAATAATGGCAGTTCGCGCAACCTTATACCTGCGGCCGAAAACAGCGCATTTGCAACGGCAGGTGCGACAGCGGGGACGCCGAGTTCGGAAACACCCCCCGGTGCCTCGTCATTGCGGATGAACTCAACGGTAATTTCGGGAATATCGGCCAGTTTCAGCAGGTCGATATCGCGCAGCCGCCGCGCTGTTGGCAGGCCGTTCTCAAATTCGGTCGATGTCCCCAAAGCCTGAGCCAACCCAAAAACGATTCCGCCTTCGATCTGTTGACGCGCTAGCTCCGGATTTATCAGTCGCCCGCAATCAACCATCGCGGAAATCCGGTCGACCCGGACGCCTGTTTCGCTGGTCCGCGCGCTCGCGATAATCGCGATATGGCTGCCGCGCATCGAATGACATGCAAGTCCCTTGTTGCTGCCCGAAGCGCCGCCATCCCAATTTGCCATGCTAGCAACGCCTGTCAGGCAGCGGGCAAGCCTTGTTTGCCCGACCAACATTTGCATCCGGTAGGACAGCGGTTCAACACCTGCCTTTTGCGCCAGTTCGTCGATGAAGGATTCGATGAAAAAGCAGGTATAGCTATGTGCCAAACCGCGCCACGGGCCAGTCGGCATTGGTAATGCGACCGGGAAATGGTCTACGGTCAAATTGGGGATGGCATAAGGCGGCGTTGCGCCATCTATGGCCAAAACGTCGAACTCTCCACCAGCATCTATCTGTGCCTCGTGCACGCTTTGACCTTCCATGCGGTTGGCCAGCTCGCGCATAGTCGAACCGGCAGCGACGCGGACAGCGAGGCCTGCTACTCGGCCCTCGCGGTCTATAGCTCCCGACATCCGGCCAAGGGCAGGTGTGCGAACATGGTCGCGGATGAAATCTTCGGGGCGTGACCAAATGAGTTGCACTGGGCGTTCAACTTGCTTGGCAATCACAGCGACTTGCGCTGCGATAAGGCTATCGAAATTGCGATCGAAACTGCCGCCTGCCATCACCGGAAAAAACACGACATCATCAACGTCGATACCGATGGCCTTCGCCGCCGCCAGTCGCGCGGTTTGCGGTGCTTGGCTCGCCATCCACAATTGCAGACGGCCGCCGCGAAATTCGGCTGTGGCGGAGCGCGTTTCAATCGGCCCGTGCACCGCCGCCGCCACGCTGTAATCCGCTTTGAAGACGCGCGTCGCCGCCTCATTCGCCATCGCTGCGTCAACATCGCCCTCGGCAATCAGGCGCGTGCCAGGCCCTTTGGCGATAGCGTTCGAAAGGCTTTCGGCAATCTGCCCACTATCGGCCATACGGCCCTTCGTACTAAATACAGGGGCCATTGCATCAAGCGCCTTGTTTGCCGCCCACCAGTTGGTTGCCACAGCAGCGATCCAATGATCGGTTTTGACGACATTTACTACGCCGCGGATTTTGAGCCCCTTGGTTTGTGCCGATTTCAATGTTGTATTGCCAATGGGCCCTGCTCTCACAGATGCATAGAGCATGTCAGGCAGCCGGATATCGCCAGCGAAACTTGCGCTACCGTCAACCTTGGCGGCCAAATCCAGCCTTGGTGCGTCCCGTCCCGAGAGCCGGTTCCGCGGTGATGGAAACAACGGTACTGGCGATGGCGGTTCCAACCCGGCAGCATCGACGACCAATTCGGCGAAAGCGATGCGTTTTTTACCGAAGGTCACAAAGCCCTTGTCGGTCTGGCACTGTTCCCAATCGATATCCCAACGCTTGGCAGCCGCCTGACATAATAGTACGCGAGCGGTCGCTCCGGCCTCTCGGCAGGGCCGCTCGAACTGACGGATCGACGACGACCCGCCGGTGACGACAAACAAGTCGCGTGCAGCAAGTTCATTGACCCCGCTGGCAACGGGGCCGCCACTCGCGTCGAGTGCAATGCCTTCGGGCAAAAAGGCAGGAGCCCATTCTCGGGCGAGCAGGCTGTTGGCGAACAGCGGGCTTGGTGGCACCGGCTGGACGGCGACCGAACGCCAATCCGCTCCAAGCTCGCCTGCTACGATTTGCGCCAATGCCGTGTAGACGCCTTGCCCGGATTCGCTTTGCGGCACGCCGATGATGACTTTCCCATCCTCGGCAATTTTCAGCCAGGGTCCGAACAAATGCTCACCGGGTGCTGGGCGCAAATTGGGCTGATATTTTCGCGGCCACAGTCCCCAAGCAACCAACAGGCCAACACCTACGCCACCGCCAACGAGCAATTTTCGGCGGGTAACGCCGCTGCCATCTTCCCCGCCGTCGCTCATGCAGCATTGGCCTTCGGTTTATCGATCCATTCGGTCACGCGCTTTGCTATCGCGGCATAAGCATCGCTGATGGGACCGTCTCCCAACGCTGGCGGTTTGCCTGCGTCACTCGCCAACCGGATATTGATGTCGAGCGGAATCCGACCCAGAAAGGGTATCCCCAATTCCACCGCTGCCGCCTCTGCCCCGCCCGAGCCGAACGGGTCACTCATCTCCCCGCAATGCGGGCAGAGATAACCCGCCATATTTTCAACCAGGCCGATAATCGGCACCTTGGCCGTATCGAAAAAGCTGATCGCGCGCATCGCATCGATTAACGCTAGGTCCTGCGGTGTTGATATGATGACCGCGCCAATGGGCTTGTGCTTTTGGATCATCGACAATTGGATGTCGCCCGTACCCGGCGGCATATCGACGATGATGTCTCGGACATTGCCCCAATGCGCATCGACCAGTTGCGATAACGCATTGCCCGCCATCGGGCCGCGCCAGGCAATTGCTTGTCCTGGATTTACCAGCTGTGCCATCGACAGGAACGGAACATTTCCTGCGCCCTTGATCGGGAACATCCTGCTTTCAGCAGCTTCGGGTTTGCTACCGTCAGCGCCCATCAAACGGACCTGCGAGGGGCCGTAAATATCGGCATCAACCACCCCGACCGCCCGCCCAGCGCGCGCCATCGCGACCGCGAGATTCGTGGATAGCGTCGATTTGCCAACTCCGCCCTTGCCGCTAGCAATAGCGATAAGGCGCGGCGTAATCTTTTCAGCGGTCAGCATGATCCGTACAGAAGCTGCGCCAGCGGCCAACAACGCGCTGCGCATCGCGGCCTCAATCTCGTTTCGTTCAGTGACATTCATTCCTGACACATCAAGCATCAAGGAAACCGCGCCATCAGCGGCCTTTAGCCCGCTTGCGCGGGGGCCCGCTACCGTTGAAATTATATCGGAAAAAGCATCGAATTCAGCCATCATGTGCCGAATAGAATCAGAATTGCGGGATTGACACTGTTTTTCTGAAAAACCGTTCCTATAAAGGTTCCATGAGCAAAATAATCGACGATCAGGGCAGTGAAATTTTGGCGGTAGATGGCAAGGGTCCTTGGGACTCTACGGGCGACACGAACAAACCGAAAGGTTCGGCGGGCGACAATGGCAGTTCAAAACCTGAGCCTGTCAACCCGTGGGATCCCGTTCCCATCCGCGGCGCACAAACCGGTCGCCAGCGCGGACCTTCACTTGAGGATCTTTTGCGCCGCGCAGGCGGCGGCAAAGGCGGCGGCGGTTTTACCGGCATGCCCAAGCGCGCCAACGGCAAAAGCTGGTGGCCGATTATCGTTATCGCATTTGTGGCGCTGTGGCTGGTGTGGACGAGCGTCCACCGCATTGGGCCAGAGCAGGAAGGCGTCGTTACGCGATTGGGTAAATTTGCCCGGACGGTACCGCCCGGCATCCAGCTCACATTGCCTTCCCCATTTGAAAACATCACTAAGATAGATACGCAGCAAATCCAGACCACAGCGGTCGGATCGCCAAAGGCAAGCAGCGAAAATCTGGTTTTGACGCGGGACCAAAGCATCATCGACATGGCCTATGATGTACGCTGGTCGATCAAGGATCCTGAACTATATCTTTTCCAGCTCGATAGCCCCGACGGGACGGTCAAAGAGGTGGCTGAAAGCGCGATGCGCGCCGCCGTGGCCAATTTCGATCTGACGCAGGCCATCGGTCCGGGTCGCGGTGCCATCGAACTTGAGGTGCGCAGGCGCATGCAACAGATACTCGACGAATATCGCGCAGGCGTACTGGTACAGAGCATCTCAATCCGGCAGTCGGACCCGCCAGCCGAAGTCAACGATGCGTTCCGCGAAGTCAACGCAGCGCAGCAGCGCCGCGAAAGTTACATGAACGATGCCCGCGCTTATGCGAGCCGCGTCACCGAGCTTGCCTTGGGTGAGACCGCCGAGTTTGACAAAATCTATGTCCAATATCGCGAAGCACCGGAAGTTACCAAACGCCGGCTATATTATGAAACTATGGAGCAGGTGCTCGGCAAGGTCGACAAGACGATTGTCGAAACCGGCGGTGTTACCCCATATCTCCCCATTCCCGAATTCAAAAGCCGTCCGGCCCCAAAGGATGAAACCGTCACCGTGACAGGTAAGAAGCAATGACCCAGACATTCATGCGAAACCCGATCTATCTCGCCATCGCAGCGTTCGGCGCGCTCATATTGTTGAGCATGTCAGTCACGGTCGTGCCCGAAACGCAACAAGCTATTATCAGTAGCTACGGTAAGGTAGACCGCGTGGTGAATAAGTATCGTCCGAATGAAGAATTCGGCGAAACCAGAGCTGGCCTGACATTTCGCATTCCCTTGGTTGAGCAGATTCAGGTCATCGACAAGCGTGTGCTCAGCGTTGAAATGGAACAGCAGGAAGTGTTGTCGACTGATCAGTTGCGACTACAAGTCGATGCTTTTGCCCGGTTCCGGGTGACACAGCCCGATGTCATGTATCGTACAATCCGTACCGAAGATCGTTTGCGCGATCAGCTTCGGACTATTCTTGGATCATCTCTGCGTAACGAGCTCGGTAAGCGGACGTTTGCAGCACTGCTAAGCGCCGAGCGCGGTCAGGTAATGGAGAACATCCAAACTGCACTCAACCGCGAAGCCAGCAAATATGGCGCCGTAGTCATCGATGTGCGAATCAAGCGCGCTGATCTTCCCGCCGCCACTTTGCAATCGGCCTATAACCGGATGCGGAGTGCGCGGAATCAGGAAGCAATCGCGATAGACGCTGAAGGCCAAAAGGAAGCGCAAATCATCCGCGCTGATGCCGAGGCCGAAGCCGCGCGCATCTACGCGATTAGCTATGGCAAGGACCCCGAATTTTACGATTTCTACCGGGCGATGCAAAGCTATCGCCAGACTTTCCAGAATGGTGAAGGCGCAAGCAATATCATCTTGTCGCCGCAAAACGCCTATCTGGAAAAATTCCGTAACGGTCGTTAGTCGAAAGGCGAACGACATTTGCCGGGTCATCCGGCGCCCATTCAATTGGCGTTAAGATTAGCCACGCCATCCAACGGCTGAATTTCGGGCATTTTGCCCCAGTCTTAGACGAGAGGAATGAAATCCGTGCGTTACGCTTATGCAGCCACAACCGCGCTTTTGCTGACGGGAAGTGCCTTTGCACTGGTCAATGGTTCGCCCGTCACGGCGCAATCTGCGCTTCCAGTTTCGGCGCAAGCCAATCTAGCTCCTGCTGGTGCCCCTGCCAGTTTTGCCGATCTGGTCGCACAGTTGCAACCAGCGGTGGTCAATATCGCCACAAAGCAAAAAGTTCAGGTTGCAACCAGCTTCAATCCGTTCACCGGCGAACGTCGTCCGGTGACACAGGAGCAGGCAAGCGGCGGCTCGGGCTTTTTGATTTCGGCCGATGGTTACATCGTGACCAACAACCATGTCGTCGCCGGTGGTCCGGCGGGTGAAGCGGTTGACCGCGTCACCGTGACCTTGTTCGACGGCAAAGAATATACTGCCGAAATCGTCGGCCGTGATCCGCAGTCCGACATCGCGCTGCTAAAGATCAAAGCAAGCAGTCTGCCGTTTGTGGCGATGGCCGATTCAACCAAAAGCCGCGTTGGCGACTGGGTAATTGCTATCGGTAACCCGCTTGGCCTGAGCAGTTCGGTGACTGCGGGAATCATTTCTGCATTGCAGCGGAATATTGGCGCGGGCGGTGCTTATGACCGGTTTATCCAAACCGACACTGCGATCAATCCCGGTAACTCGGGCGGTCCTTTGTTTAACCTTCGCGGCGAAGTCATAGGCATCAACAACCGGCTGATTTCGCCAATCGGAGCAAATATTGGCGTCGGTTTCGCAATCCCCGCCGAAGAAGCCGCACCCGTTATCGAATCGCTGAAGAAAGGCGTTCGCCCCGAGCGCGGCTATCTTGGCATCAGCATCACGCCCGTCGGAGAAGACCTCGCTAACGCGCTTGGACTTGAGAAGAATCGCGGCGAATTTGTCGCACGCGTTGTAGCGGGCGAAGGCGGCGATAAATCGGGACTAAAAGAGGGAGATATCGTCCTCAAGGTAGATGGCCGCGATGTCTCGCCTGAGGCTACGTTGTCCTATATTGTTGCCAATATCAAACCCGGCACACGCATCCCGCTCGACATCTTGCGCGAAGGCAAGCCTATGCGTCTCAACGCAGTGGTCGGCACGCGTCCACCCGAAGAAAAGCTGGCACAGAGCAACTTCAACCCAGAAGAAAACAAGGACTTCGACAAAGACACGGATACGCCTGACGCCAAGGTCGTTCGTGACGCTATAGGTATCAGCGTCATTCCACTCGATGCCGAAATCGCCCGCCAGCTTGGCATGGGTGCGGATACAAAGGGCGTCGTCATTGACGTTGCCGGTCAAGGAACCGGCGCAACGGCTGGCCTGCGGCGCGGTGACGTTATCGTCTCGGCAACCTATCAGCCGGTAACCACTCCAGCCGCGCTTGCCGCTGCCGTTCGTGCAGCGAAGGCTGCCGGTCGTACCGCTGTCCTACTCGGCGTCAAACGCCGTGGCGGCACCACGCAATATGCAACGGTGCGGATCGAAGACTAAGCTTGTCGGTTGCGCCGGTTGGGTGTTAGGTTGAAGGCATGACCCTTGACCAATCCAGCTGGCGTGACGACGCCGAAAACTTGCTCCCCGACCTTGTCGAGTTGCGCCGGGCAATCCACGCCGAGCCCGAGCTGGGGCTGCTAAATCCGAAAACACTCGTCAAGATAAAAGCGGCGTTGGCAGGACTTCCGCTTGAGTTTCGAGAAGGTCCGTCCACGACTGGCCTTATTGCCACACTGAAAGGTCCGTCGAACGGACGCACGGTGTTGTTGCGGGGCGACATGGACGCTCTACCGCTCAATGAAGATACCGGGCTGGATTACCAGTCGCAAACGGCAGGCGCGATGCATGCCTGTGGCCATGATACGCATGTTGCCATGCTGGTTGGTGCAGCCAAAATGTTATGCGCGAAGCGGGAAAGCCTAACAGGTACTGTCCAGTTCATGTTTCAACCGGGGGAAGAAGGCCACCACGGCGCGCGGTTTATGCTCGACGACGGTTTGATCGACCCGATGCCCGACGCAGCTTTTGCACTCCATGTGATGCCTAATGCGCCGCGAGGCGTGTTTTCGGGACGCGCCGGGCCTCTTTTGGCCTCATCCGATGTACTCAGCATCAAAATAAAGGGCGCAGGCGGACATGCATCGATGCCACATGATACGATCGATCCCATTCCGGTGGCGTGCGAGATTGTTTCCGCAATCCAGGCAATGGTGACGCGAAAGATTTCCGTGTTTAATCCAGCAGTAGTCACAATTGCGAAAATAAGCGCTGGCACAACGAACAATATAATTCCCGAAACAGCCGAGATGCTGGGCACGATCCGGACATTGTCAGCGCAGCAACGCGCACGGGTAGCAGAAGAACTGCACCGACTGGCGCCAGGTATCGCCGCTGCCCATGGTTGCACGGCCGAAGTCCATATAGAACCGGGCTTTCCCGTTACCGTGTGCGACGACCGAGCCGTCGGCTTTGGCCAAAAGGTAGTCGAGGATATGTTCGGACAAGCCAGCTGGATTACGCTCGACACGCCAATCATGGGCGCAGAAGATTTTGCCTATGTCCTCGAAAAAGTGCCCGGCGCGATGTTCTTTTTGGGCGCGAGCCATGAAGGCGACGACTGGCGATCCTGCTGCGGACTGCACTCAAACCGCATGGTACTCGACGACAGCGTGATGGCCCGCGGCGCGGCTCTACACGCCGCGATGGCCGAACGGTTCTTGGCCGAAGGGTTTGACGCCTAACGAAGCCTTGCCGCGGCCGCTTCGGTTCCGCGCATAACGCGCAGCACGTTTCCCTGCGCAATTTTGGCAAGATCGGTTTTTGAATATCCGCGACTCACCAGCTCGGCAAACAGCGCTGGATAGGTGGACACATTCTCAAGCCCTACTGGCAATTCGTCCACACCGCCAAAATCGCCCCCAATGCCAACATGATCGATCCCCGCTACCTTGCGGACATGGTCGATATGGTCAGCGACTTGGCTTAAGGTCGCCTTGGGCTGAGGGTTAGCAGCGATCCAAGCAGCAACTGCTGCCTTTTCACCATCCGGATTTCCGCCAAATTCGGTCTTGGCGCGGCCAGCAATGGCAGACCGCTCATATTCCCATGCGCGGCGCTCTGCCGAGGTAAATCCGGGCACGAAGGTTACCATTACGACGCCGCCATTGGCGGGCAAACGCTTTAACACGGTATCAGGGACGTTGCGGGGATGCGGGGTAACGGCGCGCGTGTTGCTGTGTGTGAACAGCACAGGCGCTGTCGTTTTGTCGAGCACGTCGTACATCGTAGCCTCGGACACATGGCTTAGGTCGACAATCATACCCAGCCGGTTCATTTCAGCGATGACTTCGAATCCAAATGGCGACAGGCCGTCATGTTTGGGTGCATCGGTCGCGCTATCCGCCCAGTCGGTGGTCAGGCTATGCGTGATAGTCATGTACCGTGCACCCAGCGCATGCGTCTGGCGCAAGATTTCCAACGAGTCGCCGATCGAATGTCCGCCTTCCATGCCGATCAGCGAAGCGATTTTGCCGCCTTTCATGGCAGATTCAACTTCGGCGGCGGTTGATGCGTAAGCAAAGGCTTCAGGATAGCGCGCGATCATCTGACGAACGACATCGATCTGCTGAATGGTCCTTGTCACTGCCTCATGCTTGGGTAGGGCCGCGTCGACATAGACCGACCAATATTGTCCGCCAAGAAATCCGGCGCGCGCGGTTGGAATATCGGTGTGCGTTTTGGCCAGGATTTCAGGCGGAAGCCGCTTCAAATCGAACTTCGAAAAATCGCGCGCAAATATCTCGGCAATCTGATGCGGCGTGTCATTATGGCCATCGATAACCGGCATTTTTGAAAGCACCTCGCGCGCAATTTCTTCAGGCGTCGTGGCATAAGCAGGTGAGAGCGCAATCAACGCAAACAATGATATCAAAGTCTTCATGGCACGAGCACGGTATCAACCGCCTCCTCATTGGTTTCCGGATAATCAAGGGTGAAGTGAAGTCCGCGGCTTTCATGCCGCGACAGGGCCGAGCGGATGATGAGGTCGGCGACTTCGACCAGGTTGCGCAGTTCGATCAGGTCAGGGGTAACGCGGAAGTGGCTGTAATAATCCTCGACCTCGCGGCGGAGCAGGTCGATGCGGTGCTGCGCGCGTTCGAGGCGCTTGGTGGTGCGAACGATGCCGACGAAATTCCACATGAACTGCCGGATTTCGCGCCAGCATTGGGCGATGACGACTTCTTCGTCGCTGTCGGTAACACGGCTTTCATCCCACGGGCGAATCGCAGGCGGCGGCGGCAAACGGTCCCAATTCGCTTCGATATGCGCGGCGCAGGCATCGCCGAATACAAAACACTCGAGCAGCGAATTCGATGCCAGCCTGTTCGCGCCGTGCAGGCCGCTCTGCGTGACCTCACCCGCCGCATATAATCCTGGTGCATCGGTGCGGCCATCGAGATCGACGAGCACGCCGCCGCACGTATAATGCTGCGCAGGCACGACAGGGATCGGCTCTTTGGTGATATCGATGCCCAGGCCGATCAGCTTTTCGTAGATATTCGGAAAATGCTCTTTCACAAATTCTGCAGGTTTGTGGCTAATGTCCAAATGGACATAATCCAGACCATCGCGCTTGATTTCGGCATCATTGGCGCGCGCGACGATATCGCGGGGAGCTAGTTCGGCGCGCGGATCATAGTCCGGCATATAGCGATGTCCGGTCTTGGGGTTGGTCAATATCCCGCCCTCGCCGCGCACGGCCTCGGTAATTAGGAAATTCTTGACCTCAAGATTATACAAACATGTTGGGTGGAACTGCATGAACTCCATATTGGAAATCCGGCATCGCGCCCGCCATGCCATCGCGATGCCGTCACCGGTCGCGCCGCGCGGCGCGGTCGAATATAAATAGGTCCGCCCTGCCCCGCCGGTCGCCAGTATCGTCGCGCGCGCGGTGAAAGTTTCAACCTTCCCCGTCTGACGATTGAGCGCATACACCCCGTGGATGCGTCCCGACGTTGAAAAACGCTCCTGATGACGTCCCATTATGAGGTCGATGGCGACCATGTCGGGGACCAATATGATATTCGGATTTGCCTTCGCTGCTGCCTCTAGCGCCTGCTGTACGGCCCAGCCGGTCGCGTCATCGACATGAACGATGCGGCGATGGCTGTGCCCGCCTTCGCGCGTTAGGTGCCAGTCATTGCCTTCCAGATTGAACGGTACCCCCAGCTTTGCCAGCCGCTCGATAGCTTCGGGCGCGTTTTCGATCACGAATTCGACTGTTGCGCGATTGTTGAGCCCAGCGCCTGCAACCATTGTGTCTTCGATATGATTTTCGAACTTGTCACCCGGCTCAAGAACCGCAGCAATCCCGCCCTGTGCCCATGCGGTCGCACCGTCGGATAGCGAGCCCTTGGCCAGCACCATGATTTTCTTGGTGGTCGCCAGTTGCAACGCCGCAGTAAGACCCGCAGCGCCAGAGCCGATGATAAGGACATCTGCTTCCATCATTGATTACTCGTCAGGCGGAGGAACACGTCTTCAAGGTCGGCTTCCTTGGTCGTCACGTCAACAATGCCGAGTCCGAGGCCCTGCATCGCGGCCAGCACTTCACCCGCGTTCATCCGGTCTTTGTTATAGGTAATCTCGACCACCCGGTCCCCAACAAGTTCCGATTTCTCGAAAGCAGCGTGCACTGGCGCCTCGCTCACATCGCGGTCAAGCGTCAGCACCACCGCCTTTTCGCGTGCCATGCCAACCAGTTCGCGTGTTGGCTTGTTGGCGATCAATTTCCCATGATTGATAATCGCGATTCGGTCGCACAATTGTTCGGCCTCTTCGAGATAGTGCGTGGTCAGCACCACGGTCACACCCTGCCGGTTGAGTTCGCCGACATACTCCCACAATTGCTGGCGGAGTTCGATATCAACGCCCGCGGTCGGTTCGTCGAGAACGATCACCGGCGGTGAATGCACCATTGCCTTTGCAACGAGCAAACGGCGTTTCATTCCCCCTGACAAGGTGCGCGCATAAGCATTTGCCTTATCTTCAAGGCGCACGGCGCGGAGCAATTCCATCGAACGCCGCTTCGCTTTCGGTACACCATAAAGACCGGCGACTAACTCGAGTGTTTCGAGCGGGGTGAAAAACGGATCGAACACGATTTCCTGTGGGACGATGCCAATCGACGCCTTGGCGTTGCGTGGGTTGGCGTCAATGTCAAAACCCCAGATTACCGCCTGTCCGCTGGTCTTCATCACCATACCCGACAAGATGTTGATCAAGGTCGATTTGCCCGCCCCATTGGGGCCGAGCAGGCCGAAAATAGAGCCCTGCGCCACATCAAAGCTGACGTCATCAAGCGCGCGTTTGCCGCCTGCATAGGTTTTGGAAAGATTGCGAATGGTGATGGCTTGATCGGACATCGCGATTCGATAGCCGAGCGGGTCGGCGCGTGCAATTCATCCTTGGTTGCGTACAGGCGTAAACAAATTCAGCTTTTCCGTTAACCCAAAGCACTTGCCAATTCTTATGGCCGCAAGAGCTATGGCGAAATGAATGCGTGGGGCACCATCTCTTTCGGCGGCTAAACTAGCTTTGGGTGTGGCTTTGACGGCAATGCTGTCGCCGACAGCGCACGCCGAAACCATGGCGGGCGATGCACAAATAGCTATCGTCCGTCCTTTATCCTTTATCGAAGTCGATCACCTTGATTTCGGCAGTATCATTCCCAGCAATACAGCTTCGACGGTAACGCTGACACCCTTGGGCGTCCGCACCTCCACGGGCGGGGCAATTCTTGTCGGCAACGACCACCAATCCGCGCGCTTTGCCGGAATGGGCACAGTATTGCAGCGCGTCCGCATCCGGATTACGCCCAACAACATTCTGCTAACGGGCCCAGGCCCGACGATGAGGGTCGACAACTGGACCATTGACCCACAAGGTACTTTATTGCAGCTCGGCGCTTCGCCGAACTACATTATCCAGCCGCTTAACGGGGTTTTCTGGTTTCGGGTCGGCGGCCGACTATCGGTCGGCGCCAACCAGCCTGCAGGTCTATATTCAGGAACTTTTGACGCAACGCTTGATTATTTATGAACCGCCCCAGCGTTAATTAAACCCATCTTAACATGGTTCGTATAGCGCCGATCAAATGCGTGGGGCAAAATACAGAAACTGGATCGTTCGGGGTACCGGCATGGCGCTTGCTGCGGCCTTCGTCGCCGTACCAGTAATGGCCGATACAGAGATCGCAACCGCCGAGATCACCATCGTTCGCCCGCTGTCCTTTGTCATCGATGACAATCTCGATTTCGGAAACGTTATTCGTGGAACAACCGCAGGTACTGTTACCGTTGCCCCGGACGGCACGAGAACGAGAACGGGCGGCGCTATCCTGGCCAATGGCGGCGGCCACAAACCTGCAAGCTTTGCCGGACGCGGCACGAATAACCAGCGCGTCGATGTATCGCTGGGTGCGAACAGCATCTTTATTACAGGTCCCGGTGTGCCCATGCGCGTTCATACATTTGTGTTGGGCAGCACGCCAACCGCTGTGCTGACGACTACACCCCAGCGTTTCCGCATAAACTCGGCGACCGGCGTATTCGCTTTTCCAGTCGGCGCGACGCTCGATGTCGGCGCCAACCAGGCTCCTGGCAAATATACCGGGACCTGGAACATTACGCTCAACTATTTCTGAGCCGTTGCGGGCGGTGCCACGCTTTGCTAAGCGCGCCGAATGAGCAAATTCGAACCCGAAACCATCCGCGTACGTGAACCCCGCATCGCCTGCGATGGAAGCGGCGACATTCCGGCGGCGTTAGGTCATCCGAAGGTCTGGTTGCAGATTGATGAAAAAGGCTATGTTGACTGCGGCTATTGTGACCGGCGTTTTGTGCTCGTTGGCGGGGCTGCGGATAACGGCAAGGGTTAACTAAATCAGCATTTCCTTGGCTGACCCCTGCCCCAAGAAATTGGCAGGGCTGGCGCTCGCTCCATAGGCTCCGGCACAGAATACCGCGACCAGATCGCCAACATCAGCGCGCGGCAAATGCGCCTGGTCGGACAATTTGTCTAGCGGCGTGCATAGGCAACCAACAATTGAAGCAACTTCTTCCGGTTCGGCGCCAAACTTGTTGGCAATCGCCACAGGATAATTGCGGCGAATGACGGTGCCGAAATTGCCGCTGGCCGCAAGTTGGTGATGAAGCCCTCCATCGGTAATGAGAAAGACCTCGCCATGGCTTATCTTGCGGTCGACGATGCGGGTCAAGTAGACCCCTGCCTCGCCCACGAGATAACGTCCAAGTTCGATGCAGAAATTGGTGTCGGTCAGGCTTACCGGTAGCGCGTCGAACGCATCACCGAGCGCAGCGCCAACGGCTTTGATATCGACCGGTTCGTCGCCCGGGAAATAGGGAATGCCAAATCCCCCTCCCAAATTGACATGCGGCGGGGACTCACCAATCGCAGCGGTCAGCTCCACAACCAAAGCCAATGTCTGCACCTGCATCGCAATGATGGCGTCGGCTGACAGCGCCTGACTTCCGGCATAAATATGAAAGCCCCGCCATTTGGCACCCGCCACAATGATGCGCTTGACCAAAGTAGGCACCCGCTCGGCATCGACGCCAAACTGCTTGGCCCCGCCGCCCATTTTCATGCCGGACCCTTTGAGGTCGAAACTCGGGTTCACCCGGACCGCCAAACGCGGCGTGATACCCAGCTTTGCGCCGATAGCGACTGCACGCTCAACCTCGCCTTCACTTTCGCTGTTAAGCGTCACGCCAAGCGATATCGCCCTCTCAAGCTCGCGGTCGCGCTTGCCGGGTCCGGCAAAACTGATAAGGCTTGGCTCAACACCAGCAGCTAGCGCCAGTTCGAGTTCACCGCCCGACGCGACATCAAATCCGTCGACCAGTCCATTCATATATTCCAGCACCGCCGGAAAGGGATTGCCCTTCATCGCATAATGGATGGCGAGCCGTTGCGGCATGGCACCACGCAGGTCCGCAACTCGTTGGCGCAAATGGTCGGAGGAATAGACAAACAACGGCGTGTCGCCCGCCCGCTCGACCAGCGCAGACGCTGTCACCCCGCCGATCGCGAGTTCGCCGTTAATGCTGCTGTAGCCAGCGGGGATTGGTCCGGTTGCCTTCATCGGCATGTGTTTAGGCGAATTGGGTAAAGCTTTCGATAACCAAGGCGAAAAGCTGGCATACTGAAACTCTGATTCCCATCGATTTGACGTATTCCTGCCAATACACTTCGAATGGCTCACCAGGCTTGCCGTTGCAGTGTCTGCAAATCGTGAAGCCGGTTGAGTGCGGACGGTCAAAACTACCAAATCCACAGCTATATGCTTTCGAATTTCATATGTGCCTGGGCGAGCGTTGACGGCTTTTAAGCTTCGCTCAAGATCTCCGCCAAAACATTCCGGTCGAGCTTGCCATTTGCGCTCTTCGGAAACGCTTCGAGCCAAATTACCTCGGCAGGTTGCATGAAGTTGGGCAGCGTCGCCTTCAAATGCGCCTTCAGACCCTCGTCATCGCCGCTGCCGCGCACGAACAGGATGATTGCTGCCCCAAGCCGTTCGTCCTTGCGTCCGAGCGCGCAGGCTTCGGCGACCAGCCCGCTTTCGACAGCAGCTTCTTCGATTTCGGTGGGGGAGACTCGGTTGCCGCTGGTTTTGATCATCGCGTCGTCGCGGCCGACAAAATAGAGAAGGCCATCGGCGTCGCGGCGGACGGTATCGCCTGACCAGACGGCTAGGCCACCATATTGGGAAAAAGCTGGTGCGGCTTTGAAACGTTCGGCGGTGCGGGCCTCGTCCTGCCAATAGCCTTGTGCGACCAAAGGCCCGGCATGAACAAGTTCGCCGGGTTCGTCGGGCGCTGCTTCGCTGCCGTTGGGGGCGACAACCATGATTTCAGCGAAGGGAATGCCCCGCCCCATGCTGGTCGGGTTGCCGTCGATCAACGCTGGATCGAGATAGGTCGAGCGGAACGCCTCGGTCAGACCGTACATCGCAAAAATATCGGTTTTTTTGCGAAAAATGCTGCGCAGCATTTTTACAAGGCTTGGCGTGAGCGCCCCCCCTGAATTGGTTAGGCGCCGCATGTTTTCGGTGGCTTCGGCGGGCCAGTACTGCTCGGCCAATTGCACCCATAGAGGCGGCACAGCGGCAAGGGTTGTGATGTTGTGCTTGACGCACGCCTTGATCACATCGCGCGGGGTGAGATAGTCGAGCGGTACCACGCAGCCGCCTGCGCGCCATGTCGAGAGCAGTTGGTTTTGGCCATAGTCGAAGCTCAGAGGCAGGACGGCGAGGTTTTTATCGTCCGGACGGAGTTTTAAGTACTGGGCTACGCTGACCGCGCCAAGCGCGAGGTTGGCGTGGGAGAGCATGACGCCTTTGGGGCGACCGGTGGAGCCGCTAGTGTAAAGGATCGCAGCGAGGGTATCGGGGTTGGTGGTGACCGGGAGGGGCGGAATTGCGGGTGCATCGGAATCATCCAAGACTGTAAGCACCATTTTCTCGTCAGCGAACGCAATGTCGCCCGCCCGCGCCACATTCGTAATCAAAAGCCGTGCGCTGCTATCCGTCATTATATGCGCAACCTGTGCTGCCTTGAGCAGCGGGTTAATAGGTACATGCACTAACCCCGCGCGGACCGCCGCCAAAGGCATCAAGCAAGCAATCTCGCCCTTGCCCAACCACGTCGCCACACGGTCGCCCCGTGTAAATTCTTGAGCTGCCAACCAAGCCGCAAGCCGACCGATACGGAGATTTAACTCCTCGTAGTTAAAGACCTTGTCACGGATGATAAGCGCAGGCGCGGTTGCCGCCCCGAACAAGGGCAAGTGATCGATCGGAAATACTGGCAAGTCAGACGTCATTGATGCATTACTTCAAGGGATTAGGGCATGTCAGGGGTCAGTTATTTGCCGGTAAAAGGTGAATATCACGATAATTTCCTCTCCGCGCAAGCCGCCGCACGCGGTGCGCTTGACCGCGAACGGCAGCCATGCCTGTTCGACAGGCTTGAATGGATAGATCAGCTCCACCGCATGGCGCTACACGACAAAGCGCCGCTCCTGCTGCGCGCGCATGAGGGTGAAGCCGATGCCTGGATGCCGTTGATGCAGCTGGCTGGCGGTCAATATGGTGCGCTGGCGAACTGGTATAACTTTACGTGGCGTCCGATTTTTGGGGGGGGCTATGACGAGGTGACGCGGATGTCGCTGCTTCGCCAATTGGCGGCAACTGCGAGCGAGCGAGCGCGGCGAGTGACTTTGGCTCCTGTACCCGACGAGGAGGGCTCAGCCAGTCACATTGCGGCAGCGTTCGAGGCGTCTGGCTGGGTAGCCGAAATGACAGAATGCGATGAAAACCATTATGTGAAACTTAATGGCCGGTCGTTCGACCAATATTGGGAAAGCCGCCCGGGACAACTCAAGAACACCGTTAAACGCAAAGGCAAAAAAGGCGTCGTCTCGGTCCGCATCGAGCGCGAATTTTCTGATAGCAGCTGGGCGGATTATGAACGCGTCTATGCACGCAGCTGGAAACCGCATGAGGGCAATCCCGATTTCCTCAAGCAATTGGCGAGCCAAGAATCGGCGGCTGGCGCGTTGCGGATCGGGCTAGCCTATATCGATGGCCAGCCGGTGGCGGCGCAATTCTGGACGGTCGAAAACGGCACCGCACTCATCCACAAACTGGCGCATGACGAACGGCAACTGGAATTCTCGCCGGGCACGTTGCTGTCCGCCGCCTTGTTCCAACATGTCATCGACATCGACAGCGTCGACGAGATCGATTTCGGCACTGGCAGCGACGGATATAAACGCGATTGGATGGAGGCGGTTCGTCCGCGCTACCGGCTCGACCTGCTCTGGCCCAACCATATCGCCAATTGGCCCTTGATTGCGCGCGTACATTTGCGGCAAATGCGCCGCAACGCCGCCTGAATTGAAAGTAGAAAATGTCCGACAAAATTGAAGATAATGTTCGTTCGATCCTGTCCGATATCCTCGGGCTGTCGCAGGCGCAGGTGGCGGCAATGGATGACGATACCGAACTGTTCGGCGCCCTGCCCGAGCTGGACTCGATGGCGGTTGCAGGGTTGCTGACCGAGATGGAAGATCGTCTCGATATCATGATCGATGATGACGATGTCGATGGCGAATTGTTTGCGACATTCGGCAATCTGGTCGCGTTTGCCCGAACCAAGTCTGAAGGGTGAGCCCTGCCCCAACCCATCTGACGTACGAGTTTGGCGGGCGTCAGGAATATTGCCTTGGCTTTGGCGATGCCAAAGCGCCACGCCGAATCTTGATCGTCCCGCCGCTGTTCGATGAAATGAACCGCGTTCGTCGGATGCTGGTCGAGGCGATGCGGGCACTGGCATCGCACGGGGTCCCATCCTATCTTCCCGATCTGCCTGGGTGCAACGAGAGTCTGGCAGATATCTCGATACAGAAGCTTGCGGACTGGCAAAGGGCAGTGATTGAAGCGGCGAAGCAGCTTGGCGCAACGCATATTGCGTCACTGCGCGGGGGAACTTTGATCGACCATGAACCAGTTCTTCCGCATTGGCGGCTTGCGCCAGTCAAAGGTAGTTCGCTGCTTAAAGCGATGCTGCGCACGCGAATTGCGGCTGACAAAGAGGCTGGTCTTTCGACAACTATCGACGCGCTGATGACACAGGCAGTTTCAGGGCCGCTGGCATTATCGGGATTTCATCTCGGCAGCGCGATGTTGGCGTCATTGGAGGCGGCTGAACCGATCGCTGTCGCTGGCTGTCACGAAGTCGTTCTCGACGACATTGATGGCTCCGCTTTGTGGCTTCGCGCCGAGCCGCAGGATGATCCGGCAATGTCGGTTGCGCTCGCCGCCGAACTCGACCGCTGGAGCGCGTCATGCGGCGGATGATTAAGTTTGATTGCAAGGGTGACCTATTGGTTGGCACGTTGAATGATGCCAGCGGCTCAACCGGCCTACTGATCGTCAGCGGGGGTAATGAGATCCGCAGCGGCGCTTATGCCGGCCAAGCAGCGATGGCGCAGTATTTCGCCGATACGGGCTATTCAGTGTTCCGCTATGATCGGCGCGGAGTTGGCGATAGCGAAGGGATAAATGGCGGCTTTGAAAGTAGTGCTGACGACATCTCAGCCGCCGTCGCCGCCTTCCGAGCCGAAGCACCGCGCATGCAAAAATTGGTCGCATTTGGAAATTGCGATGCGGCTACGGCACTGGCGCTGTTTCATCACAACCTAGCTGTTGACGCATTGGTGCTTGCAAATCCGTGGGTTATTGAAACCGCCAGTTTTGAGCCCGACGCGCCGACACCGCCAAGTGCCGCCGCAATTCGGGCGCGGTATTGGGCGCGACTGAAAAACCCGCGCAGCCTAATCGACCTGCTGACCGGCAAAATCAATTTGGCCAAGCTTGTGGGCGGGCTGACAAAGGCCGCGGCGAAGGACGCGCCGTCTGCGCTGGCCGCGCGGTTGGCGGATGGTTTGTCAGCATCGAAAATAGGGGTCGAAATCCTTATCTCAGCACGGGACACCACGGCGCTTGCCTTTATGGGCGTCTGGAAAGGCAGTATGTTCGAGCAAGTTCGGCACCGGACAAACATCCAGCTAAACTCGTTCGACACCGCCTCGCACAGTTTTTCCGATGCACCTTCGCGGGATTGGCTTTACAGCCAGATAGCTGACGCTTTGGCTAAGTTGGAGTCGGATTAAACCCGCTGCATCTTGGCTTAGCGCTCGGGCGGGCCGGAATCGCCGCCCTGCTCCACTGACATGTCGGCACCAGTCGCCTCGTCAGTCGGTGCGCCCTGGTCAACAACCACTTCAACCGGTACTTCTTCGACGGTGGCAGGTTCTTCAGGATTTTGACCACATGCGGCAAGCATCATTGGTGCGCCGAATAACGCGGCAATTTTTAACATTTTACCCATTTCTTCTTCCCCCCAGATAATCTCTGAAACATCAGTTTACACAAAGCCAACCGATTTTAGCAAATCGGAAAATTCGGGCTGTTTTCGCAAGGGCGCGAGCAGCGGATCGTTAAACATCATTACAAGTCCGCTATCGTCCTTGGCACGTGCTTTTTGCAGTTCGACAATCGCAAGGCCGGGGTCGCCCCATTGCGCATAAATCTGGGCATATTGATAATGGCTTTTATCGCCGAATTCGTTGCGCATGTCTGCCAATGCCTGCTCTGCGCGAGCGCGATTGCCTTTTTGATGCTCTACCAGCGCCTTACCAAGCAATTGGCGTTCGGTGCTGGAATCGAGCGCAAATGCCTTCTCTGCCTCAGGATATTTTCCTTGCATCAACCGAGTAAATCCGATGGCCGCATGGGCACCACCCAATTTGGGATTTAGCGAAAGCGCTTTCTCATAAGCCGCCACTGCCTCCTCATAACGCCCCGCCCCGTAGCTGATGTCGCCGATTGACCGGAACGTCCGGGCGTTGAGCGGATCGAGCGCCGACGATTGCCGTATCGCGCGATTTGCCACCTCATATTCGCCGAAGCGTGAGCGGAATACGGCGTAACGGCTGAGCACGTCGGCGTCGCCTTTTCCGAGCGTGAACGAGCGCTCGTACGAGGTGCGCGCTGCCTCCATGTTCAACTGGCCAAAGGCGATGGCAAAGCCCAGCGCAGAGTGCGCCTCGGCAAAGTCCGAAGCGAGCGCAACTGCGCGTCTTCCTGCCGCCACCGCCGCGTCGAACAGGTTTCGCCGTTCTCCTCCGCTGGCGTAAAGATTGGCGATGACCGATAAGGCCCTCGACCGCGCGGCATGGGCGGCGGCATATTTGCCATCGGCGGCAATCGCTTCTTCAAATTTGGCCAGTGCCTGCCGGTCGGTCGCCTCGTCAATCCCGGCGTCGTACAGGTCTTTACCGCGCAGATAGGCATCGAAAGCAATTACACTTTTTGTGCCGCCTAGCTGTTTTGCGTCAGTGTCCTTCGTCCGGTTCGGATCGATCTCGACCGATAAGGCACTCGCTACCCTTGTTGCAATTTCGCTTTGGACGGCGAAGATATTGGCGATCGGGCGTTCAAAACTCTCTTCCCATTCGGCAGTTCCGGTTTGACCGTTGACCAGTTCGGCGGACACTTTGACTAGTTCACCTGCACGCCTGATGTTTCCATCGAGATAATAGGCAACGCGCAACTTGCGCGATATCGTGCGGGCGTCGTCCTGCCGTTCACGGAACATGTTCGATGATGCCTGCGCTGCCACTTGAAGCAATTCATTGCGTGCCAATTGCGAACGGATTTCTGCCGCGAGGCCGTCGGAGAAATAGACCTGTTCGGGATCGCCACTTAAATTTGCAAATGGCAGCACCGCCACGCTGGTAGCCGAAACCGAACTAGCTCCGAAAAGGCCTGCCAGCCATGCTGCTGCACCCCCCGCCGCCAGAACGGCAACGCCGCCGCCTATGGCAACACGCCTGCTGAAAGCCGGTGCGGAAGGTAAAGATACCCGAGCCGCCGCGAACGGCCTGTCGTGCAAAGCGGCAACGGCGCGCAATACCGCCTGATATGCAGGCGCAGCGGCATCGAGCTTGGCCTTGGAAACATCGATTACCTGGAACTGGCGAAAACCCAAAGGAGCTTCGCTGCCATCGAGTGAAACCGGCACCAGGCAGCGCCGGTCGCGTCCTTGTGTCGCCTCGTCATGCACCCAGTGCGATGCCGTCGACGTTTTGGACCATAGTACCACCACCGCTTTTGCGCGCCCGAGCGCGTCCTCGGTCGTCCGCGAAAAACGCTCTCCGGGCTCAAGTAAGCCATCCCACCAGACCGAATAGCCTGCCGTTTCGAGCATCCTGATAATCGGCAATGCGCGTTTCTGGTCGGCGCGGGCATAGCTTAGGAAAATGCTGCTTGTTGCGGGTTTCGATCCCTCACCTGTTACCATTGCGTCGGTCAATGTCGCTCCCTCGGCCCACGAAAACAGTTTATGCCATATTTGCCCGATTTTGTAACATATTGTGCTTGTAGCTGCAAAAGGCGGCGTTACGATAAGACGATGGCAAAAAAGAAGGCGTGCATTCCAGAAAATTTGGGGCTGCCGCTCCCCCGTTTGTGCCTCGCCATTACCGGTCATCGCGAGAGTAACGCAGCCTTTGCCGAGCATCGCGAAGCAATCGCTGCTTCGCTTGCGAGGCTGTTCGATGCAGCCGATGCGGTGACACAGGGTCCAAATATGGAAGCCGCGCCTACGCGGCTGTTGTCGTTGCTGGCCCATGGTGCAGATTTAATGGCGGTCAATCAGGCATTGGCGCGTGGATGGGACATTACCGCGCCGCTTCCATTCGGCCTCGACCTAAACATTGCTATCAACGCTGACCCGGAAAGTGTTGACCAATTCGACGAGTTGCTGAACCGACGGCCGATTAGCGACCCCATTCTTGCAAATCGCGCAGGCCAGATCCGCGATGTTGCGGGTCGCGCGCGACTGTTCGAGCTCGCCGAAGAAGATGCGAGTATCGCAGCGGCTCATCGTACGATGCTGGCCCGGAAAACCGACACGATTTCCGTTCAGCGTTTATCCGATATTGCCTCGGGGCGCGTCGCTACGGCGGGACGCATTATGATCGAACAGGCGGACGCTCTAGTTGCGATTTGGGACGGATTCACGCCGGGCAGTATTGGCGGAACACGACATACTATCGCATCGGCAGTCGAAGTCGGCACGCCAGTCATCTGCATCGATGCCAGCCAGGCTGGCCGCATGTTAGTGCTGCGAACACCCGAAGATATGTCTGTGCTGGAAAGTGCGCCGCAGCTTGAGGACGTCGCTGCAATCGAGACGTTTATTCGTACATTGTTCGCGCCGTCGG
Source organism: Sphingomonadales bacterium Ga0077559 (assembly GCA_001464315.1). GTDB lineage: Bacteria > Pseudomonadota > Alphaproteobacteria > Sphingomonadales > Sphingomonadaceae > Sphingorhabdus_B. The sequence goes on along the minus strand of LNFK01000062.1, from coordinate 2,365 downwards.
AGGCCGACCAGAATGAACGGGCTATCCAGTTTCACACCGAGCAATGGCACGCAGCGAGTTCGCGCCGGTTCCACGCCTATCGCCGGGTAGAAGCATTTTTCGGCGGCAAGGCGCTGCGCGAAAAATGGCCGCAACTGAAAACGAAATATGAGCCGCCGGAAAAAATTTCCGAAGGCAGCGGCCGACAATTGCTGGAAATGGCGCATGCGCTTCCAGGCAACGATGGCAAATTCGTAAGTCGCATCCAGACCGAGATATTGCAACGTTTTGCCTGGGCCGATGGATTGTCGACATATTTATCCGATGCGTATCGCGGCGGGATGGTGATGAATTTCATCTTGTCGGCGCTCGCCATCATCGCCGGGGTCGCCTATCTTCCGCTCACAGCGGTTGCTTCAAAATGGCCCTTCGCGCTTGCCGAGTTCATTTTGCTTGCTGCCATCGTCGCGATCACTGCCATAGGTCGTCGCCGGAAATGGCATGAACGCTGGTTCGAGACACGTCGCGTCGCCGAATATTTCCGCCATGCGCCGATCATGCTGTTGTTGGGCGTCGCGCGAGGGCGGGGGCGCTGGCCGCGTGGATCGGATACCGAATGGCCCGAATTTTATGCTCGTGAAATATTTCGCGATCTGGGTCTGCCTGCGGTCAAGATCGATCATGCATATCTGCGCGCCGCGCTCGGCACATTGGTGCGGCAACATGTGATAAGCCAGAGAACATATCACGAAGTAAAAGCAGCCAAACTGGCACGGGTGCATCATGGTCTCGATCGATTATCCGAGACGTTGTTCATGCTCGCGATCCTCTCGGTGGCAAGCTATCTCTCACTGCTAGCGGCGGCATCAATGGGGCTGATATCCGAGCATGTGCCCTATCAGCTGTCAAAAATGTTCACGTTTTTGGGCGTGTCCTTGCCTGCGTTTGGCGGTGCTCTTGCCGGCATCCGCTATTTCGGAGACTTTGAACGTTTCGCCTCAATCTCCGAAATCACAGCCGAAAAGCTGTCTGATGTCGAAGGCCGAATTGCAACTTTGATGACTGCCCCGGATGGCCACCTGAGATATATTCAAGTTGCCGGGCTCGCACATAATATCGACGATATCGTGGTGACCGAAATCGAAAACTGGCAGGCGGTTTTTGGCAGCAAGCAGATTTCCGTCCCCGTGTAATCGCTCGCACATTAAAACAGCCGAACGACTGCCAAATGTCTTAAATACGGCGAATTGGGGAACTTAGCTGCTTTGCTACGGTTCACCCCAACGAGAAAAGACATGACAGACAAACGCATCCTTATCGTAGAAGACGAATTCATCGTCGCGCTGAACCTTCGGCAGATCATGTCGGATATGGGGTTCGAGGTGATCGGCATTGCACCAGATGCCGCCACTGCCGAGCGGCTAGCCGAAGCCAAACCCGACATCGCGCTAGTGGACCTGAATTTACGCGACGGGCCGACAGGGCCACAAATTGGCGCGAAGCTGAGCCAGCAGCATGGGACCAGCGTGTTGTTTTTGACGGCTAACGCATCGCAACTCGGCGACGGCATAAAAGGCACCGTTGGCGTCGTTTCAAAACCTGTCGACGAAGACTCAATCGAAAGTGTGTTGGAGTTCTTGGTAAAGCACCGCGTGGGCGAACCAGCAAGCCCACCGCCTGCGCTGCGGTTGTTTTCGCTCCACTAAAGATACGCTTTAGGAATTGTGAAGGTGACCGACAAACCTTCGGAAGACCAATTGCGCTCCAATGTACCACCCAACTGGTTGACGATACTGAGATCGGATAGCTGCGTTCCAAACCCTGCCTGGGTCGGCGCCGACGGGATCGCCGGACCATCACTTTCGGTCCAGCTAATAATAATCTGATCATTCACGTCTTTGGTTTCAATCGAAATCCGGCCGTCACTATTCGAAAGCGCCCCGTATTTTACCGCATTTGTAGCCAGTTCGTGGACCGCTAGCGCTAACGGCGTGGCGCTGCGATCACTTACCGGAAAATCATCGCCCGAAAGTGCGTATCGGCGGTTGTCGGCTTTATTATAAGGGCTCATAAGTTCTGACAGCAGCCCGTGCAAACCGCCGAAACTTTGTAAGATTGCAGATTCAGGACCGTGCGGTCGCGCAAAATTATGCGCCCGGCCCAATGCGGCTATTCGCCCCGCAACTTGCTTGGCATAAACCGAAGCCTCACCCTGCTTCGGCGCAGAAATCCCAATCAGACCACCAATCACGGCAAAGATATTCTTGATCCTGTGGCTCAGTTCGCGGCTGATAAGCTCGGTTAACGCCGCATTTCGCTTGGCATCGTCGATGTCGGTGCAGGTGCCGATCCACCGTGTGATCTTGCCCGCCATATTGCGAACGGG
>LNFK01000061.1 GCA_001464315.1 Sphingomonadales bacterium Ga0077559 | reverse complement strand
TTTGCCAAGCAGCAGCATCCATTCGCGGGCTCGGTCCAGTTCTTCCAGCGTGCGTTGGAGCAATTTATGCTCAAGCGCCGGGTGACTTCGCGCAAATGCGTCAAAGTTCGATCGCGAAAAAATACACAATTCGGCGTCGTTGAGCGCAGTGACACTATAAGGACTTTGCTGCCCGAAAGGCCTGCCGATAAAATCGCCTGGAAAAACCACACCGACAATCTGTTCGCGGCCGTCTGAAATACTCATCGATACTTTGAGAACACCAGAAATGACATTCGCAACAATAAGCGAGTCATCGCCTTCCCAAACCAATGTCTGGCCCCGGATGACGCGTTGCTTTCGTCCGAACTGGCTGAGAGCGTCAAGTTCGTCATGCGTCAGTGCCGCACATATAGCCCGGTTTCGGACAACGCATTGAGAACAATCCCGCATGCCCTTGCCCTAGACCGCATAAAATCCCGACGCAACGCGCATTTGACATTTGTTAGCATGCAGTTTTGGCTAGGGTCGTAGCGCGAATTCCGCTTATGACGCCGCGACAACAACAATGACGGTCTTTAGATTATTGCTGAGGCTCCATGGACCGTCATATCGCGACGGTACGAGATTCCACTAAATATTCAACGACCGACGGATCGGCAAGCGTCGGTATGTCCCCCAGGTTGGACACATCGCCGTCGGCAATCCTGCGCAGGATCCGGCGCATGATTTTGCCCGACCGTGTCTTGGGGAGGCCCGGCGCAAAATGGATGACATCGGGTGTTGCAATGGGGCCGATTTCATGGCGGACCCATTTGATCAGGTCGGCGCGAATTTCGGGTGTTTCCTCCTCGTTGGCGTTGAGCGTGACATAGGTGTAGATGCCCTGTCCCCTGATCTCGTGCGGAAAGCCGACCACTGCTGCCTCAGCGACTTTAGCATGCGCGACGAGCGCGCTTTCTACTTCGGCGGTGCCCATGCGGTGGCCCGAAACGTTGATCACATCATCGACTCGGCCGGTAATCCAGTAATATCCGTCCTCATCGCGGCTGCACCCGTCACCGGTAAAATATTTGCCAGGATACGTGGTGAAATAGGTCTGGAAAACCGGTCATGGTCGCCCCAGACGGTCCGCATTTGCCCTGGCCAGCTGTCGGTGATGCACAGATTGCCGTCGGTCACGCCTTCGAGCAATTTAGCTTCTCCATCGACCAGAACAGGCTGCACAAGTCAGTGTAGTCTCGCAAACCATTAAAATAATTCTGCAAAGGCCTCATAATTTCAGCCGGGCAATCGAATGCTCGTTGTCAAAAGTAGACGGTGCCGTGCATCGGTTTGCCCGCCGTACGAAGCAATGCCGCACCGACGACCTCATTCTCGTTGCTTACTTCTAGCACGCAACTCATTTCGCTTGGCGGATGCTCGACGGATAGGGTCTAGCGGGTGCCATCCCGGATGTGAGCGGTAAATCAATTATCTTCCGTCGCCGCCGTTCCTTAAAAGTGACCGGCTTTTGGCGATGTCGTTTCGGATGGTGACTGCCGCGACGCCGCCTTCACCCATCGCATGGCTGATCTGGTCGAGACCGATCACAACATCCCCAGCGGCATATAGCCCTGGTACGGATGTTCGTTGGTGGGTGTCGACTGAAATTCCGCCATCTTCACCGCATCTCGCGCCAAGCATTTTGGCCAACATGTTATTCACATCTGACCCCATGGCCGGATAAATCGACGCAAAACTAAGTTCGCTTTCTCCAACGCTAACAACGACACCGTTGTCCGTTAATCGCTCAATTTTAGCGGGTCCATCCACCAATTCAATGCCCAGCCGTGTTGCAGCACTTTCTTGATCAGTGTCGAAGTCATGCGGTCCGTCAGAACTGATAAGCGTGACATCGCGGGTATAGCTGCGTAGAAATTCCGCCTCTGACAAACCGCGCTTACCCGTTCCGATGACGGCAACTTTCTTGTCGGTAACCTCATAACCATCGCATATCGGACAATAGCGTAATCCGCCTGAGGCGAGTGCCTTTTCGTGCAGATCGTCATCCATGTTTGGACGCCGATTGACTACCCCGGTGGCGAGCAAAACATTCAACGTCTTAATCTTATCATCACCATATTTTACCGTAAAAACGCTATCTTCCTTGCCGAGTTCGGAAACCCGCCCATTCCAAATCTGTGCGCCATATTGCACGGCCTGTTGCCGTATCCGGTCAAGCAATGCCGGGCCGCTGATCCCGTCGGGATATCCTGCGTGATTATGGGTTTCGGGTATCCAAAGCGCCCGGCTTTGACCGGCATCGACAATCGCGACTTTTAAATGAAAACGGGCTAGATAAATGGCAGCGGTCAAGCCTGCCGGCCCGGCACCAACGATTAAACAATCCAGCATGATGATTTTCCTCGCAGCTTCCGCGACACGGTGAGAACAGCAGACGAGTTGCATCGTTCCATCCTTTGATGGAGAGATGCCTTGTAAAACTAATTTTTAAAGCCTGTCGGACTGCGCTCTATTGCAATGCACCATTAGTGAATTGCAGAATGGAGACTGGCTCGCCAGTTGAACGCCGACGCGATCGCCTTCAACTCATCTGACATCTCCCGTCAAAATTTTTCCGTTGCTAAGATTGATGAACAATTCTCAGCTTGCCGCCGGAGAAGTATCCAAGCGATTGGAAACATCACGTCAAGACATTCTGCAACGAACACCTCCCAAGTCAGGGCATGATTGCAGACTGGGCCATCCACTACAAGCCGGGCGAAGTCCTGGCCCATGCCCACTTGCTCGTGACTGCGCGCAGCTGGCGCAGTGATAGACCTTCTGGCCGCAGGCATCCGCGCTGGTTGGTGACTCAACAGGCTATTCGCGCCGCCAAGCGGGCGTGGATCGACATTTCCGGGTTGCGGCTGATCTCCAGCTTCGTGCTGCCTTGATGAGCGTCTAAAATCTTCGGATGCATCTGCCACGCATATGCGCATTAAGAGCGAGAAAACGCTATGAGCGGTGCAAGGTCATGCGCATCGGCAGCGCGTAATGCTGCGACATATGCTTTGCGGGTTTCGTTTGGATCAACGAGATTAGCGCTGCCCCATGAAAAGCGGGGCTGACCTCACCACGCAAGACTAAGCTTACATTGCGCCTAATTTGCCAAGATCCTAGTAGATCCAAACAGACTGTAATTTTGTAAGATGGAGACCAATTCCGACGCTCTTTTGTTTTGGGACGAAAAGCTTTGTCCCACTAAAATTCGAATTGCAGACTGAAGGCCACGCCAACGTCATCGGGCGTATTTTCAAAATGGCCCGGCTCCTGCCGCCAGAATAAGTTCGAAGAGAAATAACCGCCGCTAATCGGCAACAACCAAGCGACTTCACTGGCAATTTCGCGCCCACTAGGTGCAAGGCCGAAACGGCGAACGCCGAAGGAAGGCGTCAGCGTCGCATAGTCATACGCCACCGGCACGTTGAGTGCGAGGCCGCCACTCGCGACACGCAAAGGTTGCGCGATCCGAAATGCCAGCCGGTCGCCGAACCCGAAGGCATCGGCGCGCGTAACATCGAATGAAAACGCATTGGTTTTGAGCAGGCTCTCTCCTGAAATCGAGGCGCCAGAATTTGCATAGGTCCAACCCTGCCGCCAAGCGGCGCCAAATGTCCATTTACTCCCCAATTGCATTTGGCCATTGCCATCGATGAACAGGCTGCGCGCGCCGCCCTGCCCGATGAAATTTGCAAACCGCGCGCCCAAGATGGTCTCATTTTCGCGCATCCAGCTTGCACCAATGGCAAGTTTCGCCGGCCCAATCTGCCGGTCAAGCGACATGCCCAATGTTGAATAGGGATATAGATTGTTGCTGTTTCGAACGAACTCGGCGCTTGCGCGTTCATGTAATCTAGACTCGCCGCGTTCGACACTTGCGGTCAACCCAAAGGAGCCAAAGGATTGGCGAAGCGCAAAGGAATCGCTGGGATTCCGTTCAAATCCGCCTTCAAGCCTTGCGTCACTTGCAGTCAGAAATGCACCACTTGCCATATTCTGTAATGCGACAACCTGGCTTGCCGCCGTTTGCCGGATACCGACGCTGAACCGAGTATCCGTGGCGATTGCCGCGCTTACTCGCCCTGCCAAAATCTGTGCCTGCCGTTCCTGGCCGCTGGACAAGGCTAAAGTCACGATATTGGCGCCGCCAGCACTGCTTTCGCTGATCGAGAATGCAATCTGGGTCGTACCGGCAGACGCACTGATTGACCGGCCTTGATTGACCAATGCGGGCGTCAGGCGAAGTCGCGGCGCGGTTGCATTCAAGCCATGCGCAAGATCGATGTCATATGCCCGTCCATAGCTGTCGAGTATCACCGCATTCACTGGACGGTTTGTCATTGCGACATCGCCCATTGGCCCCGACGTCGTTCCGCCGTTACCGTCTAGCGGCACAATCGATGTCGTCCCGGCAAGCGACGTTGTTCCGGCAGGTGCAAAAGCACGGGCGATGTCCAATATGCCTCGCCCGTAAACCGCATCGGTTCCGGCGTCACCTGCATCGCGGGCACGCGTCAAAAGTAGATCGACAATCTGTCTGCCGCTCAGGTTTGGAAACGCTTGTGCAAGTAAAGCGGCAGCTCCCGCAATTTGCGGCGCCGAAAATGAGGTGCCATTAAACACACGTACGAAGGTCTGACCGTTTTCCTGAAACCTCAGGATTTCGTCGTTTTCATAGACACAGCAGACGCCTTCGCCAAGCGCCGACAGTACGACATTTTGAGATGCCCCAGCCTTGTTGCTGAAATCCGAAATAGCGCCTTGGTCGTTAACCGAACCAGCGATGATTACGAGGCCGTTGCCAGTCGCGACGATGGACTGTGAGAAGGGGCTGGGGTTATTGGGGTCATATTTGGGATTAACATCGTTACCCTCGTTTCCAGCTGAAACGACAATCACGACGCCAGCCCGGGTGGCACGATCGACGGCTGCACGCATTGACTGCGTCGCGCCAGCGGGTCCACCCAACGAAATATTTATAACCCGCGCACCTGTGTCGACTGCGCGATTAATGCCGGTCGCAATGGCAGAATCGAAAAAAGAGCAATTGGCTTCCTGTTCGCCCGGATCCGCTGTTGTACAGCTACCGGGCTGGTCGGCTCGCAACGCCAATATCATAGAATTGTAAGCGATGCCGTGCATATCGCGATTGTCTTTTGCTGCCGCCAGCACGCGTGTTACCGCTGTGCCATGACCATCGTCATCGCCAAGGCCACGCCCGCCTGTCGTAACATCGGCCGATGACGGATGAATTCGCCCGGTAAATTCATGGCTGTTTGGATCAATACCGGAATCAATAACGCCTACCGTGACGCCCGCTCCAGTCGCACCTGCTTGATATGCCGCAATAGCACCGTGATACCCCGGACCGTCCGACCGGTTGAATTCAGCAGTGGCAAAATTCGCTGTAGAAGGAGGAGGAGGTGGTGGTGATGGCGAAGGTGGGGGCGGGGCAGGTGGCGCAACTACAATTGGAGGGACCGGGGTCGAGCTTACCCCGCCACCTCCACAAGCCGAAAGCGAAATTGCAAAGATGATTGAAGTCCCAACTCCGACTTTACGTCTCTTTATTTTGCTACTCATGAGTGCGACCTCTGCTCAACTTCATACACTATGTGCGGGTTTCGCTTTCTACAGTCTTAACATTGCCGATAGGCATTACGATAACGCAACTACGGCGGTTGGCGGTAACGGATGCATCGCCGTTTATCGCATATCGACACCTGGATTTTCAATCCCGATCTCATTTTATATTGTCCTGAAACCAACATCGTGGCGCAGGTCCAAGAGCGGAGTGCTTTTTTGAGAGAATATTCTTATACTGGATCAGATGTGGCGTTTGCGATGGTTGAAGAGCCGGTTCAAAGCTTTTTCGCACATAGCTTTGCCAGATGTTTCGGTTAATTTTATCAGCATGCGTTTGCCGGTGCCCGCAACGACGACTTCGTGTTTGATAATTAACCGATCGGCCGGGATAGCGGAATGTCAGCTCACGGCCCATTTACAGTCGTTCTGGTTCGCGCCCAATCTCCGTCGTTCCAATGCTCGCAAGCTGATCCCGCATGCCGCCGTTCGTTCATGAAGCCTCGTATGCGCGACAATTGCTGCCGCCGAATTTCGCCAGCAAACATTGGCCCAAGCCTTTTCCACCAATCCCGCACTGTCTCATGGCAGACGTCTATGCCGCGCTTGAATAGCAGACCCTCAACATTTCACATCGACAACGGGAACCGCACATACATAAGAAAAACTAGCCAGATTATCTTAGGCGGCGAGTTGAAAGACTGAAAAGGTGACGTGTGTCTTGCTCTGGATTTTCGGCTCGTTCACGTCCGCTAACCGCACCCTTAGCTGACTTCCGGATTGGGTTGACACCACCCGCCTGGGCGCAGAACATCGCGAAAGTTGCAAGCCGGGGGGAAACAAACATGACCGACGATGCCATCGACGATTCTGCGGGCGCGCGTCTCGCCTCTTCCAGTCATTCCGGTGCGCTCGCGCCGCTCAGGATTGCCGAACTGCCAGAACCGCCAGCGTCGTGGCGGCATATCATCGGCCCCGGCATCGTCGCCTCCGGAGCGGGGCTCGGCTCGGGCGAGTTCATCCTATTCCCCTATATTGCGAGCCAGGTCGGCCTAGTCTTCCTATGGGCGGCGATGATCGGGATCGCGCTGCAATATTTCCTCAATATGGAGATCGAGCGCTACACGCTGGCGACTGGAGAGACCGTGCTGACCGGCTTCAGCCGCCTCGGTCGCCATTGGGGTCTCATCTTCGTGCTGATGACAGGGATGGTCACCTTGTGGCCGGGCTGGGCGACCAGTTCGGCGACGATGATCAGCTACTTGGTCGGCGGCGAGGTGCGGTGGATCGCGATCGGCATCCTCATCGCGGTCGGGCTGATCCTAACTTTGTCGCCGATCGTCTATCGCACACTTGAGCGAACCCAGTCGATCAAGGCGGCCGCGATCGTCGTTCTGATCGTTGTCGCTGTCGTGTTCGCGATTCCAGCCGGTGCATGGGCCGAAGCTCCGGCTATGATCGCGCAGCCGGCCTGGCCGGTGACCGAGCTCGGCTGGGCGCTTCTGCTCAGCGCGATCGCCTTCGCTGGCGCCGGCGGCCCTGCAAACCTGTGTCAGTCTAACTGGATCCGGGACAAGGGGCTCGGTATGGGAGCCCATGCTTCTCGGATCGAGAGCCCGCTGCTCGGTGAGCCGATCGCGACGCCGGGCACTGGCTGGCGGTTCGTGCCCGATCCCGAGGCGCTTGAGCGTTGGCGCGCGTGGTGGCGCTTTGCCAATATTGAGCAATTGGCGACCTTCGTGGCGATCACATTGGCCACCATCCTGTTCACTTCGCTGCTGGCGCACGTCCTGCTCGGCGGCCGCGAGGATCTGCCGCGCGACATTTCGTTCCTAGCGCTGCAAGGCGAGCTTCTGTCGGAGCGTGTCGGCGGCTGGTTCGGCCGCTTCTTCTGGATTGTCGGCGCCTTCTCCCTGTTCATGGTTGCGGTCGGCGTGGTCGATGTAACCGGTCGGCTGGCAGCGGACGTGGTGCACACCAGCTACAGAACGGGCCGGAGCGAAAGCGCGGTATACGCCATCATCGTCTGGACCGTGGTTGCGCTCGGCGTCCTGTTGATCGTCGCAGGCATGTCCCAGCCGCTGCTGCTGCTGGTCATCTCAGGCTCGGTCTCGGCACTGATGATGTTCCTTTATTCGGGGCTGCTGATCCGCCTCAACCGCCGGTTGCTCGACGCGCCACTGAGGCCGGGCGTGGTGCGGATCGTGGCACTGGTCGTGGCGATGATCTTCTTCGGCCTGATCTCCACCGCGATCCTCCTGGACTTCGCAAGCGCACTTGATTGAAGCACCAATGCTGTTGCCGATCAGGCTCCTGGCGCCGGCCTAAAACGGCCCCGAAGGGGAACTTGAACGAACAGCCGCTGTTGGCCCTTTCGTCGGAGCATCCGGACATTCGAATTGTTGTCGAGTCCTAACGAAGCTTTTCGCTTCAACGAAGTGCGGCTTTCCGGGATATCGCGATCGGGACCGGACAGGCAGGAGACGGCCCAAAACTCGCCGTTCGCACTAGTCCATTTGAAGGTGCTGCCGCAGTTAGCTTGGCGACCTGGGATATTGTAATGCAATTCTGTATCCCACAGCTTACCCCATAACGTGGTAGCTATGTGGTAGTCGGGTAGAAAATTCCAATTTCTTATTTAATATAAGCCATTGAAAAAATGGTAGACGCTGAGGGGTTCGAACCCACGACCCGCTGATTAAGAGTCAGCTGCTCTACCAACTGAGCTAAGCGTCCCCATTAAGGCGCGTCCAGATGTCCAGCGCCGTTTGGAGCGCCGCCTTTGATGGGATTCGGCGCTTTTGTCAAGCGCACGATAACTCGCCTAGTTGAATTGGCCGCGCTTGGCGCCGGGATGGCGCTCGATCGACATGATGATTCCGACACAGATCATCATCGTCAGCATTGAAGAGCCGCCATGACTTACGAATGGCAAGGGAATACCGGCAACCGGAGCGAGGCCCACGACCATCAGTAGGTTGATCATTATGTAGAAGAAGATCGTGCACGTCAGGCCCGCCGCGACCAACTGGCCGTAACGCGTCTTGCTTTCCATCGCGACATTCATTCCCCAGCGCATGAGCAGGAAGTAAAGCCCCAGAATGAAGAAACCGCCGATAATTCCCCATTCTTCGGCCATGGTTGCGAAGACAAAATCGGTATGACCCTCGGGCAAATAATCAAGGTGGCTCTGCGTACCATTGCCGAAGCCTTTGCCGAAGATTCCGCCCGAACCAATCGCGATTTTCGATTGGGTAATATGGTAGCCTGCTCCGAGCGGGTCATTTTCCGGGTTGAGGAAGATCAGCACCCGGTCCTGCTGATACGGCTTCATTCCGAAAAAATAGACCAGCGGCGCGATGACAGCGACCGAACCGGCGGCTCCGATGAAGTATATTAGCGGTAACCCCGCCATGAACGCTACCACTCCGAGCCCAAAGGCATAAGCAATGGCGGCGTCGAAATCGGGCTGGATGATGACCAATATGCTAGGCAGGATGAGTAAAGCCACGACCGGCCAGACTGCGTCAAAACCGTAAATCCTGTTTGGTGGTAACCGATCAAAAAACCACGCCGCCGCCAGTACCATCACCGGCTTCATCAACTCGGACGGCTGAAGCGAAATGATACCAAGGTCGATCCAGCGCCTGCTACCGCCGCCGACAAAGCCCATGAGCTCGACCGCCAACAACATAATCAGCAGAACGAGATACACCGGGAAGGTGATATTCTTCCAGAAATCCAACGACAGCCGTGACATGACCAGCGCCATCGCGAGATAAAGCAGAAAGCGTACAACATGCTTGCCCGCCCACGGCTCGAAGCTTCCCCCCGCCGCAGAATAGAGCACCGTCGCGCCAAAGCCTACGAGCGCCATCAAAATTATAATGATCCGCCACGGAAGATTGGCAATGGGTTGCGGGACGATAGCGTTCATATCGGCGCGGTCGGATCGGTTGGCGGCACGGGGGCGGGCTGGCCTTGGAAGGCGTTATATTTTGCCGCCATGCGCTGTTCGATAGTACCGCCCCAGCCGGCCTCCAGCGCTTCGAGCGACGCCATCGCCTGTTCGCGGTCGTAGATGAAGGTCAGAACGTCCTTGGCAATCGGCGCTGCTGCGCGCGCGCCGCCCATGCCATGTTCGATAACGACTGCGGCCCCGTAACGCGGCTGATCAACCGGCGCGAAGCACACGAAAAGGCCGTGGTCGCGATATTTCCACGCGCCGGATTGTCCCCGCTGCGAGCCTTCGATGCGGCGGACCTGTGCGGTCCCGGTTTTTCCGCCCATCGCGATATTGTCCAGCAACAGCTTGCTGCGCACGGCTGTACCAGCGCCATTCACGACCAAATTCATTCCTTCGCGCACCACGTCGAGATGCTCCTTCGGGAAAGAAAGCGGCGTCGGTGCAGTACGTCTTTTTAGCAATATTTCGGGTTGGATACTGAGGCCCGAAGCGATGCGGGCGCTCATCAATGCCAGCTGAAATGGACTGGAAATAATATAGCCCTGACCAATGACCGCATTCAGCGTGTCCGACGCGGTCCAATCCTGACCATATTTGCGCTTTTTCCATGCGCTGTCGGGAACCGTTCCGTAACGTTGCGACGGAAAAGGCAGCTCGAATTCCTGACCAAGTCCAAGCTCGCGTGCAGCAGGAGCAATCGCATCATAACCGATGCGGTGCGCCATCGAATAAAAATAGGTGTTGCAGCTTTTCATGATGGCGCTTTTCATGTCCATCAGGCCGTGGCGCCCGAGGCATTTGAACACGCGATTGCCAAGGCGGTATCCGCCCGGACAGTTGACCCGCTCCTCCGGATCGACACCGTTCTTGAGCATGGCCAAACCGGCCATTGGCTTGAGCGTCGAACCGGGTGGATACAAACCTTGCAACGCCTTGTTGAGCATTGGGATGTGGTCGTCGGAATTGAGCATCTTCCATTCGATGCGGCCAATGCCATCGGAAAAGCTGTTTGGGTCATAGCACGGCATCGATGCCATCGTCAGGATATCACCGGTCAGGCAATCGAAGATCACGACAGACCCAGATTCAAGACCAAGCCGCCGAGCGGCATAATTGTGCAGGTCGATATCGATGGTGAGCTGCACCGGCTTACCCGGCGTGTCCGGCCTGGTCGTCAGTTCGCGAACAATCTTCCCACGGGCGGTGACCTCAGTCCGTTTGGCTCCGGGCTCGCCCTGTAATTTTTGCTCGAGTGTTTTTTCAAGTCCGTCCTTTCCGACCTTGAACCCGGGTGTGATCAGCAACGGGTTTTTATTCTTTTGATATTCTTCCGCTGAAACGGTTCCGACATAGCCAATCAAATGCCCGACCGCCGCGCCGGTTGGATAATAACGCGAATAGCCCTGACGCGGGCTGACGCCGGGAAGGTCGGGCAGGCGGACGCTGACGGCAGCAAAGCGTTCGTAGTCGAGGCCGTCGGCGACCTGAACCGGCTGGAAACCCTGAGCTGATTTCAGTTCTCGGTTGATCCGGTCGACCTCATCGGAATCGAGCGACAATAATTCGGCCAGCGTGGCAATGGTCGCTTCTTTGTTCACCAGTCGATCGGGAATGATATCTACGCGGAAATCCGAGCGATTATTGGCAATCGGCTTGCCAGTGCGGTCGATAAACCAGCCCCTGCGCGGCGGAATGATTGTCAGGTTGACGCGGTTGCTTTCGGCGAGCAGCTTATACTTTTCGTTGTCGGCGACCGCGATATAGGACATGCGTGCGGCAACGACCGCGCCAATTGTCGCCTGCACACCGCCGATGAACATCGCGCGGCGGGTGAAGGTGAAATCGAGCTGTCCTGAAGTAACCTGCTTTTCGATTTTCATGTTGCCAGTCGCCAGCTATCCAGACGCGCGCATATTCGCACCACCAGCGGATATAGCAATATCGACAGGATGATTTGCGGCAATAAAACCAGCGGATTTGGCGCGGCATGAGCTAGCGCGGATATCCACAGGCCGCCCAGAAGTATGATGACGATCAGCAGCGATGCAATCAGCCAGTCCTGAATATGGTCCCGCCAGATCGCGCGCGAATCGATGAATTCAATGGTCAGCATTGCGAGCGACCATAATACGCCCGCACTGCCGAAGGGTTGGCCGCTGAACATATCGTCCACAAGGCCAAACGGCACGCCCGACCAGACTGGCAGCAACCCCGGCCGCATCAACCGCCATGCCAGGAGCATCATAAATCCGAAGGGCGGCAGGATGGGCTGGGTGGTGAGCACTGGCAGCGTGGTAATCATCGAAAATAGTACAATAGACGCAATCGGGATTGCGAGCATTTTGAGCATCGATTGTTCGCGGTCGAAACGGCTTTCATATTCGCGGCCGGGGCGCAGCGGCAGGCGAAGGACCGGGACGGGGCGTTTCACTCTGCTGCCTCACGCGTTGCGCCATCGGGGGCGACCGCCTGCTGCGCCTCACGCGCTTCGCCCTTATAGGCCTTCATCACAACAGCAAAAGGCGTGTTGGCCGGGTCTGCGAGCGGCCGCGCGAGCGCGCCTTCATTGGTGCGGCGGACGACGCGCGCAAACGGAATATTGGGCTGATACAGACCGCCATTACCCGATGTGACGATAATGTCGCCCACCTTGAAGGGGCTTTCGCCAAGATTAAGCGGCTTGATAACAACAAGCCCGTTGCCCAGCCCTGTTGAGAAGGCTGGCAACCCATCGCTAGCGCGCATCACGGGAACGAGATTTTCGGCGTCGGTAATCAACAGGATGCGCGCGGTAGTCGGTCCGGTCTCGATAACCCGTCCGATCAATCCTGATGGCCCGCGTACCGGTTGCGCACGTTGTACTGCGTAGTTTGAGCCAATGGAAAGGGTCGCAACGCGCCGGGTGCTTGATGCGGTCGAACTGATGAGGCGGCCGACGGCAACTTGCTCAATCGCGTCGTCCTGCAGGCGGAGCAAACCGCGCAGGCGTGCGTTTTCAACGCGCAAGGCGTTTGCCTCTATCAATCGCGTGCGGTTGGCCCTGACTTGTTTGGTCAATGCGACATTTTTGGATGCCGCGTCGAAATAGGCTGACATATTGCCGCCAATGTCTTTTCCGGTCCGGCGGATGCTGTTGAAGAAGCGCGCCACGGGCGCTGTAATTTCTGCGCCGACCGCTCGCAAAGCTGAAAATCCGGACGGGTCGGCAACCGAAATCACCAGCAACAGCGCAGCCACCACCGTTCCTGCAATCGCGATCACATAGGTCGCGAACAGGCCATATTGCGCCTTCCGGGAAAATCCAGGGCGCCGATGTGGTGGCGGCGCCATCCTTGCTTCGCCTTATGCGGTGAGCAGGACGCCGCGGAAGATCGGGTCTTCCATCGCCCTACCGGTCCCGATGGCAACACAGGTCAGCGGGTCTTCGGCAACCGTGACTGGCAAGCCGGTTTCATCGCGCAGATATTCGTCGATACCCTGCATCAGTGCGCCGCCGCCGGTGAGCACGATACCCTGATCGACAATATCGGCTGCCAATTCTGGCGCGGTGTTTTCAAGCGCAATACGTACGCCTTCGAGGATCGTTCCAATTGGTTCGGACAAGGCTTCGGCAATCTGGCCCTGGTTGATCGAGATTTCCTTGGGCACACCGTTGACCAGATCGCGGCCCTTGATGTGCAGCGTTTGGCCGATGCCGTCGGCTGGTGGACGTGCGGTGCCGAAATCCTTCTTGATGCGCTCAGCCGTGGCTTCGCCGATCAGCAGATTGTGGTGTCGTCGGACGTAAGAGACAATTGACTCGTCCATCTTGTCGCCTCCAGTACGCACCGATGTGGTGTAGGCGAGGCCGCGCAGCGAAAGTACAGCGACTTCGGTAGTACCGCCGCCGATGTCGACGACCATTGAACCGATTGGTTCGGTGACCGGCATGTCGGCCCCAATGGCGGCTGCCATTGGCTCTTCGATCAGGAACACCTCGCGCGCACCTGCGTTGGACGCCGCATCTCGAATCGCGCGACGCTCAACCGATGTTGAACCCGACGGCACGCAAATCACGATTTCAGGCGAACTGAAGACGCTCGGCTTGCCGTTGACCTTGCGAATGAAATATTTGATCATTTCTTCCGCAACATCAATGTCGGCAATCACGCCATCGCGTAACGGCCGGATCGCTTCGATGCTGTCGGGGGTCTTGCCCATCATCAGCTTGGCATCATCGCCGACGGCCTTGACCCGCTTGATACCATTCAATGTCTCGATAGCGACCACCGACGGTTCGTTAAGCACGATGCCCTGACCGCGCACATAAACGACGGTGTTTGCAGTGCCTAAGTCAATAGCCATATCCTGCGATGCAAAACGGAATAATTTACTGAAAAACATCTATCTTTATCCACCCAAATCCAGTCTGGCGCGCACGTCCCGAACAATCGCGCGGTCCTAGCGGAATTTGCTGTTTTTCGAAACAGGTATCTGGCTGGATTGCGAACGATTAAGGAGTCGCTTGGGCTGCGCGCTTGGGCTAGGACCGCGCGGATGTCAATAAGAAGACTCCCGGAAAATTTGGTCAACCGGATTGCTGCCGGTGAAGTGGTCGAAAGACCGGCTAGCGCGTTGAAGGAACTGGTTGAAAATGCCATCGACTCGGGCGCGCGGAACATAGCCGTTCGTCTTGTGTCTGGCGGGATAGATCTGATTGAAGTAACCGATGATGGATGCGGCATGTCGTCTGCCGATATGGCATTGGCGCTGGAGCGGCATGCAACGTCGAAACTACCTGACGAAGATATCGAAATGGTTTCAACGTTGGGCTTTCGTGGCGAAGCCTTGCCATCGATTGCCAGTGTATCGCGGATGACACTGGAAAGCCGTCCTTCGACAAGCTCAGGAGGTTCCGCTGAGGGCTGGAAGCGTATTGTCGATCATGGCCTGCTCGCACGTGAAGGCCCTGCCTCTGTGCCGCCTGGAACGCGCGTCCGCGTCGAAAATCTGTTTGGCAATGTCCCCGCACGCCGCAAATTCCTGCGTAGCCCGCGTGCCGAATATGCTGCGGCGCTCGACACAATGAAGCGGCTGGCGATGGCGCGGCCGGATATCGGCTTTACGGTAGAGCATGATGGACGTCGGACATTGGCAGTTCAGGTCGGGATGAGCCGCCCCGAGCGCGTTGCCGCGCTGACCAATGGCGAATTGATCGACAACAGCGTCGGCCTTGATTTCGAACGCGAAGGCATAAAGCTGGGCGGCATCGCGAGCCTGCCGACCTATAATCGCGGCGTTGCCGACCATCAATTTCTGTTCGTTAACGGCCGCCCGGTAAAGGACCGGCTGCTGATCGGCGCGGTGCGAGGCGCCTATGCCGAAATGCTTGCGCGCGACCGGCATGCTGTGGTTGCCCTGTTCCTTGATTTGCCGCCGACCGAGGTTGATGTGAATGTCCATCCGGCCAAAACCGAGGTACGCTTTCGCGAACCGGCGCTGATCCGCGGCATGATCGTCTCGGGCCTGCGCCATGCTCTCGACCAATCGGGCTTTCGCAGCGTGCAGCGGCCATCGGCGGACGCGCTGGCGGCTTGGCAGCAGGAACCAATACGCACCGCACAAGGTGACATCTTTGCAGCGCCCTACACAGCCTATCAAGGCAATTACGCAGCGCGCTCGCCATTTCCGTCACTTGCCGAACATCGAGGCGACTTTACCGTCCAGAACGAAGACCTCGCCCCGCTTATGGGACGGGCAGCCGAAGCCGCCGAGCCTGTTCCTGAAAGCCGCCGCTACCCACTCGGCGTCGCGCGCGGGCAGGTGGCGAACACCTATATCGTCGCCGAAGCAGAAGATGGCCTTGTCATCGTCGACCAACATGCTGCGCACGAACGACTAGTGTTGGAACGGATGCGTGCTGCGATGGCGGCAGCGGGCGGCTCGGTGCCATCGCAGGCCCTGTTGCTGCCGCAAGTGGTCGAACTCGACGAACCTGCCTGCGACCGTCTGGAAACACGGGCGAAAGAATTGTCCGCCTTCGGTCTCGAACTGGAACGCTTCGGCCCTGCGGCAATGCTGGTCCGCGCTACGCCGTCGATGCTTGGGCAAGGCGATGCAAAAGGGCTTGTAGAAGACCTTGCCGACGATCTCGCTGCTTATGACGTAGCGCTGTCCCTGAAGGAACGCATCGACCACGTCGCCTCGACGATGGCCTGCCACGGTTCAGTCCGCGCAGGCCGTGTGTTGTCAGTCCCCGAAATGAATGCCTTGCTCCGCGAAATGGAGGTCACCCCGCATAGCGGGCAGTGCAATCATGGTCGGCCGACTTGGGTGAAATTAGCACTGGGCGACGTTGAAAAGCTCTTCGGACGAAAATAGTTCGCCGAAGCCTGATGTCGTTGGCAGAAAATGAGCGTCATGTCCTTGCATATCAGGCCCGGCAGTGGATGGTGCCGGTTTCCATTTGAGCTGGGGAGCTTTATGATTCGAAAGTATTTTGCTGCGCTGTCTTTGACTGCGCTTGCCACCGCCATGCCAGCCTTCGCGCAAGTGGATGAAACCAACCGCCTAGTTGACGAAGGCATGAACCGGTCGCAGGTCATGAGCCTTGCTCAGGAAATGACCGACGATATCGGGCCGCGGTTGACGAACTCGCCCGCAATGCGCCGCGCCGAATCATGGGCCATCGACAAGTTCACAGGCTGGGGCCTGCAAAATGTTCGCCGCGATGCTTTCGATTTTGGGCGCGGCTGGGAAATCGTCTCTTCCAGCGCGCGGATGACTGTGCCTCGTCCGCTGCAACTGACCGCAATCCCGGTTGCGTGGACGCCGCCGACCAATGGCATGCTGTCGGGTGAAGTCATCGTCGCGCCGATGACGAAACTGCGCCATTTCAGCGATTATAAGGGCAAGCTGGCGGGTAAGGTCGTGATGATTTCGATGCCCGGCACCGGTTCGGAGCCGGACAAGGCTGCGTTTCGCCGCTGGTCCAGCGAAGAACTGGGCAAGCTCGATGCGTTCGACCAGCCCGAATATGATCCGGAGGAACTGAATGCGCGGTTGAGGCGCGTCGAATTTGTCGAAAAGCTTGATGCCTTCCTGAAGGCCGAAGGCGCAATCGGCTGGGTGCGGATGTCCTACCGCGATGGCAAGCTTGTGCATGGCGCTGGTTATAACTTCCGCACCGAACGCACGCTCAACCTGCCGGGTATTGAGCTTTCAGCGGAAGACTATCGCCGCCTTGTTCGTCTGACCAAGACAGGGCGCAAGCCAGTGATAGAGTTCGAAAACAACGTTCGTTTCGATGATAGCGACCGCAATGGCTATAATATTATTGCTGAAATCCCGGGCAGCGATCCCAAAGCGGGCTATGTCATGGCAGGCGCGCATTTTGATAGCTGGGTAGCCGGCGACGGCGCGACCGACAATGCGGCGGGCAGCGCAGTGGTGATGGAAGCCGCACGCATCCTGAAACGCATGGGCACGCCCAAGCGCACCATTCGTTTCGCACTTTGGTCGGGCGAAGAACAAGGTCTGATCGGCAGCCGCGCCTACACCGAAAAATATCTCGCCCGCCGTGAACCAAAGCCGGGTATCGATCCCAAAGGTCTCGAAGCCTTTTACGACTGGACTTACCGTTACCCGATCATTCCGCAGCCGGGCTACAATGACCTCAAAGCTTATTTCAACATGGACAATGGCTCGGGCAAATTTCGCGGCATTTATGCAGAAGGCAATGCTGCCGCCGTGCCGCTGCTGAAGGAATGGCTCTCGCCATTTTCGGGTATGGACGCCAGCCGCGTTGTCGCTGCCGATACGTCCGGCACCGACCATGTTTTCATGCAAGCGGTCGGCGTCCCGGCGTACCAGTTCATTCAGGACCCGCTTGATTACTCGACCCGCACCCACCACAGCAATGCCGACACGTTCGACCATCTCAAGGCCGAGGACATGCGGCAGGCTGCCGTGGTGATGGCAGGCATGCTCTGGCAATCCGCGAACAGCGCCAAAACGCTGCCGCGTCAGCCGCTGCCAGTCCAACCGGCGGTTACCGATCCGTTCAAGGTCAAAGACCCGGACGAGGAGTAACTTATGCTCCCCGGGGGGCACCGGGTCGAGTCACGTCGCTCCGGCTTGAAGGACCATCCAAATTGCCATGACGATCATGCCCAGATTTTCCGCCAATGAAATAAAGCCCAGCGGGACATTGCTGCCACCACCAACGCAGGCGCATTTCAGTTCGCGTTTGTCGATATAGACTGCCTTGAAAACCGATACCGCACCGATACCGCCGATGAACAAAGCAAGCGGGATTGAAACCCAGTTCAAAATCGCTGCGGTCATCAGCACGCCAGCCAGTCCCTCGGCAAACGGATAAATATATCCATAAGGGACCCAGCGTCTGGCTAGCAGGTCGTAATTCAGGAACATCGTCGCGAACTTGTCGATATCTTGCAACTTGAGCAATGCCAACACACACATGCTGAGCGAAATGAACCACATTGCTGCATGCTCAGTAAAGGGCGTCGCCATGACAGCGTAGCTTACCGCCATGGCAATCAGTGCAGTCATCGCAAATAGCGCGATGACCGGCCGGTAACTGGTTTCGCCGTCGACTGGAACCCTAAGGCCGAAATGGCGCCGCAGATCGTCATAGCCGCCAATCCGTTTGCCACCGATGAAGATCTGCGGCGTGGTTTTGACATCATGTTTGGACTTGAACGCGTCGGTCTGCTCGCGGGTTTCGAGCCAGTGGTCGTTGACCATATAGCCTTTGCGCTTGAGCAAATGCCGCGCTTTCAGGCCGTAAGGGCAGATATGTGTTGGCATCACCATGCGGTGAATGTCGGCGATTTTCGAATCGATTTGGGCCATTTTCATAACTTTCTTTGCGATATATGCGCTTCAGGTAGCATCCGTACTATGGTACGGAGTCAAGCATGACTGCATATACAATTTCCAAACTTGCCATTGCGGCTGGAACGGGCGTTGAAACCGTGCGCTTTTATCAGCGGTCGAACCTGATGCCCAAGCCGCCGGGTCGCCAGTCCGGTCTTCGTAAGGGCATTCATTATTATGACGAAACCGACCTCAAGCGACTTCGTTTCATCCGCTCCGCACAGAAAGCAGGTTTCAAGCTCAACGAGATTGCCGAGCTCTTGCGGCTGGACGCCAGCAGCGACCGGCGAAGCGTGCGTGAGCTTGCGTTTCAGCGAATAGCCGAACTTGATGTAAAGATCGCCGAACTGGCCCAGGCCCGAGCCGTTCTGGAAAATCTCGCGACCGAATGTGCCACCAGCGACGTGGGGCCGTGTCCTATTATTGCCGCGTTTGATGAGCCGCTGGTACGTTAGACATTAAACCGGAACAGCATTATGTCGCCGTCCTTGACGAGATAATCCTTACCTTCCGATCGCCATTTGCCAGCCTCTTTGGCACCGGCTTCGCCATTATATTGGACATAATCCTCGTACGCCATTGTCTCGGCGCGGATGAAGCCCTTTTCGAAGTCGCTGTGGATTGCACCTGCCGCATTAGGCGCGGTGTCGCCTGTGTGGACCGTCCACGCACGCGCCTCTTTGGGGCCGACGGTGAAGAAGGTAATGAGGTGGAGCAATTCGTACCCAGCACGAATGACGCGAGCTAGGCCGGTTTCGGTGAGGCCCAAGTCCTCGAGGAAAACTTCGCGATCTTCGGGTGGCATCGTAGAAATTTCTGCCTCAATAGCCGCAGACACAACCACGGCCTCGGCCCCCTCGGCTTTCGCTTTTTCAAAAACCTTGGCCGACAGCGCGTTGCCATTGGCCGCGCTGGCTTCCTCGACATTGCACACATACAGCACGGGCTTTGCCGTCAGCAATTGCGCCTGCTGGAACAAGCGTTCTTCGTCGGCATCGTCGCGTTTGGTCAACCGCGCAGGCTTGCCTTCGCGCAGCAAATCGAGCGCACGGCTTAAAACGACGCCACTGGCCTTGGCTTCCTTGTCGCCCTGCGTGCCCTTTTTAATCAAGTTTGGAACACGCTTTTCTAGGCTTTCCAGGTCCGAAAGCATCAACTCGGTCTCGACCGTTTCGGCATCCGAAATCGGGTCGATCTTGTTGTCGACATGCTGGATGTCATCATCCTCGAAGCAGCGAAGCACATGGACGATGGCATCAACTTCACGAATATTGCCGAGGAACTGGTTGCCAAGACCTTCTCCCTTCGACGCGCCGCGCACAAGGCCAGCGATATCGACGAATCCCAACTGGGTTTCGATAATCTTCTGGCTTCCGCCGATCTTGGCGATGGTCTGCAACCGCGGATCGGGCACCGCGACATTGCCGATATTCGGCTCAATCGTGCAGAATGGATAGTTAGCAGCCTGCGCCGCCGCGGTCTGCGTCAGCGCGTTGAACAAGGTAGACTTTCCGACATTGGGAAGCCCGACAATACCGCATTTGAAACCCATTTTTGATCTACTCTTGACTTGGACTGGACGAGCGCCTTTAGCGCCCCAAATCGTAAAAGGGGAGCGAAATGGAACAGTTGCTATTCGGCCTCGGCATCTTACTAGATTTTGCGACCATCGTCGCGTCCGCGCTTGCCGCGTGGTTCTGGTATCAGGCGAGTGCCAATTTGCTCCACAGGGTCCATGCTTCGGAAAAGTTCGACTATCACGATCTCAACCGCGTCATAGTCGCCATAAACCGCAACGCGATCAGAAACCGCAGGGCAGCCTTGGCCAGTGCGGTGGCCGCTTCATTACTTGCCATCGACCTCGCCTTTGCGAGCTTCATGACGCTCAAATAGCGGTGCATAGCGACTAATCATAAACCGCCTTCACCCACGGTCCAAAAGGTGAATTGCCGAGCATCGCGACCTGCGTTTCGGATGAAACCTTGTTGATCGCCTCCTGCGGTTTGCCTCCCGGATGCACCGCGCGGCGCAGTGGCCTTGTGCCAGCGGACATCGCCGCGATTTCAGCGATGGCGCGCGGCACGTCCATTGGATCGGCGCTCCGGCCAGAGCCATCCTCCGCGCCCATGCGCGATACCAAGGCTGGGTAGGCGGCGGCCTGTTCGGGCGAGAGCCGGTCTTTCAACTGCTTGGCAAGGACATTGCGGTTGACCCATACTTTGGTCGGATAACCGCCGGGCTGGATGACGCAGACTTCGATATTATGCGGGACAAGCTCATAGGCCATCGCCTCACTCATCGCTTCCAATGCAAATTTGGTCGGCGAGTAATGCCCCGCTGATGGCACAATCACCCGGCCAAGCTGCGACGAGATGTTGAAAATCAGACCGCTTTTGGCCTTACGCATCGCAGGCAGCACCGCACGGGCCATGCGGTGCGGACCATAGACATTGGTGTCGAAAATCAGCTTGGTCGCTTCCATATCCTGAAGCTCGATTGGGCCGGCATAGCCGACGCCTGCATTGTTCACGAGGATATCGAGCGCGCCGCCGGCAATGCGCTCGGCTTCAGCGACACCCTTTGCGACTTGTTCATCCGAGGTAACGTCGATTTCGATTATCGAAATATCAAGCTTCTCTTTTACCGCTTCGGCCTTGAGCTTGTCGGCTTCGGGCCGGGGCAGGCCGCGCATCGAGGCGATGACCTTTGCACCCAAACGCGCATAATGCAGCGCCCCGTCATAGCCGAAGCCCGACGAGCTTCCGGTAATAAGGATCGATTTGCCTTTCAAGCTTGGTGCACCGGTTTGGGCGACCGACGACGATGCAATCGTGGTTGCGGCGGTCAGCGCGGCAGCGCCGCCAAGCAGCGCCCTGCGGTTGATTTCCGAAACGGGGGGCATAAGCGATCCTCTCTCAAAACGCGTTTACTGCGTCATGATAATGTCTTGAGGGGAAGTGAGTCCATCCAATTTTCGAGTTCATCCGGACTACCGAGCCGGATAATTTTGTCCTCATGCCCCTTCAACTTCGCTTCCAAGCGCACGCGCGGGCCGCTGTTCCAGCGCATCAGGTAAATCAGAAATCCTAGGTCAAAGCGTTCGGGGCACCCCTCGGTCATGTCTGGACGGCTGCGGCCCCGATATTTCAAGATGCGCCGAATGAGGCGCGCAACACACAGGTGGATAGGATAATCTAGATAGATGACAGTATCCGCGTGAACCAACCGCTCGGTCAGCGTTCCGCCATAAGTGCCGTCAATCAGCCAACGGTCTGTTGCGACGATGCCAGCGAGCTTTTCGCGGATTTCATCTTTGCTGCTTTCAACCCAACCCGGCCGCCAGTTGAGTTGGTCCATGTGGAAGACAGGTAGATTCAGACGCACACTCAAAATAGGCGCCAAGGTTGATTTCCCCGATCCACAAGGACCAATGATCAGGACGCGTTGCATATTATGTTTTTGCTTCTTCATTCTGGTGGCTGCGAAGCACGATTGCGATACCCAGCCACCAACCCAACGGAAAGCTGATACCCGATCCGGCTAGCGGCACCGGAAAATGGCCAAAGGCAGAAATCGCGGCGACAACGGCGCAATATGCCGCAAGTGCGGCTGCCGATATATCGGCCCGCCGAACCGCAATGATTGTTGCAGCAAGCGCCGCCAGTCCCACCGCTGCCAGAGCCGGGGAGATTTGCCACATCAGCTTAATGATTCCTTCAACTTCGGCCACTGGCTGAAGCGGATCGGGTCGCAGCCAGCTTATCGCCGCTAGCGTTGCGGTTGCGACCAGCACCGGCCATCGCCATTTGGATGGCCAGTTTGAGAAAAGCAGCGGGGCTGCAATTGCAAGCGCAGTCGCCTGCGATGCGTCGGGCTGCGCAACCAGCAAGGACATAGCGGAAAGCCACACTGGCGTCGCTAAGGACGGGCGCGTTTGTCTCGCACAGAGGATCGCAACAAATGCGGGGAGGAACAGCGCCGCGATATTCGCGCGAAGTGGCCCAATCGATATCCAGCGATTCACACCCGACAACCCACTGTCAGCAAAAGTTGCAGCCAAGGCAACAATCATGACGGCAAAGACAATTTCGGCGGCCTTGGGAATTTTTGGTATAACTAGGATTGCGCTGGCGGCCACGAGGCCAATCCCCCAGCCCGCCAGGTTGCCAATCGCCATCGCTGAGCTGCCGCCTGAAAGCCAGATCGCCAGGGAGCTGCAAGATATCGTGAGCAGCGAACCGAATGCGAAGAAGGTGAGGCGCGGAACCTTATTAGGCAGCGCGCCGGACTTCATGGTTCGTCCTGCAACCGCATGGCGACATCATTCATGAAACGGACGTCGTCGCCCTTGGCCAGCCAATCTGCTTCCACCGACACAACACCAAGCAAGTCCGCAAGATCGTCTATCTCGCTCTTATGGAAATTGCCGAGCACATAGCTGGTCACGCGGTTTTTGTCACCGGGATGACCGATGCCGAGCCGGACCCGCCTAAAGTCTGCACCGATATGGTCAGTGATCGAGCGGATGCCATTATGGCCGGCCGCGCCGCCACCAATCTTGACCTTCACTTTAAACGGCGCAAGGTCGAGTTCGTCGTAGAATACGGTGACGTCTTTGGGTTGAAGCTTATAAAAGTCCATCGCGGCGCGAACGCTGCGGCCGCTTTCGTTCATGAACGTTGCGGGCTTCAGCAAGACGATCTTTTCGGAACCGAGCCGAAGCTCTTGGACCCAGCCCTGAAATTTCTTCGCTGGCGTTGGTAGTTCGTGGATCTCGGCCAGCGCATCAATCGCCATGAAGCCAATATTATGCCGGTGCATCGCATAGGTGGCACCGGGATTTCCAAGGCCTACCCATAATTGCATCGCGGTATATCCTCGCGGAAATATCCGGGGCGGGCCGAAACCAGCGCCCCGGAGGTAATATTAAGCTTCGGCTTCGCCTTCGCCGTCAACTGTCGTATCGCCATCGCTCGACTTCATCGCCGATGGTGCAACGATGGTCGCAATGGTAAAGTCGCGGTCGGTGATCTTGCTTTCCGAACCAGCGGGCAACTTAACGTTGCTGATGTGGATCGAATCGCCGACGTCGAAACCGGACACATCGATCTGGATGTCATCTGGCAACTTGTCGTTGTCGCAGATCAGTTCGAGTTCGTGGCGAACGATGTTCAAAACGCCGCCACGCTTCAGGCCTGGCGATGCTTCTTCGTTGATGAACACGACGGGCACGTTGACTTCGACCTTGTCACCCTTAACGATGCGCAGAAAGTCGACATGGGTCGGGCGATCAGTCACTGGATGGAAAGCGACGTCCTTTGGAATCGTCATCTGCTGTTTGCCAGAGAGGTCGATCTGAACCAGGCTGTTCGAAAAGTGGCCGGTCATCAGCAGTTTGATGAGCGCCTTTTCTTCGACATGGATAAGTTCGGGGTCTTGCTTGTTGCCATAGATAACGGCGGGTATCCGGTTTTGACGACGCAATTCGCGGGAGGCTCCCTTGCCAGCCCGTTCGCGCGTCTCGGCCGACAGTGTCAGCTGATCGCTCATGATATTTCTCCAATAAATTTACCTTTGCCGCCACGCCTCCAGGGATGTCCACGAACGGCAAGCGCGCGCCTATATGCGGGGGGCGGCACAAATGCAAGCTTTGTCCTTGGCTCAGGCAAGCGCCTTGTACAGGCTGAACAGGCTGGTGGCGATCAGAACGAAGCTGACGGCGAACAGCAGCAAGCGAGGTTGAATGCGCTTGGCGACCAGGGCGCCAAAGGGTGCTGCGAGAAGTCCGCCAATGAGCAACCCGCCGGTAACCACGGTAAATGCTTCGAGGCCGATGGTGAGGATGAATGTAATCGACACCGCGACGGTCAGAAAAAATTCCGCGGTGTTGACCGTGCCAATCGTTCGCCTTGGGTCAGACCCCTGGATAAGTAGGTTCGATGTGACAACAGGTCCCCAGCCACCGCCGCCCGACGCATCGAGAAATCCTCCAATTAGGCCCAACGGCATCGTCACTTTGGGATCGCGCGGCTTATGCTCATGCGTGAAGTCCCAAGCCTTGTAGAGCAGATAGAAACCGATCAGCGTCAGGTAACCCATCACGAACGGCCGCGCTGCTTCGGTATGGATGCTGGCCAGCAGATAGGCGCCAGTACAGCCGCCGATAACACCCGGAATGGCAATCCGGCTGAACAGTTTCCAGTCGACATTTTTGTGAAGCACATGACTGATACCCGACGCGCCGGTTGTGAACATCTCGACGAAGTGGACACCAGCCGAGGCGCGCGCAGGCGGAACACCCATAACACTTACCAGCAATGTGCTGCAAATGACGCCAAAAGCCATGCCAAGAGCGCCGTCAACCAGCTGCGCAGCAAAGCCCACCGCGATATAAGGCGCGACCGAAGCCCAGTCGATATTGCTAATAAACTCGATCATCCGGGTCTCGCCGTTTGTGTGCCGCCGTCTGCAGAGGCATAATGCCAAGTTTCTGCTTTAGCTATAGCATTACGCCTGTGTATTTTGTTGGCTGCGCAAAAGCAGCAGTTTAGGCATTTCATCAGAAGGTTACTGCCAAAGTGATACCATAGGTCCGCGGATCGCCGGGCTGGCCGACAATCAGCCCGGTGTTACCCGACGGCACAGCGAGTTGATCGAAATAATCGACATCGAACAAGTTGCGGACGTAGCCAAACAGATTGAGCCCGCTGTCGGTCCTGAATCCGACACGATAGTTGGTCAGCGCGTAGCCTCCGATATTGGTGTAAATCGAAGGCGTAGGGTTGGATGAAAACCCGCTGCGGTAATTGCCGTCAATGCCGACATAAATCTGCCCTTCCCGCCCAAGAATCTTGGTAGGGGCATTGATCTCGCCACCATAAGAGAACGACCATTTCGATACGCCGGGCAAGCGCTGTCCAGATATATCGCAGTTGGCTGGACTATTGCCAGGGACGCCCGGCGCGGCAATCGACGTACCGGTGCCGCCGCCCGACAGTTCGGGTGGGCAGGGAGCATCGGCGAAGCTGCGGTAGTCGGCATCGACATAAGTGCCATTCAGATAGACATTAAACCGCTCGCTCGGCCGTAGCGAAAAGTCGGCTTCGATACCTTGTGAGCGGACCTTGTCGGCATTGGCGAGATAGCCGCGAAGGACGCCTAACTGGCCGTTGGTTACCAGCGCCTGATAATCGCTGATGCCGGTGCGAAAGGCGGACAGGTTCAACGTTGCTTTGCGGTCGAGGAATTGCGCTTTGAAGCCAACCTCATAATGATTGACCGATTCCGGCTTGACCACGCCCGCTGCTAAAATGGGGTTACCCGCCGCATCATTAGGCACTCCGTTCAGATTGATGCCGCCCGATTTGAATGTCTTGGAATAGGTTGTGTAGGCCAGGATGTCGGCAGCGACTTCGTAGCTCAGCGTCAGGTCGTAGCTGAAATTCCAGTCGCTGAACCTAGGTTCAAAACGCTGCGGTGACAGCACACTGCGTTGTGCGACAATTCGCGGGTCGGTGCTCGCAAAGGTCACCATTTGCCCGGCGCCGTTGGTCACCACCGAATCATACAACCCTGCTTTTTTGTCATAATTGACGCGGAAGCCTGGTTGAACGGTCAAACCATCCACCGGTTTCCAACTGACCTGCCCGAACAAGGCGGCGCTGGTATTGTCGAGGCGGATGTCGTTGCGCGCAGTCAGGCCGTTTAGTACCGACGGATCGTTCGCCAATGCTCCCGTCAGGAGCCAGCGGCTAGCCGCCGGCCCCTGTTCTTGAATACCTTGCGTCCGGATCTTCTGATGATAGGCGAAAGCACCGATAAGGAAGTCAAAACTGTCGCCCGACTGCGCATAGCGGAATTCTTGCGTATATTGCTCCTGCTGCGACGGATTGTTGGATTTGGTTGTAATTGGAAGGCCAGTGAAATCACGATCGTTAGCAGGCACCCAGTCCCAATATCGCCACGCCGTGACCGAGGTAAATGTGCCGGCGCCGGTATCCCATTTGATATTCAGTGCAGCGCCGCCCAGTTCGTTCCGCGCGTTCAGGTCGGCATCGACATCAGTTAGCCGGTCAAATGGATTGGTGCTGATAACGCGGTAGTTTTGCGCGGCAGCAAGCGCCGCATATTGGCGCGCGGTTGCGC
The DNA here is from genome assembly GCA_001464315.1 of Sphingomonadales bacterium Ga0077559. Taxonomy (GTDB): domain Bacteria; phylum Pseudomonadota; class Alphaproteobacteria; order Sphingomonadales; family Sphingomonadaceae; genus Sphingorhabdus_B. The sequence continues at coordinate 32,795 of LNFK01000061.1, read as the reverse complement.
GCTGCGTTGCGCCAGTGCGCACATAAATCTGCGCGCAGCATTCGGGGTTCTGAACGCTCAAGTCGCCTGCAAGCGTGACATCCAGATTATCATTGGGCCGCCACAATAATTGTCCGCGAAGGCCGATATTGTCTTGCTCGTTAATCCAGTTACCGCTCGCTACATTGAAGATCGTGCCGCGCCTGCTCGTGCCCGACAGCGCCAGTCGCGCTGCAACGGTATCCGATAATGGCCCGGATATCGACGCCTTCGCCTGTTTGAAATTCAGATTGCCGACACTGACCTCGGCACGTCCTTCCAGATCAAAGGTCGGCTGGCGTGTGGTGATGTTGATCGCGCCTGCGGTGGTATTCTTGCCGTAAAGCGTGCCTTGCGGTCCGCGCAGCACTTCGATTTGTGCGACATCGAGAAAATCGAATGTGGCCGAGGCAACGCGCGAATAATAGACATCGTCGACATAAATGCCGACGCCTTGCTCGATACCGTCATTGGTTAGGCCGAACGGCACGCCGATACCACGAATGTTGACCGAGGTGTTGCGGGGATTGGATGAGTAAAATTGTAAGGTCGGCGTCAATTGCTGCAACCGCCCGACGTTGAAGCTGCCGGTATTGTCAATCTGGTCACCGCCCACCACCGATACCGCGATCGGTATGTCCTGAGCAGTTTCCTGACGGCGACGCGCGCTGACCACGATCTCCTCGGGCGCGTCGGTATCGCCTGTTCCAGCGGATGAACGCGTATCTTGTTCAGGCGCTGCCTCGATGCCCGATTCGGCGAATGCGGGGGTGGATAAAGACAAAAGAGTAATAAGAGCCAACGAAGGCCCGATGGGACGAAATCGCATGTGTTTTCTTTCGAAAAAAACAGATGCATCCGGTCGTCCGGTCTGCCTCTAGGACTAGGAGGAAGAAAATTCAGTTAGGTAAAGCGTTGACGTTCGGTGACGTCGACCTGGACGAGTTTGCCCTCGTGTACGGTCAACTGGATCGCGCCGAAACGGAGCTTGGCGAGCGCGTCAAGCACCGCGCGGATTGGCTCGGGAGACGACGCTTTTTCTGTCTCCGGTGGCCGCTCTTGTGGTTCATCGGTCATAGGCACCCCTTATTGGAAGAGCAGTTTGTCCGCCCTTGTCCGATGCAGATGCTTAAACTCAAGCATTTTAGTTGACAATATGATTCGGCGCTCGTTTTTCCTTTCAGCGCCGAAAGGTTCTGTTTGTGCGCTATCCTGATTTTGGATTATTCAGCGGCCTGCAAATAGGCGTCGGCTTCGACATTGTCCGACAGGTTGATGCCGTCGAGCAAATCGGCTGTCTTGTCGCGGACCTGAAGCATTAAGGCGCGCGTCCGGCAATTTTCTTCCTCGACGCAGTTCTTGCACCGCTCATGTGCGTAGCGGCTTGCGCATGGAACCAGCGCCAGCGAACCACGCATAATGCGGATAAGATCGCCATAGCTCACGTCGATTGGCGGAACGCCAAGCCAATAACCGCCATCTTTGCCACGCTGCGACGCGACCAAACCCGACCGCGTCAATTCGGACAAAATCACCGTCAGGAATTTAGGCGGTATTTTTTGCGCCTCGGCAATGTCGGCAAGCTGCACTGGCCCCTGACCATAATGATCAGCCAGATGTTGCATCGCACGAATGGCGTAACGGGTCTTTTGCGATAGCATAATCTATCTTTGCGCTGACTCGCCGGGATTTTCAACCCGGCAAGTTGACAAACACTGTTGCTAAAAAGAAGCGCCAGAAAATTACAGGGATGCGAGGCCACTAGGCGGTTGCATTGCACGCAACTGCGGAATAGCCTCTTTTCATTATATGATTCAGCGAAAGGGCATGCTATTGCTGGCGACTTGCCTGACCGCGCCGGCCTTTGCTCAGGAGGCACCGGCGCAGGTTGCAGACGAAACTGCAGAGGACGAAGGCAAGGCGATTATCGTCACTGGGTCGCGGATAAAACGCGATCCAAGAGACAGCTCGCTGCCGCTCGACATCATCACGCCTGATGATCTGTCACGGGAGAGCATCAACAGCCCCGAGCAATTTATCAGCTTCCTGTCCACCAACGGCAATGGCGCGGACAATCTTGCGTCGAACTCCGATGTCGTCTCCGGTGCCGCGCGTGGTGGCAATAACGGACTTTCGGCAGCAAACCTGCGTGGTCAGGGTTCAGGGTCGACTTTAATCCTGCTCAACGGAAGGCGCGTTGCGGCGCACGGTATTGGCGGCGGTGCGGTCGATGTGAACCAGATTCCTTTTGCGGCCATCGAACGGATCGAGGTTCTGAAAGATGGCGCGTCGGCAATTTACGGTACCGATGCCATTGGCGGCGTGATCAACTTCATTACCAAAACTAATTTTCAGGGCCTTTCGCTGAATGGCTTTACCGATATTACCGAAGAAGGCGATAGCCCGATTTATCGGCTGTCGGCGACCGCCGGCTATGGCGACCTTGATGATCAGGGTTTCAATATCATGGGCGCAGTCAGCAAAAGCTGGAACGGCGTTCTTTACGGCCGTGACCGTGACTTCGTGAACGGCAACCAGCCAAACCGAGGTTTGTCAGTCGATACGCGCGGCACGCCGATAGCGACCATTTTCCCAATCGCAGCAAATACGCGTTTTGCGCCTTCCGGTTCGCTACTGACCGGCGTGAACCTGATTGAGGCCGGAGCAACAACCGCAGCAAATGGGGGTATCAACATTCTTGATCTGCCCGGCGGTGCAGGATGCGGATCGGTAGACGGCGGAATGGCGTATGATGAGGTGCTTTGGTCGATCCCAGGCGCACGCTATGCCTGTTCGTGGGATACCGGCCGCGCTGCCACGCTGCAACAACCGCTGGAAACGCTGACCTATTTCGGCAAGGCGACAATTGCGCTCGGCGACCACCGCATATCGGCAGAAGTCACCGGTTCGGATGCAGATTCGTCGAAGCGATTCTCGAACAACCAATATTCTGGCAATAACACCACTTTGCCGCTCTATTATCCTTTGAACGGGACCACGGCGGCAACCTATAACGATATTTATGATCGCCTGCAGGCAGTGTTCCCCACCGTCGGTCCGGCGGGTGACCGCACAGTCGATGCCGTCGGCAATTACGGTCGACCGATCGCGTATCGCTGGCGTTGTATTACGTGCGGCCCGCGCGAATATGAAACGAACAGCAAAACATTCCGGGCTGGAATGAACATTGAAGGGCCATTGTTTGGCGACTGGGATTATCGTGCAGGCGGATCTTATGCAAAGAGCGACACGTCGTCGGTTCTTGGCACCGGTTACCATTATCGCGGCATTTTCGCGAGCGCAGCTTCGGCAGCGGCCTCGGGCGTGCCCGGGGCTGTCTCCGGCGGGCTTGATCCGCGCGCTCCTACTGCCCCCGGTGCAACCGCACCCGGCATAGTCGGGTTGCTGAACAGCGGTATTCTAAATCCGTTTTCAGTCGGTCAGACCGATGCAGCACTTACCGCATTGAATTCGATCTCGGCGGAAGGCGTGACCTTATACGGCGGCCAGTATGAGGTGAAGCAGTTCGATGCGTCGGTTTCAGGTTCACTGTTTGAACTTCCCGGTGGGTCGGTTCAGGTTGCAGTGGGTGCAGACTATCGCAAAGAAACCTATAGTTTCAACGGATCGCCAGCAGCCGTCTCTGGGCAACCCGATATTTTCAATGTGGCGTTCGACAATGTCAACGCGCTGACGCCAAAGAACAGGACGGTGAAAGCTGTCTATGGGGAATTGCTTGTTCCTGTTTTCGAACCCCTCGAAATTACAGCGGCTGTCCGGCTCGATGACTATAGCGGTTTCGGTTCAACGATTAACCCGAAGGTTTCTGTAAAATTCCAGCCAATAGACTGGTTGATGTTCCGCGGGTCGTACAACACCGGGTTCCGCGTTCCCGCGTTCAACCAGATTTTCAATGGAGTTACTCAGACACCGAATCCGGGCAATACTCTTACCGACCCGACAACCTGTCCGGCAGGCGGGGTCGTCAATGTGACGCCAGGGTGCAATGCGATTACGCCTGACTCGCTGACGGGGGGTAATCTCAACCTTGGTCCCGAAACCTCCGATCAATATTCGGTGGGTGTCGTGTTACAGCCAGCATCCCGGATCAGCGCATCGTTCGATTTCTGGTCTATCGCGGTGGACAATACGATCGGTTCGCTAACGATCCGTCAGCTACTCGATAACATTGCCGACTTCCCAGATCGTGTTCAGCGTACAGGTGGCATCATCACCTTGCTTGATACCCGCGCCGACAATATCGGATCGCGCCGGACGCAAGGTCTCGAAGTTTCGCTGCGGGCAGGTTTCGATGCATTAGGTGGCTCCGTTTCGCTCGGCCTGGATGGTACGCGCCTGCTCAAGAAAAAGGAAAAGTTCCTTCCTTCGTCGCCTTACGGGCCTAGCTTGTTGGGTATATTCACTTATGGCGGCGACCTTGGGCTGAAATGGAAGCATAATGCGTTCCTGACGTTCGAGAAAGACGCGTTCATGTTCTCGGTGTCGCAGATTTTCCGCAATGGATATAAGAACAACACGGCCATACCCGGATCCGCAGCGCGGCCTGATTTTAATGCCCGCGTGAAGGATTATATCGTGTACAATATGTCGACCAGCTATCGCATTAGCGAAGCGTTCAAGTTGACCGGCGGTATCAAGAATATCTTCAACACCGATCCTCCGTTCGCCATCACCTACGACAGTAATTCTGGCGCGGGTAGCTCGTGGGAACCACGCGTGGCCGACCCACGTGGACGGTCGTTCACCATTCAGGCGGAGGTAAAGTTCTGACCCCCGACAGACGACAAATCATGGCGGGGCTGGCGGCATTGCTGTCGGCCCCGGCTGCTATGGCGCAACCGCGCGCGCGATCAGCAATGGTAACGCGTAAACCACAGCGATTGAAGGTTGGCGACACCGTCGGCCTGATCGAGCCAGCTTCGGCCAGCGACGAACCATTTCAGATACAGCTGGTCGAAGAAGCCATCATCGCGATGGGTCTGAAGCCCAAGCGCGCGCCGCATATACTCAATCGCTATGGCTATCTTGCAGGCGCGGATAGGGACCGCGCCGCCGACGTTAATGCGATGTTTGCTGACAAAGACGTCAAAGCCATATTTGCTGTGCGCGGCGGGTGGGGTAGCGCGCGTTTGCTCCCCTTTCTCGATTGGGACATGATTCGGGCCAACCCCAAATTGCTCACCGGCTTTAGCGATATCACCGCGCTTCACATGGCGATTGCGGCGAAGGGCGGCTTTGTTAGCCTGCACGGCCCCAATGCGGGCAGCGCATGGGGTAAATCGTCTTGGGACAGCTTTCGCAACATCGCGTTTGAGGCCGGAACGCCGACATTTGTTAATCCCGACGGCGGCGAAGATCGCCTCGTCCAACGCCGCTGGCGCACGCGTGTTTTGGGTAGCGGTAAGGGCAAGGCGCAAGGCAAATTATTGGGCGGCAACCTGACCGTCCTGACCGCTTTGGCCGGCACAGCTTATCTCCCCAGCTTCGACGGTGCGATTCTGTTTCTGGAAGATGTTGGCGAGGCCGAATATCGCATTGACCGGATGCTCACCCAATTGGGTCAGGCGGGCGTGCTAAAAAATCTGAAAGGTGTTGTCTTCGGTCAGTGCACCGATTGCGTGAGCACTGGCAGCAGCTTCGGCGGCTTTACGCTCAACGATGTTTTGACGCAGCATCTGGGTGGACTCGGAGTGCCTGCTTATCAGGGCGCCTGGTTCGGCCATATTACCGACCAATTTACGCTGCCCGTCGGCGGACTGGCCGAAATTGACGCTGATGCTGGAACGCTTCGTTTGCTGGAGCCGGTCGTAGTCTAACTGATGCTCTGCGTGATCAGCAACGCGAATGCGTTGTTTGCCATATGCAGCAATATGTTCATGCGCAGCGACCCCGTGCGATGGTAGAGATAGCCAAAGGCGATGCTCAACGACATCAATCCGGGGATGGCATAAGGTTGCAAATGTACCGATGCGAATAGAAGCGACGACAATAGGATCGCTGCCCAAATCGGCACATATTTCGCAATCGCGTTCTGCAGAAACCCGCGAAATAGCAGCTCCTCAACCAACGGCGCAGCAATCGCGATCGCGGTAAATCCGGCGATAATATTCAGCGGCGTGCGCGGGATCGCGGCCAGCATTTTCGCCATGTCCTCCTGCATTCCGATGCCGGGAATGACATAGGTTGCGTAGACATAATTGAAGATCATCGCTGCAACGACGAGAACCACCGCAAGCCCAAGCGCGCGCAATGGATGCATATGGCCAAAACTGTCGAGGCCAATCAAACGGGTACGGCCCTGCTTACGCAAATACAGCGACATCAGCAGCAATTGCACCGCAGCGGCCATCACCAAGCCCCAAAGAATCGCCACCGGACTTTCGGCAGCAGACTTTATGCCTGCCGGGTCAGCACCGCCCATTCCGTACGCCAGCATCAGTGCGGTGAAAGCGCCTTGCAGCGCAAAATACAGGACAATCCAGCCAATGCTTGGCCAGATTTTTGGAAATGGCGTTGCCGCCGCTCCGTTTTGCGGAGCGACGGGCTGGGGAAGCTCAGATATTGGTGTCTGAACCAGTAGATCGTCGGTCAAATCAATAAGCCACCCGCTGCGCGGTCAGGCCGTAAGCGGGCAGCAACGCCTGCACGCTGGTTGCGCCGGCAAGATGGCCTGCGCCGACGGCCATAAAGGTCGTGCCAGGCTTTGCCATTTCGGCGCTAATCCATTTGGCCCAATTGGCATTACGCTTGGTGAGCAGCGCGTCGTAGAGAACGCGGCTGGTCAGGCCCTCGTTCATCAATTGACCTAGGCCGTCGGGGTCCGGCGTGCTCCAAAGTTCAACCATCCGGTCCATCATCTTGCCTGAATCATCGGTCAGCTTCGCGGTTTCGACAAGGAAGCGGATTTGTTCGGCCTCGGGCATCGTGTCGAATACACCGAGCTGGAATTCCATGGTTTCGACGCCGCCAATCGGCTTGTTGCTAGCTTTAGCCGCTGCAGTCAGTTGCTTTTCAGCGCCGCTGTTGATGTCAAAACCCTGTTTCTGCATGGTCAGAACCGACAGGGTCACCGCTGCGGCCCATGGATCGAACGGATCGAGACCTTCGACCGGAAGCCCGATTTTTTTCACCGCAGCTTCGTAAACCGCGCGGTCGGCATCGGTCATTTTCGACCGCAGCGACTTGCCATTCGGGTCCATCGCCAGTTTCATGAACAGTGCCTGGCTTTCGGAGGGTGCAGGCTCGACCATTTCCAATACCAGCTTGTCTGATGCATCGAATGCAGTCTTCACGCCCTCGTCAAACCAGCCAAGGCCGGGCTTCAATATGTGGACCGTCCCGAAAAGATAGATCGTTGTGTCTTCGTCCTTGACCACCCACAAAGCCGGGTCGACATCCTTCATGGCGGCCGCCGCAGCTTTGACGGGGTCAAGCGCCTCGACAGCAGCTGGCGCTTCGGTCGGCGCCTGTTGGGCAAATGCCGGTGCAAAAACGAGCAACGCAGTCGCGGTAAATAGTGATTTCAAATAGGTACGCATGAAGATTCTCCCAGAAAAGTAAATGTAGAGTTGAACTATAAATTGCTGATTGTCAGCGGTATTTTTTCCAGAACCAGACCGCGGACCAGATCAACGAAAAGATCATGAAGATGGCCACGCCATCGGGCTCGGGTACCAGACCGCCGCGCCACAGCAGCCACCACGCTGGCGCGAGGATCAGATAGGCGTATGCGGCATAATATCCTCCGTCACGATAGGCGCTGGCTTCCTGCTCGTCGATCGCCCGCGTGTGCCAGAACCATGCAAGCACTGGCATGATTACTGTCCATACAAAAAAGATCCCGAGGGCGGCCGCGACTGGAATCGGTCCGGTAAAGAGCGAGGAAATGGGGTCAAATTCGGCATTATCTGGCGATCGCAATAATCCAAATACAGCGAAAATCATGCCGATCACGCCTCCAAGCAGCCCGCACACCGCAACGATATTGCGATTGAGCTTCTCGCGTTTGGTCACTGGATCGCCGCTCGCCTTCAAATTTTGGATGTTGCGCCAGACTGCATAGGTCAAGCCGGCAACGATAGCGCCAAAACTGATAAGCACAGCAATGGCGACACTGCTGAGCTCGCCGCCGCCGTCCGCTAGATGCTCGCCCATGAAACCGGCTATGGCGCCCAGTGTCATAACAATGCCAAGTCCGGCCAGTATCATCCAGAGAACGTTGCGGCCATTCGAGCCTTCGTCTTCAAGCTTCGCCATTCTGGCCTCCGTCAAATCCGTCATCGAAAATCTCCTCGATTGGCTGTCCGAACAGCCGTGAAATCTTGAACGCCAGCGGCAGCGAAGGGTCGTACTTTCCGGTCTCAATCGCGTTCACTGCCTCCAGTTGCGCATCGCACGCAGAACTTTCAGCTGGTTCTTCATGTCAGGTGATACTGTCTTTGTGTCATGGACACCTTACTAAACCGATTCGCTGGATATGTCAATAAGACCTTACATAAAGATATGCGAGGCTGACAAAATGCTGCATCCGCGTCCAGAACCTTGATTTAGCGCGGCTTCTCCGCCAAGGGCTGGCCATGTCTGGCACGCCGCTTAGCTTTCAGGACCTGATCCTCACGCTTCATGATTATTGGGGCAAGCAGGGCTGCGTAATACTGCAGCCCTACGACATGCGCATGGGGGCAGGGACCTTTCATCCCGCAACCGCGCTGCGTTCGCTCGGGCCGGATCATTGGAATGCCGCTTATGTGCAGCCCAGCCGTCGCCCGACCGATGGACGCTATGGCGAAAACCCGAACCGGCTTCAGCATTATTACCAGTATCAGGTGATCATGAAGCCAAGCCCTGCGAACCTGCAGGAGCTGTATCTGGGCTCATTGGATGCGATCGGCATCGACCCGCTGAAGCACGACATCCGCTTCGTCGAGGACGACTGGGAATCGCCTACGCTTGGCGCTTGGGGACTTGGCTGGGAAGTCTGGTGCGACGGCATGGAAGTCACGCAGTTCACATATTTCCAGCAGGTCGGCGGGTTCGATTGCAAGCCGGTTGCGGGTGAGCTGACTTACGGGTTGGAACGGCTGGCGATGTATATTCAGGGCGTCGACAGCGTGTACGATCTGAAATTCAACAATCACGGCGTGTCCTACGGCGACGTGTTCCTGAAGAACGAGCAGGAACATTCCAAATACAATTTCGAAATCGCCGACACCGCGCAATTGTTCAAAGGCTTTGAACATGCCGAGGCGGAAGCCAAGCGCTGTATCGAGGCGAACATTCCCTTGGCGGCTTATGATCAGGCGATTGAGGCCAGCCACCTGTTCAACCTATTGCAGGCGCGCGGCGTGATTTCCGTTCAGGAACGCGCCAGCTACATGGGCCGCGTCCGCGACCTAGCCAAAGGCAGCTGTCAGGCGTGGATGGAAAAGAACGGGTGGGCGGCATGACCGACTTCCTGCTTGAACTCCGCTCAGAAGAAATCCCGGCCCGTATGCAGGTAAAGGCGAAGGAAGACCTCGCGCGCCTGTTCACCGACGCGCTGGCAAAGGCTGGCCTTGCTGCGGAAAGCGTCGAGACCTTCGCCACCCCGCGCCGCTTGGCGCTCATCGCCAAAGGCCTGCCGCTGGCGACCGAGGCGGTGGCCGAAGAAACCAAGGGCCCAAAGATCGGCGCGCCGCCTCAGGCGATGGACGGTTTTCTCCGCAAGACTGGCCTAAATCAGGACCAACTGGTCGATCGAAACGGCGTCTATTTCGCTGTCGTAGAAAAGCCCGGCCGAGACACCGCCGATGTTCTGGCTGAGGCCATCCCCGCGATTATTCGCGCGTTCCCTTGGCCGAAATCGCAACGCTGGGGTGCGGCGTCCGTTTCGACCGAGAGTCTTCGCTGGGTTCGTCCTTTGCAGGGTATCGTGGCGTTGCTCGGCGACGATGTCGTGCCGTGCGAAATCGATGGCATCGTGAGCGGTGCTGCGACAATGGGCCACCGTTTCCACCACAGCGGCCCGATCACCATCGGCAATGCGGGCGACTATATCGAGAAGTTGCGGGCGTGCCACGTCATCGTCCATTTCTCCGAACGCTGCACAATCATCCGAGATGGCGCGAAGGCGGCTTCCGAGGCGGCTGGGCTGATTTTGGTCGAGGATGAAGGTCTGGTTGCCGAAAATGCAGGGCTGACCGAATGGCCGGTGCCGATGCTCGGGCGTTTTGATCCGGCGTTTCTGGAGGTGCCGCAAGAAGTCATCCAGCTGACTGCGAGAGTGAACCAGAAATATTTTGTCTGCCATGACGTGAGCGGCAAACTGGCCAACGCATTTGTCTGCACCGCGAATATCGAGGCGAATGACAGTGGTGCGGCGATTGTTGCTGGCAATGAAAAGGTGCTCGCGGCACGGTTGTCCGACGCGAAATTCTTCTGGGAGCAGGACCTGAAGGTCGCGCTTGATGAACAGGCGAAGAAGCTGTCGCAGATCACCTTCCATGAGAAACTAGGCACTGTAGCTGACAAGGTCGAGCGGGTTGCCAAGCTGGCGCGCTGGCTGGTGGAGGAGGGCATCGTTAAAGGCGCAAGCGCCGATGACGCCGAACGCGCAGCGCGGCTGTGCAAGGCAGACCTTGTCACCGGTATGGTCGGCGAGTTCCCCGAATTGCAGGGCATCATGGGCGGCTACTACGCCCGCGCGCAAGGCGAGAGCGACGCCGTCGCCGACGCAATCCGCGACCATTACAAACCGGTCGGGCAGGGCGACGATGTCCCCACCGCGCCGGTCACCGTCGCGGTGAGTTTGGCGGATAAGCTTGACACGATCTCCCAGTTTTTCAAAATCGAAGAGTATCCTACTGGCTCAAAAGACCCGTTTGCTCTGCGGAGAGCTGCAATTGGCATCTGGCGTTTGATTGAATCAAACGACATTAGGTTTTCGCTGTGGCCGGTCACTTCGGGTCAAGTTATGCTTGGAGATGCTTCATCCGACATGACCGACTTGGTGAAGCGTAAGTTTTGGATGAGGACGCAGGACGAAATTAGAGCCGAATATGCTTGGCACGTTCCGCATAATGCATACCCTGCACCACTTGAAAATCTTCCCAAAATTGTTGATAATCTCCTCTCATTCTTCGCAGACCGCCTCAAAGTCCAGCAACGTGAAGCGGGGGTACGGCACGATTTGATCGATGCGGTGTTTAGCCTTGGCGGTGAGGACGATCTCATCCGGCTGCTGGCAAGGGTCAAAGCATTGCAAATCTATATCACAACCGCCGAGGGCGCGAATTTGGTCGGCGCTTACAAACGCGCGGCGAATATCCTCAAAGGATCGAACCCGGTATCGCCAGTGCTCGACAAAACGTCCGATGCACCGATGTCCGACGCAAGCGAGCAGCAAATCCCGCAGACCGGCGAAGAAGACCCGTTCGTCGACGTCGATCAAGGAATGCGGACCGCGATTGCCGGTAATCACGGCCGTACCGAAGGGACGGTTCCCGAAGGCGCGGTCGCGGCCGACATCGCATTGCTCGGCGCGCTAGACATTGCAGAACCTCAGGCCGAAAAAGCCATCGAAGCCGAACAGTTCGAAGACGCAATGGCGGCACTCGCCACATTGCGCGAACCGATTGACCGCTTTTTCGAAGAAGTCTTGGTGAACGACGAAGACCCGGCCAAACGGGCGTTCAGATTAGGGTTGCTTGCAAGGTTCCGTGATGCAGTTCACCGCGTGGCCGACTTCTCCAAAATCGAAGGCTAACGCGCCTGTCCTATATTCGCGGCGATTGATCTCAATCAATGCGGCCATGCCCGTAAGCGCGTCTGGGTAGTTACCTCTCCAAAGGAAACCCCCATCATGGCCGTCATGCACCGCATCCGCATTTTTCATGCCTTCCTCGCGCTTACCGTTCTCGCCGCCTATTTTTCCGCTGAAATGGGGCTGATCCACGCTTGGCTCGGCTACGGCGTTGCAGGGTTCATCCTGTTCCGCCTGATCTGGGCGCTGAGCGGCGTCCCGCAATTGGGGCTGGAGCGCTTCTATCCGTCTTTCAAGGATCTGCATTTGAAAGGCATGGCGACCAATCCAGTAATTAGCCGCGTGTTGCTGGCGGGTATCGCTATTTCGGTCATCGGTGCGACCGCGACTGGCGTGATGATGGACAATGGCCGCTCGCTGCAGCCGACCTCGCTCAGCTCGTTTTCTTTCTCTGGCGAAAGCGAGGAACGCGAAGGCGGCGAAGGCGAGGATGAATCGGGCGAAGCCTATGAGGAAGCGCACGAGTTGCTGGCCAACCTGGCGATGGCATTTGTCATAATGCACGTCCTGTATCTGCTTGCGTTCAAACGCCCGCTCGCGCGCTTCATGTTGTTTGCGAATAAATCCGGCAAATAAACGCCTTCGATACTTGACTCCAATGCGCTGCACTGCACAACGGCGGGCAAGCAATAAAGCCAAGTAAAAGGAATGGCTGCGGGATGACCCAGTACGTATATCGGTTCGGTGGCGGTGTTTCGGACGGCGATGAAACCGTCCGCGGCAACAAGAATATCCTTGGCGGCAAGGGCGCGAACCTCGATGGCATGGCCTCTATTGGCCTCCCGGTGCCCCCAGGTTTTACGATCACGACCGAAATGTGCAGCGCTTATTACGCCAACGGTCAGACTTTTCCCGATAGCGTTCGCGCCGAAGTCGCCAATGGCATCGCGCATATCGAGCAGGTGACGGGCAAGGTCTTTGGCGACCCCGCAAATCCGTTGCTCGTCTCGGTCCGTTCCGGCGCTCGCGTGTCGATGCCCGGGATGATGGATACCGTTCTGAATCTGGGGCTTAACGACATTACCGTCGAAGGCCTCGCAACATCATCCGGCGATGCGCGCTTTGCGTGGGACAGCTATCGCCGGTTTATCCAGATGTATGCCGATGTTGTGCTTGAGCTTGACCATGGCGCGTTTGAGGAAGCGCTCGAGGTCGCCAAGGAAGATCAGGGCTATTATCTCGATACCGAACTTTCTGCTCATGATTTGAAAGCCTTGGTCTCCGAATATAAGAGACTGGTTGAGGCGGAGTGGGGCAAACCTTTCCCGCAGGATGTGCATGACCAGTTATGGGGCGCGGTCGGCGCGGTGTTCGGTTCGTGGGAATCGGACCGAGCCAAGGTCTATCGCCGCCTGAACAATATCCCCGGCGACTGGGGCACTGCGGTCAATGTGCAGGCTATGGTGTTCGGCAATATGGGCGAAACATCGGCAACCGGCGTCGCCTTCACCCGCGATCCCGCCACCGGCGAAAATGCCTATTACGGCGAGTTCTTGATCAATGCGCAGGGTGAGGATGTCGTTGCTGGCATTCGTACCCCGCAATATTTGACTCTGGCTGCGCGTGAGCGGGCAGGGGCCAAGCCGCTCTCGATGGAAGAGGCGATGCCCGAAGTGTACGGGCAACTGGCTGATGTGTTCGCCATCCTCGAAACGCATTACCGCGATATGCAGGATATCGAATTTACCGTTGAGCGCGAGAAGCTCTGGATGCTGCAGACCCGCTCGGGCAAGCGCACCGCTAAAGCGGCCCTGAAGATAGCGGTCGATATGGCTGAATCCGGGCTCATTACCAAGGATGAGGCTGTGCTTCGAGTCGATCCAATGGCGCTCGACCAGTTGCTTCACCCGACTCTTGATCCCGATGCACCGCGTGATGTGTTGACCAGCGGCCTGCCAGCATCGCCCGGCGCGGCATCGGGCAAAATCGTGTTCGATGCCGACACCGCCGAACAACACGACGCAATGGGTGAAGCGGTCATTCTTGTCCGCATCGAAACCAGCCCCGAAGACATTCACGGCATGCACGCGGCGAAGGGAATCCTGACGGCACGCGGCGGCATGACCAGCCACGCGGCGGTGGTCGCGCGCGGCATGGGGCGGCCTTGCGTATCCGGCGCGGGCAGTCTGCAGATCGACGCCAGGGCCAAAACTCTTCGGATCGGCGACCGCAAACTGGTCGAGGGTGACATCATCACCATCGACGGCACCAGCGGCGAAGTGATGGCAGGCTCAGTCCCGACATTACAGCCCGAACTTGTGGGTGATTTCGGTACCTTGATGGTCTGGGCCGACGCTGGCCGCCGGATGAAAGTCCGCGCCAATGCCGAAACGCCGCTCGACGCGCAAACCGCGCGTGATTTCGGCGCAGAGGGAATTGGCCTCTGCCGTACCGAGCATATGTTCTTTGATGCCGCGCGGATTACCGCCGTGCGTCAGATGATTTTGGCCGATGACGAGAAAGGCCGCCGTGCAGCGCTCGATAAATTGCTACCCGAACAGCGTAAGGACTTTACCGCAATTTTTGAGGTGATGGCAGGTTTGCCAGTCACGATCCGTCTGCTCGACCCACCGCTGCACGAGTTCCTGCCGCATGAGGAATCCGAATTTGCCGATGTCGCGGCTGCTGCAGGTGTAGGCATCGAGGTGCTCAAACAGCGTGCAGCCGAATTGCACGAGGTCAACCCGATGCTCGGCCACCGAGGTTGCCGCTTGGGCGTGACCTATCCCGAAATTTACGAAATGCAGGCGCGCGCCATATTCGAGGCGGCCTGCTCCTTGGCTGTCGCACCGGTTCCAGAAATCATGATTCCCCTGGTTGGCACCCGACGTGAGCTGGAACTGATGAAGGACGTTGTCGACAAGGCGGCCGAAGCTGTCTTCGCCGAACAGGGTAAGCGAATCGAGTATCTGGTCGGTACAATGATCGAACTTCCCCGCGCGGCTTTAATGGCCGATGAAATCGCTGAACAAGCAATGTTTTTCAGCTTCGGGACCAACGATTTGACCCAAACTACGCTGGGCGTGTCACGCGATGACGCCGCGCGTTTCCTGACGCATTATGTCGACAAGGGCATTTACGCCCGTGATCCCTTTGTCAGCATCGACGTCGAAGGTGTCGGCCAGCTTATCGAAATCGCCGCGACCAAGGGCCGTGCCACACGCGCCGACATCAAACTCGGCATCTGCGGCGAACATGGCGGCGACCCTGCATCGATTGCATTCTGCGAAAAGGTCGGGCTGGATTATGTCAGCGCCTCGCCTTATCGCGTACCGATTGCCAGACTTGCGGCGGCGCAGGCTGCTTTGGCAAAAGGTTAGAAAAGGGGTTGCGCGCGCGGTAATCCGCTCCTAATAGCGGCGCTCCAGTGCACCCGTAGCTCAGCTGGATAGAGCATCAGACTACGAATCTGAGGGCCGGGCGTTCGAATCGCTCCGGGTGCACCATTTTCCTCTCTCCATCGAGAGACGCTTTCAAAATGACCAATAATTCCAAATCCGCCATCGTCCTCCTGTCCGGTGGCCTCGACTCTATGGTCGTTGCCGGGTTAGCGCGAGAGGAGGGCTATGCGCTAATTGCGCTCACCATCGATTATAACCAGCGCCATCGGATTGAGTTGGAAAGCGCCGCGACCATCGCCGCGCATTTGGGTGCCATCGAACATATCGTCCTGCCGCTTGACCTGACTCGTTTCGGCGGGTCTGCGCTGACGGCGGATATCGATGTGCCCAAGGAAGGCGTCGAGGAGAACGCGATTCCGGTCACTTATGTCCCGGCGCGCAATACGATATTCCTTTCGCTTTGCTTGGGTCTGGCAGAGGCGCGAGGTGCGCGCGATTTATGGATCGGCGTCAACGCGCTGGATTATTCGGGCTATCCCGATTGCCGCCCTGACTTCATCCGGTCGTTCGAGTCGATGGCCAATCTGGCGACCAAAGCAGGTGTCGAGGGTGACGGCTTCAAAGTCCATACGCCGTTGCTTCACATGAGCAAAGCCGACATCGCTGCTGAGGCTGCCCGATTGGGGCTTGATGCCGGGATGAGTTGGTCTTGCTATGACCCTTCGCCGGACAACAAGGCTTGCGGCCGCTGCGACAGTTGCCGCTTGCGCGCGAAGGGCTTTTCCGATGCCGGGCTAACCGACCCGACCGTTTACGCATGAGCTATGCCGTCAAAGAAATTTTCCTGACCTTGCAGGGCGAGGGCGTCCACGCAGGCCGCCGCGCTGTGTTCCTTCGCTTTGCCGGATGCAACCTATGGACAGGCCGCGAAGAAGATCGCGCCTCCGCTATCTGCCAGTTCTGTGACACCGATTTTGTCGGCATGGATGGGATAAATGGTGGGCGCTATGAAGCGGACGTACTGGCCGCCAAGGTCGCCGAATTGTGGGGCGCGGACGCCGAAAGTCGTTATGTCGTGATGACAGGCGGCGAACCGATGCTGCAGGTGGACGATGCAATCGTCGATGCGCTCAATGCGCATGGCTTCACGATCGCCATCGAAAGCAACGGCACTATCGCTACGCATCACGGCATTGATTGGGTCTGCATTAGCCCCAAAGCGGGCTCTAATGTCATACAACACAAAGGCGACGAACTAAAGCTGGTCTGGCCGCAGCCGGGCAGCGACACAGCTGCAATGGAGCAATGGAACTTCGCCAATTTCCTGATCCAACCAATGGACTCAGGCGACGCCGGGCTGAATTCATTGAACGTTAAAGCGGCGACGCGCTTTGTTATGGACCACCCGAAATGGCGTTTGTCGTTGCAAAATCACAAGATTTTGGGCCTGCCCTGACATTTGGTAAATCCGCTTGAAACACAGCGCAGATGGTGACAATCTCTCTGCAGGAAGAGAAGGAGAGACGCTATGGCAAGAGCCCAACAGGCCACGCACAGCCGAGCACATAAAAGTTACGCAAAACGCATCAGCGATCATGTCGCGGTCGCCTTGGTTGTCTACACGTTGATGCTTATCTTTGTAACCTCACCGGCAATGGAATCGGATGGCACATCGATCCTGCCTTATTTCATGCTAGTCGTTTTCGTTGCCATGGTCATCCCTGCTTGCCGTAATATGGAACGCCGCTGGAAGGCTTTGGAGGCAAACCGTCCTGGCGATGCCAACCTTGAAACAAAGTTCGGGATGGACCGCGTGAAATTATGGGTGGCTGCGCTGCTTATTCCGGTGCTTCTGGCAGTCGTTTTTACGGTTTTCTAAAAACACGCGTGATTGACCGAAATCTGACCCGCGCGTAAGCGGGTGGGATGTTGAAACCCCAAGAAGCGCTTGATCGCGCGCAAAATCTCGTATCGCAAGCCATCAAAGCAGGTGCTGACGCTGCCGACGCTGTTTATGTGTGCGACGCCTCGACCGAGGTTCAGGTGCGGCTCGGTGCGCTCGAAGATGTGGCCCGCTCCGAAGGCGAGGATATCGGACTGCGCGTGTTTGTAGGGCACCGGTCGGCCACCATTTCATCTTCGAATATGAACCCCGCCATATTGGCCGGACTGATCACCCGCGCCATCGATATGGCTAAGGAAGCGCCCGAGGACCAATATGCAGGCCTCGCGCCGCAAGACCGGTTGTTGAAGGGCGATCTGCCCGATCTCGATGCGGATGACGGCAAAGACCCGGACCCAGCCGAACTGCGGGCAGCAGCGTTGGAATGCGAAGATGCGGCGCGCGCAGTATATGGCGTGACTAATAGCGAAGGAGCGGGAGCCAGCGCCAGTCGCTCGATTTTTGCTCTTGCCACGAGCCATGGATTTGCCGGTGTCAAATCGGCCTCTGGCTATGTCATTTCGGCGAGCGTGCTGGCCGGTGACGGAGACGACAAAGAACGCGATTATGATTGGCACTCGGCGCGGCATATTGTCGATTTGGACGACGTTGCTGCGGTCGGTCAACGCGCCGGTCAGCGGGTGGTGAAACGCGTAAATCCCGGGATAGTCAAAAGCGGGCAGATGCCGTTGGTGTTCGACCCGCGCGTTGGCAGTTCGTTTGTTGGGCACCTGCTTGGTGCGATTTCAGGCTCGGCGATTGCGCGCAAGACCAGTTTCTTGCTCGATGCCAACGGCAAGCAGTTGTTCGATAGCAGCATCTCGATCATCGACGATCCGCACCGCAAGCGCGGGCTTGGCTCGAAGGCTTTTGACGGCGAAGGTCTTCCCACTGCGCGCCGTTCGATCATCAACAAGGGCGTGCTCACCGGCTGGCTGATGGAAAGCGCGTCGGCGCGGCAATTGGGGCTGGAGCCAACTGGCCATGCTAGCCGCGGCGTCAGCGGTGCACCTGGCGTCAGTCCTTCGAACCTGCATATGGAAGGCGGCACCGTGTCCCCCGCCGAGCTTATGGCCGATATCAAACATGGCATCTATATTCACGAATTGGCCGGGCAAGGCGTCAATCCTGTTACCGGCGATTATAGCCGGGGCGCGGCTGGTTTCCTCATCATCGACGGCGAGATCGCGGGGCCAGTGAGCGAATTTACCATCGCGGGTAATCTTAAGGACATGTTCAAGGCGATGACCGCCGCCAATGATCTCGAATTCATCCGCAGCAATAATGTGCCGACGCTGCGCATCGACGGCATGATGATTGCGGGTGCCTGAGAGGCTGCTTGACCGGGATGCGGTAATCGCCGCCACGCAGGAGGCAGCAGCGCTGGCCTTCAATAGCTGGCGGGATGGCGCAGCGCCCGATACCAAAGTTTGGGAAAAGGCCAAGAATAATCCGGTTAGCGACATCGACATGGAGGTCGATGCCTTGCTGACCGACCGGTTGCGCGGGATATTGCCGGAGGCGGCGTGGCTCTCCGAAGAGACGGTTGACGATGCGGCAAGGCTCGATGCACGGTTGCTGTGGCTGGTTGACCCGATCGATGGCACCCGCGATTATGTGCGCGGACGCAGTGGCTGGTGCGTTTCTGTCGCGCTGATCGCCGACGGACAGCCTGCGTTCGCGGTGATGGCAGCGCCCGCCCAAGGCAAATTTTGGGTCGCGGCGACTGGTGAGGGCGTGACCTGCAATGGGGAGCGTCTGGCTGGTAGCATAAGGCAAGACTTCACCGGCTCACGCGTTCCAGCCGACGATTTGCCTAAACTCGACCATGATCTGGTGAACGTGACGAAGCCTAACAGCATCGCGATGCGGATGACCATGGTCGCCTGCGACCGGGCTGACTTGGTCGCATCGCTGCGCTGGGGAAATGAGTGGGACATCGCAGCCGCGCATCTGGTGGCGCAAGAGGCAGGGGCGGTGGTCACCGATGCGCTTGGCAAGCCGATTGTCTATAACAAGCGTGAACCACTCGATTTCGGCCTGATTTGTTGTGCGCCTGACATTCATGACGCAGCCGTCGAGCGGTTAGCGGGACGAGCGGCTAAGCTGCTGAGACCGTCGCCCTGAACTGGTTTCAGGGTCTTACCTTCCGGCATCGCTGATTAAGATCCTGAAACAAGTTCAGAATGACGAGATTTGGGTTCGAGGCCTAGTCCAAAGGCTATCGCGGTCCATATCGCGCGGATTATTGGCGAGGGCATCTACAAACGCTTTCCTGACCCAGCGGAATTTTTCCGGGCGGCTGGTATATATCCGCTGGTCCCACGCATGTTCTCCGGCGCTGCGCACCTTGCGGGCGATCTCGCCGTAAATGCCCGCCGCCGACAGCACGGCCCAGCGCGCGCGAAAGGGCAAAGCGGCCGCACCGACCCGCGCTGAGGCTTCATATTGCTCCGCCTCGTCGGCCAGCCAGCGGCCCATTAGCGCCAATTTCTTGCGGTTATGCGGCTTCATCAATTCACCCGGACCGATTTCGAGCATCGCCATCCAGTCGTCGGGCAAATAACAGCGCCCGGCCACATCATCCTCCGATATGTCACGCGCGATATTAGCGAGCTGAAAGGCCAGCCCAAGGTCGCATGCGCGGTCAAGCGTTGCGTCGTCGTCGGGTGATACGCCCATCACCACGGCCATCATCACGCCGACTGCGCCTGCGACATGATGGCAATAGCGGTACAGATCGGTTTCGCGGCGTGGGTGCCAGTCAGCGGCATCAAGTGCAAAGCCTTCGATCACATCGTCCGCCATCTTTTTTGTCAGCCCGCATTCGCGCGCAACGACGCCGAGGCAATCGAACGCTGGCTCGCCGGTCGGTTCGTCATCCAATGCTTTCGTTGTCAGTTCGCGAATAATAGAGAGCCGCGCCATCGGATCGGCGACCGCTTCCATCGCGCCGCCATGGTCTTGCCCGTCGGCCATATCATCGCATTTGCGGCACCAGGCGTAAAGAAGCCACACCCGCTCGCGCGTTGTCTTGTCGAACAGGCGGCTGGCGAAGCGGAATGATTTCGACCCGCGCGAAATGCTTACCTGCGCGAAGGCAACTAGCGCGGCGCGGTCGCTCAAAGATCGTCCGCTTTCATCTGGAAGATATTTTTGTGTGGCACATACGCCGCCATTTTGCCGAGTAGACCATCAAGCGCGTCGTCAACGATCATTATCCCGGCATGCTGCGGACGAATAAATCCAACGTCGATCATATTCTCGTTGAACGCGATGAGTTGATCGTAAAAGCCTGCGACGTTGAGAACGCCAACGGGTTTACTATGATAGCCCAATTGCGACCAGCTTATCGCCTCCCACAATTCGTCCATCGTGCCGACGCCGCCAGGGATAGTGATGAAACCATCGGACATGTGGGTAAACCGCGCCTTGCGTTCGTGCATGCCTGAAACAACATGGAGTTCAGTACAGCCCTTATGCGCCACTTCAGCGCCAACCAGCGCTTCGGGAATGATGCCAATCACCTCGCCGCCGGCTTGAAGCGCGGCGTCAGCCACCGCGCCCATCAGACCAAGCCTTCCGCCGCCATAGACAACGCCTATGCCGCGTGTGGCGAGCGCCCGGCCTACCTCTGCTGCGGCCATAATGTAAATTGGGTTTTCAGGTGTTGCTGACCCGCAATAGACGGCGATTCTCTTCAAGCCATTTCCTCCAGCATCAGCGCTGCGGTCGCCTTCGCGCTACCCACGACGCCTGGAATACCAGCGCCAGGATGGGTTCCTGCACCGACAAAATACAGGTTTGGAATGGCATCATCGCGGTTGTGCGCTCGGAAAAACGCACTTTGCCACAGCACTGGCTCAAGGCTGAATGCGCTGCCCAGATGCGCCGACAGATCGCGGCCAAAATCGGCTGGTGTGTAGTGAAACTGGGTCATGATCCGCGACCGGATGTCGGGGATCAAACGGCGTTCGAGTTCATCGAGAATTCGCTCTTTCAGCGCCTCGCCGACATCGCCATCCCAATCGAGTGGTGCCTTGCCCATATGCGCAACCGGCGCGAGCACGTAGAAGGTCGAGCAACCCTCTGGAGCAAGGCTTGGGTCGGTGACCGTCGGATGGTGCAGATAGAGCGAGAAATCCTTTGGCAGAATTCCATTTTTGTAAATGTCGTCGAGCAGCCCTTTGTAGCGCGGCCCGAACAGGATCATATGGTGCGGAATACCCGGCCAGGTGCCCTTGATACCCAGATGTAGTACGAACAAAGATGGCGACCAGCTTTTGCGGTTCAGCGACTTCGCCGCACGCTCGCCGCGCTTGTTGCTGGTCAGCAAATCCTTGTAAGTGTGCATCAAATCGCCGTTCGAAGCCGCGACATCGCAGTCCATCCGCCAGCCCGATTTCGTCCGCACGCCGATAACCTTGTCGCCGCGCGTTTCGATTTCTGCGACGGCATCGCCCAATCGTACTGTGCCGCCTAGCCGCTCAAAATGCGTGACCATCGCCGCAACCAGCCGGTTGGTGCCGCCCTTCGCAAACCAGACACCACCTTCTTTTTCGATAGTGTGGATCAGCGCATAAATCGCGCTGGTGCTCATCGGGTTGCCGCCAACGAGCAATGTATGGAACGACAATGCCTCGCGCAGTTTCTCGTTTTTCACGTAAGAAGACACGATTGAATAGACCGAGCGCCATGCCTGATATTTCATCAACGCAGGGGCGGCCTTGATCATCGAGGCGAAATCGAGAAACGCCACAGAACCGAGCTTCTGATAGCCTTCTTTGAACACGCCTTTCGAATAATCTAGGAATTTGCGGTAACCCTCTACATCGTCGGGGTTCAGCTTCTCGATTTCGGCTTTCAAGCCGACAGCATCGTTTGAGTAATCGAAATTCGTGCCGTCAGCCCAGTTGAGCCGGTAGAACGGAAACACCGGCATCAACTCGATATCGTCGGCCATTTTGTGGCCTGACAGATTCCATAACTCTTCAAGACAGGGCGGATCGGTTATGACTGTGGGCCCACCGTCAAAGGTGAAGCCGTCTTTCTCCCAATAATAGCCACGCCCGCCCGGCTTATCGCGCGCTTCGATAATGGTGGTCGCAACACCCGCCGATTGCAGGCGGATGGCCAATGCCAGACCGCCAAAACCGGCACCGATAATCGCCGCTGTCTTCGTCATTTCTTCTTGCTCCGGATCGCGGTGATGGCTTTCCCGATGGGAATGGGCGGCTTGCCAGATAAAATGCGCGCCTTGTCACCGCCGGTCGTCTTCCCCGCATAGAAGCGCTCGATCAATCCGGGCTTTAGCCTGTAGAACCGTTCGAGAATCTTGTAGCGGTCACTTGTGTCCGCGCCGCGGAACAGCATTCGATTGAGCATGCGGTAGAATTTCCCGTCCTGCCAATGCTCCTGCGCGCGCTGGCGCATGACCATATTCAACTTGTCGCCGTCGAGGTCGGTCTGCTCGGCGATAAAGATCGCGTTGCGTACCGCGTCGGGCAGCGAATAGCTCGTTACTGCCTGGAAAAACGCCCCACGCGCGCCAGCCTTGGCGGTTCGCCCACTTCCGCTCGCCCAGTAGTTTTCGAGGTCGCCACCCATCACGACGGGTAGCACGCCATTTTCTTCGCGGACGACTCGCTCGACCTTCCAGCCCTTGGTGTCGGCATATTCGGCGATGCGCTGGCGATATCGCTGCGCGTCATGCGTGGGCGTGTCGCTGTAATAAGTGTCCTCGACAAACACCTTGTCCATGCCGAAGGGCAGGACATAGACGAACCGATAGCCGTCATGCTGATCGACCGTCGCATCCATGACAATGGGTTTGGTCAAATTATGCGGCTCGGACAATTGCATCAATTGGCCGGTAAATTTCTGCCAGCCGCAATCAAGGTGGTTCGTATCGCCGCCACCGCGCGCATCGATGACACCGCCTGCGTTGATCCGCTGCGCGCCGTCAAGCACAACCAGTCGGGGCGAAACTGATTTGACTTCGCGGCCGGTCATCAAAGCGGAAGCGGGCAGGTTGTTGCGTAGTACCCAGTCGAGCCGTTCGGATTCGATGCTGTAATAGATATTGTCCAAAGACCTCGAATGTCCTGGGAAACGTACTTCATAACCAGACCAGCCATAGGTCACGAGTGGCGCGGTCAGCCAGCGATGTTCGGGCAGGATGTCGGTGGCAAAATAGCTCCAGATATGATTGCCGCCGAAATGCTCGTCCTTCTCGATCAGCACGACTTTCAGCTCGGGCCGCATTTTTGCGAGCGCAAGCGCGATCAGTCCGCCGGCAAGGCCGCCGCCGACTATCGCCAGATCACATTTGATATTTTCCATTGGGGCGGATGCCATGAGCGCGGCACTAGCCGAACTGTTCCATAAGGGGAAGGGTGATGAGGGCGCGAATATTGACATTTTTGTACATAAGGGGGAGCAACAGCAAATGGCACGGGATTCAAAACTGGTTGCGATTTACAGCCTGAAAGGCGGGGTTGGCAAAACTACCTTGTCAGTCAATCTGGCGGCTGAATCGGCACTGCGGCGGGGCAAAAAGACGTTGCTGTGGGATCTCGATCCACAGTCGGCAGCGAGCTTCATTCTAGGCCATGAGCCCGAAAAGAAAGCGCGGGCCAGGTCTGTTTTCGAACGCGATGTGTCACCTGACAAGCTTGTTCAAAAAACTGCAGTTCCCGGCCTCGACCTGCTTCCGGCCGATATTTCGTTACGCGGCCTCGACGGGCTGTTGGCCAGCCTCGGCAAAAAAAAGCGGCTGGCGAAACTGGTCGAAAGCATCAGCGACCAATATGACCGGATTTTTCTCGATTGTCCGCCAGGTCTAACCGAAACATCCGAGCAAATGATGCGCGCCGCCGATATCATCATTGTACCGGTCATCCCGTCGCCCTTGTCGCAGCGGGCGCTTGACGATGTCGTCGCACACTTGAAGGAATATCATAAGGGCCACGCGCCGCTTCTGCCGGTGTTTTCGATGGTCGACCGTAGGCGCAATCTGCATGTCACTGCCATGTCCGCCAATCCCGATTGGCCGCGTATTCCGATGGCGAGCGCAGTCGAGCAAATGGCGGTTCACCGCTCGCCTGTCGGCGTGTTTGCGCACCGCTCGCCTGCGGGTGAAGCTTTTCATATGCTATCAGGGGCAATCGAGCGTAAGCTATCCAAAGTGAAGGACTGACTTCGCGCTTTGAGGGAGGGGCAATGCGGAAACAATGGCTTTGGGCGGCGCTTGGCGTTGCTGGGGTCGCAGGCGGTGTCGGCTATGTCAAACGCGACGCCATCGCGATGAACCTGATACAGCGCGGCGCTGATGCGGCGATGACGCGCAATGTCATGGCGGGATTGTCCGCCGACCAACTCCATGTCGGCTTTTGCGGCACCGGCTCACCACTCCCCAGCCGCGAGCGGGCCGCCGCTTGCACCGTGGTGATTGCAGGCGGCAAGCTATTCGTCTTCGATATGGGCGGGGGATCGGGCAACAATCTGTCGCTGATGGGGATGCCGCTCGATAAGATCGTGGGAGTCTGGCTGACACATTTGCATAGCGATCATTTTGAAGGGCTTGGGCCTTTCACCTTGCAACGCTGGGCAGGGAGCAGCGCAAAAACACCGCTGCAGGTATTCGGGCCCGAAGGCGTGATGGAGATTACCGAGGGGCTGAACGCGGTTTACCGCATCGATTCCACGTACCGCATTGCGCATCATGGCGAGGCGGTCGTTCCGCAATCGGGCTTTGGCATGACCGGCGCGGCAGTATCGCCGGGTGTTGTCTATGACACTGACGGCATCAAAATCACCGCTTTTGCTGTCGATCATGACCCGATCAAGCCAGCCTTGGGCTATCGCGTCGACTGGAACGGCAAAAGCGTCACGATCAGCGGCGATACCGCTTTCACCCCCGCTTTGGCCGCAGCGGCCAAAGACAGCGACCTTTTCGTCAGCGAACTTCTGTCACAGCGCATGGTCAAGATCCTGGAAAACACATCTCGAAAGGTCGGTCACCCCAACCGCGCCAAAATTTTCTCCGACATCCAGAATTATCATATCAGTCCCGAACAGGCCGCTGATGTTGCGAAAGCTGCCAATGTCGGAATGCTCGCTTTCACCCATATCGTACCATCGGTGCCAAAACCGCTGGAGTTCGCGCTAACCGGCGATGCCGCCAGCCGCTACTCCGGCCCGATCAAAATCATGCACGACGGCGATGTCATCAGCATTTCAGGTACGGGTAAATTCACGACCAAAAACCTGCTAAACTGAAACGGGCCGGAACATGCGCTCCGGCCCGCACCGTTTCGGGATGCCAAGGAGACTAACCAAAGCCGCCCGAACGGTTCCCTATTTGCTCAAAATTCCCCGGCGACACCGACCGGTGCGCCGATACTGTCGCCGCCCTCGTAGGAGACGCCTCCGGTCACTGGGAACGGATTTTCGGTATTGGCACGGTAAGCAAATGACAGGCCGATGGCCTGCTCCCCGCGATACATCGCAGCATTTAATGCATAGCTCACCCCGCCGACATTTGACGGCATCGGAGCGCTGGTCAGTGCCAGCGCAGTCGACGTCCCGCCCCGATGGCAAAGTCGTCTAGGCGTTTTCCTCACCCCATCATTGGACAGAATCGACATCGACCATGTTTGAAAAGGCATCGTTCAGGCGTGCTGCGCTTCGAAACATGACAATCATTGCACCTGCGTCGCTGCCGCACTAAACGGTCCGCATGGTTGCTGCATTACTCTCCGCTCTTGCTATGACGCTGATTATTGGCGTGCGCTATCTTGCGACCAGCGGATTTTTCTTTTGGCTGACGGGGCAGGTACGGCCGGGGCTATATGACAAACTAAAGCCGCAGATGAATCGCGAGATTTACTGGTCTTTATTATCCGCCGCAATCTACGGTATTCCGGCTGGCATAGTCGCCTGGGGATGGGACACGCATGGCTGGACGCAGATATATCGCGATCTCGCCGCGTACCCGCTCTGGTACCTGCCACTGTCGGTTTTCATGTATCTGTTCGCGCATGACACATGGTTTTATTGGACCCACCGCCTGATGCACCGCCCTTGGTGGTTCAAGAAAGCCCATGCGGTCCATCACGAAAGTCGGCCGCCGACCGCCTGGGCGGCGATGTCTTTCCATCCGTGGGAGGCGCTAACCGGCGCTTTTGTAATCCCTGCTTTGGTGTTTATCATTCCCGTTCATGTCGGGGCTCTGGGGCTTGTGTTAGCCGTGATGACAGTTATGGGCATCACCAACCATATGGGGTGGGAATTGTTTCCGAAATTTGTGGTTAACGGCAAATTAGGTAATTGGCTGATAACAGCGACGCATCACCAGAAACATCACGATGCATATCGGGGGAACTATGGATTATATTTCAGGTTTTGGGACAAGATTTGCGGCACTGACCTCGGTCTTGGGAATTGGGGTGCTGGCGTTCTCGGGCATCAGCGCGAGCGCGTCGCCGACCACGTCAACCCTTGACGTCAGCGTCTATGGCTTGCGCAGCATGAAGGGCAATGTGCTCGTTTGCGTCACAGCGAACCCGAAATTCTTCCCCGATTGCAGCAAGGACCCGAAGGGTATGCGGGCCAAGGTCGCGGCGCGCGATGCAGGGCATGTCTCGTTTGATGGCGTGGGTCAGGGCATGTATGCGGTAGCGTTGCTCCACGACGAAAACGCCAACAGCAAAATGGACATGGCAGTATTCTTGCCGAAAGAAGGTTTCGGCTTTTCGCGCAACCCCGCCGTAGTCACCGGTCCGCCCAAGTTCAAGTCTGCGGCGTTTCCTGTCGATACCGCCGAGGTTAGCCAGCGGGTCAAAATGAAATATATGCTATAATCGCTATTGCGCCGCCCGTCTGGAACCAATTGAATGTGCGTTCGTTTGCATTGGCAAATGACAGGGAGTTCCAGATGAAATTTTTGAGTATATTGGCCGCAGGCGTCGCGCTTGCTGCAACATCAGCGCACGCGCAGGCACCCGATGCAGAAAGCGCCAAAGCCGACGCGCCCGATCGCGGCGTGTTTGCAGGCGACTGGATCACGCTGGGCGTGGGCGTTGGCTATGGCCCAAGCTACGAAGGCTCGGATGACTACACGATGTTCCCTGCGCCATTGGCGCAAGGATCGGTCGCCGGCATTGATTTCGGTGCGCGCGGTCCTGGCTTGTACGCCGACTTGATTGCCGACGGTAACAGCGACAGGAACGTGAAGTTTCTCGCAGGACCGCTCGTCCGCGTGAGGCTAGACCGCAATAGCAAGATCAAGGACCCCGTCGTCCGCGCCCTCGGCAAAAGGGATGTCGCGGTCGAAGTTGGCGCCACCACCGGTGTCTCTTTCGGCGCGGTTTTGAATCCTTATGATACGCTCACGGTCTCTGGCGATATCCAGTGGGACGTCACCGGCACGCATCGCGGGCGTTTGATTACCCCGTCGATCAGCTACTCGACCCCATTGTCGACCGCGATCTTCACCAATCTCAGCGTATCTGCCGTCCACGTTGATGATAACTACGCCGACACCTATTTCAGCATCGACACACCGGGCAGCATTGCCAGCGGATTACCGACGTTCACTGCGAACAGCGGCTGGAAAAGCTATGGCGCCACCCTCCTGGGCGGTGTCGATCTGTCGGGCGATGCGCGAGATGGCGGATGGGGGGCATTTGGTCTGGTCAGCTATTCAAAACTGACGGGCGATGCCAAACGATCACCCGTGACTTCGATACGCGGTGATGCCGACCAATGGTTCCTTGCAGCGGGTGTTAGTTATACGTTCTGACGCTTAACGCTTTGGCAACGCCGTTTGCGGCATATATCGGGCGTCATAATAAGGGCGCGCGCATATGATCCACACACAGCAAGAGCAGTTTCAAACTGAAAAAGCAGGTTACAGCCGCGAAAGCCGCGCCAGCTGGATAGGTTCTAAGCTGGCGCAATCAACTGGTTTGCCCGTCGAACAGCTTGACGGGCTGCACCACCGGATATGGATGCGGATCTTGCAGGGCGAACTCGCGTGCAACCCGCCGCGCGACGAAATGGACCAAGTGGCCGCGCATATCGTCGCGATTGCGACGCTGGCCGAGGCCGAATCGGCGCTTGGCGGAGCCAAAGCGGCTATCTCGGCGGTAATGCGCGCCAGCGGCGATAGCGTTGACCCCATGCTCGCACAAAACTTCATCCGGTTGGCGAGTTCGCCGATATTCTGGATGGCGATGGATTCGGGGGGCTAGTCACGGCCTTCCTAGATTAACCGGTGCCGTCCTCTTCGTCAGCGTAAGCAATTTTCGGCAGAGCGTTTTTGCGAGTTTTTAATTTGGGCAAAATCTCGGACTGAGTTTTGTCATCCCGTTCTGTAGAAACGGACGATGGCTGATATCCGGTGCCGCCCGCAATCATCTTGTCCAGCGATGATCCATCCAACCCGAGTTCTTTCATCAGACCATCGATGACGGGGGCTTGCGCGCGGTACGATAAGGCTGCGGCGACCGCGTCGCTCGCCAGATTGCCGCTACTACCGCTGCCACCATTTCCGCCGCGACCGCCACCATTTTGGGTGATGCCGTCGACCTGCACGATCTTGATCGAGTCGATCGCCGCCAGCGGCTTGGCGGATTCGCGGACGATCTCGGGCAATACTTTCAGCAACGCCATTTTGGTCTGGAGCGATATCTGGTCAGAAGAGAGCAGGTTTGCCGCTTCATTGATCGCGCGCTGACCAGCAGCTTCGACTTCGAAGCGAATGCGCGATGCTTCGGCGCGCAGCTTTTCGGCGTCGGCCTCACCTTCGGCGGCCACACGCATGGCGTCGGCGCGGTTGCTCGCGGCTTCCTTCTCGGCCTCAGCCTCCACCTTGACGCCGATAGCGCGGACTTCGGCCTCTTTCGATGCTTCGATCAGCTCGATGCGTTTGCCGCGATCGGCAATTTCGGTTTCGCGTGCGGTGCTCACCTGTTCTTCAGCCGCAACCAATTACAGTATCTGTAATAGGTTAATATTATAGTTAAATATATAAACTTAAATAGTTATTATTGATTATTTAAATGCCAAGTTGAGTCGAGATCAAATTGCGACAAAGTGCATGTTTAATCATTGTTTGAATCTGAGTTTGTGGTAACTTTTATTCGACAAAAGTTTGCAATTAAATAATCAGACTTTGTCGGGCCGCATAGTGCGCGTTTGCGCTTCATGTCTTGTTTCGGCCCAGCAGCTCATCTGCCGGTGGTGTTTTCGCGCTCGTCTCGAGCGGGGCATGGTTCGTTTCGCGCTCATTCATCTAGATGAGGAGGACATCATGGCAAAATCGGAATCAGAATTATCCGTCTATTTCGCAGGACTTGAAGCATCGGCCCAACCCCCGGCGGCGGCGCTCTATATCATCGGCAAAAATGACTTACCGGACAGTAAGCTGGGTACCGTCATCAATGGCACGCTCAAGCTGGAAGGTAGCCCGCCAAAAGGCGCGCGAGTGGCTTTCGGACCCGACGTCAAAAACCCCGCCACTATCGACCCCGAATCGCTACTGCATTACCGTTTCGACGAGGTGATTGACGGCTGGCGTGAGCGCGGCATATTGCTGCCGCAGGACCGCTGGACTTTGCTGTTGCGCGAGATCGTCTGCGTCAGCGGCCGTGTGCGCAAATGTCGGCCCTGGTGGCTCGATATCATTAGCCTGCCATTGGCCGGTGTTGCGACTACGGCCAGACTGCAAGCCGCCAGTCGCGCGAATGACTTTGCCTCTGCGCTGTTCCCGCGTTGGTGTGTGCCGTTGTGCGACGGCAAGGTCGAGGTGTGGGCGCGCGAATGCTGCTGCCACCATCCGTGGATCGATATCGACCGCCTGCTCGATCGGCTGCGCGACGTGCTTCAGCGCGTGCCGATCGAGATCGACCGGCCGCGCCCGCCCGAACCCGAGCCTTGGCAGGGGTTTGACCGTATCGGCCGGGTTGCGCTCAATCCACAACCCTTGCCACCCGAGCCGCCCGAATGGCGCAGCAAAATCCGGCAGACCAGCCTGACCGCAAATGCTAAGCCCTTTGATCCGGGGCAGACATACGCCTCCGAACGTCTGTATGAGGATTATCAGGCGCTGGTGACCATGCCGCGCGCCGGGGCGCAGGCGTTTATCGAGGCGCGGCCCTATCTTTATGCCTATTTCTGCCATTGCACGATGAAGAAGGTCGGCGAAGTTGCGATCCAACCCGATGGCGAGTTCGATTTCTGCTATTGGCGGCCGCGGCAGTTCCACCATGTCCACCATCACTGCCACACCAGTTACGCCTATCGTGTGAAGCAGTTGATCAATGGCGTGTGGACCGTGGTTTACAATGGCGTCGCGGGCCAGGATTATTACGGCCAGGGCGAACGCGCCGAACTGGTCACCACCAGTCCGAAAGCACGGCCGTGCGGGCAGGGGCCAAAACCGCCGCATGAAGGCGATGGCACTCCCTTTGTCATCCTCCAGAATATCGGAGGAGGCAGCACCAAACATTTCAACTTCCCGGCGCAAACCGACGTCTCGCGGGTAGCGGCTCTTGTCGATAATTCGGGACTCTACGACTATAGCGAAACCGAAGCCAGTCAGAAGGATTGCCCATGGGCCACCACCTTGAGCTTCCGTCTCTGGTCGTCACCCCTGCTCAAAGACAAGGTCGTCTACTACCGGTTGAAAGTTGGCAAGGTCGACGGTTCGGGACAACCTATTGGCGCATTTCAGACTTTGAAAGGCGGCGTGCCGTGGCAGCGTTATGATGGCACAAAGGCGACAACCGAGGATCTGGCCGCCCCGCCATCAGATGTCGGCGGTCAAGAGGGGCTATATAAATTCCCCTATGAAGGCGATGGCAAAAACTGGTTCTGGGTGGATTATCACCAGCACTGGAACACCGCGCTTTTCGATCCCGACGGCAGCGATCCGGCTGAAACGGTTCTGAATGGCAAATTCATGGTCGTACTCGAAGTATTCGGACCGGGTGGCGTCCGCATCAAACCGAATGGCGCAACTGGGCCGGGCAATCCCGAAGCCTTCCAGTTCCGCCGCTGGATCGACGCGGTCGATACCGCCAATGTTCCCTACGCCGATTGCGCGCATATCTTCTGGGTGAATAACAGGGCGGTCGTGGCCGATATCGTCGATCTGCGAAATACCGGGATCGAGAACGACGCCGAATGCCAGTTCATGTCGGGTAACCCGAACTCAACATTTTCCATCGGGTTCAAGGCCTATCACGACGAAGGCGTAACCACCAAGCTCGACCCTATCGACGACAATTCGTTCATGCGTCAATTCGGCATATCGTGGCAGCGCGGACTGAACGGCCCTTCGGGGCCACTGGACAGCGGTGTCGCCGACGAAGGTGAAGTAACCCTCGCGGTTTCCGATAGCCGGACATTCGGCTATCTGTTGGGGCCGTTCATTGTGAACGGCCAGCCATCCGGCCCGCATACGAAATGCACATTCTCGGTGCATCTCGGCGTGCATGGTAAACACCATGCTGGCAGCGGTTTCCTCGATGGATATTTCTCCCGATATGAAACCGCGTCCTTCGCTTTGGACATGACGCTGCCACCCGAATGAACAAAACGCCGCCCGCGCTATCCAGCGCGGGCGGCGGCTTTGCTGGACAGTCCAAATTGTCGAGCCTATACCTCGCTGCATCCC
Source organism: Sphingomonadales bacterium Ga0077559 (assembly GCA_001464315.1). Lineage (GTDB taxonomy): Bacteria > Pseudomonadota > Alphaproteobacteria > Sphingomonadales > Sphingomonadaceae > Sphingorhabdus_B. The sequence goes on along the minus strand of LNFK01000061.1, from coordinate 990 downwards.
CGGGGAGTCGTGTGACTGAGAGGCAGGCGTAACGCCCTGCGACCCGCTGAACCTGATCCCGTTGACGCGGGCGTAGGGAGGGAGCGGCACATGATTTCCGCGCTCTCCTTCACGATATTTTGGAGAGTAGACATGGCAGACATCCCCGCACGCACCGAAATCGGCGTCACCACCGGCCCAATTCGCGGCAGCAAGAAAATCTATGTCGGCCCGCGCCGAGTCGCCATGCGCGAGATTTACCTCGACCCGAGCTGCGATGATGCGCCGGTGCGCGTCTATGACCCGAGCGGACCTTACACTGACGCCAACGCGCGCATCGACATCCGCATGGGCCTCCCCGAAATCCGCTCCAGCTGGATTCGCGAACGCGGCGATGTCGAGCAGGTGTTCCAGCGCGAGGTGAAGCCCGAAGACAACGGCCAACTCGGTCCCGACCGCAGCGGCGGCGTCGCGCCATTCCCCAACGTCCGCAAACAGGTGCTGCGCGCCAAACCCGGCCTGAACGTCAGTCAGATGCACTATGCCCGCAAAGGCATCATCACCCCCGAAATGGAATATGTAGCGGAGCGCGAAAATCTCGGCCGCGCGCGCCTCGCCGAATATAAGCGCGACGGCGAAAGCTTCGGCGCAAGCATCCCCGATTACGTCACCCCCGAATTCGTCCGCGACGAGATCGCGCGGGGCCGCGCAATCATCCCCAACAACATAAACCACCCCGAGAGCGAGCCGATGGCCATCGGCCGTAATTTCCTCGTCAAGATCAACGCCAACATAGGAAATTCTGCGGTCGCGTCCGACGTCGCCACCGAGGTTGACAAGATGGTCTGGTCGATTCGCTGGGGCGCGGACACCGTCATGGACCTTTCCACCGGCCGCAACATCCACGACACGCGCGAATGGATCATCCGCAACTCGCCTGTCCCCATCGGTACCGTGCCGATTTATCAGGCGCTGGAAAAGGTCGGCGGCGTGGCTGAAGACCTGACCTGG
>LNFK01000060.1 GCA_001464315.1 Sphingomonadales bacterium Ga0077559 | reverse complement strand
CAGTCGGGTGGTTCGGGCCAGTTCGGTCGGATCAAGTTCACCGTTAAACCCGGCGAGCGTGGTGCCGGCGTGACCTTCAAGGACGAAGTCAAAGGTGGCAACATTCCGAAGGAATATATTCCCTCGGTTGAAAAAGGCATGCGCGAAACAGCAGAATCAGGTTCGCTCATTGGCTTCCCGATCATCGACTTCGAAATCACGCTCTATGACGGCGCATATCATGACGTCGACTCCTCGGCGCTTGCGTTCGAAATCGCTGGCCGTGCCGGTATGCGTGAAGCCGCCCAGAAGGCGGGTATCAAGCTGCTCGAGCCAATCATGAAGGTCGAAGTCGTGTCTCCGGAAGAATATCTGGGTGACGTAATCGGCGACATGAACTCACGCCGCGGCCAGATCCAGGGTACCGACACCCGCGGTAATGCGCAGGTTGTCGAGGCCATGGTTCCGCTTGCAAACATGTTCGGCTATGTGAATCAGCTCCGTTCATTCACGCAGGGACGTGCAAACTATTCGATGTTCTTCAACCATTATGATGAAGTGCCGTCGAACGTTGCAGCAGAAATCAAGGAAAAGCTGGCTTAATTGTCAGACGCTATCGGGCAGCTGCTTCAAAAGAGGCGGCTGCCCAATGGCACCTCGCGGTCGGGTGCGAAAAGAACGACCGCACCGTTGGCATCGGGAAAACCGAGTGTCAGCACTTCCGACATGATTTTGCCTATTTGCCTTGGCGGGAAATTGACGACGGCGGCGACCAGCCGACCGGGCAGCTCTTCCGGTGCATAATGCTCGGTGATCTGCGCCGAGCTCGTCTTCACGCCAATCTTGCCGCCAAAATCGACGGTCAGCACATACGCAGGCTTGCGCGCGTCTCTTAACGGCTCGGCAGCCAATACTTTCCCGACACGTATATCTACGGCCAAAAACTGGCTGAAATCGATCAACGGTGCTGCGTCTGCCGCGTTGTCCGGTACGAGGTGCATGATGCCTCCTTTTTACATTTGCGACGTTTTTGCCACAGCCCGTAATAATCGTTTGGCACCTCTTTCCTTCACGACTTTTTTATCCAATAACAAGGGCAGAGTGGGAAGAATAGTGCAAACGCCAAAGGCAGAAAAAATGGCCGTGGCTAAACATAGTTCAATCAGGGAGAATATCATGTCACATTTTAAATCTGTATCGAGCGTGTGGCTGGCGTGCGGAACCGCGGCAATTGCCTTGACGGCAGCGCAGCCCGCAATGGCGCAGGACAGCGAAGATACAACGACAGCAGCCACTGGCGAAGAAAAATCCATCGTCGTGATCGGCTCGCGCCGCACCGACCGCTCGGCAACCGAATCGGCATCGCCGGTCGATGTGATCAGTTCGGACGAATTGACTGCTTCTCCAGCCGTCAACCTTCTTGATACAGTCCGCAATCTTGTGCCCTCATTCTTCGTCCCGCAAAACACGATTTCGGACGCCTCGACGTTCGTTCGCGCGCCGTCGCTTCGCGGATTGGGCGCCGACCAGATCCTGGTGATGATCAACGGCAAGCGTTACAATCGCTCAGCGCTAGTCAACGTCTATACGGGCGCGGATACTGCGCTGTCGTTCGGGTCGCAGGGCGCTGATATCGGCAACATCCCGGCCATCGCGATCAAGAATCTGCAAGTTCTGCGCGACGGCGCGACTGCGCAATATGGCGCAGACGCGCTCGCCGGCGTTCTGAACTATCAAATTCGCGATGACGAAGGCGTCGATTTGCAAGGCGTCTATGGCAAAACATATGAAGGTGATGGCACAAGCAAAATCATCGCAGGTAACGCCGGATTGAAAATTGGCGAAAGCGGTTTCATCAATGTCTCCGCCGAATGGTTCGAGCAGGGGCAGACCAGCCGGGGCGCGAGCCGCGCGAGTGCGATTTCGCTCGCCGCCACCAACCCGGGAGTGGCCGCCAGCATTCCCAATCTATCGCGGGGCTTGCCCGTGCAAATCTGGGGCACTTCACCGTCGGACGGTTATAAATTGTTCCTGAATGCCTCGCTTGACGTCGGCAATGAAAGCCAGATCTACGTCACTGGCAACTTGTCGCATAGCGAAACAAATCAGAGCTTCAACTATCGCCTGTCGATCACACAGCCCGGGCTCGTCATAAATAACGGTAGCGGTACGCCTGCAACTGCGTCGCCGGGTCGTAACGGATCGTTTGCGCCGATCTTCGTAACTCCGTGTCCTACGGGCAACGCTACCTGCCCAGCAGGCGGCTTCGTCAATACGGCGTCGGCAGCATTCCCGCTCAACAACGGCACAACCTTTCTTTTTTCTTCGATCTATCCGGGTGGCTTTACGCCGCGTTTCATCGGCGAGGTCGATCAGGCTTACGGCACCGCTGGTTTCAAGGGTGAAACTGATAGCGGATTCACATATGATTTGTCGGCAACGTTCGGTCGCAACTCGCTAGACCTGTCAATGACCGATTCGCTCAGCGCGTCGTTCGGTCCGGCGAGCCAGACCAGCTTCGAGTTTGGAAAACTGATTCAGAGCGAACAGATACTCAATGCCGACTTCACTTATCCCGTCGAAGCAGGTTTTGCCTCACCGATCACTTTTTCGGGCGGTGCGGAGTATCGCAAGGAGCGGTATGAAAAGACGGTTGGTGACCTGCAGTCCTATGCGGCTGGTCCGTTTGCCTCCCAGACAATCTACAACCAGACTGCCCCTGGTGTTTATGCACCTGCTGGCATTACCGCCACCCAATCGCCCGCAGCGAGCGGATATGGCGGGGTCAGCCCGAACTTTGCAGGTATTTCGACACAAACAAGCTACGGCTTTTATGTTGGAGCTGAAACCGACATTACCGACGCGCTGACTGTCGGTTTGGCTGGGCGCTGGGAACATTACGATACCTTCGGCAGCGTCGTCGTTGGCAAGGCCAATGCGCTCTATCGTATTTCCGACGCATTTTCGTTGCGCGCAACGGTCGGTAACGGCTTCCATGCGCCGTCACCGGGACAAAATAACACGCAGGTTGTCACGACGAACTTCCTTGGCGGTAATCAAGTGCAGACCGGAACCTACCCGACGACAAGTGCGATAGCACAATTTTACGGCGCTGGCTCGCTCAAGCCGGAACGGTCGACCAACTTCGGTGCTGGTATCGTGCTGAAGCCAGCCGATGGGCTGTCGCTGACCGTTGATGGCTATATCATCGACATTAAAAATCGAATTGGCATTTCGCAGAATTACACTGTGACTGCGGCGAACATTGCTGCATTGCCAGCGCTAGCGACGGTCGGTCTTGGCGGCGTAGTCAATTACTTCACCAATGGCTTCGATGTCTCGTCAAAGGGCATAGAAGCGGTGGCTAATTATCGTACGGACGTAATGGGCGGGCCGTTAAATCTGACATTGGCATACAGCTACAACAACCTGAAGCCCAAGAATATCAAACTGACCACAACCGGAACCCAACTGGTGAGCCTGCAGCAGCAGTATAACATCAGAAACCTCGCTCCACAGCACCGTTTGAATGCCTCGGCTAACTGGCGGATCGGCGATTTCACCACCAATTTGCGTGCCAATTATTACGGAAAATGGTCGAATGCGCTCGAGTACAACCTCGTTGCGCCGGTTCCAGGTGCAACGACGGCTCCGCCTAGCCAGATTTTTGGTGCGAAAACGCTGGTTGATTTCGACATCAGCTACACGTTTGCCGAGCATTTCACGCTCACCTTGGGTGCGAACAACCTGTTTGACGTCTATCCCGACAAAATCAAAGCGTCACCCGTAAACCCGATATACGCCCTATCTGGCGCGTTGAACGACGGCCAGATTTACCCACGTTCGGGTGGGCCGTTTGGTATCAACGGGGGCTTCTATTATGTCCGAATCGCTATCGACTACTAATAACGGATTATATTGAAGATGGGCGGGAGGAGACTCCCGCCCGCCTTGTTTGCGTCAATATGTGTTATGGATGTGAGAGATGAGCGACGACTTCACCCCCCGCCTAGCTCACCTTGACGACCTCGAGACGTTGCACATCGTTATGGCGCGCTCGATCGACCATTTGCAGTCCTCCTTCCTCACGCCCGAGCAAATCGTTGCCAGCCATAAAGTCATGGGTCTCGACACCCAGTTAGTGAAAGACGGCACCTATTTCATGATCGAAAGCGGGGGTCGCGTTGCCGGATGCGGCGGTTGGAGTTTTCGTGCCACGCTCTATGGCGGCGATGACAGCGTTGTTGCACGCGAGCCAGAGCGGTTGGACCCCGCAACCGATGCTGCCAAAATCAGAGCGATGTATACCGACCCGGACTTTACGCGTAGGGGAGTCGGGACGCGCATTATGACTTTATGCGAGAACGCGGCACGCTATGCCGGGTTTAACCGTGTCGAATTGATGGCAACGGCGGCGGGCGTGCCGCTATACGAGAATCGTGGCTACGAGTCGATTGCAGAGAGGCAGTTTGCGTCCGTTGACGGCGTCGAGGTCCCCTTGTTGCGAATGGAAAAGCGCTTGGTGTGACCAAGTTCGACCTTACATTGCGATGTAAGTGCAGGCAAAGCTTGCAACAGCGAAAAAGACCTACTAAGGGCAGCGCAAAGTAAGAAGGTTTGAAAAATGGCAAAGGCTAAATTTGAGCGGACGAAGCCGCACTGCAATATCGGCACCATCGGTCACGTCGATCATGGCAAGACTACGCTGACTGCAGCAATCACCAAGATCATGGCAGAAGCTTATGGCGGGACCGCCGTTGATTTCGCTAACATCGACAAGGCGCCAGAAGAGCGTGAGCGCGGCATCACGATCTCGACCGCACACGTCGAATATGAAACTGCCAACCGCCACTATGCGCACGTCGATTGCCCAGGCCACGCTGACTATGTGAAGAACATGATCACCGGTGCTGCCCAGATGGACGGCGCGATCCTCGTTGTTAACGCTGCTGACGGCCCGATGCCACAAACTCGCGAGCACATCCTGCTGGCACGTCAGGTCGGTGTTCCTGCGCTTGTCGTTTACATGAACAAGGTTGACCAGGTTGACGACGAAGAAATTCTCGAACTGGTTGAAATGGAAATCCGTGAGCTTCTTTCGAAGTATGATTTCCCAGGCGACGATATTCCAATCGTTCGTGGTTCGGCGCTTGCTGCGCTCGAAGGCCGCGACGACGCAATCGGCAAGGATTCGGTCATGGCGCTTATGGCTGCTGTTGA
>LNFK01000059.1 GCA_001464315.1 Sphingomonadales bacterium Ga0077559 | reverse complement strand
TTCTCGATCTCGGGTCGTGGTACGGTTGTGACTGGCCGCGTTGAAACCGGAATCGTCAAGGTTGGCGAAGAAGTTGAAATCGTCGGTATCAAGGACACCAAGAAAACGACCGTTACCGGCGTTGAAATGTTCCGTAAGTTGCTCGACGAAGGTCGTGCAGGCGACAACATCGGCGCACTTGTTCGCGGCGTTGGCCGTGAAGAAGTTGAGCGGGGTCAGGTTCTCTGCAAGCCCGGTTCGGTTACGCCACACACTGAGTTTTCGGCAGAAATCTATGTGCTTTCGAAGGATGAAGGCGGTCGTCACACGCCGTTCTTTGCGAACTACCGTCCGCAATTCTACTTCCGCACCACCGACGTAACCGGTGAAGTTGTCCTGCCTGAGGGCACAGAAATGGTCATGCCAGGCGACAACGTAACGATCCAGGTCAAGCTGATTGCGCCAATCGCCATGGACCCAGGTCTTCGCTTCGCAATTCGCGAAGGTGGACGTACTGTCGGTTCAGGGGTTGTCAGCACGATCCAGAAGTAATAAAGGCCGCGCATCCCGCCGGAATGCCTGATTCGTTTCAGGCGCTGGCGGGGCGGTTTTAAGAAATTCACAAACAGCTGCTCCGGCTTCCAATCGGCAAGTCGGAATGGCTGTTTTCGCTCTTTGATATTGATAGAAATAGGAATTGGGATACCCCATGGAAACGCAGAATATCCGCATTCGTCTGAAAGCATTCGACCATCGCGTCCTCGATCAGGCCACCGGCGATATCGCTGACACCGCACGCCGCACTGGCGCGCTCATCCGGGGGCCAATTCCTCTTCCTACCCATATCGAAAAATTCACGGTGAACCGTGGACCGCACGTCGACAAGAAGTCGCGCGAGCAGTTCGAAGTTCGTACATATAAAAGGCTGCTCGACATTGTGCAGCCCACGCCGCAGACGGTTGATGCTTTAATGAAGCTTGACCTTGCTGCCGGGGTGAATGTCGAAATCAAATTGGCGTAAGCCGATACTCCTCGCTTCGGCGAGGTGAGACAATAGGAATACCGCCGAGTTTACTCGGGCCGCGTTCCCCGTCTTATCGAATTGCTCTCATGTTGAGCTTTCGGTGCCTAGCCCGGACGGGGCAGTGCTTAAAAATTCAGGGCTGGATTTTGGCGTCACGCCCTCCTGGCAATACTGCCAGCCGGGCCTCTGACATAGTTGGAGTATGGATCATGCGCACTGGCGTGATCGCGAAAAAGATGGGTATGATGCGCCTCTTCCAGGAAGATGGCCGTCACGTACCTGTGACCGTATTGGCGCTGGAAGGCTGCCAAGTGGTCGGTGAACGCAATAAAGAGCGCGATGGCTATTTTGCCGTTCGCCTTGGTGCCGGAGCCCGGAAAGCGAAAAATGTAAACAAACCGCAGCGCGGCGAATTCGCCAAGGCGCAGGTTGAGCCCAAAGCTCGCGTCGCCGAATTCCGCGTTGATAACGAAGATGGCCTGTTGCCTGTTGGCGCGACCATGACTGCCGATCACTTCATTGCCGGTCAAATGGTAGACATCACTGGCCATACGCAAGGTAAAGGCTTTGCCGGCGCCATGAAGCGTTGGGGTTTCGGCGGTATGCGTGCATCGCATGGTGTTTCGATTACCCATCGTGCACATGGTTCGACTGGTCAACGCCAGGATCCAGGCAAGGTTTTCAAGAACAAGAAGATGGCCGGCCATATGGGCGACCGTCAGCGCACGCAGCAGAATTTGATGGTTGTTCGTACAGACGCAGGTCGCGGCCTGATTTTCGTTCGCGGCTCTGTGCCCGGCGCTAAGAACGGCTGGTTGCTGATCCGCGATGCGGTGAAGCTGCCATTGCCTGAAGGTGTTCCGTTCCCCGGTGCGATGCGCCGTAATGCTGATGAGACCGCTTCGGAAGACGCGCCTGCGGGCATGGTCGAAGAAGCCGCAATCGTCGAAACCGATACCGGCCCCACCACCGAAGAAGCAGCTGTAATGGTTGCTGAAGCGGATGTGAAAATCGCCGAGCAAGATGCCGATATGGCTGCGGATGCCGCTGAAGAAGCGACAGCCGACAAAAAGCCTGAAGGCGAGGGAGCGTAAGCCATGAAACTCAAGGTTCAAACCCTCGACGCCAAAGGCAAAGGTGACATCGATTTGAATGATGACGTATTCGGCATCGAGCCGCGTGCAGACATTCTGCATCGTGTCGTTACCTGGCAGCGTGAGAAGGCTCGTGGTACGGCTCGTCCGACCCGTGAGCGTTCGGACGTTGCCCGCACCGGCAAGAAATTCGGCAACCAGAAGGGTGGCGGTGTTGCGCGTCACGGTGACCGCGCTGCTCCGATCTTTATCGGTGGTGGTAAGGCTCACGGTGCGCGTTTGCGTGACTTCAATCCTTCGCTGAACAAGAAAATCCGCGCGCTTGGCCTGAAAATGGCGTTGTCGAGCAAGGCGAAGGCCGGAACGCTTATCGTGTTCGAAGACCTCAACCTGACCGATGTCAAAACGAAAGCATTGCTGGGTCAACTCGGCAAACTCGGTTTCGGCAAGACAACTCTGGTCATCGACGGCGACGGCGTAAACGATAACTTCCGCAAGGCTTCGGCTAACCTTATCGGCATAAACGTGATGCCTGCGGTTGGCGCCAATGTGTATGACATATTGAAGCATGAAACGCTGGTCTTGACCCGCTCTGCGGTAGAGAAATTGGAGGCGCGGTTCGCTCTCACGGGAGGTGCCAACTAATGGCTAAAGATAAAGCAATCGACGTGCGTCATTACGACGTGATCGTTGCCCCGCACATCACGGAAAAAGCGACCCTGCTGTCGGAACACAATGCTGTTGTGTTCAAGGTGACGGGCAGCTCGACCAAGCCGCAGATCAAGGCAGCTGTTGAAGCCCTGTTCGACGTCAAGGTTCTGAACGTGAACACGCTCGTGCAAAAGGGCAAGACCAAGCGCTGGAAGGGCAAGCCTTACACGCGTTCGGACGTCAAGAAAGCGATCGTCACTTTGGCCGAAGGCCAGAGTATTGACGTGACAACCGGTATTTAAGGGCAGGATAATGGCACTCAAAAGCTACAAACCAACTAGCCCCGCCCGTCGCGGCCTTGTGCTGGTTGACCGTTCGAGCCTTTACAAAGGTAAGCCGCTCAAGGCGCTGACCGAAGGTAAAAGCAAGACCGGCGGCCGTAATAACAAAGGTCATGTCACTTCGCGTGGCATCGGCGGCGGTCACAAGCAGAAATATCGCGTCATCGACTTCAAGCGTCGCAAATGGGATATGCCCGCAACGGTCGAGCGTCTGGAATATGACCCCAACCGTTCGGCGTTCATCGCGCTCGTAAAATATGAAGACGGTGAACAGGCGTACATCATTGCACCGCAGCGTCTGGCCGTTGGCGACCAAATCGTCGCGGGCGAAAAGACCGACGTGAAGCCGGGTAATGCGATGTTGCTGAGCCAAATGCCGGTTGGCACGATCTGCCACAATATCGAGATGAAGCCCAACAAGGGCGGCCAGATTGCCCGTTCGGCAGGCACCTATGTGCAACTCGTCGGCCGTGACGGTGGACGCGTTATAGTTCGCCTGAACTCTGGCGAGCAGCGCTACATCCTCGGCACGTGCATGGGCACAGTTGGTGCGGTTTCGAACCCTGACAACTCGAACACTACGCTTGCCAAGGCAGGCCGCAATCGCTGGCGCGGTATTCGCCCGCTGACCCGCGGCGTTGCAAAGAACCCAGTCGATCACCCGCATGGTGGTGGTGAAGGCCGAACTTCGGGTGGTCGTCACCCTGTTACGCCTTGGGGCAAGCCAACCAAGGGTGCGCGCACTCGCAGCAACAAGTCGACCGACCGGATGATCATCCGTTCGCGGCATGCTAAGAAGAAGAGGTAACTCATGTCTCGTTCCGTCTGGAAAGGTCCGTTTGTTGACCTCTATCTGCTGAAAAAAGCAGAAACCGCTCAGGATGCATCGAAAGCTGCGCCGATCAAGACCTGGTCGCGTCGTTCGACGATCCTGCCACAATTTGTCGGCCTGACGTTCAGCGTCTATAATGGCCACAAGTTCATTCCCGTCTCGGTGAATGAAGACATGGTTGGCCATAAGCTTGGTGAGTTCGCTCCAACGCGCACATATCATGGCCACGGCGCAGATAAGAAGGGCAAACGCTAATGGGTAAAGCATCCGCACCCCGTCGCGTCGCCGACAATGAAGCTTTGGCAGTAGGCACGACCATCCGTGGTTCGGCTCAGAAGCTTGGCCTCGTTGCCGCGCTGATCCGTGGCAAGAAAGCCGAAGACGCGCTCAACATCCTGAAATTCTCGACCAAGGGAATGGCTGATGATGTCCGCAAGGTTCTGGCTTCCGCCATTGCCAATGCCGAAAACAACCATAATCTCGATGTCGACGCACTCGTCGTTGCCGAGGCGAGGCTCGTGGCCGTGGCAAGTCGAGCCGGATCGTCAAACCGTTCAGCCGTCTGCGCATCGTTGTGCGCGAACAGCAAGAAGAGGCATAAGTCATGGGTCAAAAATCAAATCCTATCGGTTTGCGTTTGCAGATCAATCGTACTTGGGACAGCCGCTGGTATGCCGAGGGCGCGGAATATGGCCGCATGCTTCTGGAAGACATCAAGATCCGCAAGTTCATCTTTGAAACCCTGCCACAGGCAGCGATTTCGAAGGTCGTGATCGAGCGTCCTGCCAAGAATTGCCGCGTATCGATTTACGCTGCCCGTCCCGGTGTAATCATCGGAAAGAAGGGTGCGGACATCGAAAAGCTGAAAAAGCAGATCAACAAGTTCACCACTGCCGAAGTTTCGTTGAACATCGTCGAAATCCGCAAGCCGGAAGTCGATGCGAAGCTCGTTGCGCAGGGTATTGCTGATCAGCTGATCCGCCGTATCGCTTTCCGCCGCGCCATGAAGCGCGCGATGCAGTCGGCAATGCGTCTGGGTGCAGAAGGCATCAAGATCACTTGCGGCGGCCGTTTGGGGGGCGCTGAAATCGCTCGCGTCGAATCGTACCGTGAAGGCCGCGTGCCTGCACATACGCTTCGTGCCAACATTGACTATGCCGAAGCCGAAGCACTCACTGCTTATGGTATCATCGGCATCAAATGCTGGATCTTCAAAGGCGAAATCCTGGGTCACGACCCGATGGCAACTGACCGGCTGATGATGGAAGCGCAGACTTCCGGCGTCCGTCCGCAGTCCGACCGCCGCTAAAGGTTAGGAACGAGACATGTTGCAACCAAAGAAAACCAAGTTCCGCAAGCAATTCAAGGGACGCATCAAGGGCGAAGCCAAGGGCGGTTCCGACCTGAACTTCGGGTCGTACGGTCTGAAGGCACTTGAACCAGAGCGTATCACTGCACGCCAGATCGAAGCGGCTCGCCGTGCGATTACGCGTCATATCAAGCGTCAGGGACGTTTGTGGATTCGTATCTTCCCTGACGTGCCAGTCACGAAGAAGCCTGCCGAAGTTCGTCAGGGTAAGGGCAAGGGTTCGATCGAATATTGGGCAGCCAAGGTTAAGCCGGGCCGCATCATGTTCGAACTAGACGGCGTACCGGGCCCGATCGCTGCTGTTGCTTTCCAGCGTGCCGCGATGAAACTGCCAATCAAGACCAAGGTCGTGGCGCGTCTCGGCGACACGTCGCATCTGGGAGCATCATAAGATGAGCAAGACCGAAGATCTGCGCGTCAAAACCGACGACCAACTCGCCGTTCAATTGGGCGAACTGAAGCGCGAAGCGTTCAACCTGCGTTTCCAATCGGCCACTGGCCAGATGGAAAAGCCGGCCCGCGTTCGTGAAGTGCGTCGCGACATTGCCCGCATAAAAACCCTGCAAGGCGAGCGTCAAGCCGCTGCTGCAAAAGCAACGGCGTAAGGAACAGACTATGCCAAAACGTATCCTCACCGGGACCGTGGTCTCCGACAAGAATGACAAAACTATTGTTGTTCTTGTTGAGCGCAAAGTGAAGCACCCGCTTTACGGCAAGATCATCCGTCGCACGAAGAAATATCACGCCCATGACGAAAACAATGTCGTTAAAGAGGGCCAAGTCGTCCGCATCGAAGAGTGCGCGCCGATTTCGAAGAACAAGACCTGGCGCTTGGTAGCGGATGCTGCTGCCGCCCCGGTCGCAACCGCAGCGCCTGCTGCAACTAAGGAGGATTGATTCCATGATTCAGATGCAATCAAATCTCGATGTTGCGGACAATAGCGGTGCAAAGCGCGTCCAGTGCATCAAAGTGCTTGGCGGTTCCAAGCGTCGGGTAGCCGGCGTTGGCGACATCATCGTGGTGTCGATCAAGGAAGCTGCGCCGCGCGGCAAGGTGAAAAAGGGCGACGTCCACAAGGCCGTCATCGTTCGCACCCGCAAAGACATCCGCCGTGCCGATGGCTCGGTCATTCGCTTCGACTCCAACGCTGCTGTGCTTATCGGCAACAACAAGGAGCCGATTGGCACCCGTATTTTCGGACCGGTTGTTCGCGAACTTCGCGCCAAGAACCACATGAAAATCATCAGCTTGGCACCGGAGGTGCTATAAACATGGCTCTCGCTAAAATCAAAAAGGGCGACACGGTTGTCGTGCTCGCCGGTAAGGACAAGGGCAAGTCGGGCGAAGTCACCGCCGTGATGCCAAAGGATAGCAAGGTCGTCGTTTCTGGCGTCAATGTTGCCGTGCGTCACCGCAAAGCTTCGCAAGCAAACCCTCAAGGCGGTCTCGACCGCTTTGAAGCGCCTCTGCACATTTCAAATGTTGCATTGGCCGACCCTAAAACAGGCAAAGCAACGCGCGTTCGCGTTGAAACCAAGGACGGCAAAAAGGTCCGCGTGGCCGTGAAGTCCGGGGAGACGATCAGTGGCTGATACCAAATACACTCCGCGCATGAAGCAGAAGTATGACGACGCGGTCGTCAAAGGTCTGACCGAGAAATTCGGTTACACTAACCGGTTTGCGGTGCCGAAGATTGAAAAGATCACGCTCAACATGGGCGTCGGTGAAGGTTCGCAGGACAAGAAGAAGGTCACGACCGCTCTTGCCGAAATGGAACTGATTGCTGGTCAAAAGCCCGTCATCACCAAGGCGAAAAAGTCTATCGCTGGCTTCAAGCTGCGTGAAGGCATGCCAATCGGCGTGAAGGTCACGTTGCGCGGTGCCCAGATGTACGAATTCCTTGATCGTCTGGTGACAATCGCAATGCCACGTATTCGCGATTTCCGTGGATTGAACCCAAAGAGCTTTGATGGTCGCGGCAACTTTGCCATGGGCCTGAAAGAGCAGATCATCTTCCCCGAAATCAGCTATGACCAGATCGATACCGTACGCGGCATGGATGTCATTGTAACGACTTCGGCAAACACGGACGATGAAGCGCGCGAACTGCTTAAACTGTTCGGCTTCCCCTTCCCTGTTGAAGAGACTGAAGAAAAGGCGGCTGCATAATGGCTAAACTGAGCTCCATAAACAAAAACGAGCGTCGCAAGAAGCTGGTAAAGAAATATGCCGGCCGTTACGCGAAGCTGAAGGCGATGGCGAAAGACCAGTCGTTGGATGACGGTGAGCGCCTGATCGCTCGTCTCAAGATGGCTGAAATACCGCGCAATGGTAACCCTAACCGCGTGCGTAACCGTTGTGAAACCACCGGACGTCCGCGCGGCGTATACCGTAAATTCAAGCTGAACCGTATCGAGCTGCGTAATCTTGCCAACAAGGGCATGATCCCGGGCGTTACGAAGTCGAGCTGGTAAGGATAAGATAGATGGCAATGACCGATCCTTTGGGTGATATGCTCACCCGCATCCGCAACGGCCAGCGGGCGAAGAAAGACTCTGTAGTCTCGCCAGCTTCAGGCCTGCGTACCCGTGTTCTCGACGTGCTTCAGCGCGAAGGCTATATTCGTGGTTACAGCGAAGAAGCGCTTGGCGCACGTGGCCAGCATAAGGGCATCCGCATCGAGCTGAAATATTTCGAAGGCGCACCTGCTATCCAGCATGTTGCCCGCGTTTCGAAGCCTGGCCGCCGCGTATATTCAGGGAGCCAAGAGCTTCCGGTTATCCGCAACGGCCTTGGTATCACAATCGTTTCGACGCCAAAGGGCGTTCTGTCCGACGCCGAAGCGCGCGCACAGAATGTCGGCGGCGAAATCCTGGCGGAGGTATTCTGATGAGCCGCATTGGTAAAAAAGCTGTTCCGATCCCTGCGGGCGTAACTGCCAGCATGGCTGACGGCACGCTTTCGGTTAAAGGTCCGAAAGGCGAATTGAAAATGCCGATGAGCGATCTCATTTCTTATGAAATGAAGGACGAGGGTCTGTCGGTCATGCCTGCAAACGGCAGCAAGGCGGCTCGCGCATTTTGGGGCATGCAGCGGACTTTGGTACAGAACCTTGTCACCGGTGTGACAGAAGGCTTTACCAAGGTGCTCGAAATCAACGGCGTTGGTTATCGTGCCAACAGTCAGGGAAAGAACCTGAAGTTGCAGCTGGGTTACAGCCATGATGTAGACTTCGCAATTCCTGACGGGATCGAAATCAAGACGCCTGATAACACCACGGTGGAAATTTCAGGCATCGACAAGCAGAAGGTGGGGCAGGTTGCTGCCGAAATCCGTCGCTGGAGGAAGCCAGAGCCTTATAAAGGCAAGGGCATCAAGTATCGCGGCGAATATATCTTCCGCAAGGAAGGGAAGAAGAAATAATGGCACAATTGTCTCTCTTTGCGAAACGGCGCCAGCGTGTCCGTTCGAAGCTGCGGGCTCAGGTTGCTGGCCGTCCGCGTTTGTCGGTGCACCGCACTGGCCGCCACATCTATGCCCAGATCATTGACGATTCGAAGGGT
Source organism: Sphingomonadales bacterium Ga0077559 (assembly GCA_001464315.1). Taxonomy (GTDB): domain Bacteria; phylum Pseudomonadota; class Alphaproteobacteria; order Sphingomonadales; family Sphingomonadaceae; genus Sphingorhabdus_B. Next base: position 9,003 of record LNFK01000059.1, on the reverse strand, counting down.
GCGACGATTGCGTCGGCCTCGACGCTCGACAAGGATGTGAAGGCGAAAAACGGCTCGACTTCTGAAGCCGCTGCCGACGTTGGCAAGCGGGTAGCCGAAGCTGCCAAGAAGGCTGGCATTTCCAGCGTGGTTTTTGATCGTGGCGGGTTCCTGTTCCACGGCCGTGTCAAAGCGCTGGCGGAAGCCGCGCGTGAAGGCGGATTGGAGTTCTGATGATGGCTGACGAAAATACAGTAACAGATGCACCCGTCACCGACGGCGGTGCGCCAGCCCCAACAGAAGGCCAGAACCGTGGTCCTCGCGGCGCTCGTGGTGGCGGTAATCGCAGCGGCGGTGGCGGTGACAATCGTGGTGGCGGCAATCGTGGTCGTCGTGATGGTGGTCGTCCGGCTGCGGAAGAAGATGATGGCACGATTGAAAAGCTCGTTCACATCAACCGCGTTTCAAAAACGGTTAAGGGTGGTAAGCGCTTTGGCTTTGCTGCACTTGTCGTCGTTGGCGACGGTCAGGGCCGCGTAGGCTTTGGCCATGGCAAGGCGCGCGAAGTGCCGGAAGCAATCAACAAGGCAACTGCTGCAGCCAAGAAATCGATGATCCGCGTCGCGTTGAAAGACGGTCGGACACTGCATCATGATGGGAAAGGCCATTTCGGCGCTGGCAAGGTTACCGTTCGTTCAGCACCTGCAGGTACCGGTATCATTGCCGGCGGCCCAATGCGCGCTGTATTTGAATCGCTCGGCGTTGCCGACGTTGTGACCAAGTCGGTCGGCTCGTCGAACCCTTATAACATGGTGCGCGCCACATTCGCGGCTTTGTCTGAACAGACCAGCCCGAAGTCAGTGGCGCAGCGTCGCGGCAAGAAAATCGCCGACCTCCTGGGTCGCGGTGGCAGCAAGACTGCTGAAGCCGACGCCGAAGCAATTGCGGAGTAATCGATATGGCGAAGATTAAACTCAAGCAGACCGGTTCGCCGATCCGCCGTCCGGCCTCGCAGCGCGCAACGTTGATAGGCCTTGGCCTCAACAAGATGAACCGCGTTGTCGAAATCGAAGACACTCCCGAAGTGCGTGGAATGATCCAGACAGTTCGGCACATGGTCCAGATCCAGGACTAATCCCATCAGCGCGACTAAAAGCGAAAGCGAGTGCACGACATGAAATTGAATGACATTAAAGATAACGAAGGCGCCCGCCATCGCCGTATGCGCGTTGGGCGTGGTATCGGTTCGGGCAAAGGCAAGACCTCGGGTCGCGGCCAAAAGGGCCAAACCAGCCGTTCGGGTGTTTCAATCAACGGATTTGAAGGCGGCCAGATGCCACTTCACATGCGAATCCCTAAGCGCGGCTTTAACAATATCTTCGCCAAGGATCACGCCGAAGTAAATCTGGGCATGATCCAGAAGTTCATCGACGCCAAGAAAATCGACATCAAGAACACCGTCGACCATGCAGCATTGAAGGCAGCTGGTCTTGCCCGCGGTGGCAAGGACGGCGTTCGTTTGCTTGCCAAGGGTGAACTGACGTCGAAGGTCAATCTCGTGGTAGCGGGCGCGTCAAAGGCAGCCATTGAGGCTGTTGAAAAGGCTGGCGGTAAGGTTGAAGTCATCGTCAAGGTAAGCTCGGCCGAAAAGGCAGCGGCAAAAAAGTCGTCGGTTAAGAACGCGGCAAAAGCAGCAGCGGCCAAGAAATAAGACAGGCGGCGGATACTTCGCTCTTGTCATGCCAGCCCCGCTTCCCGATATGGGCTGGCGGGGTTTGACATTTCTGGGGGTAACCGATGAATGTCAGGCAGAATTTGGGATAAAGCGGCGGCTCGCAACCATTGCGGCGCTGGTGAAATCCGAAGCTAAGGAAAGTACATCATGGCATCTCGGGCCGACCAAATGGCCTCGAACCTCAATCTATCGAAGTTCGGGCAGGCAACAGAGCTAAAGAACCGTATCTGGTTCACCATAGGCGCACTCATCATCTTCCGGATGCTTAGTTTTGTGCCACTGCCTGGTGTCGACCCCGTGGCGCAGGCGTTACTATATCAAAATAATGCCGCTGGCGGCGTGCTCGATATTTTCAATACATTCTCGGGCGGTAGCCTTGAGCGCATGAGCCTCATTGCGCTCGGCGTCATGCCCTATATTACAGCCTCCATTGTGGTCCAACTGGCGGCTTCGCTTTCGCCAACGCTCGCCGCCATCAAAAAAGAAGGCGAGAGCGGGCGCAAGAAACTCAACCAATATACACGCTACGGCACGGTCTTTTTGACTGCCTTGCAAGGCTATTTCTTGGCTGCAGGTCTCGAAAGTCTGGCTGCCGCCAACGGTATTGGCGCGGTCGTCGAACCGGGCCTGATGTTCCGTGTAGTTGCGACGATCAGCTTGATTGGCGGAACGATGTTCTTGATGTGGCTGGGTGAGCAAATCACCTCGCGCGGGATCGGTAACGGTATCTCGTTGATCATCATGGCGGGTATTGTCGCGCAAATGCCGCGATTGTTTGCACAGTTGCTCGAGGGCGGACGTACCGGATCGATCAGCGGGTTTGTCATCGTTGGCTTTATCGTCATGTTCGTCGTGCTCACGCTGCTGATTTGCTTCATGGAACGCGGCCAGCGCCGAGTGCTGATCCAATATCCCAAGCGCGCGACGCAGCGCGGCATGATGCAGGCCGACCGCAGCCACTTGCCGCTCAAGATCAACACCGCAGGCGTTATTCCGCCGATCTTTGCTTCGTCGCTGTTGCTGTTGCCAATCACGATTACGCAGTTGGGCGGCAATCAGGTCGCGGGCGAGAGCGCGATGGGTGACTTCGTCATTACGCTGAACCAGTATCTGGCTCATGGTCAGCCAGTCTATCTGCTGCTCTATGGCCTTGGCATCATCTTCTTCTGCTTCTTCTATACGGCGGTTGTTTTCAATCCTGAGGAAACGTCGGAGAACTTGAAAAAGGCTGGCGGGTTTATTCCGGGCATTCGGCCAGGCAAGAACACCGAAACCTATCTCGATTATGTGCTGACCCGCATCACCGTGCTCGGGGCCGCCTATCTGACGCTTGTCTGTCTTCTGCCAGACTATGTCATGGCGCAAACCGGGCAACAGCAATTCTTTGCCATCGGCGGAACCAGTCTTCTGATTCTGGTCAACGTCACGATCGACACCATATCGCAAATTCAAAGCCATCTGCTAGCGCACCAATATGGTGACCTGCTCAAAAAGGCGAAGCTCAAGGGTGGACGCGCCCGATAAATGGCGCGACACTGAAACGGATAGGGGACGCGTTTCATGAATATCATCCTTTTGGGCCCTCCGGGCGCGGGTAAAGGCACGCAGGCGGCGTTCCTCGTTGAAAAATACGGCATGGTCCAGCTATCGACCGGAGACATCTTGCGCGCTGCGGTGAAGGCCGGAACCGAAGTCGGCAAGATGGCCGATGAGATCATGAAGGCGGGTAAGCTATTCCCCGACGAATTGATGGCGGAAATTCTCGGCGAGCACATGGACGCAATCCCTTCGGGAAAAGGCCTGATTTTCGACGGCTATCCACGCACCGCGCCACAGGTTGGATTGCTCGACAAGCTTCTGTCGTCACGTGGTCGCAACCTCGATCATGTTATCGAGTTGGTCGTCGATGAAGATGCCCTCGTTGAACGGATCGTTGGTCGTTACACCTGCGCCAATTGCGGCGATGGGTATCATGACACGTTCAAGCTCCCCAAGGTTGATGGAACGTGCGACAAATGCGGCGCGCATGAATTCAAGCGGCGCCCCGACGATAACGAAGAAACCGTGCGCACACGAATGGCCGAATATCGTGCCAAGACCGAGCCTATTCTGCCGCTTTACGATGAGCGCGGGCTGGTCACACGCGTTGACGGTATGGCGCCGATTGCCGACGTGACCGACGCCATTGAGGCAATATTCCCTTAACGTAAAATACAGCATTGCCGTTTTCCGCTCGACAGGGTTAAACCTGCGATATGAAAAAATTTCTGTTGGGCGCTGCTGCACTGTCGGCATTTTCATCACCTGCTTTTGCTGAGGTCAAGGCGACCTCCGACAGTGGCTTCAATATTGTACATCTCAGTTCGGTGGCGGCAACGCCTGATGAAGTGTGGAAGCGCCTGCTCGCACCGAAAGACTGGTGGAACAAGGCGCATAGCTGGTCGGGCTCGAGCGCGGGTTTTTACATCGACCCACAGGCCAATGGCTGCTTCTGCGAATTATTTCAGGAGAAAGGCGCAGACGGCAAACTGAAAACGGTCGGCAGCGTAGAGCATATGCGCGTTATATTCGCGCAGCCAGGGAAAGTATTGCGGATGCAGGGTGCGCTGGGACCGTTGCAGTCCGAAGCTGTCATCGGAACACTTACCGTCGCGATGGAGCCGGCCAAGGATGGCAAGTCGACACGAGTCAGCTTCTCCTATGTGGTTGGCGGATATATGCGGTATAAAGTCGCCGAGATTGCCCCGGCAGTTGACAAGGTGCTTGGCGAGCAGTTCAAGAACTTGCTTCAGCCTTTCACTCCGGCGGGAGGCGAGGAGGCCAAGGTCAGCGGGTTCTCGCTCGATGTCGAAAAGTTGGAAGACACGTCCACGAAAGTATCCGATGACACGCCGTCGCCAGAAACCGATGAACCAGCGCCAAGTTCGGATCCTCAATCCAAAGCGCGTTGACCGGCTGTGGCGGGGGGCAAAAAGTCATCCAGCAGCAACATGGTCGAAATCGGCTGGTGTGAGATGGTCGAAATTCCGAGCCTCGGTCTGAGCCAAGTCCATGCCAAGATGGACACCGGCGCGGCGACATCATCAATCCACGCCAGCCGGGTAAAGCCAATCGTCCGAGAGGGCCGGCTCTGGGTCGAATTCTGGTTTCGCCTCAACGCCGGACAAAAGCCCAAGCGCTATGAAGCGCCGGTTATCGACCGGCGTTGGGTGCGCAGCTCGAACGGCGAGAAGCAGGAACGCTATGTCATCGCCGCGCAATTTTGTTTTGGTAAACTTTGCTGGAACGGGCAACTCACCCTCGCCAACCGGCGCTCAATGGCCTTCCCCTTGCTAATTGGGCGGCGGGCGTTAAGGCGCGGCTTTATTGTGAACAGCGGGCGGCAGTGGGTTCTCGGGAAGCCGACGCAGTAAGGAACAGACTACATGAAAATCGCGATGTTGGCGCGGAACGCCGACCTTTATTCGCACCAGCGGATCGTCGAGGCTGCGCAGGCGCGCGGGCACGAAATCGACGTGCTCAATACGTTGCGCGTCACAATGAATATCACCTCGCACAGGCCGGAGGCCTTTTATCAGGGCGAGAAGCTCGGCAAATATGATGCGGTTATACCGCGCATTGGCGCATCGGTTACCTTCTATGGTCTAGCTGTGCTTCGGCAATTCGAGATGATGAACGTGTGGCCGCTCAATGAGAGCGTCGCGATTGGCCGGTCACGTGACAAGCTTCGGTCGTTGCAGATTTTTGCAAAGAAAGGCCTTGGTCTGCCGGTCACTGCTTTCGCGCATGACCCAAAGCAGACCGACGAGGTAATTAAGATGGTCGGCGGCGCGCCGGTGGTCATCAAACTGCTTGAGGGCACGCAGGGCATTGGTGTCGTACTCGGGGAAACCGAAAAGTCAGCCCGGTCGGTTATCGAAGCATTTCGCGGCGCGAATGTGAACATATTGGTGCAGGAATTTATCAAAGAAGCCAACGCGACCGATATTCGCGCGTTAGTCATCGGCGGCAAGGTTGTGGCCGCTATGCAACGCAAGGGCGCCGAAGGCGATTTCCGCTCCAACCTGCACCGTGGCGGGTCGGCAGAGGCCATCAAAATAACGCCTGAGGAGCGTTCTACTGCCGTGCGCGCCGCCCGCGCGATGGGGCTGAATGTCGCAGGTGTCGATATGCTGCGTTCCAATCATGGCCCTGTCATCATGGAGGTGAACAGTTCGCCAGGGCTGGAGGGCATTGAAAAGGCCAGCGGCAAGGATATCGCAGGCAAGATTATCGAATTTATCGAAGAAAATGCAGCCAACGGCAAAACCAAAACCAAGGGCAAAGGTTGACCCGGCACAGCCTTGACATAAAGCGCGACTCGCCGTAAGGCGCACTTAATTCCGAACATCTGGTACAGCCCAGCAGCGCTTTAACGCGTCCGCTGGTTTTGTGCGTTTCGGGATATCATCAGCGTTGAGATAGGGTTCGTCCTCCGGGGCACCTGTGGAGCAGGAGTAAATAAATTGGCACGTATTGCCGGAGTTAACATTCCAACCAACAAGCGCGTGATCATTGCGCTTACCTACATTCACGGAATCGGTCGCACCAAGGCGCTCGAAATCGCGAACAAGCTGGGAATTGATCATAGCCGCCGTGTGCAGGATCTTTCGGACGCCGAAGTGTTGCAAATCCGCGAAACCATCGACGCAGAACATACAGTTGAGGGCGATCTTCGCCGCAACACGTCGATGAACATCAAACGTCTTATGGACCTTGCCTGCTACCGTGGCCTCCGCCACCGTAAGGGGCTTCCGGTTCGTGGCCAGCGTACGCATACCAATGCGCGCACCCGTAAGGGTAAGCCTAAGGCAATCGCGGGCAAGAAGAAGTAAGAGCGGGCCAGTCCCACTCTACTTTTTTTCGCATAATTCGAATAGGATACACACATTATGGCACGCGAACCACAGCGCATTAAAAAGCGGGAGCGCAAGAATATTTCGGCAGGTGTTGCCCATGTCAACGCCAGCTTCAACAACACGATGATTACGATCACCGATGCCCAAGGCAACACGATCAGCTGGTCTTCTGCCGGTACAATGGGCTTCAAGGGTAGCCGTAAATCTACCCCTTATGCAGCCCAGGTTGCCGCCGAAGACGCCGGCAAGAAAGCTGCCGACCACGGCGTGCGTACGCTGGAAGTCGAAGTCAAGGGTCCAGGCTCAGGCCGCGAAAGCGCTCTTCGCGCATTGCAGGCGGTGGGTTTCACCATCACCTCGATCCGCGACGTGACCTCGATCCCGCATAACGGTGTTCGCCCATCGAAACGCCGCCGCGTTTAGAAATTCGTTTCAGGGGCGGCTGGCCAGTCGTTCCTTCTTTTACCCGCAGACCGGCATGGTGCACCAAATGCCGGTTTTGCAAAACCCAAGGGGAAATCCATGTCCGTCAATATCAAGAACTGGCAGGAACTAAAAAAGCCCAACGCCCTCGAACTCAAGTCGGGCAGCGATGCGAAGCGTAAAGCAACCTTCGTTGCTGAACCACTTGAGCGCGGCTTTGGCCTGACACTCGGCAACGCGCTGCGTCGCGTCTTGCTTTCGTCGCTTCAGGGCGCTGCGATCACGTCGATCAAGATCGAGAACGTCTTGCATGAATTCTCGTCGCTTGCCGGTGTGCGCGAAGATGTCACTGACATCGTGCTGAACATCAAGCAGGTTGCGTTGAAGATGGAGGGCGAAGGTCCAAAGCGCATGCAGCTCTCGGCAACGGGTCCTGCCACCGTCAAGGCTGGCGATATCGCGGTTTCGGGCGACATCGTTGTCATGAACCCTGATCTTGTCATCTGCCATCTCGATGAAGGCGCAAGCTTCAACATGGAAATCACAGCCGACAGCGGCAAGGGTTATGTTCCAGCTGTTGCTAACCGTCCGGCAGACGCGCCAATCGGTTTGATCCCGGTCGACTCGCTCTACAGCCCGGTTCGCCAGGTTGCCTACAAGGTCGACAATGCGCGCATCGGCCAGGAACTCGATTACGACAAACTGAGCCTGACCATCGAAACCGACGGCACCGTAACGCCAGAAGACGCCGTGGCTTATGCCGCACGCATCCTTCAGGACCAGCTGCAGGTATTTGTCCACTTCGAAGATTCGATGGCAGCATCATCGCCGATGATCGGCATGGCGGCTCCTTCGGCATCTTCGGAAGAATCGGACGCCAATCAGCTCAACCGTTATCTTCTCAAGAAGGTCGACGAGCTCGAACTGTCGGTTCGAAGCGCGAACTGCCTCAAGAACGACAACATCATCTACATCGGCGATCTCGTGCAAAAGAGCGAAGCCGAAATGCTGCGCACCCCGAATTTCGGCCGCAAGTCCTTGAACGAAATCAAGGAAGTGCTGTCGTCAATGGGTCTGCGCCTCGGAATGGATATTCCTGGCTGGCCGCCGGAAAATATCGAAGAAATGGCCAAGAAGCTTGAACAAGAGCTTTTGGGCTAACGCCAATCTGGGCCAAAGCCGTGCTTTGGCCCAATAAAAAGGGCAATGGCTCCCCCTCAAGCGGGCCGGGATCGGGCTACCTCATACGGGCCCCCTACGAACGAAGGAATGAAATATGCGCCATAAAGTTGGCCACCGTAAGCTTCAACGCCCCACCGCGCACCGTAATGCAATGCTGCGCAACATGGCGGCTTCGCTCATAAAGCATGAGCAAATCAAGACCACATTGCCAAAGGCCCGCGAACTGCGACCTTATGTCGAAAAGCTGATCACATTGGCGAAAAAGGGTGGCTTGTCCAACCGTCGCCTGGCGATGAGCCGTTTGATGGACGACACGCAGTTGGTCAAATTGTTCGACACGCTTGCTGCGCGCTATGAAGGCCGCGATGGGGGTTACACCCGCGTCATCAAGGCTGGTTTCCGTGGGAGCGACGCCGCACCGATGGGCGTTATCGAGCTGGTCGACCGTGATGTTTCGGCCAAGGGCCAAGACAGCGGTCCAGTTGAAATGATGGACGACGACGGCGAATAAACTGGTCTCGTTTAAGAGTTAAAACGAGCGGTATCCGGAAGGGTGCCGCCCTTTTTGTTGTTTCAAGCCCTCGCCACATTTTGACGGCTGGTCGCATATTTTAGCAGCAAGCCCGACAGCAGGAATGGAATTGTAAATCCCGAGATGAGCAGGCTTCCACAAGGATTGTTGCCTCCGATCATCGCGCCGATCGCGATAACGATTTGCGCAGCGACAGCGGCGAACATCGCGAGCGCCATGCCATTGCTGCGAAAATGGGCGAGTGCGCTCCCCAA
>LNFK01000058.1 GCA_001464315.1 Sphingomonadales bacterium Ga0077559 | reverse complement strand
AAAGCTGTGAGCGCATTTGGCAAAAAACCAGGCTTAACTGCAGGGCGACCAGCTTTCGGCGTCGCCCGCCCGATGACCGGGGGTGGGTCCGGATCGTCCGGCCAATCCGCACCGCCGCCCGCGCCGATGCCACGTCCTGAAATGCAGCAACCCGAAGGCGGAGAGCAGTTTCCACCCATCGATTCGGTTGAACTGCCCGGTAGTCTGGCTGCCCCTACAACAGCAATGCAAGACGCCATGTCCCGGCTTTCTGACCGCGCAAATAATGCCGCGCCGGTCGATGAAGGCCCCCAAGGTTTTGAAGCATCGGTTCACAAGATCAAGGAACAGGTGCTTCCGCGCCTGCTCGAACGCGTCGATCCCGAAGCGGCAGCATCGCTCAACAAAGAAGAGTTGACCGAAGAATTCCGTCCGATCATCCTTGAGGTGCTCGCCGAGCTGAAACTGACGCTAAACCGCCGCGAGCAGTTTGCGCTCGAAAAGGTGCTCGTCGATGAGTTGCTCGGTTTTGGTCCACTTGAGGAATTGCTTGGCGATCCGGATATTACCGACATCATGGTCAACGGTCCCAACCAGACTTATATTGAAAAGAAGGGCAAGCTGACCATCGCGCCGATCCAGTTCCGCGATGAAGAGCATTTGTTCCAGATTGCGCAACGCATCGTCAATCAGGTCGGCCGCCGCGTCGACCAGACCACGCCGCTTGCCGATGCCCGCTTAAAGGACGGCTCACGCGTCAACGTCATCGTGCCCCCGCTGTCGCTGCGCGGTACCGCGATCTCGATTCGTAAATTCTCCGAAAAGCCGATCACCATCGACATGCTCAAAGGCTTTGGATCGATGTCAGAAGCGATGGCGACCGCGCTGAAGATTGCCGGTGCCAGCCGGATGAACATCGTTATTTCGGGCGGTACGGGTTCGGGTAAGACAACGATGCTCAACGCCTTGTCGAAAATGATCGATCCCGGTGAACGCGTGCTGACCATCGAAGATGCCGCCGAACTCCGCTTGCAGCAGCCGCACTGGTTGCCGCTTGAAACACGTCCGCCAAACCTTGAGGGCGACGGCGCGATTACCATCGGCGATCTCGTCAAGAACGCCCTGCGTATGCGGCCTGACCGGATAATCCTGGGCGAAATTCGTGGCGCGGAATGTTTCGACCTTCTCGCCGCGATGAACACCGGTCACGATGGTTCAATGTGTACGCTTCACGCCAACAATCCACGCGAATGCTTGGGTCGTATGGAAAATATGATCCTGATGGGCGACATCAAAATCCCCAAGGAAGCCATCTCGCGCCAGATCGCCGAATCGGTCGATATGATCGTTCAGGTCAAACGGCTTCGCGACGGTTCGCGTCGTACCACGCAAATCACCGAAGTGATCGGCATGGAAGGCGACGTCATCGTCACGCAGGATCTGTTCAAGTTCGAATATCGCGACGAGGATGCCGACGGCAAAATCCACGGCGAATGGGTTCCGGGCGGTGTGCGTCCCTACACGCTGGAAAAAGCACGTCAGTTCGGATTCGATCAACCGTTTCTTGAGGCATGCTTAGGCTGATCTCTTGGCTAAACGCCTTTGATTGCCAGCGCCGCGGAAATCACGGTCGCCAGCACTGAAAACACCGTTATTGCGGTCCAGGGCATAAAGCCGACATTTTCGATATTGGTCCGGCGGTTGCGTCTGCGGTCAGCGAGGCTGCTGAGGAGCACGAGAAAGCCGGACAACAGCGAAACGCCCGTCCACAGTTGATTGCCCCAGAATATTGCACTCATAAATAGCATGCGCCGCATGTGGTGCCTGCAATTGCGATGGTCAAGCCAACAGCCCCGCTCTACGGCATTGGCGCAATGAGTATCGAGACCACTCCTCCGCACGACGTGCCGAGCGGACAGACGCGTCCGATGCTGGGAATATTGCTACGGCTGGCGGCCGTGGCGGCTTTGGGCGTCATGTTCACTTTTGTAAAACTCGCCAGCCAGCATGGTGTTCACCTTGTCGAGGCATTGTTCTGGCGGCAATTGGCCGGATTACCTGTTGTTGTCCTTTGGCTCTGGTCGCTCGGTAAATTGGGTGACATTCACACAAAGAACCCGTTGGCGCATGGGTTGCGGGGGATCTTGGGGCTGACATCGATGGCGCTGAACTTTTCCGCGATGATACTGCTGCCGATGGCCGAAGCAACGACGATCAGTTTCGCAACGCCTGTCTTTGCCACAATGCTCGCAGCGTTGTTGCTCGGTGAGCCGACAGGCCGATATCGGTGGGGAGCAGTGGCATTTGGCTTCGTCGGCGTTTTGCTTGCCGTGCAGCCAAATGCCGTTGCGATGCACGGCGCTGGGCCATGGGTGGCGCTGGCGGGGGCGTTGTTGACGGCGTGCGTCCTGATCCAGATCCGCCGCATGTCACGAGCAGAAAGTGCCGGCGCAATTGTGTTTTGGTTCAGTTTGAGCACTTTGGTGCCGCTGGGCATTGGCATGTTGTTTGTTGCGCGAAATCATGATCTTGTCGGCTGGTTGCTGATTGCTGGATTGGCGCTGAGCGGTGCGGTAGCGCAGCTGTTGTTGACCACCGCAATGCGCCATGCATCGGTCGCGGCGATTACGACGATGGATTATACCGGACTGATCTGGTCGATCACGTTCGGCTATCTGATCTTTGACAATTTGCCGGGGCCTGGAACATGGCTAGGCGCGCCCGTTATCATCGTGGCCGGGCTGATCATCATGTGGCGCGAGCATAAACTGGGAAAGTCACGGATCAGAAAAGCCTGACCGGCATGTCGATATCGCGCCGGTTGGCATGCACCGGGATCTGTGCCCTGACTTCAGCGAGCCGTGACAAGTCCAGTTCGGCAAAACCCAAGCCTTCGCCCTCGCCCATATCGAGCAGCGTTTCGCCCCAGGGATCGATAACCATCGAATGGCCATAGGTTTGCCTGCCATCTGCATGCGCACCCGATTGCGCGGCGGCGATGACAAAGGCCTCAGCTTCGATCGCTCGTGCCGTTAACAGCGCGTGCCAGTGCGCTTTGCCGGTTGGCACCGTGAATGCCGCAGGCACGGCAATGACGTCGACGCGTTTTCCAATTAGCGCGGCAAAAAGCGAAGGAAATCTGATATCATAGCAGATGGTAAGTCCCATCAGACCCAAAGGCGATGCCACCGCCACAGGGCCATCCCCCGCTGCATAAGCCGATGACTCGCGCCAGCTTTCACCCGATGCAAGGTCTACATCGAACAGATGCATCTTGTCATACCGCGCCCTGACGATGCCGTCAGGTCCGATTACCAGCGACCGATTGGCAAATTTACCGCTCGTTTCGTGAACGACCGCCATCGAGCCCAGATGAACCCAAGTTCCTGCCGATTGGGCAGCTGCATAAATTTTCTGGAGTTCGGCAGATTGCGCTTCGGCGGTGATATTTTGTCGTGCCCGGTCGCGATTACGATCCAGAAGGCACGACATCTCCGGTGCAAAATACATGACTGCGCCTCGGGCCGCCGATAGCGAAATCGCATCGACCATTGCGGCGCAATTCTGATGCGGATCAATCCCACTACACATTTGATGGACCGCGATTATTGTCGGAGTCACTTTGAATCCTTTTTGAAATGACTTTTTCTTGCGCTGGACTTGACGAGCAGACTGCTTCCAGCAAACTGTATAAAATCTGCAACACTTCGATAAATCGAGATAATTTTGCTTTGAACCGAGATTCAATGCTTGAATTGTGACAGCACTTATGCAAGAGACTGCTCCGAGTGCAATGCACTTAATAAAAAGGAGCACCAAAGATGCGTTTCGGTAAGTTTTCTCTCGCTGCTGTGGCAGCCGCTTCGCTTGTAAGCGCGCCAGTAATGGCTCAATCACTCTCGCCCGCTGCAAAGGCAGTTGGCGCGTCCAAGGTTAAGCGCGTTGGCGCCAACACCCAGGACGAAAACAAGCTCGGTGGCGGTAGCGGCGTAATTGTTGCGATCATCGCTGCAGCTGCTGTTATTGGTGGTATCGTTATTGCTGCTGGCAATGACGACGATGGCCCAACTAGCCCCTGATTTCAGCGGGTTTAAAGTTTAAAGAGGCGGCCTTCGGGTCGCCTTTTTTTTGACCTATGTTGTCGAGACGTTATTTGATGGCGACATTCCGACAACCGCAATTCAAACTTTTGTAGGGGCGTCAAATGGCCGAAAATCTATCTGTTTTGGTAACCGGAGGGGCCGGTTATATTGGCAGCCACGCCGTCCTTGCACTTCTTGATTCAGGTCACCGCCCCGTCGTAATTGACAATCTGGTCACGGGGTTTCGGTGGGCAGTTCCCGATAATGCGACCTTCTACGAAGGCGACATTGCCAATTCGCAAATGATAACGCGAATCATTGAAAATGAGCGAATCGATGCTGTCATGCACTTTGCTGGTTCGGTCGTCGTTCCCGAGTCGGTCGAAAATCCGCTCAAATATTATCATAACAATACCGCCAAGACCCGTTCGCTGATCGAAAGCCTGGTTGCCAATGAAGTGCGGCACATGATCTTTTCTTCAACTGCGGCCACTTATGGCATTCCCGAAACAAGTCCGGTCCGCGAAGACATGCCGACCCGGCCGATCAATCCTTATGGTACGTCCAAGTTGATGACCGAAATGATGTTACGCGATGTCGCCGCTGCACATGATTTCAATTATTGCGCATTGCGCTATTTTAACGTTGCAGGCGCAGACCCTAAGGCCCGTAGCGGCCAGTCGACTGTCGGCGCGACGCATCTGCTGAAAATTGCTGTCGAAGCAGCATTGGGTAAGCGTGGGTCGGTCAGCGTCTTTGGCACCGATTATGCGACCGAAGACGGCACCGGGGTGCGCGACTATATTCACGTGGCCGATCTCGCCGCCGCGCACGTTATTGCGCTTGAGGCCTTGGTTGCGAACCCCAAGACGAGCCACACGCTCAATTGCGGCTATGGCCACGGCTATTCGGTCATGCAAGTTCTCGATGCCGTTGACCGCGTCACAAATCACAAATTGGTCCGCAATCTGGAGGGCCGTCGCGCGGGCGACCCCGACGCATTGATCTCGGACAATCGGGCCATTGTAGATCGTTTCGGTTGGCAGCCCAAATATGATGATCTGGATGTCATCGTCGAGCATGCGCTGGCATGGGAGCGGCAACTCGGCGAGCGCCAAACCCAATAGCGTCTCTTGCGCTTTATCGCCGATCTCACCATATCCGGCGCATGGATAATCAATCGCACAATAACGCCACCACCTGGTACGGCACGACCATCCTATCGGTGCGCAAAAACGGCAAGGTCGTGATTGCCGGCGACGGTCAAGTATCGATGGGTCAGACCGTCATGAAGCCCAATGCCAAGAAGGTGCGCCAGTTGCACGACGGCAGCGTCATCGGCGGGTTTGCCGGCGCGACCGCCGACGCGTTTACCCTGTTCGAGCGGCTGGAAAAAAAACTGGAGCAACATCGCGGGCAATTGATGCGCGCCGCAGTCGAACTCGCCAAAGACTGGCGCACCGATAAATATCTGCGCAATCTGGAGGCGATGATGATCGTCGCCGACAAGGAAGTGACGCTGATCCTGACGGGCAACGGCGATGTGCTCGAGCCAAACGACGGGATTGCCGCGATTGGATCAGGCGGCAATTTCGCTTTGTCTGCCGCACGTGCGCTCGCAGATTATGAGAGCGACGCCGAGAAAATGGCACGCCATGCGATGAAGATTGCCGCCGAAATCTGCGTGTACACTAACGATCAGCTTACGGTCGAAAGTCTCGACAGCACGCCTTAAGCTGCCGCAAAAAACATCAGGTGGACAAGACGGCCATTGCCCGGACCGCTGCCAAAGCCGCGCGCGGAGTTATGAAACATCCACGGGCTGAACAGAACCAGTCGGTTGAAGCGCATCGGTACAGTGAACTGCTTTTCCCATTTGGACGGCTTTAGCGTGTCAGCATTGACCACTTCCTCGATCAACTGGTTAGGGTCAGCATAGCCTGCGGCCAGCATTTGCCCTTTGTCCATCGGTACTCGGTCGAGCGCGGTGCGCTTATGCCGAAAAAAATCGGTCCCGCCGCGGCAATGTTCGGGCAAGTTCAGATAGAGAATGCCCGAAAAAAAGCATGGGTCGACATGTACGCCCGATAGACCTTTATCATTTGCCAGAGTGAGGCGGCAGTGACTGTGGCTGGTTCCCGCCTGGGGCACCACCGCAGCGCCGATGGTTCGCGCTACAGCCTCGTCAAGCCCGGGTATCGGCAAAGGTTGAGCCGACAGTATACCGGGATAATTGCCATTTTTAAGCGCGGGATCATAGTCAAGTGCCAGCGCCTTCTGTCGCGCAACCAGCGGATCGTTCAGAAAATCATCGATGATCAGGATCGAGGGCAGCGGCATTGGTCCCGCATATCAAAGCGCGGCGGCTCAAACCACTTGAATCGCTTTTGAAATCCACCATCTAGGCGGAGATGAACCAGAACCTTACCCCCAAATCGATAGTCGCCGCGCTCGATGAGCATATCATCGGACAAACCGATGCAAAACGCGCTGTAGCCGTAGCGCTGCGCAATCGCTGGCGGCGGCAGCGGCTCGGTGCAGATCTGCGCGACGAGGTCACGCCAAAGAACATCCTGATGATTGGTCCCACCGGCTGCGGCAAAACCGAAATCAGCCGGCGACTGGCAAAACTCGCCGATGCGCCGTTTATCAAAGTGGAAGCGACCAAATTCACTGAGGTTGGCTATGTCGGCCGTGATGTTGAGCAGATTGCACGCGACCTCGCCGAAGAGGCCGTGCGGCTGGAAAAAGAACGTCGGCGCGGGAATGTCCGGGAGGCAGCCGAGGGCGCTGCCATGGAGCGTCTGCTCAAGCCGCTTGCCGGTGAGACCGCAAGCGAGGCAACGCGCCAGGCGTTTCGCCAGCGGATCGTCGACCACCATATGGATGATGTCGAAATAGAGATCGAGGTGTCCGATGCACCCACCACGCCGCTGGAAATCCCCGGCATGGGCGGTCAGGTCGGCATGATCAATCTCGGCGAGATGATGGGCAAGGCGTTTGGCCAGAACAACCTCAAGCGCCGCAAGATGAAAGTACCCGATGCCTGGGCCAAATTGGTCGAAGAGGAATCGGAAAAGCGGCTGGACCAGGACGACGTCAACCGCGTCGCGCTCGCCGATGCAGAGGCCAATGGAATCGTTTTTCTCGATGAAATCGACAAGATCGCCGTGTCGGACGCGCGCGGCGGCGGGTCTGTCAGCCGCGAAGGCGTGCAGCGCGATCTGTTGCCGCTGATCGAGGGCACAACGGTTGCAACCAAATATGGACCGATGAAAACCGACCATGTTCTGTTTATCGCATCGGGCGCATTCCATGTGTCCAAACCAAGCGACATGTTGCCAGAGCTACAGGGCCGCCTGCCGATCCGCGTTGAATTGCGCGCGTTGGAGCACGCCGATTTCGTCCGTATCCTCTCCGAAACGCGTGCTAACTTGCCGCAGCAATATACAGCATTGCTCGCCACCGAAGAGGTTACGCTTGCCTTCACCGATGACGCAATCGACGCCATTGCGCGCATTGCGTATGATGTGAATGCCACGGTCGAAAATATCGGCGCTAGGCGGCTGCAGACCGTGATGGAAAAGCTGCTAGAAGAGATCAGCTTTGAGGCCGAAGACCGCAAAGGTGACACACTGACCGTCGATGCCGATTATGTGAGCAAGCAACTTTCTGGCATCGCCAAGGACACCGATCTATCCAAATATGTTCTTTGATGTTCTCCCGGCATTGTTATGATGCCAATAGAGGAGACGAGGCATGGAATATCGAGGCGGTTGCCATTGTGGTCGGGCCCGATTTGAAGTCAGCGGTGAGCCGCAGCATGTGTCGGTGTGCCATTGCAACGATTGCCGTAAATCTTCAGGCGCACCGTTTGTAAGCTGGGCAGCATTTGCCGCCACCGATTTCAAATCGAGCGGCGAGATCAGTAGTTACAATTCTTCGGGCCAAGCGTTTCGGCATTTTTGCGCAAAATGCGGGACGGGTCTTTTCTATGTGAACGAAGAATATCTTCCAGGGTTGGTTGATATCCAGACCTGTACGCTTGACGATCCTGAAGCACTGGTGCCGCAAGCACATGTCCAGATCGCGGAGCGTTTGCATTGGACCAGCTTTATCGAAGAATTGCCCAAATTCGAGCGCTTTCCTTCGATCTAAAAATTCAGCGCGAGACGGTTATCGGAGCGCCGCTTTCTTGCGGTGAAACAACCAGTTTCCAGGCCTTGTCCTTGACGAAATAAGTTTTCGCCAGCGATTGTAAAATAGCAGGTGTCACCCCGCTATAGTCGCCGAACAGCTTGCCAAGCGCTGTAAAACGCTCAGGCTCATAGGTCGCGCCTTTCAGCTGGTTGAGCCAGAAAGTATTGCCCGATGCGGCCCGTTCGATGGCTTGTTTCATCGGCTCGACCGCGCGCTGCAATTCATCAGCGCTGACCGGATTGGCGACCAGATCGGCGGCCACTGCGTCGGCGAACGCATAAAAGCGGTCTACGTCGCCTGGCTTCACCTGTGTGTAAGCCATCAAATAACCGCCGCTTGGAAAATCCTCTGGCCAGTTCGCTGCCATGTCGGGACTGTAGCTCGCCGCCTGTTCGGCGCGGAATTTTTCGAACAATCGGTCGCGGAATATCGCTGCTAATATTTCAAGCTGTCGCCCCTCGCTGATGCCAGTGAGCCCCCCGCCCGTGGGCCATGCGATTACCGCCGCCGCCTGGTCAGTTGAGCCGCGGTGGGTCAATCGGACCGGTGTGTTATTCGTCGCTGGAAAATTCACGTCCAGCGCCGCTGGAGCAACCGCTAACGGCGCACGCCGCTTCATCGCGCCAAAGCTCTTTTCAAGCGCAGCCACGGCGGCTGCCTTGTCAAAATCGCCGAAAAGCATGACTTCGACCGGTCCTTGCGCCAACAACGGCTTCCAATAGGCTTCAAATTTTGCGGCATCGATTTTAGCAACATCTGCGGGCGTCGCGGCTTTCCAACGCGGGTCTTTATCGCGCAGCAGATATTCAAGATCTCGCTGCAGCACCGATGTTGCCGACATTTCAAAGCTGTCATAGCCTGACGTCGCGAGTGCCTTGGCCCGTTCAACCGGCGCGCCATCCCAGCCGGGATATTCAAGCTTGGTCGCAATCAACGTCAATTGATCGGCGAGATCGTCTGGCCTTGTATTGGCGCCGAATTGAAACGCGTCATTATCGACCGAAAAATTAAGCTCGATCCGGCGGCCATTGACCATCTGGTCGATCTCGGTGCGCTTCAATTTACCAATGCCATTTTCGGGCAAAACCAGAGGTCCGGCCCATAACAAGCTGCCTTGATCCGGCGTAACCGCCTGATAGCCCCGGCCAAAGCGCACGAGGATACGTATTTGTCCGCTCTCCGCCTTGTTTGGATAGAGCAACGCCCGAACGCCGTTCGACAACTCCAGTCGAGTCATTTCGAGCCGCGACACAATGTCCTCTGCGACCAATTTGCCCGGCGCTCCTAACTTAGGCAAAGCATCAAAACTAAGGGCATTTTCGGACAGCCGAGCGGTCTTGCTGGCGGCCACGGTCGCGTTGAGCGCGGCAAGCGTCCGATTGTCGGCGTCGGGCACTGTGGTTGGCGACGACAGCATCAGCCGTGTGGCATCGGCCTTGAACAGAGCCTGCGTCGATGCCAGCAAGCGTTCTGGCGTAAACTTGCCCTTCATGCCTTCGAAGACTTGCACGACCGTCTTTGGGGCCGCCACAGTCTCGCGGATATCGACGGCTTGTACGATATCATCGGCCTGCTTCGCAGCGGCTTCGAACGGATAGCTGTCGAGCATGGTGCGCAGCGCGTTGCCGAACAGTGTCAATTCGCGGTCGATATCGGCCTTTGATGGAGCCGTTTCGGTGGCATCGGCGATGACCGACCGCACGTCCTTGGTGGCAGCCTCCCATTTGTCGCCAATGGGCGTTACCGAGACCAACGTCGCATCGGCAGAGCGCGAGATATCTTCCTGTGCGACTTCGGCAAACAGATAATTGCCGCCGCCGCGTGCCTGAACCTCAAGGCGACGATTGATGATTTGCAGCGCGAGCGCGTCGATCAACAGTTGCTCATTATACGCAATGGTATCGTCGACTTTGCGCCACGGGCGAAGATAGGCGATACTAACCGTCGTTGGCAGCGTGGGTTCGACCAGGACGCGGGCCGGTGTCCCTTGCGGCGTCGGGTCTCCAAATTCAGGCTCTGGCGCGCGCGGGCCGGTGCCTTTCCAGTCGTTGAAATATTTCTGCACCAGATTGGCGAGTTGCGTAGGTTCCATGTCGCCCGCCATCACCACGACCGCATTTTCAGGGCGATACCAGCGTTTGTGGAAAGCGTTGAGCGACTCAGCATCAGACGCTTGCAGCGTTTCGGGCGTGCCAATGGTCGAGCGGTTGGCGAGCCGCTGGCCCTGGAAAGCATGTTGGCGCAGCGCGTCGCTATAGACCATTTGCGCACCACTATTTTCTCGCAGTTCTGCAAGTACGATGGCGCGCTCGGCATTCAGCGCCATGTCGGAAATACGCGGGTTACGGATCATGCCTGAGATAATCTTGACCGATTCGTCGAGCTTTTCGGGCGTCGCGTTCGGCAAATCGAGCTTATACACGGTCTGCGTTGGCGTTGTCTGCGCGTTGCTGTCGCTGCCGAAGGTTACCCCGAACCGCTGCCAGATACGCTTTGCCTCGCCATCGGGGACAAAGGTCGAACCGCGGAAAGACAAATGCTCGATCAGGTGCGCGAAGCCCTGCTCGTCATTACTCTCGTGGAGCGCGCCCGCGTCGATGCGGACGCGGATCGAGACCTGTCCGGCGGGCACGTCATTCTTTTTGACAGCATAGCGAAGCCCATTTGGCAGAGCGCCGAAGGTCCATGTTTCATCGATGGGAACATCGCTACCTTCGTACAGCCAGGGCTGTTTGATCGGTTTGCTGGTTGCTGAGGCGGGCGCAGCAGCGGACTGAGCATAGACGGAAGTGGATAACAGCAAGGCTGTCAGAGCGAGAGCTTGGGAGAATTTGCGCATTACGCTCCTTATTGCGGGCGCGGGTTGACCGCAGATGAACAGGGCGACCAAGCGCCGTTTATATTCCACCGTCGACGGTTTCATAGCCATTCCCGCGCAGGCCGAGTTTCAGGGCATCGACACATTCGGCGAGTTTATGCGGGTCGGTTGTCCGCACGACAAAATTCGCGCCGACCTTGCCTTCTCGGAAAAAGGGGTAGCTACCGATCTGGCATCCATCATGATGCTTTTCTGTGTCGGCCAGCAGTTTCGCGACTTCGCTTTCGGCGACCCAGCATCCGACCTGATGCGACAACAACGGCGCGCCGCCTTCGAGTTGCCCGGTCAGCGCATCGAGCATCCCGGCGGTAATATGCGGGACACCTGCCATGATGAAGATATTGCCGTGGCGAATACCCGGCGCGCCCGACATTTTGTTCGGGATCAAGTCGGCGCCGTCTGGCACCCGCGCCATGCGCAGGCGGCCTTCGTTGATGCCGCCGCGAGTCTCGTAATATTTGTGCAGGACTTCGCTCGCCTCGGGATGAATGACGACGTCGACGCCCAAGGCCGCCGCAATCGCATCGACCGTAATGTCATCATGCGTCGGGCCTATGCCGCCGGTGGTGAATAGATAATCGTTACGTGCACGAAGCGCATTGACCGCCTCGACAATCGCTTCCTCAACATCGGGTACAACCCGCACTTCGCGCAGGCGAATGCCCTGGATATTTAGCCACAAGGCAATCTGGCTGATATTCTTGTCCTGAGTGCGACCGGAGAGGATTTCATCGCCGATAATCACAAGTGCGGCGGTGTAGATGCGGGATTCTGTCATTCGGTTGCGATAGCCGACAACTGCCCCCTCGCAAAGCGGGGAAAAAGCCTCTATATCACCCCAATGGATCAATATGTAGCAGTCACGCCCGCCGAGGCAGCCCAGACCCGCGACGGAGTTATTAAATTACACGGGGCCGAGGGCTTCGAGGGGATGCGCCGCGCCGGACGCCTCGCCGCCGAGATACTCGACGCGCTGGTGCCGCATGTCGTGCCGGGTGTCGAAACGCAGGAACTCGACGATATCGTGCGCGAAATGACGATACGCGGTGGCGGGGTTCCAGCGACCTTGGGCTATCGCGGCTATACGCATAGCTGCTGCATTTCGGTCAACCATGTCATCTGCCACGGCATCCCGTCGGACAAGAAATTGAAGGACGGCGATATCGTCAATATCGACGTGACGCCGCAGCTTGATGGCTGGCACGGCGACACCAGCCGCATGTTCCTCGTCGGCGATGTGCCGGTGAAGGCCAAGCGCCTCGTCGATGTGACATATGAATGCCTGATGCTTGGCATCGAGCAGGCCAAACCCGGCAACCATGTCGGCGACATCGGCCACGCGATCCAGACCCACGCCGAAAAGCACCGCTACGGTGTCGTCCGCGATTTCTGCGGGCATGGGCTTGGGCAATTATTCCACGACGCCCCCGAAATCGTCCACGCCGGACGTCCGGGCACCGGACCCGAGCTTCGCCCCGGCATGATCTTCACCATTGAGCCGATGATCAACATTGGCAAGGCAGCAGGCAAGGTACTGGAAGACGGCTGGACGGCGGTGACACGCGACCGGAGCCTGTCCGCGCAGTTCGAACATAGCATCGGCATTACCGAGGATGGCTGCGAGATTTTCACAGCGAGCCCGAAGGGGTTTGATAGGCCGCCTTATTGAGACGACAAAGGCGCACTTTGCCTTAATGGGACCGCTAGCTGTTGTCCTTCCAGCAATACCGCTCACCGCACAGGATATTGGCACAAAGGCCAAGATCGCATTTTCATGTTCGTTTGGCAAAAAATAGGTTCGCGTGATCGATAGTTCGTTGTCGCTCAGTTACGAATTCGGGCCTGCTGGCAAGCATGAACTGAAGTTGATACGCGACACTGACAGCGAAGACGTTGCTTACAACTACACCTTGTTTTCGC
>LNFK01000057.1 GCA_001464315.1 Sphingomonadales bacterium Ga0077559 | reverse complement strand
ACTAGGCGGAGTTGGCCGAATAATCACAACCGCAACCCGCTCGTTTCGTCCAACCCAGCCATGATATTCAAATTCTGCACCGCAGCGCCGCTGGCACCTTTGCCGAGATTGTCGAGCATCGCCAGCAACCGCACCTGCGTGTTGTCGGGCGAACCCAGCACATAGAGGTCGAGCCGGTCGGATGGCTCCTGCGTATTGAGGATCAGCAGTTCCGACGGCGCGAGTTGTTCGTGCACATGCACCACCGGCGAACCGGCATAATGCGCGGCCAGCGCGTTCCGCATTTCCTCAGGACTGTCGCTGCCGGGCATGACCGAGATTGGCAGCGGCACCTCAACCATCATGCCGCGAAAGGCGCGGACCACAGCGGGGGAGAAGATCGGCGCGAGGTCGAGGCCTGCGTGCGTTTGCATTTCGGGTACATGCTTGTGGCTGAGGTCAAGGCCATAGGTGCGAAAGCCGATATCGGCGCCCGCATCGCTCTCGAACCGTTCAATCAGCGCCTTGCCGCCACCCGAATAGCCCGACACCGCATTGACGCTATAGGGCCAGTCCTCGGGAATAAGGCCAGCCGCGACCAAAGGCGCGACCAGCCCCAGAAAACCCGTCGGGTAACAACCGGGATTGCTGACCAGCCGCGCCTGCGCGATGCGTTCATGCTGGCCCTTGCGATATTCGGGGAAGCCGTACGCCCAATGCTGGTCGACGCGGTGCGCGGTCGACGCGTCGATTATGCGCGTGTGGCTCGACGTGGTCATCGCCACCGCCTCTTTAGCGGCGTCATCGGGCAGGCAGAGGATGACGAAATCGGCGTCGTTCAGCGCCTGGCGCTTGGCAGCGGGGTCTTTGCGTTTGTCGTCGTCGAGGGTGATGAGTTGGAACTCAGGCCTACCTGCGAGCCGATCGGCGATTTCGAGGCCGGTGGTGCCTGCTGCGCCGTCGATGAAGACGGATTTGGTCAAAGTGCAACCCGCTTCCGCGCCACTATCGCCTCGTCATGCTCAGCAAACCTTGCCGCCGCCTCGGACAGCGGCTCGACGCTCACCGCCATCGCGGTGCCGTTGGCGTGGATGATATTCTCGCCATCCGACATGATGCCGACATGGCCAGGGAAGAACACGAGATCGCCGCGTTGCAACGCTTCGCCTTCGGGTAAATCCTCTCCAAACTCCGCTTGCTGCATATCGGCGTCGCGCGGGGCGAGGACGCCTTTCAGGCCAAACACGAGTTGCACCAACCCCGAACAGTCAATCGCATCGCCGCTGCGCCCGCCCCAGCTATAGGGCGTGCCGATCAGTTGCTCAGCAATGTCGGTTGGGGAAGCTTCGACCGCCCCCACTTCTGACAAATGCACCAGCGGAATGAACCCATTTTCGCACGCCAAATATTTGCCGCACTCGCTGGCCTCGCCGCAGAGCAATTGCGCCCCCATCGGATAGCGCGCCAGCACTGGCGCCTTAGTGGTCGGCGCTGCAAGCAACAACGTCGCCGCCGCGCTAACGATATGCGTCGCATCGAAATCCGCGCCCAGCTCGGCAAAGCGCAGATAGCCGAGATAATTGTCGTGCAGGCAATAGCCCCACGCCCATTCGCCCGCGACATCGAGCACCGCAAATTCCTCGCCGTGCATCAAGGCGCTGACCGGCATGGATGTCGCGTGCGCTTCGGCGTGGATTGCGGTGACCGGCGCAACCCCTGTGCGCAACATCGGCACCGCATAATGCGGTGCGAACAGTTTTCCCGCAAGGCTGATGTCCGCGAGATCGCCGCGGATCGGCGTCGTCCTCTTGTCACCGACAAGGCTATGGCCTGTCAGTTTGTAGATAGGCCGTCCCCCCGCCTGTATCTGGCCGTCACCCAAATGCTTTGTCCTTCAATCGTTTAGGCGTCAGCGCGCCGGATATTTGTCCGCGAGATAGCCGAAGACCGCGCGCAATCCAAGCGCTTCGCCCCCTTTGGGCCGCCCGGGCTTGTTGGTGGGCCGCCACGCATAGGTATCGAGATGAACCCACGGCACATCGTCGGGCACGAATTTCTGCAAAAATAGAGCCGCCGTGACGGCCCCCGCGAACGCCCCGCCGCTGTTCGCGGTATCGGCGATGTCGCTGTCGAGCATGTCGGAATAAGGTGCCCAAAGTGGCATCCGCCACAACGGGTCGGTGTTGGCTTTCGCTGAAGCAAGGAGCGCGTCTGCAAATTCATCGTTATTGCTGAACATCGCAGGCAAATCCGGCCCCAAAGCCACCCGCGCCGCGCCGGTGAGCGTTGCGAAATCGACGACCATCCCCGCTTTGTCCTCAATCGCCTTGGACAAGGCATCTGCGAGCACCAACCGCCCCTCGGCATCGGTATTGTCTATCTCGACAGTAATCCCTTTGCGGCTCTTCAAGATATCACCCGGCCGGAAAGCGTTACCCGCGATGCTGTTCTCTGCCGCCGCAACCAGCATATGCAGCCGCACCGGTAAATGCGCCGCCATGATGAGCTCCGCCAGCGCCAGCGCATGCGCCGCGCCGCCCATATCTTTCTTCATGATCCGCATGCCGCTTGCGGGTTTGATATCGAGGCCACCGCTGTCGAAAGTAATGCCCTTCCCCACTATCGCAATGCGTGGATGGCGAGGGTCGCCCCATTCAATTTCTATCAAACGCGGCGCATGTTCGCGCATCGCCGCTTTGCCAACGGCGTGGATCAGAGGGTAGCCGGTTTCGAGCGCGTCGCCGCTGGTGACGGTGACGTCGGCCTTGTGCGCCTTGGCAATGCGCTTGGCCTCCGCCTCCAAAGCATTCGGTCCGCAATCACCTGCGGGCCGGTTGACCAGATCGCGCACCAAGGCCGTTGCTGCAGCTTGATGGCCGGCGGCCCGAATGCGTCCCGGTTCCTTGACGAGCAGCACCCGCGCGCCGGTGACCTTCGGCTCGCTCAGATATTCCTGATAGCGATATTGCCCGAGAATCCAGCCGAGCATTGCATCGCCCGCGTCAGTTTTGACCAACCGGTAGGTTCCCTCGGGCAAACTATCCGCTACCCGAGCCAGATTCCACACCGCCATCGTCGCCGCATCGGCAACCCCGGCGACTACAGCCCATTCCCCGGGCTTGTCGCCGGGCAGGATCGCTATATCATTTGCGCTGCCTTCGAATTTCTGCGCTTTAGCAGCGGTCCGGACAGCGTCGGTTTGAGCGGCGAGCCATCCCGCAAATCCGCTCTTGTCGATTATGTGGATAAGGGTGGCAGGTTGGCCGTTGTCAGGCTGGATCAATTCGTCATAACGCATGGCAGGAGCGATAGCGGCAATCGCGACAAAACGGGAGATATTTCAGAAATGTCACGAATTTATCTTGTGCTGGCGGTGGCCCTGTCGATCTTTGGTCTTTCAGCTTGCGACCGTGCGGCGGTAAATGTGGTGCCGTTACCCGACGATGTCGCCGCCTTTACCACTCCGTTTCTGGCCGCGGTGAAGCGCGGCGATCAGGCTGCTGCAGAGAAATTTGTGTCCGAGGGCTTTGCCGACGACAGCCGTATCCAGTTTGCCGAAATGTCGGCGCTGCTGAAAAAATCACCTGCATTGGTCCCCGCGATTTATCAGCCCAAGGCCGAATTGCTTGGCCGAAACAAGAATGAGGTCAACCTGACCTTCGCCGCAAAAGACGGCAAGCAGTGGATTAGCTCCGAAATCCGCCTGTACCGGCCCGAAGGCGGCAAGTTCGAGATCGAATATTGGGACGTCAACGCCGCCGAAAAGCCGCCTGAATTGCTGGCCCATGCCGATCAGATGCGCAAATTCACCGGCTGGTTCACGGCAGGTTTGGCGGTCATGGCACTTTTGGGCCTCGCACTGCTGATATGGGTTGTTAAGCGCCGCACACACATCATTGCACCCGACTTGGGGATCGAAACGCGGCGGGTTGCAGCGACAGTGCGGGACGGAGATATCTAGTTATTCAGCGGCAATCAGCGTCTTGACGGGCTCCACCCTCGCCGCCGCCGTCGGCCCCGAAAACACCATCACGCCGTCATCTACCGCCTCCTGCGTCAAAATTTTCTTCTCTGCCGCATAATCTTGCAGCACACGCCACGGGTGACGGTCGCCATTCTTCGGTAGCTTGTCGAACGACCGCGCAAAATAGCCTGAGCTGAAGTCCTTGACG
Organism: Sphingomonadales bacterium Ga0077559; assembly: GCA_001464315.1. Classification (GTDB taxonomy): domain Bacteria; phylum Pseudomonadota; class Alphaproteobacteria; order Sphingomonadales; family Sphingomonadaceae; genus Sphingorhabdus_B. The sequence continues at coordinate 16,855 of LNFK01000057.1, read as the reverse complement.
AAAGGCAGGCGCGGCATGTCGGGGTCAGTCAACATCGGATTCGCGACTACCGCACCCTTTCGATCCATTTCCTTGAGCAGGCGGCAGACATAATCGGCGACGATATCGGTCTTTAGCGTCCACGATGCATTGATATAGCCGAACACGCTCGCAAGGTTCGGGATGTCGTTATACATCACGCCTTTATAGTTGAAATGCTCGCCAAAATTGACCGCCGCGCCATCGACGCTGATCGCGGTCTTGCCCATCGTCACAAGGTTCAGCCCAGTCGCGGTAACTATGATGTCTGCGTCGATATGCTTGCCAGACTTCAGCTGGATGCCGGTCTTGGTGAAATGGTCAATATGATCGGTGACGACCTCGGCCTTGCCTTCAGAAATCGCCTTGAACATGTCGCTATCGGGGATAAGGCACAGCCGTTGTTCCCAGGGATTGTAGCTCGGTACGAAATGCGTATCGACATCAACGCTCTTCGGCAGTTCTGCGCGCGCCATGTCGATGAGTTTCGTTCCCATTTTCGCGGGGTTCTTGCGCGCATACCAGTAAGTAAACCGCTGCATGTTGATATTGCGCCAACGGGTGATCGCATAAGCCAGCTTTTCGGGCAAAAATTTGCGGATGCGCTTTGAAAATGGGTCGATAGCGGGGCGCGACACCATATAGGTCGGCGAGCGCTGCAGCATTGTCACCTGGGCGCCTTCCTGCGCCATCACTGGCACGATCGTAACGGCTGTCGCACCTGAACCGATGACCGTCACCTTTTTGCCGCGATAATCGAGATTTTCTGGCCAATGTTGCGGATGAACGATCCGTCCGCCAAAATCGGCTTCTCCCGGAAAATCGGGTTTGTAGCCGGCGTCATAGTCATAATAGCCCGAGCACATGAACAGGAAGCGCGCGGCAAAGTGACGTTCTGGTCCGCCGTCGACGGCTTTGGCCGTCACATGCCAGCGTGCCTCGCTACTCGACCAGTCGGCGGACACAACGCGGTGGCCGAAATGGATATGCGGGCTAATTTTATACTCGTCGGCAGTTTCATGGACATATTGGTGGATGGCGGTGCCGTCGGCAATGGTTTTCTCATGCAGCCATGGCTTGAACCGGTAACCCAGGGTGTGCATGTCGGAGTCCGAACGGATGCCCGGATAGCGGAACAAGTCCCATGTCCCGCCCATATCTGCGCGTTGCTCGACAATCGCGTAGCTCTTGTTTGGGCACTGCATCGTCAAATGCGCGGCGGCGCCAATTCCCGAAAGCCCTGCGCCTACGATCAATACATCAACGGTGGTTTCCGCCTGTGCCATCTGCTCTCTCCATGCTTATGGAGAAAAGCTTACTGACATGGTTGCAAATTGCAACCTGTTGCGCGACACCGTCGATATGGCGCGAAAAATATTTCGAATATTGCTGGCGATTTTCTATCTCGTTGCTGGCATATTGCATCTTAAATCACCAGAAGGTTTCCTGCAAATCACACCAACATGGGTTCCATTTCCCGAGGCAGTGATCGCGTTTACCGGAATTGCCGAAATCGCCGGTGCTATTGGCCTGTTCATTCCCAAACTTCGCCAGGCAGCGGGCGTTGGCCTTGCGCTTTATGCGCTGTGCGTCTGGCCGGCGAATTTCAATCACGCATTATCCGATATCGCCATAGGCGGTCGTGATCTGGGCTGGGGTTATCATGGCCCCCGGCTGATTTTCCAGCCAGTTCTGATCTGGCTCGCTTTGTGGGTGGGCAATGTCACCGAGTGGCCATTTCGTAAAAGCGCTTAACATCGCGGGAACATTGGCGCTATGATCGTCTTTACTTGGCCCCAAGGAGCAAAACAGATGCATAAAGATGGCGACCATATCGATGTAACCGAAGAAGAAGCCAGCGCAGGAACGAAGAATAACGGCGTGCGTTATGTGCTCGCAATCTCACTTTTTCTGGCCATTGGCGCGCTTTCGCTGATGTGGATGACAGGCGCTGTGCTTAACTGACCCATAGGGGTTGAAAAATATTCACAGGTTCACCAAATCTCAAACACGGGCCGGGCCCCTCTGATCGTTGCGATCGCTTGTTTAGCGTGAGCAACGGTGATGTCGGACCGTTCATTCAAATATTTGAAGGAGCGACCGAAATGAATGCTGCCGTTGGAATGCCCTGCCCCGTGTGCAAAGTTGCGCTGGTTATGAGTGACCGCCAAGGCGTCGAGATCGACTACTGTCCGCAGTGCCGCGGCGTATGGCTCGATCGAGGCGAGCTTGACAAGATACTCGAACGCAGTGCCGCAGAGGCCCCTCCACAGGCACGTCCTGCCGCTCCGCCTCCGCAACCACAATATGCGCCGCAGGATTTCAGCCGGCATCCGGAAGGTTACGCACACGGCCATCCCTACAAGAAGCGCAAAAAGTCGTTTCTTGAGGAGTTATTCGACTAACCCGACCTAAAATCCGAAAATTCGTCAAGAGGCAGGTGTGATACCGGTCACGCTTGACGCTACAACTTAGGTTATATTAAGCTCTGTAAAATAAGGTGAATTGCGCATTATTTGTATGGGAGCTTAGGGTATGGCTGACCAGCAGGATAAAAGATTGAGCGACAAAAACCGGCGCGGCAATGACCGTCGCGTCATAAACGATGCAAATTATACGGGACCTGAGCGCCGCAAGGGCGACCGCCGCTTACACGAGCGACGCAGCGACTAAAACGAAATCGCGTATAAAAAGGAGGCCGCATCGCTGCGGCCTCCCATATTCTTGATCAATCAGCCGATGACAGATTGATTGCCGAAGCCTTGCCATTGCGGCCGATTTCGACTTCGTAATTTACGCGCTGCTCTTTATCGAGCGAGTGCATGCCGGCAGCCTGAACTGCGGAGATGTGCACGAAGCTGTCATCGCCGCCGCCATCAGGTGCAATAAAGCCATAGCCTTTGTCGGCATTGAAGAATTTTACGGTGCCTACTGGCATAATGATGTTCCTTTCACGAAACAGGTAACCACATCGCAACAGCGCCATGTGGGGAGCCAAGTCGTGGTAGGAAAACGTCTGCGTGCACCCGAATTTCGTCAGATACGCGCCTCAAATTCCGTCGCGTTCGACGAGTGCATTTCTCTTTATACGTCCATTTACGCGGTTTAGCAAACCGGAACCGACATAAGTCCCGTTATTCCTTGTCACCGCCATTGTCGCTCGTTTCGGCAACTTTGATCTCAGCGGGTTTACGGCGGTCGAATTTTGCGCCCAGTTCTTCCGATTTTGCTTTGCTGAATTCTTTCTCGGCGGCGGGGAACATCTCTTCCTCTTCCTCATCGATGTGATGCTCATAACGGTGCCGCATTTCTTTGAATTTCGTCAGCCACGCGCCGCTTGCCAAGTCGGTCTGCTGCAATTCGCCTAGCAAATCGTCAATTTCCTTATGCTCTGCCACAGAGTGGCGACCATCGTCTTGCAGTTGCGGAGCCCCCAGCATCGTGGCATAAAGCGATTGCTCTTCGGCGGCGGCATGCGCTGTGACCTCGACACGAAACGCCTCGAACAGATCGCGGCGCTCGGGCGTGTCGCCTACCGTCTCTGCGATTTTTTCGAGCATCTCACGATGCAGGTCATGGTCCGATTTCAGGATCGAAAAAATGTCAGTCATATTGGCCTCCGCTGTTGATTTGCCGGATAACGCACAAGCACAGGCAGTGGTTCCCTACCAATCGCGATACGCCAAAGTTCGCTATGCCACACCTTGCGATGCTCTCGCCGGTCAGTCTGCAGAAAGCTTTGCGCCGCCATGTCACCGCGATGCCCGATCTTTATTCCCACCCCTTCTTTCCCTTCATTGCAGGCGGCGCGCTCGTGTTACTTCTCGTACTCGCCAGCCGCGTCCGCGCCGTCCGAGCGCTATTCAGCGTGGCGTTATGGGGATTGATGGGCTTCCTACTCTACTCGGTGATGCAAACTGGTGCGGTATTCGACCCTGTACTGGAAAGATTGAGCGGCCTTGCCGGGCGTCCTGCGCAGTCGGTGGTGGGAGAGGAACTGCGAGTACCCATGGCCGCTGACGGTCATTTCTGGGTTGAGGTTACTATAAATGGCACAAAACGGCGGATGCTCGTCGACAGCGGCGCGACGGTAACGGCGGTGCCGGTTAATACCGCCAAGGCTGCAGGCCTCAACATTACAAGCAATCCGGTGCCGGTGCTGATCCGAACCGCCAACGGCACGATAGCCGCGCAAAATACCCGCGCCCAGGAACTGCGGCTCGGCAATATCGTTGCGCGCGATTTGGGCATTATTGTTTCCCCTGCATTCGGCGACACGCATGTTTTGGGGATGAACTTCCTATCACGCCTGAAAAGCTGGCGGGTTGAGGGGCGCACTTTGATCCTAGTGCCGCACCATCCGCAGGCGGTTGCAAAGGCGTAACCCTAATCAATATCAGAATTATTCGCCTTGCATCTTAGTCCTCACATTGGCTTCGGTTCCCAGAGCTCGATTTTTCGCCCTTCGGGGTCCATAATATGTGCGAATTTTCCATTGGCTTCTTCAGGAAAGGTTTTGACCGGTGCCACCCCATGCTCGGCACAACGCGCAAGCATTGCGTCGAGATCGTCGACCATCAAATTGAACATGAATTCCTTGTCCGAAGGTGCGAAATAGTCAGTGTCGGCCTTGAACGGAGAGAATACCGTCGCCGCTCCGGGATGCGCGGCGGCAGCATCGGGCGTGAAGATAATACCCCAAGGCTCCACCTTTATGCCGAGCACGGCAGCATACCATTCATTGGTCGCAGTGGGATCCGCCGATTTGAAAAACAGACCGCCCAGACCTAAAACCTTTGCCATGAGAACATTCCTTCGCTCGTTCTAATAAGCATAACATGCTCCGACTCACGCTTTCCGTCCATCGCCCAAATGGGTGACTTGGGAACATTTCAGGCCCGCTTGCAGTTATGAGTGGTGCTGCCCGAATCGAGTTATTTACAGGCGGCATGCGCACCAGAATCGATTTGGGTCAGCCGCTACCGGAGCTGAATAATGGAAACCCGATTGGTCATAGCCTACGCGCTCATCGTGTTCATGATAGCCATGGGCGTTCTAGGGGGTGTCATATTCTCAAAACGGCGTAACAAGGCGCGTCGTCGCGACAGCGGTAAAGCCAGCTAGCCGACATTTTCGGCAGCGAGCCGCTCGAATATCTCGACAATTTCGTCCGGGGTGGTCTTCTGGATTGCACCCGCTGAAACCTCGGCCTGCGTCCACATCCAGCTGCGCGCAGGGTCGTCGCGCATCGCCCATTTGGGAAACATCCGCTCGGTTATTTGCCGTGACACGAGCAGGTTGATTTCCAGATGTCGGTCGTCGCCTGATATCCTCTTATAGGTTGCCTGGATCGCTGCATCTGGCCCCTCAATTAGCTGCAGATACATGTCGGCGCGGCATATCAACATCCCCGTTATGTCATCCCGCGCATTCAAAACACGCGAGATCGTAAGTATATCGTCGAGCACAGAGGAATCGAAACCGAAGGGTTTGGATGAATAGATAATCTGCGTGAGCGACATAAGTTTTCCTCCAAGAAGAACTCAAGCGTAGGGCGGTAACTGGTTGGCGTCGAGTGCGGATTTTGCGGCGCCATATTGGACGAGCTTGCCGTCGCTGGTGTTTTCCTCCAGCATCCTGCCATCCAAGTCGACTCAGGAGAGGGAGAACGGCAATGATGGCTCAATCGGCAATCGCACCGGTAACCGTGACGCGCGATCTTTCAGCCAGAGAATTGCGCGATGCGCTCATAGCGGGTTGGCGGGACTACGCGGCATATCCGATTTATGGCCTGTTCTTCGCGGCATTCTATGTCCTCGGAGGGCTCGGCATCGTTTACGGACTGTCGAGCATGGGTCAGGGATGGTGGCTGATCCCTATCATGGCGGGCTTCCCCCTGCTCGCACCATTTACCGCAGTCGGGCTGTATGAGGTGAGCCGCAGGCGAGAGGGAGGCCTTCCGCTCGGATGGCGAGGAGTGCTCGGCGCGCTCGGTGGACGCGGCGACGAGCAGTTGATCCTGATGGGCGGCATCGTCTTTGTCGCCTTCAGCTTCTGGATGATCCTGGCGCATGGGATATTTGCCATCTTCTTAGGCGAGTCAGGTATCGGCGGGGAAACCGGCGCATTGCTGCTGTCGCCCGATGCGTTGTTGATGATGCTGGTCGGCGGCGCGGTCGGCGGGCTGTTCGCGCTCGGGCTGTTCGCGATAACGGTCATCAGCCTGCCGATGTTGGTCGACCGCGAGGTTGATTTCATCACCGCGATCATCGTCAGCCTTGGCGTGGTTCGCTCGAACAAGCGCCTTATGCTCGGCTGGGCAGTATTCATCGCGGTGACACTCACCCTTGCGATGATACCTATGTTCGCGGGATTGTTCGTCGCGCTACCGGTACTGGGCCATGCGACTTGGCATTTATACCGGCGCGCGGTGGAAATCAGCTAAACGGCCCAATCATCCAGCTTAGGATTCTGGCTCCTTTTCCCGGAGCTGCTCTGCATAATGCGCGGGCTTCGTCAGACGTTTAATCTCGTCAGCGTCCGCGACCGCCTTTGAATGCAGCCGACGAATTCGTCGCCCTGGAAAAGAAGGCCCAGCCCGTCGGGCCAGCTGGCATAATCGAGCGCGCCTGCACCGCATTCGCCATTGGTTCCGGTTTCGGACTTCCCGCGAAACGCCAGCATCGCGAGTACATCTTCGCGCCGCGTGCCAAACGCAATTGCGCGCCCCGAACCACTTTGCTTGTTGAACAAGCGAAAACCCTCGGCCTCGACCGCCAGTGCAGGACAGTCCTCGGTCGCCCCCTCTTGTTCAGGTGCAGCTGGAAAATTTGTTGTGGGCGCGGCGGCGGGAACAGCTTTTTGGAGGTTGTGCATTCAGTACTTCGCTGACGCAACTTGCCAACAATGCCAAGGTCGTGGCCAAGGAGATTGTCTGTAAAGGCAATTTCACTTCGCCAACCGCCGGTTGTTCGCCCGAACACTTTTCGTATAATGTGCGATGCTGTTGCTGGCGATCGCTTCGGGGCTGGTGCCGAGCTTGCCGGTCATCAGGTTCACACAAAGCGCGAAATTCGCCGCGACCTTTTCCGAGACCATCCGCTCCGCCTCTTGTGCCGCAGCAGGGCCGCCAAAAGCCATCGTCGTCAAGCGCTGCGCGATCACCATGTTCGATTCGGCGGCGAGCGCCCAGGCGTCCATCCCAATGCCGAACCAATTGGGGATTTTTATATTTCCGTTCATGCGGCCATAACTAGCGGGCCGGGCAAAAGGCACAAGCGGTATTATCCCACTATGCGGGCCAGCCGTGTCCGATTGCGCGTGACCCATTCGGTCCTGTCATCGTCTTGAAAATCGATCTGCTTTACGGTCTCGATTTTGTCGCCGTTGCGGATGGTCGTCAGACGCAGCGTCGCGGGGCGGTTGTCGTCCTTGCCGAGCGTTTCTTCGATCATCGTCCAATGCGTCGGATCGAGTGGAGTGCCCTCCAAGCGCATCTTATAGGTGAAAACCTCCACGTTGCGTCCCTTGCGAAAAGTGCCAGTAGTGACCGTTCCGGCTACCGGGTCAAACAGTTCCACCGACGTAATCCGCACATTGCCGACCGTGGGGCCATCGTCAAAGTCGGACTTGCGGATAATCGTTACGCCGTCGCCCTGGTCCTCGACCCGTGTTTTGACCGGAATACCGAACCATTTGCCCGCGCTATAATCGAGATATTCAAGGCTGCCCTCCCATTGGCCAGCAAGCGCTGAGCGAGCGGCGGCAATATCGACCGGTGCGGTTTGCGCGGCGGCCGGGGTGGCGGCGGCGACCAGAAGGAAAAAAGCAGAATAGCGCATGAAACTAGGTCCCTGACTGTCGTTGGCAGCAATTACGAATTGCTATGCCAAAAGGATGCGTAGCGATAGCCGTTTCAATTCCTACGCGCGCCAGTGAGGAACCCCCAAACGATTTCTGCGGAACCGCCCGCGAACTTACCTGTTAGCTCTACTCCTCTCTCTTCTCCCGGAGCCTACCTTATGCCCAGCACAACCGGCTATGCCGCCAAACATTCCTTCAGCCGCCTGAAACCAATCGAATTCGACCGCGAACCAGCGGGGCCTGGCGAGATCGAGGTCGAGATACTTTTCTGCGGTGTATGCCATTCTGATGTCCACCAATGCGGCAACGACTGGTCGAACACGATCTACCCGTGCGTGCCGGGCCACGAGATCGTTGGCCGAGTCACCACTCTCGGTAAAGGCGCCACTCGCCACGCCATCGGCGATATCGTCGGCATCGGTTGCATGGTCGACAGTTGCCAGTCGTGCGATCCGTGCAAAGCGGGCGATGAAAATTATTGCGAAGGGCCGAACGGCTTTCTCGCGACCTATAACGGCCCCTTCATTCCAGCCGCCAAGGCCCCGACCGGCGAAAACAGCTATTCATCAGACAACACCTATGGCGGCTATTCGGGTGCCATCACGGTGCGCGAGGAATTCGCGCTGAATATCCCGGCTGGCCTCAGCCCCGAAGTCGCCGCGCCGATATTATGTGCTGGAGTTACCACTTATTCGCCGATGAAGCATTGGGGCGTAAAGGCAGGCGATCATGTCGGCATAATAGGGATAGGCGGGCTTGGCCATATGGCGGTCAAAATCGCGATCGCCCTCGGCGCGAAGGTCACCGCCTTTACCAGCAGCAAGGAGAAACTCGCCGAAGCGACAAATCTTGGCGCGACAATCGTGATGGAGGATGACGCCGACGCGATGAAGGGCCTGAAAAACACTTTCGATTTCATGCTGTCGACCATCCCCGAAAAGCACGACATAAACCCGTTCATTCCATTGCTGAAACGCGACAAGACCATTGTTCTGGTCGGCGCGCTGGAGCCGATGAAGGGAGTAGACAATTCGGTCGTCGCCTTCTCGCGCAAATCGGTGGCCGGGTCACTGATCGGCGGTCTTGCCGAAACGCAGGAAGTGCTCGAGCTATGCGCCGAGCACGGGATTGGCCCCGATATCGAGATCATTCCGATCCAGCAGATCAACGACGCGTTCAAGCGCCTCGCAAAGGGCGATGTGCGGTTTCGTTATGTCATCGACATGGCGTCGCTGCGGGACGAGCAGGCGGGGGTAAGATAAAGGCGACAGGCGGCTAACGCGAAAGCGTCACCGCCCGTCCCCGAACGTGATTAGCAGCAGTGAACGTCGTTGCGGTCATGATAGCCGAAGCAGCCATCGTCGTAACCAACGCCAACGCCGCCGCCATAAGAGGTACAGCCGCCCGTCAGTGTGGTGGCGGCGACTAATGTGGTAATGATTGTCTTGTTTATGTCGGCTTCCTTCGGTTTGTCCAAATAGCCAACGCAAAAACAGCGTCAGCGTATGAACGGTTGCGGTAGAAGGTTGACTGGTTCGGGGGTGTGGTGTTCCGCTCTGGTTCAAATGAGCCCGTGGCGAATGATGGGCAAGCGATCCGCGACGATTCGAGCTTGCGCTTGCCTATGACGATTACATATGTAATCTTGCGTTTGAATTCGAAGGAGACCCGCTCATGTTGCTGCTCTTGGCCCTCGCTACCTCTGCCCCCTCCATTCCCGATGAAACGCGCCTGATGCAGGCGGTGCGCGAGGCGATTGTTGACGAAATCGACTTCGGGAACAGCGCGGTCAAGGATCAGGACATGCTCCGCTATATGGAAGGCGTCCCCGACGATTACCGGATCGTCGAGGGTGACGGATCGATCACCGACAAGGCAGCCTTGCGCGCAAAGCAGACGCAGGCATGGGCACTGATCCGGCGGACCAACAGCCTTGATGTCAGGGTCACTTACCTAAAGCTCGGCTGCGGTGGCGAATGTGCCTTTGTGAAGACCGACCAGAGATGGGACCGGCAAATGACTGGCAAGGACGGCGTGAGCGAATTCAATGTCATCACCACGCAAAAGCACAATGAAACATGGAAGTTGCGCGGCAGCCGCTGGATCCAGACCGACATCGAGGAGCTGGGCGGTACGACGATGGTTGACGGCAAGGTTTATTGAGGCGGCGGGCGCGTAGTCCACGCCATCGAATATCAAAGGTTTGGCCAACACCAAATAGACGGCTGCGGCAAGACACGCGGTAAAAGGCACACGCTGCCTGGGGGGCGGGCATCGGCTATCACGAGGTCGTCGCGGGACACACGACAGCGAGAGAACTGCGGCGGAGGCGAGAGAAGTTGGTATCGGGGGACTAATTAATTCTGACCCCGGTATTCGGTTTATTTAGAAGAGACGGCGGAGGTTTGCCCCGCCGCCGTTCGCCGGATCATTGATACGTGTCGTAGCTCGCCCGCGAAATTTGCGTGCTGCATGCATTGAAACGTGCTTGCAATTTTGCTTCGACCGAATTGGGATTGGCCATCGCATTGCGCCACACATCCCACGCCTTGCCGAAGACTTGGGCCGAAGCAGTGTTGCCCACCCAGATAACCATGCTCGAATCGGAGCTGTGGACAGGCAGCATCAGTTGCGCATTATAACCATGCGCCTTGCCCCAATTTGCGTTAAACTCCTTTGTGATGCCAAGATAGGTTTCGAACGTGCAGCCGTCTTTCAGCTTCATGGTAATAACGTCGAGCGTGTCGGCCATAGCGGGGCCCGGCAGCGCCAGCGCTGCAATCAAGAGTAGTTTATTCATTATAGGTCCTCTCCAATAAGTGCCGGCTGCCGCTTGTTTGGAAAAGCGACAACACACGACACCTTCTCGACCCATAGAAAATATAGCACGCTAACGCCCTTTTACCTAACGGCATTATGCATTTGAGAAGGCGGTGACGAAGGACGCGCTGCGTGGGGGCGGGCATCGGCCATCATGAGGTGGTCGCGGGACACATAACATCGGGAGAGCTGCGCCGGATGCAAGAGAAGTTGGTGCCGGGGGAGTGATCGCCTGCTTGGTCGGGCAATGGGGGAACTATTGCCTGTTTACGCCGTTTCAGGACGTAAGCCCGAACCTGCCAAATGCAGCAGCGCAACGCTATGACCTTATTGGTCGCCGATGTCCTGCCCGCACCGTAAAGGAAATAATGATGAACATATTGATGATCCTCACATCGCACGACCAGCTTGGTGATTCGGGGAAGAAAACCGGCTTCTGGCTGGAGGAATTTGCAGCCCCTTTTTATGTGTTTAAGGATGCCGGCGCCACGATCACGCTGGCATCGCCCAAAGGGGGGCAACCGCCGCTCGATCCCAAAAGCGACGAACCCGATGCGCAGACCGAAGCAACCAAAAGGTTCAAGGCCGATGATCAAAGCGCCGCACAGCTTGCCGCCACTCACACATTGTCCGATGTTCAAATCACTGATTTTGACGCGGTGTTCTTCCCCGGAGGGCATGGGCCGATGTGGGATCTCGCCAACAACAAGGACTCGATCGCGATCATCCAGGATGCAATCCGCTCGGGCAAACCAGTCGCCCTGGTCTGTCACGCCCCCGCAGCTTTGAAAAACGTGAAGGGCGAAGACGGCGCGCCACTGGTCGCTGGTAAGCGGGTCACCGGATTTTCGAACAGCGAAGAAGACGCCGTGGGCCTGACCGATATCGTGCCGTTCCTGCTGGAGGATGCGCTGAAGCAGGATGGTGGGCAATATAGCCGAGGTGACGATTGGGCAGTGCATGTGGTCGAAGACGGGCTCCTGATCACTGGCCAGAACCCTGCATCATCGGAAAAGGCGGCAGAAATGCTGTTGGCGAAGCTGAATTAGCCGTTTGCTATTGGGGCAGCTGCCACAACCGAGGAACGTCTGCGGCAAGGGGCGCGGTGAAGAAGGAAGCCTTGCGTGGGGCGGGCATTGGCTATCAAGAGGTGGTCGCGGGGCATATAGCAACGGGCGACATGCAGCGGTTGGTGGAGCAATTGAAGCCGATAAAAGTACGCTTTTAACTTAATTCTATCTATACAATACAGTAAAACGTCCTATACTAAACAGTATTAAATTTGTCATAATTCAAAATACATACGCCACTCTATTGAATCTGCTTCTCGGCGAACCATATGTAGTCATGCTCTATTTTGAGCTTTTGAAAGATTACATCATGCATGACATAGTTGATACAGCTGTCGCAGCCGGTTCGTTCACCACACTCGTCGCGGCAGTCACCGCCGCAGGTCTGGTCGATACGCTTAAAGGCGAAGGCCCATTCACTGTCTTCGCACCATCCGATGAAGCTTTTGCCAAGCTTCCAGAGGGTACCGTGGCCGATCTGGTCAAGCCTGAAAACAAGGAAAAGTTGACCGCGATCCTGACGCTCCACGTGATGAGCGGCAAGGTTATGGCCGCCGATGTCGCGGGCAAAACGCTTGAGCCGGCATCGGTTAATGGCGAAGCGCTTCACGTCGATGGCACCGACGGTGTAGTCGTTAGCGGCGCAACGGTGACCAGCGCGGACATCGAATGCACCAATGGCGTGATCCACGTCATCGATACCGTGATTATGCCAAAGGGCTAATCATCGGGCTATCCGATTGGAGAGAGGCGGCAGCAATGCCGCCTCTTTTTTTGCGCGGTGTGGCGATGATGAGGCAGTCGCGGAACACATAACAGTCAGAGAGTCGCGGCGGCTGGAGGAAGTGTTGGTGTCGGTAAGTCAGGCGGCGTTGACTGTTTTTTGAGAATTTCGCGCAATACTGTAGCTATGCCGCCCGAGATTCTCGCTCTTATCGACGAACCGCTAATGCTTATCGCCGTGCTGGCGGTGGGCGCCGTTTTGGGCATTGGGGTGGAGCGGCTGGTCGAGGGGCAGAAGCGGGCCGAGCGGCAGGCCTATTGGAAGGGGCGTAATTCGGGCAAGCAGGGCGGCAAGGTTGGTCCGTTAAAGAAAGACGGGCTGGCCGGGGCGGCGAAGGCCAATGGCAGCGCGACCGATCAGCTCGCCTGCGTGATGGGTGCAGACTTCACGGCGCGTGCCCTTCTCAATCGGCCCGAGGCCAATCTGTTCAAGGCGCTCGACGCCGCCGTCATCGCCCGCAACTCCGGCTGGCAGGTGATGGCGCAGGTTTCATTGGGCGAGTTTCTGACAAGCCGCGACACGGCCGCTTTTGGATGCATCAATGCAAAGCGCGTCGACTTCGCGCTGATGGACCCCGAGGCGCGCGTGGTCCACACAATCGAATATCAGGGCAGCGGCCACCACCAAGGCACGGCGGCGGCACGGGACGCGGTGAAGAAGGAAGCGCTGCGCAAGGCGGGCATCGGTTATCACGAGGTGGTCGCGGGACACACAACAGCGGGAGAGTTGCGGCGGCTGGTGGAGAAGCTGGTGCCGGAGAGCTAACTGGTTTAGTGTCCCCGAAATGCGCGACATGGGGTAAAGGCCGTTGTTGGACAGTCATTGGGTGAACCCGTCAGACTAGCCCCGACCCCACTCACCCGGCACACCGAACGGCCCCTAGTTGTTGCCGCCGTTGGTAATCTTCGGATCGAGCACGAGCGACGGGCTGCCACCAAACCTCCCATTCGGATCGGCAATAAGCTGGATGCGGTACTCGTACTGCTTCTTGGGAGCGTTGTTAGCATCGATGAAGCAGATTTCGCCGCCGCCATTGTTTGTCGGACCCGTAAATCCAGGCGGAAGTCTTCCCCCAAAGGCGGGCTCGGTTCCCGCGTCCCCGATCGCCAAACATTGCGTCGGATCGGAATCCCAGATGTAGCCCGTGCTACTGCCACCATCGTAGCGGATAACAAAAGCGAAAGGCCGGTTCGACCCATTGGGCAGCACGATGTCACCCTGGGCGGGATAGGTCGAAATGACCGGCGTCGTATCGTTCTGCATAAATGCCATCATGGTATAGCCAACCTTTAGTTCTCTCGTTCCGCTGCTATCGTCGATTGTTAGCGAAATCAGCACGTAGCTTCCGGGTACTTGGGCCATTGCAATTCTCCTTAGTCATTTGTTTTCACTTTGCTTTGTCGGGTGCTTCAGATGCCCAGCTAGGGCGGGCGACGGCGCCTGACTGCGAATCGGGCCGGACCGGCGCGCTTGGATGTCATCGCGCGCGGTCTCCGACGCGTTCCATCAGGGCGATGAAATCGGGGTGCCTGTATCCAGCAGCCTCCAGACGGCGGAGAACGGCCAGTCCCTTTTCGCGCTGACCCGTATTGATCAACGCCCATCCATATTCCGAACTGCTTCGGGCCGCCGGCTCTCCCGAGGCGCGCTGCACCGCATCGACAACGTCTTGCCAATGCCTGCGATCGCGGGTCAGATCGGCGAGAGCTGTATTTGCGGTCGCGAAGATCGTGACATTCAAAGACCCGGCAGCACCAAGTCCCCGCTTCGCTGCGGCCGCGCTCGCGGCAGAATAAAGCGACTGCGCTTCGCGTTTCTTTCCGCGTATCTGAGCTGATCTGGCCAGCACCAACCGCGCGGAATCTGCCACCTCGGCCTGGGTGCTAGTCTGCTCGACTCCGGGCTTGCCGAGCGCCTTGAGCGTTTGCAGCGTGAGTTGGGCCAAACGGTCAGCCGTGCTGAAGTCTCCCCGTGCCGATGCACTTCGCGCGCGGACCAGCTGGGCACCCGCAAGATATTCCGACACCGTGACATTGGCCGGATCGTGGAGCGACAGCACCTTTGTTCGTTCGATCGCACGATCAGCCTGTGCGTCGGCCTCGCGGGCTTGACCGACATCTAGCAAGGCCATTGCGTGCTGTTTGGTAATTAGGGCTAACTGGAGCTGCAAGCTCTGGTCCTTCGGATCGGCCCCCGACGTTTTCTCGAACAGTCCAACGCCCTCGCGGTAAAGCGCTTCGGACCGGGCGAAGTCAAAACGCCGGCCTTCAACCCGCGCCAGCCATGACAGCGTGATTCCGTACTGAATTACCGCATCGGCACTGCCGCGATTATTCTCATAGTAGCGCCGGTCGATCGCCAGTGCGGTGGCGAAATGCTTGCGTGACGCGTCGAGCGCGCCGCGGTCCGAAGCGACCGTTCCGAGGTTCGATTGGGCGTAGCTTTTTTCCAATTGCCAGTCAAAATTCCTCGAGTCTGCCGCCACCATCTTGTCTGCCAGTTCATCATAGCCTTGAAACTGGCGCTTCGCCGTGTCCAAATCACCGCGCTGCCACGCGATATAGCCTACCCAGTAAAGCGACTGAGCGTGATCGAACATGCGCTGCGGCGCGTCCGGATCGCGCGCCAGCAATTCGGCAGTGGTGGCCGCCGCCGACTGATAGCTTTTTAGCGCGCCTGCCAGATTGCCGCGGCTGTTCTCGATTTCGCCGAGCAGCAACTGAACCCGCGCGCGCCGTCCCAGCGCGTCGGCATCGAGCCTAGCCAGATTCTGCCTGTCGTAACTCGTCATCAGCCGGGTGCCGACGGTTTCCAATATGTCGAGCCTGCCAACCTCATCGAGCCGCCCGCGTAAATCTGTCAGCATGAATTCTGTCAACTGCTGCGATTCATTCCGCTGGAACAGCGCTTCATCGCGGGCTACCGTTGCGCTCCATGCTAGTACGCTCATCACTGCGGCGATTGAGACCGATATGGCCGTCGCAGCGATCCGTAGCCTTGCTCTCCGGCGATCATCGCGTCTCACCAGCTCATCTAGGCCGACCCCCAAAAGCGCAGCGGCAATCTTCAACTTTGCGCCGCGTTTGCCATCGCCAGTATCGCGCGCGTCGGCAGCGAGCGGCGCGTGCAAAGCCTCATCCGTCACCTCCATGTCTGCGTTGACAAGATTGGTCAGCGCCTTCGGAAAGCACTCCTCATCCTCGCGACCGGGCATATTCGTTGCGCCCGGTTCTCCGCCGACGATCAAGGCGAAAACATTCGCCGGGTCTCGATGGGTTTTGAACCACGCGATCTCGCGATTGACCCATTGCGATTTCGCTGAGTTCGGTGAGCAGACAACAATCAGGAATTCGGAATTGGCCAGCGCCTCTTCAACGGCATTGTCGATACTAGCACCCGCGGCTTCTTCTTCACGATCCTTGAACACAGGGTGCAAGCGTGCCGGTACAGGCCCGTGGCGGCCATCATTGCCGACCAGTGCATTTGGCGTGCGATAGGTTTCAATGGCATGATGCAGCCACTTGCCCCATTTCGCGTCGCTCCAGCTATAGCTGACAAACGCCTTGTATCGAAAAACGGCCAACAACCCCCTCCCTCGTAAATACGAGTCGGTGCGACCTTTTTCATTTGAATTTACATTATGTGACTACCGCTCGAAATATGTCAACGAATGGTTGGAATTAGCCGAATCCTCAATCATGTTCCCGATCACCAGCGCCCATATATAACTCGCGCCCGGTTTCGTCATAGACCTTGCTCATTTGGGCCATACCGGCCTCTGCTTCGTCCGCCGCGACGAAATCGCCTGCTGGCTGATTCTGCAACCGCGCGAATTCCCTCACCTCCTGGCTGATCTTCATCGAGCAAAACTTAGGCCCGCACATGCTGCAGAAGTGCGCGGTCTTGGCACCTTCTGCGGGCAGCGTCTGGTCGTGATATTGCTCCGCGGTGTCGGGGTCGAGGCTGAGGTTGAACTGGTCGCGCCAGCGGAATTCGAAGCGCGCCTTGCTCAGCGCGTCGTCGCGGACTTGCGCCGCCGGGTGACCTTTCGCCAAATCGGCCGCGTGCGCCGCTAGCTTGTAGGTTACCACGCCCACCTTCACATCGTCGCGGTCGGGCAGGCCCAGATGCTCCTTGGGCGTGACGTAGCAGAGCATCGCCGTGCCGTACCAGCCGATCATCGCCGCGCCGATGCCGCTGGTGATATGGTCGTATCCCGGCGCGATGTCGGTGGTGAGCGGTCCCAATGTGTAGAACGGCGCTTCGCCGCACACCTCAAGCTGCTTGGTCATATTCTCCT
>LNFK01000056.1 GCA_001464315.1 Sphingomonadales bacterium Ga0077559 | reverse complement strand
CGGCATCAAGCTTGAAACCGTCACCTTGGGCATGCTCGGCCAAGCCAAGCGAGTCACCATCGACAAGGACAATACCATCATCGTCGACGGTGCCGGTGAAACCGACGCGATCAAGGGCCGCGTCGAAGCGATCCGTTCGCAGATCGAAAACACCACGTCCGACTACGACAAGGAAAAGCTGCAAGAGCGTTTGGCGAAGCTCGCTGGCGGTGTTGCCGTTATCAAGGTTGGTGGTTCGACCGAAGTCGAAGTGAAAGAGCGCAAGGACCGCGTCGACGATGCGCTGCACGCAACCCGCGCAGCTGTTGAAGAAGGCATCGTCCCCGGCGGCGGTACTGCGCTTCTCTATGCCACCAAGGCTTTGGAAGGCATGAAGGGCGTCAACGACGACCAGACACGTGGTATCGACATCATCCGCAAGGCGATTGTCACACCATTGCGTCAGATCGCGGCGAATGCTGGGTTCGATGGTGCGGTTGTCTCAGGCAATCTGCTCCGCGAAAACGACGAAACCATGGGCTTCAACGCATCAACCGATGTGTATGAGAACCTGGTGACCTCGGGCGTTATCGACCCGACCAAGGTTGTGCGTACTGCGTTGCAAGATGCTGCATCGGTTGCTGGTCTGTTGATCACCACCGAAGCCGCGATTTCGGACGCTCCGGAAGACAAGGCCGCTGGCGCTGGCGGTATGCCAGGCGGCATGGGCGGAATGGGCGGCATGGGCGGTATGGATTTCTAAATCCGACGTTACTGACGTTTAACGAAGGGCCGGTGGGGAAACTCACCGGCCTTTTCTTTTGATGGATTGTGTTATATATATAATACAGCTCATGCAGAGCAGGAGACGACAATGATCCAGCATTGGAGAGCAATCGCAGGTGTCGGTGCGACGATGATCGCTGTGCATGGCGTGAATCTGTTGTCCGGCGGATATCTCAATACCTTCGGCATCGAACCGCGTGAGATCGGTTCAGCTTATACCATCGCCACGGCACCGTGGCTTCATTCAGACTTCGGGCATCTAAGTAGCAATCTTGCAGCTTTTGCAGTGCTTGGGTCGTTGGTGTTGCTTCAAGGTCTGCGCTATTTTGTAAAGGCGAGCGCGCTGATCATCGTTCTAGGCGGCGCATTGGTGTGGCTGTTTGCCCGTGATGCGACGCATATCGGGGCGAGCGGGTGGATTTTCGGGCTTTGGAGCCTTGTTATTGCGTTGGCATGGTTCGACCGAAGCCCGCGCAATATCGCCATCGCGCTGGCCGTGGTGTTTTTCTACGGCGGGATGGTGTTCGGGGTGCTGCCGACGCAGGGCTATATTTCCTTTGAATCGCACCTATTCGGCGCGATTGCGGGCATATTTGCGGCGTTTACCTTGTCTAAAAAGCCTGCGACCAAGATTGTCGCTCCGGTTTGGCAAAACGAGCTTAAATTCTGGCCGCAGGACAAAGTGCGCTAGTCGTAATCTATGTCCCGCCTGATTCTGATCAACAAGCCCTATGGGGTGCTGCCGCAATTTACCGACAAAGGTACGGAAGGCTCCCCGCGTCCGACGCTTTCGCAGTTTTTAGACGTCCCCGGGGTGTATCCCGCTGGACGGCTTGATATGGACAGCGAGGGACTGATGCTTCTGACTGACGATGGCCGGTTGCAGGCGCGCATATCCGATCCGAAGTTTAAGATGCCAAAAAGCTATCTGGTGCAGGTCGAGGGCGAAGTGTCGGACGAGGCGCTGGTGGCGCTGCGAAATGGTGTGCGATTGAAGGACGGAATGACCTTGCCTGCCGAGGCCGAGCGGATCGACGTCCCGCAAATTTGGCCGCGCGACCCGCCCATTCGCGTGCGGCTGAGCATTCCCGATAACTGGCTCAAACTGACAATTTGCGAAGGTCGCAACCGACAGGTGCGTCGGATGACTGCGGCGGTTGGCGTTCCCACGTTGCGCCTGGTGCGCTGGTCGGTCGGGGAGTGGACGGTAGAAGGACTCGGGCAGGGGGGATGGCGCGAGATTAGCCTGTAGGGCGCGGAATGCGTTTGCCCTTGGTGCGGCTGGTCAGGTGGAATGCGTGGCACCGGTCGCAGCGGTAATGTCGGAGCGGAAAATTCCTGCTGCTGATCGCGGCCAATGCCTCGTCTTCGGTCGCGTAAGCCGCTTTTTTGTTGCAGATGCTTAACCTGGTGCGCACGTCATTCGCCGTCTTCGAACGCAACGCTGCCTTGGTTGATGAGTTGGACGATAAGCGATTGGACGGCCGCGGACCCGGCAAACTCGGGCACCACGTCGAACATGTCTTCGGCGCATAATTGCTCGGCGAATGCGACGGTTTCGCCGTGGCATTCGAAACACTCGCCGTCGACAAACAGCAGCAATTCAGTGCCGTCGTGGATGAAAGAAAGACGGCTCGCGGGATTGCGCGCCAGTGTCGGTCTATTCGCCAGATATTCGCGCACTTCTTCGATGCTGGTAGCCTCTTCGGGTGCCCAGTCGACTTCGGGATATTTCGGCGTGCTGTTATAGCCACCGAACCAGCGGGCGAAGGCTTTGCGATCAGAGAGCTTTTCGGTGATCATCGCGTGCAGGGCGTCCAATGCACCCGCTGAAATCTCGCCGGGGTTGCTTTGCGTAGCCAATCCCGGGTCGGTGTAGCGGTCGTCATCTTCGATGTCGGCGACCAAGTCGTCGGCGAAGTCCGCGATCAATTCACTCCGCGATGGCGCGCGGAAGCCAATTGAATAGGTCATGCAATCATCGCCGACCGCGACGCCGTCATGCGCGATGCCCGGCGGGACATAGAGGATATCGCCTGGCTCAAGCAGCCATTCGTCGGTTGCCTCAAACTCTGCGAGAAGGCGCAGGTCTTCATGCGGCAACAGCAGGCTGTCGGCGTTGCAATTCTGTCCCACACGCCAGCGCCGCCGCCCGTGGCCTTGAATAAGGAACACATCATATTGGTCGAAATGCGGACCGACCCCGCCGCCGTCGGTGGCGTAGCTGACCATGACATCGTCAATCCGCCAATTGGGGATGAAACGGAACGGCGCGATGAGCGCCGCGACTTCCGGCACATGATGGTCGACGGCCTGCACCAGCAACGTCGAAGGTTCCTGACCGAGCGCGGCAAAGCGCGCTTCGGCTAGCGGACCATGTTCGACCGTCCAGCTTCCTTGCGCACCGATGACGAGGCGGGATTCGACTTCGGGTTCACACGCGAGGCCAGCCAGTTCGTTGGGATCGAGCGGGTTTTGCCACGCTGCCCAAGAATTGCGGATAAGCAGCGGTTTTTGCTGCCAATAGTCGCGCAGGAATGCCTCGATGTCGAAATTAGCGAGTTTCATGCGCTCATTTTCTGCAGCATCTCGCCCATTTTCTGGTGGAGCATGTTTACCGCCTTTAACGGGCGGACCATGACCTTGAAATGGGTGATCAGGCCATCATCATCGCACGAAATCATATCGACGCCGTTGATCGCGATGCCGTCGATGACGGTTTTGAATTCGAGCACCGATGAATTCTCGCGGTGCCATTCACCGACATATTCGAATTCAGCATTACCAAGCGTATGGCCCGCAGCGGCGAGATATTTGGCAGTGATCGCCTTGCCCAATTGCGGCGTATGAACGACGGGGCTTTCAAAGACGCAATCGTCGTGCAGGATCGCGGCGATTGCTTCGGCATCGCGGGAGAGCGCTACGGTGTGCCAAATTTTGGCGGGGTTGGGCATGATGGCTCCCTTAACGTTTACGGACAAATTCGGCGCGCAAGACGAGGCCTTTGATGCCGTCGTGGCGACAGTCGATTTCCTGGGAGTCGCCGGTCAAGCGGATGGACTTTATGAGCGTCCCGCGTTTCAAAGTCTGGCCTGCGCCCTTGACTTCAAGATCCTTGATCAGCGTCACCTGATCGCCATCGGCGAGGATATTGCCGACCGCGTCGCGGACCTCGACTTTGCCAGCGTTGGCGGCCTTATCGCGCGCATCGGCGGCGCTGATCCACTCGCCGCTGTCCTCGTCATAGACATAATCTTCGTCGCTCATGCTCAATATCCTAGGTCAAGGTTGACGAGCGGCGATAGCGGTTCGCCCTTACGGTAGCGTTCAAGATTTTCAAGGAAGCGCGTGGCCGAACGGATGAACATCTTGTCCTGCGCGCGGCCCGACAGGTGCATGGTCACATGCGCATTGTTGAGGGTCCAGAGCGGATGGTCGGCGGGCAGCGGCTCGGGCGTCGTGACATCGAGGAACGCCGCGCCGATTTGCTTGTCGCGAAGTGCAGAGACCAACGCATCCTGCTTCACCACCGAGCCGCGCGCGATGTTGATGACTGTTGCGGTGGGTTTCATCGCGGAGAGTTCATCTGCACCAATCATGCCATCGGTTTCGGGCGTGGCTGGCACCGCGAGGATGACCCAGTCGAATTCGCCCAACCGTTCGCGCCATTGGTTTGGACCGAGCGTATTTTCGCCCGCGCTTCGGCGGACGACGGTGACATCGACACCAAATGGTTGAAGGCGCTCTTCGATGAGCTTGCCAATGGCGCCATAGCCAAGGAGCAACGCCTTCGATCCGAACAGCTCGACCTTGCCGGGCGAGTCCATCAGCCACTCGTGCCGGTCCTGCGCGCGCACGACCTCGCGGTAGCCTTTGGCGACCGTTAGCATGCCCATCACGACATATTCTGCGATGGTGATCGCATTGATGCCAGCGCCATTGGTGACGGCGGTGCCCTGTGCCTTCAACTGCGCGAGCGGCATTCCATCGACTCCTGCGTAAATGCTGTTGAGCCATTTGAGGTTGGTCGCCGCCGAAATGATCTTGAACATTTCGGCTTTGTCATTGAGGTCGAACCAGCCAATGTCGGCCAGCGGCGCCAGATCAAGCGCCTGCTCGGTCGACATGAACCAGCGCACGTCTAGATCGGCGGGAAGCTGTGCTTCGAGCAACGGGCGGATCAGGCCCGACATAACGGCGATGGTCATATATCCAGTCTCCAGTCCCAACCGAGCGGGTCGCCGTCCATGACCTCAACGCCCTTGGCGATCAGGTCATCGCGGATCGCGTCGGACCTGGCGAAGTCCTTCGCGGCGCGGGCTTCCTTGCGGGCGGCGAGGGCGGTTTCGATTTCGGCTTCGGTGATGATGGCGGTTTTGGGCCGGATGCGGAGGTCTTGGCGGGTCAGCCGTCCGAGGTTAAGGCCTAGCACTTGGTCCATCTGATGTGCAGCCGTCACGATACATGCCGCCGCGGTGCCCTTGAGAGCAAGAGTTTCGTCCAGCACGGTTAGCGCGTCGGACGTGTTGAGGTCAGCGGAAACCGCAGCTTCGAACCGGTTGACCAGGTCATTGGTAACGCGCTCGTGTTCCCAGCTATCTCCCGGCGTGTTGCGCCCTTCGGTAAGCTTTTCGTTCCACTTGGTATACGTCATCACCATCCGCTTCAACCGCACAAACGCCGCCTGCAACCCTTCCCAAGAAAACTCCAGCTCGCTCCTATAATGCGCCTGCAAGCACATCAGGCGGTAGGCGAGGGGGTGGAAGCCTTTGTCGATGAGCAATTGCAGACGCAGGAATTCGCCCGACGACTTGCTCATTTTGCCCGACCGCTCGACGAGGAAATTATTGTGCATCCAGATATTCGCACCGCTGGCGTCCGAGTGACACCGCGCCTGGTTTTGCGCGATTTCATTGGGGTGGTGGATTTCGCGGTGGTCGATGCCGCCGGTGTGGATGTCGAAGGGCAGGCCGAGCAATGCCTCCGACATGACCGAGCATTCGAGATGCCAGCCCGGCGCACCTTTGCCCCATGGGGAATCCCATTCCATCTGCCGCGTTTCACCTGCAGGCGTTTTTCGCCATATGGCGAAGTCGGCGGCATGGCGTTTGCCTTCGACTTCCGCAATGCGCCCCTCGCCATCTTCGGTCTTGGCGCGGGCCAGCGCGCCGTAATTGGCGACGGTCGAGGTATCGAAGTAGAGGCCGCTATCGAGTTCGTAGCAATGCTTGTCGGCGATGCTTTTGGCAAAGTCGATCATCGCGGGCACATAGTCGGTTGCAATCGACCAGTGTGCTGGCTGGCGGATATTGAGCGCCTTGATGTCTTCCCAATAAGCCTCGGTATAATGCAGCGCGATGTCCCAGATCGACTTCGCATTCTCGGCCGCCATCTTCTCCATCTTGTCCTCACCCGCGTCGGCGTCGTCGGTCAGATGGCCGACATCGGTGATGTTGATGACATGGGTGAGCCTGTAGCCCTTATAGCTCAGCACCCGGCCAAGCGTGTCTGCGAACACATAGGCGCGCATGTTGCCAATATGCGGGTAATTATAGACCGTGGGGCCGCAGGTATAAACGCGTGCCTCGCCTTCATGGACAGGAACGAACGGCTCGATCTGCCGCGTCAGGCTGTTGAAGAGGCGTAATTCGGTCATGGGTGCGCGATGGCTTACGCCGGATGTAAGGTCAAGCCGTCAGAAACCTTCCCACCGTATCGCCTGACCAATATCCACGCGCGGCACCGTGAATTTATTCACCGCCGCATCAGCGTCGCGATAGCCAATCGCCATGCCGCAAAAGAAGATATGCTCGTCGTCGATGCCCAACAACTCGCGCATATAGGTGCCGTACATTGCCCAGATTTCCTGCGCGCAGCTGTCGAGGCCTTCCTCGCGCAGCAGCAACATCACGGTTTGCAGCCACATGCCCATGTCCGACCATTGCGGCGGGCCCATATATTTGCGGGTGTAGGTGAACAGCTGCACCGGCGCGCCAAAACTGTCCCAGTTTTTCATCATTTGCGCGATGCGGCCAGCGCCATCTTCACGCGCGAGGCCGAGCGCATCGAACATCGCCTTGCCAACACCACGGCGCTGTTCCTCGTAACGGCCCTCAAGGCCTTTGGGGTAGATGTCATATTCCGGCGCTTCGCCAAGAGGAGCCGTCGCGGCTTTGGCCTTTATCTTGGCGGTGAGATCGGCAAGCGGCTGGCCCGTCAGAATGATCGCATTCCAAGGCTGCGTGTTGCCGCCGGAAGGGGACCGCTGCGCCTTGGAGAGCACGCGTTCGAGGATTGCCTTATCTACCGGCCTGTCGGTAAATTGTCTCACAGAGCGGCGCGTGGCAACGGCTTCGGTGACGTTCATGGCATGGCTCCCTGCGAATTTAATCGTTCGGTTAACTCATGCCACGGGAAGCGCGAAACGCAAGCCTATTCCTCGTCAAACAACCCTGCCAATTGCTCGATCATCGTGCCGCCCAATTGTTCGGCGTCCATGATCGTAACGGCGCGTTTGTAATAGCGAGTCACATCATGGCCGATGCCGATAGCGACCAGTTGCACCGGACTACGTGTTTCAATCATTTCGATGACCTTACGCAGATGCTGTTCGAGATAGCCGCCATGATTGACCGACAGCGTCGAGTCATCCACTGGCGCTCCATCGGAAATGACCATCAGGATGCGGCGGTCTTCGGCGCGGGCGATCAGGCGGTTGTGCGCCCAGAGCAACGCCTCGCCGTCGATATTTTCCTTGAGCAGCCCCTCGCGCATCATCAGGCCCAAGTTGCGCTTGGCATGCCGCCACGGCTCATCGGCTTTTTTGTAGATGATGTGGCGCAGGTCGTTGAGACGCCCCGGCATCGGCTGGCGACCTGCCGCTAGCCAATCCTCACGCGCCTGGCCGCCCTTCCACGCGCGGGTGGTAAAGCCCAGAATTTCGGTCTTCACGCCGCAGCGTTCGAGCGTGCGCGCCAATATGTCGGCGCTGATCGCGGCTATGGAAATCGGCCGCCCGCGCATCGAGCCTGAGTTGTCGATCAGCAACGTCACCACCGTATCGCGGAAATCGGTCTCGCGTTCGATTTTGTATGATAGCGAGCTTCCCGGCGATACCACAACACGTGCGAGCCGCGCCGCATCGAGCATGCCCTCTTCCTGGTCGAACGCCCAGCTTCGGTTCTGCTGCGCCATCAGGCGGCGTTGCAGGCGGTTAGCGAGTTTAGTGACGACCGATTGCAGGCTCGACAATTGCTGGTCGAGATAGGCGCGCAGGCGGTTCAACTCGTCTTCGTCGGCCAGCTCAAGCGCGGTGATCGTCTCGTCATATTTGGTCGACCAGATTTTGTAATCGCTTTGCGGTAGATGGTCCCAGTTGCGGCGCTGCGGAGTGACGGGCTGCATGCCGTCATCGCCCATTTCGCCATCTGCGCCGTCCTGATCGTCCATATCCTGCTGGTCGTAATCGGTTTCGGTTTCTTCGCCTTCGCCGTCTTGCGGTTCGCCACGCGCGTCGGCCTGGCCAGCTTCGCCTTCGCCTTCATCTTCGCTGTCACCGTCTTGCTCCTGATCGTCGTCGGCATCTTCGCCGCCCTCGTCGGCATCGGACGGATCGATTTCTCCTTCGGTGAGGTTTAGATGCTCAAGCATCGACTGCGTGAGTGCGGCAAAAGCAGATTGGTCGTCGAGCGCGAGCCCGAGCGCGTCCAGGTCGCTGCCTGCGTTTTCCTCGATCCAGCCGCGCAGCATATCCACGCCCTCTGCCGCAGCCGCTGGCACCGGCAGGCCGGTCAGCCGCTCGCGGACAATCAGCGACAGTGCAGTTGAAATAGGCACTTCGTCGGCGGCCTGCGCGCGAGAAATCGGGTCGGTGCGGAGCTTGAGATCGAGCGCATGGCCGAGATTGGCCGCAACCCCTGCCATATTTCGCGAACCAAGTGCCTCGACCCGGGCATTTTCCACCGCGTCAAATGCTGCACCGGCAATCGCGTCGGCCGGACGCAGCGCAGCGTGACGTGCGACATTATGGTGCTTCAACTTAAGTGCAAAACTATCGGCAAACCCGCGCGCTTCGGCCACCTGTTCAGGCGGCAGCAAGCGCCCCGGCATTGGCACCTTGAAATTCTTGCCCGCTTGGCTGGGGGCATCAGCGGTAAAGGCCAGCTCGACCTCCGGCTCATGCGCAATCGCGCGCGCGGTGCCGGTCAAGACCTGCTTGAATTGTTCGAGAGGCGTTTCGTTCGCCACTAGAGCGCCGCCAGCCTACATGCGGCGGCGACCGCTTCCGTGGTTGGCTTTCCGCTATTTTGCAGCCGGAAAACATGCGCATATTGCGTGGCTACTCGTCCGTCGTTGTTGCGCGTACCATTTACAACTGCAGCGAAATCCTTGCACACCGCGATGCTGCGCAGATAGTCGCTATGCCCGCTGCCGCCGCTTGTGGCATCGGTGGTGTCTATGATCGTAAACCCGGTTTTTGCAGGCTCGGTTTCATATTTGGTCTTGGTCGCAAAGCAGCGCTCGGGCAGGCCTTTGGCTTTGAGCTCCTTCGCCTCAAACGGGTTAAAACAATAAGGCGAGCCTAAGCGCGGATAGCCGTGGACCGCGCGTGAGACTGCCAGTGCCTTGTCATTCAGCGATGCATAAACAGTTATCCGCCGGTCATTGTTGACCCGGCGCAGCGCCAATACTTCTTCGGCGATGTCGCGTTCAAAATCTTCACGATCAACATCAGGTGATGCCAATATAATGTTGGAAATATTGCTTGAATCCGCATTCGTCGAGCTGCGGTCGACATATTCTACAGCGGGTATGACTAGCCGCGCACCCAGCGAGTGCGAGACGATAACAATTTCCTTCACCCATTCGGCACGCGCCAATTTCGTCAAGAAATTGCGGAAGTTGCGTTCATCCCAATACATATTAGTTTCATCGACGGCGTAGCTCAGCAGATTGCCCTGTGACGGCCAGCTGTACTGGATGATTGGCCCGTCAAATTGCGTCAAGGCAGCAATCTGGACTGTGTCTTTGGCGGTTGACGGAAATGTCTCGCGATAGCCGTGGACATAGAGGAGCACACGGCCTTTGCGCAGGTTTGCGGCATTGCGCAGGCCGTCCCACCAGTCACTTTCGGGCTGGAAGGCAAGTGGGACGACAATCTGCTTGTCGCCCTTGGCCGGCTTGGTGGTCAGTGGCGGCGCAAAGCGCGCATAACGCATACGATCGGTGCGATGGATCGTGAGTGTGATAGTCTCGGTCTGGCAGTCGGGAAGACGGCTGGTGACCGCGAAATAATCCTTGCCAGCAATAGCAGCAGGATCGGTCTGCGCCGGGTTGCAGCGCGGGCTTTCGACAAGCTGGCTATGCGGGATATCGCCATATTGCACAGCCACGCCGCATCCAGAAAGGGCAAGCGATGCGAAAAACAGGCTAATGAAATTGCGCATCATTTGCCCTTGGGGTTGGCCGCGCGCCAAGCTTTGACGGCTTTCAGCGCGCCCGATACATGGCCTTTGACGCCGAGTTCCGAATAGGCGAACAGAATACTGCCGTCTGGCGCGATGACATAGGTGGTGCGGTTCGATCCGCCCATGACGGGCAGGCTGACCTTATAGGAATTGATGACGGCTTTCGATGCGATGCCGACGGTAAACTTGTTGCGGCAGGCTTCGACCGAAAAGCGTTTTAGCGTTTCAATATTATCCGCAGACATGCCGATGATCGATGCGCCCATCGCGCCGAACTCATCGGCCGCTTCCGAAAATTCATGCGCCTCGACGGTGCAGCCCGAGGTAAAGGCCTTCGGATAGAAATATAGCACAACTGGCCCGCGTTTCAGCGCCTTGTTGAGGTTATAGGTATAGGCATCGCCTGCGAGCACGGCCTGCGTGGTAAAATCGGTAGCGCGCACGCCGGGCTTAAGCGCCGCAAAGGCGGGGCTGGCGGCGACGGTCAATGCAAGGATGATGGCTAAGCGCTTCATAAAAACTCCTAACAAGGTAAATCGGCGGAATAGCCGGTTGACCCTATTTTGATTTTCCAACGACGCTTTCGGGCAAATCCTTCCCGAAAACGCGCTGATAATATTCGGCTACCAAGGCGCGCTCGGCTTCATCGCATTTGTTGAGGAACGACAGCCGGAACGCGAAGCCGACATCTTTGAAGATCGCGGTGTTCTGCGCCCAGGTAATAACGGTACGCGGGCTCATGACGGTCGAAATGTCGCCGTTTACGAAGCCCTGACGGGTCATATCGGCGACCTTGACCATATTGGCCACGGTTGCTGCATCGGTTCCCGAAGCCTTCGCGAGCACGATTTCGCTTTCGACTTGAGCCGGCAGATAGTTCAAACCGACGACGATGTTCCAACGGTCCATCTGGCCCTGGTTGATCGCCTGCGTGCCATGATAGAGCCCGCTGGTATCGCCAAGACCAACCGTATTGGCGGTTGCGAACAAGCGGAAGAACGGGTTGGGGCGGATCACGCGGTTTTGGTCGAGCAGCGTCAGCTTGCCCTCGGTTTCAAGCACGCGCTGGATCACGAACATCACATCGGGGCGGCCTGCGTCATATTCGTCGAACACCAGAGCCGTCGGGGTCTGCAACGCCCAAGGCAGCAAGCCTTCGCGGAATTCGGTGACCTGCTGACCATCACGCAGCACGATTGCGTCGCGGCCGATCAAGTCGATCCGGCTGATATGTGCATCAAGATTGATCCGGATGCACGGCCATTTCAGCCGCGCAGCAACCTGTTCGATATGCGTCGATTTGCCCGTGCCGTGATACCCCTGCACCATGACACGGCGATTGTGCGCGAAGCCAGCCAAAATCGCCAGCGTCGTGTCGGGGTCAAAGACATAGCCGTCGTCGGTATCAGGCACGCGCTCATCGGCAATTGAAAATGCCGGGCATTCCATATCGACATCGATGCCGAACATTTCGCGCACACTGATGGTCTTATCGGGTGCGGCAAGGATGGTTGCGTCGCGGCTGTCGGGTTGAATGTTTGGAATGTCGGTCATGTTGTTCTCGTTAAGCGAAGGCGGGAGCGGTTTTAAGGTGCGTATAGGCAGCAATCACGTCTTGCAAAGCCTTTTCATAAGACCGGTTGCCGCCATTTTTGTCGGGGTGATATTTGCGGACCTTGGCTGAATATGCGCTGCGCAATGCGCGCCGGTCGGCATCCTCGCCAAGCCCTAGCGTCTTGAGTGCGCTGCGGTCTTGCGGCGATAGGAATTGACCGTCTGCACGCTCTTTGGGCATGCGGCTTTTGAACCGAGTAGAAATCGCATCAAGCGGGTCTTTGAAATCGGCCCATTTCGGCGGCAAATCGACGCCGCCGCTGGCCCTGAACGCGCGCGTTTCCGACGGCCAGATGTTGAGCGGACTTTGCGCGTCCAATATCTCTTCTACGGTCATTCCTTCGAACCAGTTATAACCTGCGTTAAATTCGCGGACATGGTCGAGGCACAGATAGCGGTAATCGCCGGGGCCATTGGGCGAAGCAGCCTCGCCGTCGGGGTCGGGCGCTCGAAATTCGCCGGTCTCGGTGCAGCCGGGATGCGCGCAATGCCGCCGCGACCCGCGCACGCGGCCATGAAATCGGTCATTGGGACGGTCGGAAGCCATAATTCCCCTTGGCGAAAAACTCCTCCTATGGGAATACGGGAACTATGGAAAAAGGCCCCGCACAAATTGAAATGGAAAAACTGCTGACCGCGGCTTTCGCACCAACTCACCTTGCCGTTATCAACGATAGCGCCAGCCATCATGGCCATAGCGGCGATGACGGTTCGGGCGAATCGCACTTCACCGTGGAAATCGAAAGTACGGCTTTTGTTGGCGTTTCCCGTGTCATGCGGCAGCGGATGGTCAACAAGGCGCTGGGAGACATCCCGGGTGAGCGCGTGCATGCGCTCGCGATAAAGGCCAGGGCGCCGGCGGACTGAACACGCTTAACCCGAATTATTCTTGCTTGATAACGTCTTAACGCGTAAGTTAACATCAGTTTAAAAAGCATTGGGGAGCTGCTTGGGTCGCTTTAAACTGAGGGGGGTCTATGCTGCTGTCGCGGACATATAAGCCGTCCATTGATCTCGCCCCTTATATCCGCCGATTCTATGTGTTCGAGGCGCCATTGCCCGAGGGCGCGGTGATCGAGGATTTCCTGCTCGCCGAAACCGCGTTTGTCCGCTGTCTGATCCGCGGGGACTGGGCTGCCGAGACGAGCCCCGGGCAATGGAATACCGCCGGAAACGTTGTCTTCTTTGGTGCCAATAGCAGGCCGCTAAGGGTCCGCGTAAAAGGCGGCTTTGCGGTGACCGGCTTTGCGATCCGGCCCAGAGGCTGGCACGCGCTTTTTCAAGAGCCGCATGTTTCGCTAGCTGATAAGATGCTGCCGCTGCAACAGATGTGGGGCGAACTTGCCGACATCATGTTTGCAGGTGTTGCGAATGCCGACGACGACGATGCACAATTGTTTGCGATGGAGAGCGCCTTGCGAGAGCGGATTGCGCTGATACATGCTCCGGAAATCGATATGCAGATGGCCAGGTTTGAAGCCATCGCGCGCACTGACAGTACCATCCGTGTCGAGGATGCCGCGCTTGATGTCGGCCTTTCGATGCGCCAACTTGAACGCCGCTGTCTGGCAACCTTTGGCCTCACTCCGAAAGCGGTGCTCAGGCGGAGCCGGTTTCTCGATTCGGCGACAGCATTTCGGGGTTTTAGCGCGCCCAACGAATGCGAACTCGATGCACTGCGCTATTTCGACCAGTCGCACATGAACCGCGAATTTCGGCGCTACACGGGCATGACACCGCGGACCTTCGCCAAGGCGGTGACGCCCTTGCAGACCGCTGGCCTGAAGCTGCGCGAAGAAAGCCGGCTGGAAGACTAAGGCCCGGCCTGCCTTGACAATCGAGGCTAGCCAAAGGATGTTTTGATTATGCTCAAAATCATACCTTCGACCCACGATCTCGGTGCTTTCGAGGTCAGGCGAACCCTGCCAAGCAAAGCGCGGACGATGGTCGGGCCGTTCATCTTTGTCGATCAGTTCGGCCCCGCTCATTTCGACGTTGGCGCAGGGATGGACGTGCGCCCGCATCCGCATATTAATCTGGCAACGGTCACCTATTTATTCGAAGGCGCAATCGAGCATCGCGACAGTCTTGGCACGCTGGCAACCATCCGCCCCGGCGCGCTGAATTTGATGACGGCAGGCAAGGGAATAGTGCACAGCGAGCGCACACCTGCGCCAGAACGTGCCAGCGGATCACCGATTTCGGGTATGCAGACGTGGCTCGCTTTGCCCGATGGCAGGGAAGAAATTGACCCGGCTTTCGAGCATGTGGCGAAAGGCGACCTTCCGCTGATCGAGAATGACGGCGTTTCAGCTCGCGTGATTATGGGGTCTTTATGGGGCGCAAACGCGCCGACGACGCAGCACGCAGCGACAATCTATGCCGACATATTGATGAATGCCGGAGCGAGCATTCCGATTGATGCCGAAGCCGACGAACGCGCGGTGCTGGTGGCGCTCGGCGACGCGAGCCTCGACGGCGAACGGCTCGAACTGCATAGCCTGTATATCTTGCAGCCGGGGCAGGCGATGACATTGTATGCCGACACCGATTGTCGCGTGATGCTGCTCGGCGGAGAGGCGTTCAACACGCCCCGGCATGTGTGGTGGAATTTCGTGTCGTCCTCACGCGACCGGATCAATCATGCGAAGGCTGACTGGAAGTCGGGCAAATTTCCCTTGGTACCGGGTGACGATCAGGAATTCATCCCCATTCCGGAGGTTCCGCTCACGAAAAGCGCATGATTCGCCTATTTTTTACAATCATATAGGATTACTTTGTGTTTTAAGGGGGTTAGCGGTCCAGCATCACTATCGCTCGTAAAAGGCCAAAATCTGAATGACCGAACTCTCCCATAGCAGGCTGTCGTTATCGACGGGCATAGAAATGGATGCCTATACAGCGGGCTCCCCCGATAAACCTGCGATCATCTTCCTCCACGGTTTTCCCGAATCGCATCGTACGTGGCGGCACCAGATTGCGGCATTTTCCGACCGTTATTATTGCATCGCACCCGATCAGCGCGGATATCGAGGGACGTCGAGGCCGCAGGAAGTGGACGCTTACACCGCCGATAAGCTCACCGCTGATATTTTTGCTCTGGCCGATGCGCTTGGCGTGCAGGAATTCGTCATTGCGGGGCACGACTGGGGCGGCGCGATTGCGTGGAGCGTCGCGATCAATGGTCAGCCACGGGCGTTCAATCCGGCTTGGGCTGGGCGTGTGCGCCAAGCCATCATTGCCAATGCCCCGCACCCCTATTTATTCCAGCGGCTGTTGATCACCGACATGAATCAGCGGGCGGCGAGCCAATATATCCGCGCTTTTCGCGATCCCGAAAATGACGCGCTGGTCCGCGAGCATGGCTTGACCGGACTGCTGCTCAAAACCATCAAATGGGACAAGCCAAGCGGCATGGAACCTGAAGAGCGCGCAGCGTTGCTTAAGGATTGGGAAGATCGCGACGCCTGTTTCGGCATGCTCAATTGGTACCGCGCGTCGGCGATTTATGTTCCAGCGATGGATGAAGATGCCGAAATCCCGGCCTTTGCGGCAGGTGAGTTTCCCAAGCTAGATATTCCGACTCTGGTCGTCTGGGCGATGGATGATCTTGCGCTGCCCGCCAGCAATATCGACGGCATCGAAAAACTTGTGCCGAACGTTAAAGTCGAACCTGTAAATGACTGCGGCCATTTTGTTATCTGGGAAAAGCCCGAAGCGGTGAATGCCGCGATGGAGAAGTTTTTGGCT
Source organism: Sphingomonadales bacterium Ga0077559 (assembly GCA_001464315.1). Lineage (GTDB taxonomy): Bacteria > Pseudomonadota > Alphaproteobacteria > Sphingomonadales > Sphingomonadaceae > Sphingorhabdus_B. The sequence goes on along the minus strand of LNFK01000056.1, from coordinate 4,436 downwards.
TAAGCGCCAAGCCAGTTGACCCACGCGCCGTGGGCGTGGGCTTCGCCCAACAGGGCTTGCTCGCCGCCGTCCGGCCAATAGCTGACTTTTAGTTCGTGCCGGAATGTGGAGCGATTGGTTTCGAGAGAAATCCACGCCAGCGGCTGCACGCGCGTCGCTTTGGCGCCTGCCTCCGCCATCGCAGTTTGTATGCGCTGCTGCACTACATTGGGTAGATATTGCCAAACTATGCTGTGCATGAGCACGCGAGTGGTGCCAGCAGCTTGCGGGGTCGCCAGCCGTGCTTCAACAAAGTCTGCGGCGTCGGCTTGGACCAGATCGACGGGCTGTGCGCGAATCATTTCGATGCCAGCCTCCATCCGCGCGAAGCGTTCTGGCATTTCGGGCCAGATATAGGCAATCAGCCGGTTGGCAGCGACATCGTCGCGGACGTCGATGGGCTGGATATCGCAGCCTTGAACCGAGGCGATGCTGAATGGGTCGGCAGGCGGCGGAGGGCCGTTCCATATCGGGCGCATAGTTACTGGCGTAGCGTCGGGTCCACTGACCACGCCGCCCAGATCATAGCTGTATCGGTCGATCAGCAGGTTCATTCCCGCGCTCGATCCGATCTCGTTCAGTTCGAAAATGGGCGCGACGCGGCTGGAAAGCCAGTGCAGCGCAGCGACAAAGCTTGCCGAGCGACCGGCTTCGTTGGTTTGCGGCGGGCTATCGAACCACGGCAACAATTCTGCATCATGACGCTCGACGATTTCGCAGACAATTTGGTCCGCCTTCGCTTGATCGCGGACTTCGCCGCTATATATGTTGCCTAACACAGGTTCGACGCCTCGCCGGAAGAGGTCGTGAAAACCTCCCGCCAGACGTAAAGGCATGGCATCGCGCAACACCATTTGCGGGTCCCAAGTCGCTATCCGCTGGCCACACAGCGTGTCGCTCCGAGCCAACGCAGTCAAAGCGCGGCAAATTGCGGCGGTGCCTGGCGCGCCGTTTTGCAGCACATGATTGGCTTGGTCGTTCAGTGCTGACAAAATTTCCGCATGTAACGCCATATTGCCCTTTACTCCGCTGGCCCCTAAAGCGCGGCCATCATGACCGACCGCATCATCTTTGCAATCCCCAAGGGACGGATTCTCGACGAGGCCTTGCCGTTGATGCAAAGCGCCGGGATCGAGCCCGAAGCCGCATTCTTCGACGATGCCAGCCGGGCGTTACTTTTTGCGACCCATGACCCCGCTATCAGCATCATTCGTGTGCGCGCATTCGATGTTGCGACCTTCGTCGCCCACGGCGCTGCGCAGATCGGGATTGTCGGCTCTGACGTGATCGACGAGTTTGATTATTCGGAACTCTACGCCCCGGTTGACCTCGGCATCGGCAAATGCCGCATCTCGGTGGCGATGCCCGATGGTGTCTCGGACCCAACCAATGGCGGCCATATCCGCGTTGCGACTAAATATCCGACGACAACCAGGCGCTATTACCAGAATAAAGGCATTCAGGCCGAATGCGTAAAGCTGAACGGCGCGATGGAATTGGCGCCTTCATTGGGTCTGGCCGGACGGATTGTTGATCTTGTGTCGTCAGGCAGGACGCTGGCTGAAAACGGCTTGGTGGAAACAGACGTTATTTCGCAAGTGTCGGCGCGGCTGATCGTCAACCGTGCAGCGTACAAAATGATGAGCGGCGTCATTCCTGCTATGGTCGAGCGTTTCCGTTTACTGGCAGAACCTCGTGCAGCGGCTTAATTCATCCAACCCCGATTTCGCTTCGGCGTTCGACGCGCTGGTAAACGACCGGCGTGAAGCCGATGTCGATGTGTCGAGCGTTGTCGCACAGACGATCAATCAGGTGCGCGACCGCGGCGATGTGACTTTGGTCGAGTTGACCGAGCGTTTTGATGGTTTCGACCTCAACACGCATGGCTGGCAGATTGACGCAGGCCAGTGCAAAGCGGCGTTTGATGGCTTGGATTCAGAACTGCGGGAGGCGCTCGAGCTGGCGGCGAGCCGAATACGCGATTATCATCTGGCGCAATTGCCCGAGGACCGCGATTATCGCGACAAACAGGGCGTACGTTTGGGAGCTCGGTGGAGCGCGGTCGATGCAGCCGGGATTTATGTGCCGGGGGGCAGGGCGGCTTATCCTTCTTCGGTTTTGATGAACGCCATTCCTGCGAAAGTCGCTGGCGTAGAGCGCCTCGTGATGGTGACGCCAACACCGCAAGGCGAGATCAACCAGACGGTTATGGCCGCTGCGCATTTGGCGGGTGTCGATGAAATCTGGCGCGTTGGCGGCGCGCAGGCCATTGCGGCCTTGGCTTATGGTACGGACCGTATCGCGCCCGTCGATGTGATTACCGGCCCCGGCAACGCCTGGGTGGCCGAAGCCAAGCGCCAGCTTTATGGCGTGGTCGGCATCGACATGGTGGCGGGTCCGTCTGAGATTATTGTTGTCGCCGATGCCAAGAACAATCCCGACTGGATCGCAGCAGATTTGCTAAGTCAGGCAGAGCATGATCCGACCAGCCAGTCGATATTGTTCACCGACGATGCGGATTTTGCCTTGCAAGTTGCCTCTGCAGTTGAAGAACAGCTGGCAGAACTGGCCACAGGCGGCGTTGCGCGCTCAAGTTGGGCCGACAATGGTGCGATTGTCGTTGTCAAAACGCTCGAGGACGCGATGCCTCTGGTCAACCGGCTGGCGGGCGAGCATGTCGAACTTGCTGTGGACGACGACCGTGCCGAGGTCTTGTTCGGCATGATCCGCCACGCCGGATCGGTGTTTTTGGGGCGAATGACCCCCGAAGCGATTGGTGACTATGTTGCAGGTCCGAACCATGTGCTGCCCACCGGAAGGCGAGCGCGCTTTGCGTCCGGACTGTCGGTGCTCGATTTTATGAAGCGTACCAGCTTCATCTCGCTCGACAAGGCTGCGGTCGAAGCGATTGGTCCGGCGGCTGCCACGCTCGCCGATGCCGAGGGATTGCCAGCGCACGCGCTGAGCGTAAGGAAAAGATTATGAGCAAGACCTCAACTTCAAAAGCCCGCTCAGCCGCAAGGCTGGCTGCGGTGCAGGCGCTGTACCAGATGGACATGGAGGAAATAGGTCTGGCGCGGCTGCTCGGGCAGTTTCATGAACACCGTCTGGGCAAGGAAATCGAAGACGCGCAGTTGATTGATGCCGATATCGACTTTTTTGACGATGTTGTTGTCGGGACCGACGGCAGGCGTGCGGACATCGATGCGTTGATCGAGGCTAATCTGGGTGAGCAGTGGAAAATCGGGCGTTTGGACAAGACAATGCTGCAAATATTACGCGCCGGGACATATGAAATCATCGCGCGGCCGGATGTGCCGACTGGGACAATCATCAACGAATATATGGACGTCGCCCACGCGTTTTTTGATGTGAAGGACGCGAAGTTTGTGAACGGGTTGCTGGACTCGGTGGCAAAGGCGAAGCGCAGCTGACCAGCGAATCCACTTTCATCGGCCTGATGCGTGCGATGGTGACCGACCCGGCGGCGCGCGGGCTGTTGGACGATACGGCGGTAATCGAACTCGGCAACGAAGCGCTTATACTGACACACGACATGATGGCCGAGGGGGTGCACTGGCATTCCAATGCCGATCCCGCCGATGTCGCATGGAAACTGGTTGCGTCGAATCTGTCAGATCTGGCGGCTAAAGGCGCGAGGCCTTTGGGTGTGCTGCTTGGATTCATGCTTGGCGAGGACGAATGGGACCGCAAGTTTGCCGAAGGCTTGGCGGTCGTTCTGAAACATTTTAACGTTGCATTGCTAGGCGGCGACACAGTTACCAATCGCGGCGACAAGCGTGGCTTGGGGCTGACTGCGCTGGGCGCAGCAACGCACCGTCCGGTGCCATCGCGCAGCGGTGCTCAGGTGGGCGATTTGCTTTACGTCACCGGCACGCTCGGCGATGCGCTCGCGGGATTTGAGCTGATCGATGCTGGCTTCGATGAGGTCGGACCGCTAGCCAACGCCTACAACCGGCCTGAGCCGCGCCTTGTCGAAGGGCAGGCGCTTGCTCCACTCGTTCATGCCATGATGGATATCTCCGACGGGCTGCTGCTCGACGCCGAACGCATGGCGAGTGCGAGCAAAGTGGGCATTTCCATAGATCTCTCGCAAATACCGCTGTCGGCACCTTACATCAGCTACCGCGGCGAAACCCTGGAAAGCCGGATACAGGCGGCGAGTTGGGGTGATGACTACGAGCTGCTGTTCACCACGTCGCCGGAGGAAATTATTCGGGTCACGGCAACGGTCGTCGGGCGGGTCGTTGAAGGCGCAGGATTGACGCTGTATGACTGCGATGCTCAAATCCCCTTGCCGCCATCGCTTGGTTATCAACATCATTGAAGCAAACCCGCCGTAAAGGCGGCGTTTAAGGGTTGCCTTGCCTATAAAA
>LNFK01000055.1 GCA_001464315.1 Sphingomonadales bacterium Ga0077559 | reverse complement strand
CGAGGTCGGCGTCTGGCATGACGATGCCATGGTTCTTCGCCCCGCCCATGGCCTGGACGCGCTTGCCGTTTGCGACACCGCGATTGTAGACATAATGCGCGATGTCAGACGATCCGACGAAGCTAATCGCGCCAATGGCAGGGTGATCGAGAATAGCATCGACCATTTCCTTGTCGCCATGCACAACCTGGCAGATGCCTTCGGGTAACCCTGCCTCGATAAACAGTTCGGCCAGTCGTACGGGGACGCTTGGATCACGCTCACTGGGTTTGATGATGAAAGCATTGCCGGTCGCAATCGCCACGCCCGACATCCACAAAGGTATCATCGCCGGGAAGTTGAACGGGGTGATGCCCGCACCGATGCCGATTGGTTGGCGCATCGAATAGACGTCGATGCCGGGGCCCGCACCCTGGGTATATTCACCCTTTAAGATATGCGGGATGCCGCAGCAGAATTCGATAACTTCAAGACCGCGTTGAATGTCGCCCTTGCTGTCGGCGATCACCTTGCCATGCTCGCTGCTGAGCATATGGGCGAGCTCGTTCAGATTCGCTTCGACCAGCCGCTTGAATTCGAACATAACGCGCGCGCGGCGCTGCGGATTGGTTGCCGCCCACGCTGGCTGAGCGGCCAGTGCGGCATCGACCGCGCGCTGCAAGACAGCAGCATCACCCAAAGCTACCCGCGCCTGAACACCGCCATTGTTCGGGTCCATGATATCGCCAAAACGCGTGCCTGCAACACCGGCTCCGCCTGCAATAAAATGATCAATCTGCCGCACTATCTGCTCTCCTGATTCTGTGAGATGATCGATAGCGTCAATTTATTTGCAGATATACAGATAGAAATGCATATATGACCTGCATTTTTGCAGGGTGAATTCAATGCAGTGGGACGATCTTCGCTTCTTTTTGGCGGTAGCGCGCAAACGCACATTATCGTTGGCTGCCAAAAGCCTGTCAGTTGATGCAACAACCGTTGGCCGAAAGATTGATAGGCTTTCGGCGGAGCTAAAAGCCAGCCTGTTTGAGATTGGGCCAAATGGTCACATGCTAACCGCCAGCGGCAATGAATTGTTAAAGCACGCCGAGGAGGTCGAGCGCTCGGTTATAGCCGCTGCCAGCGCTCTTACGGGCGAACACAGCAGATTTGTGGGCACCGTTAGACTGAGTTTATCGGAAGGATTTGCAACATGGGTGGTTGCGAGACATCTGCAATCGTTCCGGTCGCTCCATCCTGAAATCAATTTGGAGATCGTGACGACTAATGGTTTCCTTAATCCCTCAAAGCGGGAGGCCGACCTAGCCGTGATGCTTGCACGTCCAGTCAAGGGGCCCCTCATCGCACGGAAGCTCGCTAATTATTCATTGGGGCTCTATGCGTCTGGGGACTATCTCGACGCCCACTGCCAGCCAAAAGCTGTAGATGATTTAAAACGGCATGTTTTGATCGGTTACATTCCTGATTTTATTTATGCCGAAGAGTTAAGATACCTGCCCGAGATTGATGACAGCCTCGTTCCGACACTCAGTAGTACAAGCATAAATGTCCAGCATGCCATGACGCGGTCTGGGCTAGGCATATCTGTGCTACCCAACTTTATCGGAGCACTCGACAACGCGCTGCGCCCGATCTTGCCCGTGATTCAAATCCGACGTAGCTTTTGGGTTGTTGTTCACCGCGATCTTGCCGGAGTTGCCAGAGTGCGTGCAGTAATTGACTGGTTAGACACGCTTGTTCAAGAACGTTCTACTTCGCACGTAGTCTTTGATTAGGAATTCAAGATTCCGAGCTCCAAAATGCTGAAGAGGCATGTTCTTCTAACCAACGCGACTCCCTTGGCCTGACCCATGTGCTTGCGACAATTGATTCCCATATACAAGCTCGTGGTGAGGCAGCATCATCCTGTGAAGCTTTTAGCTACATTATGGGTATGCATGTTGTTCGTAAATTTTGCCGGGCTCATTCTAACTGCATATGTTCTGGGCTTAGCGCCGCCGCTCATTGCAACAGGCACTCAGCAAGCGGAGACATCGCGCATACGGGGGACTACTTATGGCGCTCAGCCCGATTAGCCGCGAGATTGCAAACTGTATCGACACAGGAGCATATCATGGCCGCCAAAGACGTAAGTTTGCCGCGCATTGTCATTCTCGGCGCCGGTCTTGGCGGTACAATCGCCGCATTTGAAATCAAGGATGCCGTCAAGCACAAGGCCGATGTGCGCGTTATCTCCGAAAGCGAGCATTTCTCGTTCACGCCGTCAAATCCGTGGGTGGCGCTACGCTGGCGCAAGCCCGAGGCGATTCAAGTCGCGTTGCGCCCGGTATTTGACCGCAAACATATCGGCTTTGTTTCGATTGGTGCCAAACGCGTGTTGCCCGAGCAAAATTGCGTCGAGCTGAATGACGGCAGCATTGTCGACTATGACTATCTGGTGATCGCCACCGGGCCAGACCTCGCCTTTGACGAAATCAAGGGCCTCGGCCCGCATGGCGGCTACAGCACGTCGGTTTGCCAGACGGCGCATGCGGTTAAGGCGGCAGAAGCATTGGATGCCTTTGTCGCCGATCCCGGCCCGGTCGTCATCGGCGCGGCGCAAGGCGCATCCTGCTTTGGCCCGGCTTATGAATTTGCGATGATGATCGATACCGAGCTGCGCCGCCGCAAAATCCGCGACCGTGTGCCGATGATCTTTGTCACCCCAGAACCCTATATTGGCCATCTCGGGCTCGACGGCGTGGGCGACACCAAATCGATGATGGAAAGCGAAATGCGCGGTCGTCATATCAAATGGATTATTAATGCACGCACTAAATCGCTCGAACCCGGCGTCATGCATCTCGAAGAGGTCGCAGCCGACGGATCGGTGGCCGCGACGCATGCATTGCCATTCAAATTCTCGATGATGCTTCCGGCGTTTCGCGGCGTCCCCGCGATCTTTGGCATCGCTGGCCTGACCAACCCGCGCGGCTTTGTGCTGGTCGACAAGCATCAGCGCAACCCCGCCTTTCCCAACATATTCGCGATCGGCGTATGCGTCGCCATTCCGCCGATAGGGCCCACGCCAGTGCCAGTCGGTGTCCCCAAAACCGGGTTCATGATCGAAAGCATGGTGACCGCGGTTGCGCATAATCTGGCGGCGTTGCTCGAAGCGCGCGAACCGACAAGCGAGGCAACATGGAATGCACTGTGTCTCGCCGATTTTGGCGATGAAGGCGTCGCCTTTATTGCCCAACCGCAAATTCCACCGCGCAATGTCAACTGGTCGGCCCAAGGCAAATGGGTGCATCTCGCCAAAGTCGCGTTCGAGAAATATTTTCTGCGTAAAGTCCGAAAGGGGGAAAACGAGCCTTTCTATGAGCGCCTGGCATTGAATGCGATTGGCCTGAGCAAACTAAAAAATTGAGCAAGGAGTGACAAGGTATGTTGAAGAAAAATGTTGGGAATACGGACCGTGCATTTCGTATCATTTTGGGCATTGGCTTGATTTCACTGGTATTTGTTGGACCGCAAACGGTTTGGGGTTGGATCGGTGTCATCCCGTTGCTGACTGCTTTTGTCGGCTCCTGTCCGCTTTACTCACTGCTCGGGGTCAACACCTGTCCGACGAAGTAATCGCAAGATGATCGACCAGCTCCTGTTTGCAACATTGATGGTCGTTATTACCGTTCTGATTCATGGTGCCGGCCTCTACCTGTTGCCTGGCGCAGTGGCCGATCTGGAAATGGTGGTCTGTTTTTCGACCATCACTTATGCCGGTATAGGTTTTGACGATGCCGACATATCCCGCCGCTGGCGACTGGTCAGCGCAATCGAGGGAGTTAATGGTATCCTTTTGCTCGGCTGGTCCACCACGTTTTTTGTGACGGTCGTCGCCTGGTTACGGCGATGAACCGGACAGGATTGTCCGCAGAACAAGCGGCTCGTCATCTTGCTGAAGACGGCCCCAATAGTTTGCCTCAAGCTGGGACGCGCTCGATCTGGCGGATCATGTCAGAGGTGATGCGTGAACCGATGCTCGTGCTTTTGCTCGTCGGTGGGCTCGCCTATCTATTGCTCGGCGACCTCACTGAGGCGCTGATCCTGCTCGCATTTGCGTCCTTTTCTGTAGTGGTCACCATTATGCAGGAAAGCCGCACAGAGCATGTGCTTGAGGCTTTGCGTGATCTGTCGGCTCCGCGCGCGCTAGTCATCCGCGATGGTGAACAGATACGCGTGGCGGGCTGCGAGGTCGTGCGCGGCGACATCATGCTGCTCGAACAGGGCGACCGGATTGCCGCCGATGCGGTCTTGCTGGAGGCCAATGATCTGCAAGCCGATGAATCGCTGCTGACGGGGGAGTCGCTGCCAGTTGGCAAGCGGGCGGCAACGGAAGGTGAAGAAACCAGCGCATTGCGGCCCGGTGGCGAAGGCCAGCCTTTGGTCTATTCTGGATCAATGGCAACGCGCGGCAATGGCCTCGCCCATGTCGTTGCAACCGGCGTCGCCACCCAGATCGGCCAGATCGGCAAATCACTCGCCACGCTTGATACAGAAGTACCGCGCTTGCGGCTGGAGACCGCGCGCATCGTCCGGCTGTGCGCCGTCGGTGGGGCCCTGGTCGCGCTAATGGTCGGCGTGCTTTACGGCATGACGCGCGGCGGCTGGCTTGAAGCCCTGCTGGCCGGAATCTCCATCGGCATGTCGATGCTACCCGAAGAATTTCCTGTGGTGCTGACCATCTTCCTCGCAGTCGGGGCATGGCGGATCAGCAAGGCCCGGGTGCTGACGCGGCGGGCGGCGGCGATCGAGACATTGGGATCGACCACCGTCTTGTGCACCGACAAAACCGGCACGCTCACCGAAAACCGGATGGCAGTGGCGCAGCTTTGGCTTCCGGCGGAGGGCGCGACCGAGATCGACCTTCGCCAGGGCATTCCGGACAAATATGCAAGTCTGATCGAAACCGGGATATTTGCCAGTGCTGTTGTTGCCATCGATCCGATGGAGGTTGCCATCCATGAAGCGGGTCGCTCGTCGGACCGGCCCACGGCAGACGCATGGACGTTCGTGCACAGCTACGGTTTGCGGCCCGATTTGCTGGCGATGTCCAACGTTTGGCAAACGCCCGAAAAGCTGATTGTCGCCGCAAAAGGCGCGCCCGAGGCGATTGCAACATTGTGCCGATTAGACGCAAAACAATCCGAACAGATGATGCGCGCCGCCGACGTGATGGCCGAACAGGGTATTCGCGTGCTCGGCGTCGCGGTCGCTGATACAGCCAACCCCCAACCGGCAGAATCGCACCGCGACTATCATTTTTCCTTGGTCGGGCTGATCGGTCTTGCCGACCCGTTGCGGGCAAGCGTGCCGTCAGCAGTTGCGGAGTGCCGCGCCGCGGGCGTTCGCGTCATGATGATTACGGGCGATTATGCCAAGACGGCGCGGTCGATTGCGTTGCAGGCGGGTCTTGCCGATGGCGAGGTGCTGACCGGCACCGAGATGGACGGCCTCGACGACGCGCAACTGGCCGAACGGCTGCGATCCGTCACGATCTGCGCGCGGATCATGCCCGAACAGAAATTGCGCATTGTCGAGGCGCTGAAAGCCGCCGGAGAAATTGTCGCGATGACCGGCGACGGCGTCAACGACGCGCCATCGCTGAAGGCTGCGCATATCGGTATCGCCATGGGCAAGCGAGGGACCGATGTCGCGCGCGAGGCATCGGCGATCGTCCTGCTCGACGATGATTTCGGTGCTATCGTCAAAGCAATCACGCTCGGTCGCCGGATCTATGATAATATCCGCAAAGCGATGGCGTTCATCTTTGCCGTGCATGTGCCAATTGCCGGATTTGCCCTAGCGCCCCTGCTACTCGGTCTACCGATTTTATTCGGACCGATCCACATCGCTTTGCTCGAAATGGTGATTGATCCGGTGTGCGCCTTTGTCTTTGAGGCCGAGGAGGAGGAGCCCAATATCATGACGCGTCCGCCGCGCGCGCCGGATGAGCGGCTATTCTCCTGGGGAATGATTGCGTGGAGCGTTTTTCAGGGCGCTACTGCTTTCGCCATTTTGGCGGGCATTTACGCCTTTGCCTTGTTGCAGGGTTTTGACGAGAGATATGTGCGGGCACTGGTGTTCTTCGCATTAGTCGCCGCCATCCTGGCGCTGATCTTCGTAAACCGGTCCTATGGCGCTTCTGTTATCAGGGCGCTGGGACGAAAGAACAAAGCACTCCTCTACGTGCTGTCGAGCCTCGTTGTCATATCGCTCGTCATATTGTTTGTGCCGATGATTGCGACTTTGCTGAAATTCGGCTCCCTTGATTGGCAAGATTTTCTCATGGCCTTCGCCGGAAGTGCCGCCGTGCTGCTGTTCCTGCAGGCAATGAAACTGGTCGTGTTCAGGCAGCCGTCCCGCATGGAAGTCGATCCGTAGCAATACCTATCGCGCTGCCCATCACGCTCGGCCATCATCGTGGCAGTTGCCCAACGATAGGAGGTCTAGCATGCTGATTGCCCATGATGTGCTGATTATGGCCGTAGATGGTGCGCGGATGTCGCTGTTCCGGAATAAGGGCAGCATGCAAGAACCGCACTTGGAACTGCTTGTCGAGGAAGAGCAGAAAACCCCCTCGACAGCCGAACTTGGCGACGATCAGCCTGGGCGCAGTTTCGAGAGCAGCGGCGACAGGCGCGGTGCCTATGAAACGACCGACCTGCACCGGCAAGCTGAGGACGATTTCGCGCTCGAAATGGCCGAGCTTTTCATTTTTCATATGAAGGATGATGATCGGCAGGCGATATTGATCGCGCCGCCCAAGGTTCTGGGCCTGATGCGTAAACATCTGCCGGACGACATAAGGCAGCGGCTGATTGCCGAAATCGACAAGGATTATGCCGGGCGCACGGCGTTGGATGTGGCGGGATTGCTGGACAAGCATGAGGCATGAAATCCATCGTCACCCTGACGCTCAATCCAGCGATTGACGGTGCATGCGAAGCGCAAATGGTTGGCCCGACGCACAAGATCAGGACGAAGAATGATCGCTACAACCCCGGCGGCGGCGGGATAAACGTCGCGCGGGTGGTG
>LNFK01000054.1 GCA_001464315.1 Sphingomonadales bacterium Ga0077559 | reverse complement strand
TAGGCAAATGCACGCCTTACAATCTGCGCCTGCTCATTAAATTCCCAATCACCGACAAGGGGCTCTCGTGCGTCATCGGCGTTGAGATAAAGCCAGCCCGGACCTTGGCGGGTGAGCTTTTTTCTTCCGCCATCCATTATTCCAGCCCGCTTTTCAGCCCAAACTTCTTGAAGCCGGTCAGCTTTGTCAGCCGACTCCCTATGGCCTTTGGTCAAGACTGCGTGCAGGGTTTGAAATAGTTGCGGACTTTTTTGGAGTCTCGGGAGATCATAGATCATATCATCTACGAGAGAAGCGATCGTGATGCCGCTTTCGACTATTTCCCTGATCATGCCAAAAGCATCCCAAGCATTTTCCCGTGACAATCTGTCGATGTTCTCAACGATCAGCCACGAGCCTACGGCTATTTCTCCAGCCTTTATTCTGCCGAGAAATGAGGAGAGCGCGCCCTTTTTGCGATGTTGACCCGTGTAAGCTGACACACCCAAATCGCGCAGGCTGGTATCAAGTTCGAGTCCGTGTTGCAGCGCGAACCGCTCTGCCTTTGCCAGTTGGCGTCGCAGTGAGTCGCCCTTCATCTGGGCAGGCGTCGAAAACCTACTGTAGCTGTATCCCTTTTGTCATACCCCAAACTGTAGTCTATCGAAGCCAAGTTCTGCATTATTGAAATGCAGGGGGGAGAATTACAGACCTTGTTGACATTCTGCCCACCCGGCCCGGTGGAGGCCAGGAAAGTTTCTTCAATCAAGTCTTCGGGCAGGTCAAAGGCCATGGCCGCGCCCTTAACAGACGCGGCCGCTCATTGCTACGCTCAGGCGGACAGCTTCGCCGCTGTTTCGGCAACGCGTTTTCCAAGGTAGCGCGCGCCGTCAAGTTCGGTCTCGCTTGGCTGGCGGCTTCCGTCGCCATTGGCAATCGTCGTTGCGCCATAGGGGGCGCCGCCAGTGACTTCGTCATTGCGCATCTGACCCTGGAAGCCATAATCGAGGCCGACGATGGTCATGCCGAAGTGCAACAGGTTGGTGATGATCGAAAAGAGCGTCGTTTCCTGACCACCATGCTGAGATGCTGTCGCAGTAAACGCAGCACCGACTTTGCCGTTGAGCTCGCCGCGCATCCAAACGCCGCCGGCGGTGTCCCAGAAACTGGCCATCTGGCTGGACATGCGGCCAAAGCGGGTGCCGGTGCCGACGACAATGGCGTCATAATCCTTTAGCTCGTCGATGGTCGCGATCTCTGCTTTTTGGTCGAGCTTGAAATGCGCGGCCTGCGCGACTTCAAGCGGCGCGGTTTCAGGGACGCGGCGGATGGTGACGTCTGCACCCGCGCCACTCGCGCCCTCGGCAATGGCTTCGGCCATCGTTTCGATATGGCCGTAGCTGGAATAATAGAGGACTAGGACTTTGGTCATGGGGATTTCCTTTGTGGGAGAGGGGTGCCCCCTTCGGGTTGCTGAAGGGGGCTGGGGGAAGGTTATTCGGAGTCGACGAGGACGATTTCGGCGTCCTCAATCGCGGTAATTGTAATCGGACCTTCACCAATCGCGACGCCATCGCGGGCGTAGGCGCGCTGACCGTCGATCTCGACCGAGCCGGTTGCAGGCACCATATAGGCATGGCGCGTTGCGCCGACCTCGTAGTTTAGGCTGTCGCCCGCCTTGATGGTTGCGCCAAGCACGCGGGCATCGGTCCGGATCGGCAGCGCATCGACGTCAGCGGCAAAGCCGCTCGCCAATACCTGCCAAGCGCCGGACCGGTCACCCTTGGGAAACGGCTTTGCGCCCCAGCTTGGCGAGCCGCCCTTGCGGTTGGGCATGATCCATATCTGGAAGATGGTCGTTGGATCGTTTTCCAAATTATATTCGGCATGGCGAACGCCGCTACCGGCACTCATCACCTGGACGTCGCCGGCCTCGGTGCGGCCTTCATTGCCCATGCTGTCCTTGTGGGTAATCGCGCCAGTGCGGACATAGGTAATGATTTCCATGTCGGCATGTGGGTGTGGCGGGAAGCCCGACTGCGGTGCAATGATGTCATCGTTCCACACGCGGATCGCGCCCCAGCTCATTCGGGCCGGGTCATAATAATCGGCGAAAGAAAAATGGTGATGCGCATTGAGCCAGCCATGATTGGCTGCACCAAGCGATATAAAGGGCCGGATTTCGATTTTGGTTTTAGTGTCAGTGATGGCGGTCACTCCTAATTGGGGGTGGATTTCATGTTGCCAGAAATAGGCCCAAAGATTGTGATTGAAATAGAAACGTTAGAAACATATTGTTTCTACATATGAGACTTCCAGATTTCGAAGCCTGGAGCATTTTTGCCTGCGTTGTCGAGCATAAGAGCTTTACCGGCGCGGCGGACGCGCTCGGCCTATCCAAGGCTACCGTATCAAAGGCAGTCACCCGTCTAGAAGCACAGGTAGGCGCGCCGTTATTCCACCGCACCTCGCGGCGATTGTCGCTGACCGAGAGCGGCGCAAAGCTGGTCGAACATGCCCGCGCGATTTTGGCCGAAGGACGGGCGGCGGAGGAAGCGGCGCGTGGTGAAGCGTCAGTACCCGTTGGCCTCGTCCGCCTCGCTGTGCCGATGAGCTTCGGGCTTAGTCATGTTGGGCCGGTGGTTGCCGAATTCCTGTGCGAATATCGCGGGATCAGCATCGACATGCACTTATCCGATGCGAAGGTCGATCTGATTGGTGAAGGCTTTGACATCGGCCTGCGGATCGCGTTGCTCCCCGACAGTTCGCTACGTGCACGCAAGCTTCGCGATGTAAAAACCCACATCGTTGCCGCGCCTTCCTATCTTGAACGCATGGGAACGCCCCGCCATCCGGCAGAGTTGGGCGAACATGAATGTCTGCGTTATTCGTTACTGACAACGCCCGAACTGTGGCGGTTTACGAACCTCAAAGGCGAAGAAGCCGCTGTCCGCCCGAATGGCCGCCTGCGCGCGAACAACAGCGACGTGATGCTGTACAGTTTACGATCGGGCCACGGGATCGCTGTGGTGCCTGACTTCATCATCAACGGCGATCTCGCAAGCGGTGCGGTGGTTACCATTTTAGAAGAGTGGCGACCGCAGCAGGTGGCGCTGCATCTGGTCACCCCGCCAGGAATGATCAGGCCTGCAAGGGTGACGGCATTGATCGAGTATCTGGTAGCGCGATTGGGCTAGTCTGCTCCGAAACGAACGAGTAAATATGATGCTCATGTGATTTGTGGCGCAACTTGCTGCCTAATCGATCAAATGAGCCAGGGCGCGAAAAAAATCTTAAGATCTCCAAAGGACTCCTAAACCCGCAGAAATGAGTCATTTTTTGTCTGAAACCCCTCTCGCGACTCGTTGGAATCGCTGCGTTAAGATGAAATTAACCTTTTCAGTTCATTTCCAATATGGTTAATGAATTCCAATGGCTGCATCGCAGGGGTGTAGATCGGTCGTTGGGTAGTTGCAAAACTTAAAGGGGTTTGCCCAATGCGTGTGCTTTTGATTGAAGACGAGCCAACAACCGCGAAGGCCATCGAAATGATGCTCGCAACCGAAGGGTTCAATGTCTACACCACCGATCTGGGCGAAGAAGGCCTCGATCTGGGTAAGCTCTATGATTATGACATCATCCTGCTCGACCTGAATTTGCCCGACATGCATGGTTATGATGTGCTGAAAAAACTGCGCGTCGCCAAGGTGCAGACGCCGGTACTCATTCTCTCCGGTATTTCGGAAATGGACAGCAAGGTCCGTTCGTTCGGCTTCGGTGCCGATGATTATGTCACCAAGCCATTCCACCGTGAAGAACTGGTCGCCCGCATCCACGCAGTTGTGCGCCGTTCGAAGGGCCACTCGCAGTCGGTCATCCGTACCGGCAAGCTTGCGGTCAATCTCGATGCCAAGACCGTTGAAGTCGACGGCAGCCGCGTTCACCTGACCGGCAAGGAATATGCGATGCTGGAGCTGCTCTCGCTACGCAAAGGCACGACGCTCACCAAGGAAATGTTCCTGAACCACCTGTATGGCGGCATGGACGAACCCGAACTCAAGATTATCGACGTCTTCATCTGCAAGCTGCGCAAAAAACTGTCGCTGGCCTGCATGGGCGAAAATTATATCGAAACCGTATGGGGCCGCGGCTATGTGCTGCGCGATCTCGACGACATGGAGCAGCCGCTGGTTGCTTAATCGAATTGCTCGAAAACACCCGAGAGTAGCCCAAAGGGCGTGGTCTTAGGAGGCCGCGCCCTTTGTTTTTTGCCTATTGGCGCGGGGGTAAGCCAGCGAAGGTAATGATGCTTTCCTTGCCCGACGCGTTTACGGCGGAAACGCCGACGAAATGGTCATCGACGATAA
The DNA here is from genome assembly GCA_001464315.1 of Sphingomonadales bacterium Ga0077559. GTDB lineage: Bacteria > Pseudomonadota > Alphaproteobacteria > Sphingomonadales > Sphingomonadaceae > Sphingorhabdus_B. The sequence continues at coordinate 50,094 of LNFK01000054.1, read as the reverse complement.
CGCCCGTCAAAACGTGCGAAGTGGCCGAAGCTTCATTTATCGCGACGACATCGGTCCAGTTGGGCTGGTCGGCTTTGCGCGAGTAAATGCGATAACCGGTAGCCCCGGTTACGGGTGTCCATTCGACCTTGGTATCCGAAGATACCGCTCCGCCGAGTTTTGCCGAGGTTGGGGCGGGCGGGGCCACGCTCAGCGAATTGGCGGTTGCGACGTTTAGCGCCGTAACTTTGGCGAGATAGTCGAAGTCCATTTTATCAACGGTGTCACCATATTCGATGCCGTCTTCGGTGCGTAAGTCCTGATGTTGATGGTGGTAATTCTCGACACCCACGGTGAAGCGGATTGCCGGAAGCCCAAGCTCGAGCGCTGGCAAATGGTCGCCGCCGCGCGCAAAGCGGTCCGGGCGGCGGACGCCGAATGCGTCCAGTCCTATCTCGCCAAGTTCGCTTTCGGCTACCTTGTCGGCATAGCGCATCAAGGCGCGGCTTGGGCCGTCATCCTCACCGCCGCTACCGCGTCGTGCCAGTTGCGCAGCCATATCTTCCGAAGCACGGATGCCTTCGCTGAAGATGCGGACGACATTATCAACCTTGCGGCCATCGGTGCCAAGCGTACCGCCGACAATATCGTTGTTGAGCATCGCGGTGACTTTCCAGCCGCGTTCCTTGGCGGTTTCGGCGAGCAAACGGCCGCCGAATAGGCCCTGTTCTTCACCAGAGAGCAAGGCGAAGACGATCGTCGCTTCGCCTTGGGGCTGTTTTGACATCAATCGCGCGGCCTCAATGACCAGTGCGCTGCCCGATCCATCGTCATTTGCACCCGGCGCGTCTTTGGTGAAGTCCATGACGTCCGAAACGCGGCTATCAATATGACCGGCTATGATGATGACATGGTCCCAGCCCATTTTGCCTGGCTTGATCGCCAGCACATCAACGATATTCACGCCATTCGGCACGCGCGGTCCGGACATGTTGCGTTCGATTTTTTCGGTGGTCAGGCAGCCGCTGCAAGCCTTCGAGATTTTCTTGAACTCGGATTCGGCCCAGCGCCGCGCAGCACCAATGCCGCGTTTGGGGTCGGTTGCGGACGACAGAGTATGGCGCGTACCAAAGCTGACCAGTTTTTCGACATCGGCTTTTAGCCTTGACGGGCTTGGTTCAGTCTGGGCGATTGCGGGGGTAGCGACGGCAAGGGCAAGCAGGCTTGCGAACAGGGGTATTTTTTTCATGCCCAATGGCTAGCGCATCAGGTCTGCAAATACCAGCGTTCGCCGCCCTCTAATCCCAGCGCGGTCAATTTATCCGAAGCATAAGCCCCTGTATCGATGCCAATTCGCGAACCGCGTTCTTCGACCTCATCGTAGATCGTATGGCCGTAGACAACTACCTTTTCGAGATCCCCGCGCTGGTCGACGAAATCTTCGCGAATCCAACGCAGGTCGCTTGGTTTTTGCTCGGACAGCGGTACTCCTGGGCGGATGCCTGCGTGGACAAAGGCATAGTCGCCGATGACAATCTGGTCCTCGAAGCTCTCGACAAACTCAAGATGCGCTTCCGGAACTAGGGTCGCCAACCGCTCGGACAATTGCTCCATATCGAGCGTGATATATTCGGCGCGGGTGATCGCGTAAGAGAGCACGGTCTCCTCGCCGCCGATCCGCAGGAAAAAGCGGGTCACTTTGGTATCGTTCTTGCGACAAACGCGGACGAACACTTCTTCGTGATTGCCCATCAGGAACCGGACTTTTCTGCCAGCATCGCGCAGCGCCATCGCGGTATTCATGACGCCCGCACTATCAGGCCCGCGATCCATCAGGTCACCAAGGAATATGATATGCGTGTCAGCTGCACCACGGGCTGCATCGTCAGCCTCAATTTGCTTGAGCAAGTTGTGCAGAAGGTCGTTGCGCCCGTGGATATCACCAATGGCATATACGCGCATGCCGTCTGGCACCCGCGCAGTATCGAGCGGGCGTTGGACTGCGGCTTTTTTGAAGAGGCGACCTAACATGGAGTGCGGCATATAGGCGCGCTCATCCGCAGATGGAAGGGGTTAGCCCTCCACAGCGAATGTCAGCCCAGCGTTCGACCCCAATCGATCAACCAAAGCCTCACCCAAAGCCGCTCCCGGCGTCGTAACCCCACCTGGCCCGTCGATCTCACACAAAGCAATCGCGGTTTCGGCGATCATCTTCGATGTCGAGCCATATCCCGGGTCGCGGTCGCCCTTGACCGATGCGCGGATCTCGCGTCCGTCGGGATATTGGCCGATGAACAATATGTCGTAGAAGCCATTTTCGCGCTCCTCGGGACTCGGGCCATCGCCGGGCTTGAGCTTGGAATCGCCGAACGGGTTCATCTTGGCGATTCCCTCGGCAATCGCCTTGCCCGCATCTCCCATGGTCGTCAGCATCATCTCGTCATAGACGAAATCGGTGCCCCAAAGGTGGCCGAGCAGGAAGTTTGTCCGGTGGACGTTTTTGGTGTTGATCGGCGCCATTACGAACGGTGCCGCCCAGGCACCTGCATCGCTGTCATATTCGGGGATCAGGCCGGACGGCTGCGATGGTCCCTCAAAACCAGGCGTCAAAGCGAAGGATGATCTGAGCAGCCCGATGATGCTTGGATTCTTCGCTGCCGCCTTCATGGTTTCGGTCAGGCTGGCAATGGTCCCGCCCGAGGCGCCGCCTTGCATTTTGCGCACGCGGCCTTTGACGCGGGGCGCAGGCGTACCGTGACGTTCCACCGCCTTCTGCTGAAGGAACAATACCCCGAGATCGAAGGGGATCGAATCAAACCCTGCGGAAAAGACAATCCGAGCACCCGATGCTTTGGCCGCCGCGTCATGCTGGTCAATTTTCTGCCGCATCCAAGCTGGTTCGCCGCACAAATCGGTGTAATCGGTACCGTTGGCGACGCAGGCCGCGACGAGCTCGTCGCCATAAAGCTGATATGGGCCGACGGTGGTGAGCACGACCTTTGTTCGCTTGCACATCACATCGAGCGAAGCGGGGTCGGACGCATCTGCGACAACCAACGGCGTATCGGCCGAAGCGCCGATCAGATCGCGCACCTCCTCAAGCTTGGACAACGATCGTCCTGCCATTGCCCATTTTAGGCCGGATTTACCTTTGATATATTCGGCTACCAGACGCCCGGTATATCCGGTTGCGCCATAGACAATAACGTCGAATTCGCGTGCGTCTGACATTCTGCTTTCTCCCGTGATTCTGTTGCGCTTTGTGATGCGCTGCGCGGGCGGCAAAGTCAAAAAGGGCGTGATGTTTTTAGCCTGCGCCAGTTGCCGGGTGATCGTTGGTCGCGGCGACCCTCGCGTCTGCTTCGCGGTGTTTGCGGGCGCGATAATGATCGAGGCTCCAGCTTTTGCCTTCATATGCGAACAGGCATAGAAATCCGCCAGCAATCGCAATATTCTTCATCGCCATTGCGGCCTGCATCGTGTCGGCGGTTTCACTGTGGAACAACAGCGCTGTGAGCAAGCAAAATGCCGCGAAGATCAGCGCCATGATCCGCGTAAATATGCCAAGCGCGATCATGACGCCGCCGACAAGCTCAAATAAAATCGATGGTAACGCAAGGCTTGCGGGAAACCCGACGCTGGTCAGGGCGGTGACTGTAGTTGAAGGGTCACCAAGCTTTATCGCGCCGGAAATGATGAAGATTAGGGCCAGCATGATGCGACCCACGAATGCAAATAACCCTGAAAACATCACCAATCTCCTTTATCCCATGCTGGCCATAACTACCGAGCGGGGAAATTGAGCCAATGGCGACATTTTTTCCGGCTAAAGTTTAGGCAACGTCACTCCGCGCTGCCCCATATATTTGCCTGCGCGGTCGGCGTAGCTGGTCTCGCAGGGCTGCTCCCCTTTGAGGAACAGGAACTGGCATGCGCCTTCGTTGGCATAGATTTTGGCGGGCAGCGGCGTTGTGTTGGAAAACTCCAATGTCACATGACCTTCCCAACCCGGCTCAAGCGGCGTTACGTTGACGATAATCCCGCACCGCGCATAAGTCGATTTGCCAAGGCAGATCACCAGCACATCGCGCGGGACGCGGAAATATTCGACGGTGCGCGCCAGCGCGAAGCTGTTGGGCGGGATGATGCAGACATCGGTTTTGCGGTCGACGAAGCTTTTCGGGTCGAACTCTTTGGGATCGACGATCGAGCTGTCGACATTGGTGAAAATCTTGAACTCGTCGGACACACGTGCATCATAGCCATAAGAAGACAAACCATAACTGATGCAGCCATCGCGGCGCTGCGCCTCGACAAAGGGTTCGATCATATTGTGGGCTTGGGCTTGTTCGCGGATCCAGATGTCGGAAAGAATGGACATGCTTAGCTTTCTATTTGAGGCTGGCGGGGCCAAAGCCGTGCGGCAGTAACTGTGATAAAGTGTAAGTTTCAAACCCGTTGGCGTGCGCGCAGTGGACCGGAATATCTGTTTCGGTCAGGTCAGCGACTTCCTTGATGATCTGGCGGCAGCGGCCGCAGGGCGTAATCGAGTCAGATGCCTTGGCGACTTGACCCTCAGGCCCCCCCGCAACAGCGATAGCGACGATCTGCTTGAGCTGTCCATCGCTATTGGCCTTTGCGATAGCGACCGTTTCGGCGCATAGCGTCATGCCGTAGCTGGCGTTCTCAAAATTTGCGCCCGTCACGATGCTACCGTCATCGAGCAGCAAGGCCGCGCCGACGTGGAAATTCGAATAAGGCGCATAGGCATTGGCCGCTGCTACGATCGCCGCTTTGACGAGCTCGGCGCTCATTTGCGTACCACCACCCAGCGAACCGGACCCTCGACGCCATCCACGGTCCGCTCTGTATTGGCTGTCCACATCACCCATGGCCGCGCAGAATAATCGGGCAGGAACCAGTTGCCCTCTAACCACACTGTCCGGTCAATTGCCTCACTCACCCGATACTCCTTTTCAAACTCCGGCGTGAGTAGCAGGATCGCAGGCATCCCGCTATGCGCCTCGATCTGGCCCAAGAAAGTCGCAAGCTCTGACAGGATCAATGCACGATTGGGGCGACCAGTGCAGGTCTCTGAAAAATCAAGCTGGACCGCAGGTGGCAATGCCCGCTCGCTGCGCGGTACGGTGGTGATGAACAAAGTCGCTTGATCCGAAGCCAAGCGGCAAATGTCGAAATGATGCAACGCGCCAAAGCGAATGCCGGCTTGCTGCACACCTTCCATATTGGCCTGAAACTGTACATCGCGACCGCGAGCACCTTCGACCGCAGTGATATAGGCGAAATCGACGCCGGTAGCGCCCAATTCCGACCATGCAGGTTTGCCATTGGTTGCGCTGACGACGATGCCTTGAACGCGATATTCTTCACGCGACGGGGCCCAGCCGGAAACATAGCTCCAGATCACATAGACCATTAGCGCTGTAGCGAGCGTAACTGCGCCGGCGCGAAATAATCGGCTTTTACCCCCGGCCATGCGACCCAACTGCTCCCGAATCAGAAAATTGCCCCGGGGGCTTCTTTAGCCTTTGATGTGCAACACGCAAATCAGCGTGAACAGTCGGCGAGCGGTGGGGAAGTCGATTTCGACTTTGCCTTCAAGGCGCTCTATCAACAATTCGGCGGCTTCGTTGTGAACACCGCGCCGTGCCATATCGATGGTTTCGATCTCAGCTGCACTCGCCTTGCGGATGGCCTGATAGTAGCTATCGCAAATTGCAAAATAATCCTTCACCACGCGACGGAATCGACCAAGACCCAAGATTAGCGTTTCATGCGGATCGCCATTTTCGCGGCGGATATCGAGGATCAGGCGGCCTTCCTCGACGCTGATGTTGAGAAGAAATGGCCCCGCATAGCCCTCACCCATATCGCGCAACGGCTTGAAGAAATTTTCCTCGATCAAATCGAAAATCGCGACACGCCGTTCCTGCTCGATATCGGCATTGCGGCGAAGGATGGTAGCCTCATCCAGCTCGACTTTAATGATGCGCGGGTCGCTCATAGGCTTGTGTTAGCTTGAGATAATCGTTTGTCCACAGCCCTGTCCCCGGTTCTATTTTTTCCGGCCCTTGCTTGTGCGTTTCTGCTAAACGATAGGGAGCCATGGCCGAACCGATCAGATTAGCAGCAGCGAACGAAGCAGAACCTCAGCGCTTGCCGCGCAATATCGAGGCGGAGGCGGCTTTTCTGGGCGCGATCCTGATCGACAACCGGATTATCGAAGATGTCTCGATCAAGTTGCAGCCCGACCATTTTTTCGAGCCGTTGCATGGCCGTATTTTCGAACAAATCCTGCGATTGCTTGACCGCAATATGCTTGTCACGCCGGTAACGCTCAAGCCGTTTTTCGAAGCCGACGAATCTATGCGCGAACTGGGCGGGCCGGGTTATTTGGTGAAACTGACCGCCGATGGCGCTGGCCTCATTGGCGCGCGCGATTTTGCGCAGCAGATTTATGATTTGGCCTTACTTCGCGAACTGGTGACGGTCGGGCGGACCTTGGTCGATAATGCGCTCGACACAAGCGAAAGCGTCGATCCCAAGGGCCAGATCGAAGCCGCTGAAAGCGCTTTGTACAAAGTTGCCGAGGGCGAGGGCGAAACCGGCTCGATGAAAAGCTTCCTGATGGCTTCGACCGAGGCGATCAAGAATGTCGAAAAGGCGTTGAATTCTGGCGGCAGCCTCTCGGGAGTTACTACCGGGCTTGATAGTATCAATGCGAAATGCGGCGGCCTGCATAATTCTGACTTGGTTATTTTGGCTGGCCGTCCCGGTATGGGCAAGACCTCGCTCGCTACCAATATCGCGTTCAACGCCGCACGGCGCTGGATCCGCGAGCGCGAAGATGGCATCGAAGAAGCCAAAGGCGCAGGCGCAAAGGTTGCGTTTTTCAGCCTCGAAATGTCCGCCGATCAGCTGGCGACGCGGATATTGGCCGAACAATCGGGAATCAGCTCCGAGTTGCTCCGCATGGGCAAGATTTCCCGCGAAGATTTCCGCGAGCTGTCGCGCGCCAGCCGCGAGCTGCAGGAATTGCCGCTCTATATCGATGATACCCCCGCGCTGACCATCGCAGCACTACGCACCCGCGCCCGGCGGTTGCAGCGGCGTCATGGCATCGGTTTGATTGTGGTCGACTATTTGCAGCTGCTGCAAGGCTCAAGCCGCGCCAATGACAACCGCGTCAACGAAATTTCGGAGATCAGCCGTGGCCTGAAGACACTTGCGAAGGAACTCAGCATCCCTGTCGTTGCACTGTCGCAGCTTAGCCGTGCTGTCGAGCAGCGCGAGGACAAGAGGCCCATGCTGTCAGATTTGCGCGAATCGGGTTCGATCGAGCAGGACGCCGACATGGTCTGGTTCGTCTATCGAGAAGACTATTATGAGCTGATGAAAAAGCCCGATGAGGGCACGCCCGCGTTCGACGCTTGGAACGAAAAAATGGAGAGGATCCATGGCGTTGCAGAGCTTATTGTTTCAAAACAACGGCATGGCTCGACGGGACGGGTGCGGATGAAGTTCGAGGCGAAGATTACGAAGTTCAGCGATCTTGCCGACGACCAATATGGCGATTCTGGTTATGATTAAGGCTTCGCATCCGACTTAAGAGGATGTTTTCACGCAAAGGCGCAAAGATTGTGAAGACGGCAGCTATTTAATGAAATGTCACGTGTGCTTTTTGCTTGGGCAAAACTTAAGGGCTTCGCCGACCTCTTAAAAATCCTTGCGCCTTTGCGTGATATAGAATTTGGCCAGATTGGCTTTGCTTTGACACTCAAACAAATTTTGCAAATAATATATAATTCAGGGCCATATTCGGACTCAAATGCAAACCCTTGAGCGGGGAGAACGCAATTCCCTGCATCTCCACGATTTCCAGTCCCGCGTCCGCTAGCAGTGCAGTCAACTCCTCGGGTGTCAAAAACTGTTCCCAGTCATGCGTACCGCGCGGAACCTGGCCGAGCCGTTCTGCCGCCTCGACCAGAAACAATCGCGAGGCCAGTGTCCGGTTGGGGGTGGATAACAAGAGCAACCCGTCCGGCGTCAAATGCCGCGCCAATTCCGCAACGAACGCGGCGGGGTCAGTGACATGCTCAATGACTTCCATCGAGGTCACAAGGTCAAATTGACCCAAGCCTTGTTGGGCAATCTCGCCAGCGCGATAATCGATTTGCAAACCAGACAGCGCGGCATGAGCCTCGGCTGCATCGATATTCTCGGGCGCAGCATCGATACCCGTTATCGCTGCACCCATCCGGCACAGTGGCTCGCACAGCAATCCAGCACCGCAACCAACGTCCAACGCGCTCTTGCCCGCCAACGGAAACCGCGTCTTGCCGTCGCCTCCAAAATGGGCATCAATCGCCTTTCGGATAAACCCAAGCCGAACCGGGTTCAATCTATGCAGCATCGCGCTTGAGCCATAGGGGTCCCACCACTCCGCCGCCAGCGCACCAAAATGCGCGGCTTCAGCGGCGTTTATTGTCGTAGCCATGCTTGCGTTTGTCATATCCTGTCCCTATCAGGGCGCCCGATTGTAATATAGCCATAATGTAAGGTTTTCATGGCCCGCATAGTAATGAAATTTGGCGGCACGTCTATGGCCGGGACCGAACGCATCCGGCGTGTCGCGCAATTAGTCAAGCGTCAGGCCGAACGCGGCGACGAGGTGGCTGTAGTGGTCAGCGCCATGGCAGGCGACACCGACCGACTGGTGAATTTCTGCCGCGAATCGAACGCGCTTTACGATCCGGCAGAGTATGATGTGGTGGTCGCGGCGGGCGAGCAGATTACCTCAGGGTTGCTGGCGATTACGTTGCAGGCGCTGGGTTGTAATGCGCGCAGCTGGCTCGGCTGGCAGATGCCGATCCACACAGATGGCGCTCATGCCAAGGCGCGGATTGGTTCGATAGACACCGAAGAACTGCTCGCATCGATGAAAGCTGGAAACATCGCGGTCATTCCTGGTTTCCAAGGCTTAACCGACGACAACCGCATCACCACATTGGGCCGCGGTGGTTCCGATACGTCGGCAGTCGCTGTCGCCGCCGCAATCAAGGCAGACCGCTGCGACATTTATACCGACGTCGATGGCGTCTACACCACCGATCCGCGCATCGTGGCGCGCGCGCGGAAGTTGAAGGCCGTCACCTACGAAGAAATGCTCGAACTGGCCTCGGTCGGCTCAAAAGTCTTGCAAACCCGGTCGGTCGGCTTGGCGATGAAGGAAGGCGTGCGCGTTCAGGTGCTGAGCTCGTTCATCGATGAAAACGCCCCCGACGCCGACAGCATCCCCGGCACGATGATCGTGACCGACGAAGAATTGGAGAAGTATCAAGTGGAACGCCAGCTAATCACCGGCATCGCCGCCGACAAGAACGAAGCTAAGATCACCCTGACCCGCGTGCCAGACCGGCCCGGTGCGGTGGCGAATATCTTCTCGCCTTTGGCTGATGCCAATATCAACGTCGATATGATCATCCAGAATGTCGGTCGTGACAAGGGCGAGACCGACGTGACGTTCACCTGCCCGCAGGCCGACCTTGCGCGCTGTACCGACATATTGGAAAACCAGCGCGACTCGATCGGTTACAACCGCCTGATCCCCGATACCAAGGTGACCAAGATTTCCGTCGTCGGTGTCGGCATGAAGAGCCACGCAGGCGTCGCCTCGACGATGTTTAGCTCGTTAGCGGACCGCAAGATCAACATTCAGGCGATTTCGACCAGTGAGATCAAGGTGAGCGTGTTGATCGACGAGGATGAGACCGAGCTCGCGGTGCGTGTATTGCATACGGCCTATGGGTTGGATGCTGATTGACGCCATTTCGTATATCCGGTATATACTTTTGAATGAACGCTACTGTAAAAACTAACGCCTTCAAATCTGGCAACAGCGTCGCTGTCCGATTGCCTAAGGGTTTCGGGATAAAGCCGGGCGATGCTTTGCAAATCAAGCGTAATGGTAACTCGATTGAAATTCGTCCCGCACTCGACCCTGAACAGGAACAAGCCAGGTGGAAACAGATGGTGAGTGAATTACGCGCACTCGGGCCAGTGGTCGGTGGCGACCCTAATGACGGCCGAATAGAATTTCCCGATCGTCCAGGCCTTTACTGAATTTGTCTGTTCTTCTCGATACAAGTGTTGCCATTCATCTGCGCGATGAAACGGCTGGCATCGGGGATCATATTGCCAATCTGACGACGCAGGCCTTTCTTTCCGCAATCTCGCGCGTAGAACTGGAAAGTGGCGTCGCGTCTGTTCCCGAACTTGCTTCGCTTAGACGTGCCAAGCTGGATTTGCTGCTCGCCAATCTCAATATCGTCGAATTTACGGACGATATGGCAGAGACTTACGGTCAAATCGTCGTGCAATCGGGTTACTCTCGACGAAAAATCATCGACCGAATGATTGCTGCAACGGCACTGGTCGCTGACCTCACTTTAATCACCACCAACGGGCAAGATTTTGTCGACATCGACGGGCTTAAGCTGGAAATCTGGAAGATATGACAAAACTCGCTTACTTAATGCAACGCGGTACCGAATTTCTCGGCTGTGAATTCGCGATCATGTGCGGCGCTATGTCATGGGTTTCTGAGCGGAACCTGGTATCGGCGATATCAAACGCGGGCGGGTTTGGGGTGATTGCTGGCGGGGCGATGACGCCCGAACTGCTTGACGCTGAGATTGCCGCGACGAAGGCTTTGACTGCCAAACCGTTCGGTGTGAACCTGATCACCATGCACCCCCAGATCATGGATTTGATCGCGGTGTGTGCGAAACATCAAGTCAGCCATGTCGTGCTCGCAGGCGGTTTGCCACCCAAGGGGAGCATCGAGGCGATCAAGGATTTTGGTGCGAAGGTCATTTGTTTTGCGCCAGCGCTGACGCTGGCGAAGAAATTTGCGCGTTCGGGGGTCGATGCGCTGGTGATCGAGGGCAGCGAGGCGGGCGGGCATATCGGGCCGGTGGCGACAAGCGTGCTTGCGCAGGAAATATTGCCCGAACTCGGAGAACAATTGCCGATTTTTGTCGCAGGCGGCATCGCGCGCGGCGGGTTGATGGCGAGCTATCTCGAAATGGGCGCTTCCGGGGTGCAACTCGGTACGCGTTTTGTCTGCGCGCATGAAAGCATCGCGCATCCCAATTTCAAGGCCGCTTTCCTGCGTGCCAACGCCCGCGATGCCGTCGCCAGCGTTCAGATCGATCCACGCTTGCCGGTCATCCCGGTCCGTGCGCTAAAGAACAAGGGCACCGAGGAATTTTCCCGCATACAGGTCGAGGTGGCTGCAATGCTTGATCGCGGCGAAATCAACATGGAAGCGGCACAACTCGAAATCGAAAAATACTGGGCAGGCGCGCTCCGCCGTGCAGTGATCGATGGCGATGTCGAATATGGTTCGGTGATGGCCGGGCAATCGGTCGGCATGGTGCATGTCGAGCGGCCAGTGGTCGATATCATCGCCAAGCTGGTGGATGAAGCCAATGCCGCGTTGGCGCGTTAATTCTGCTTTCCTCTCCCCTTGCGGGAGAGGATACGTAGCGTTGTCAGTTTGCTGAATACGCGAAGTTGGAGAGGGGTATTAACGTTGCGGCCCCCTCTCCCAGCTATGTTTAACGAGCAAGCTCGTAAGTCTGCGCAACCTTCTCCCGCACGAGAAGAGGGAATCAAGCCAAAACCGTCTTGCCAACACAACACAGTGCTCTCATATCATCCGCATGAACGACGAACTTACCCCGCTTGATCCAGCCTACGTTACTACAACGCGGATTGCTTCGGGGTTGGGGCTGTTGCCGTTTGTAATAGGCGCTGGCGTCTTGGATTCCGCGCAGGTTATGCCGGTTGGCACATTCCTAGTCCCCGTGCTGCTCCTCTACGCATTCATGGCCTTTGTCGTCCCAGCGCGCAAATATCGCCATTGGGGCTATGCGATGGATGCGGACCGACTGCGCGTTGTGCGCGGCTACATGTTCTGCCGCGATACCATTGTGCCGTTCGGGCGAATCCAGCATATCGATGTCGATCAGGGGCCGATTGACCGGCGGTATGATTTGGCAACTTTGACCGTCCATACAGCGGGCAATCACAACAGCACCGTCGCTTTGCCCGGATTGCTTAATGCCGACGCATTAGCGATGCGCGAAGCGATCCGCGCTGCGATCAGGCAGGATGTGCTTTGAGCGATATCGTGGCCGATGCGGCAATGCAGCAGGCCGACGAAGGTCAGCGCCTTCACATTTCCGGTCTGCTGGTCGGTTTCGTTACCGGCATCCCGCAACTGATTTTCCCGATTGTCGCTGCAGTGTTTGGGACGCGCGGCACCGGCAAGCCGATGATTTCCGTTATCGCCGTGACCGCAATCCTGTTTTTCAGCCTTTTCTTCCGCTGGCTGTCATGGATACGGTTCCGATATTATATCGGCGAGCATGATGTCCGAATCGAGAGCGGTATATTGAGCCGAACCGCGCGCTCGATCCCCTATGAGCGAATTCAGGATGTCAGCATCGAGCAAAAGCCGCTGGCGCGAATATTCTCGCTGGGTGAGGTCAAATTCGAAACCGGCGGCGGTGACGGCGACGATGCCAAATTAAGCTTTGTCAGTGTCGAGGAAGCGGGTCGCCTGCGCGAGGTCGTGAAGGCGCACAAGAGTGGTGCTGCTGATCTCGCCGGACCGGAAGAAGTTGCTGAACACGAAAATGCATCACCCATATTCGCGATGGATGGCAAGCGTGTCTTTACGCTTGGGCTATATTCTTTTTCGCTCGTAATCTTCGCCGTGCTCGGCGGTCTCGCGCAGCAGTTCGATTTTCTGTTGCCGTTCGATATTTGGGATTTCAAGCACTGGATCGGAATGGCCGAAGATCAAGGCGTGTCGGTCGATAACCTCAACGGTATTAGCGTGACCAGCCGGGTCATATTGGCGCTGATTGCGCTCGGCGGTCTGATTTTCATTGGCCTAGCCACCGGCGTAATCCGCACTGTGTTGCGCGAACATGGCTTCCGGCTTGAACGCACCGCCAAAGGCTTTCGCCGACGTCGCGGGTTGCTCACGCTGACCGATGTCGTCATGCCCGCACACCGTGTTCAGGCAGCTTTTATCCAGACTGGCCCGATCCGCAAACGGCGTGGTTGGCATAGCCTGAAATTTGTCAGTCTCGCTCAGGACAGCAAAGAAGAAAGCAACTTTGTCGCTGCACCTTTTGCGACGATGGGTGAAATCTGGCCGATTGCAGCCGCTGCGGTGATCGATGCCCCGGATAATGAAACACAGTTCCAGCGGGGCGCCGGTCAGTATTGGAGTGTCCAGATATTACTGCTGCTTCCGGTGATATTATTGGCAATGCTTGTGCTGGTGTTGTTCGCCGATGCTAGGCCTTTACGATCTCTGTTGCTGCTATTGTTGCTCGTTCCATTTGTGACGTTTCTGTGGCTCGACTGGCACAAATATCGCTATGCATTGGACGCTCGGCAAATTTATGTCCGGCGTGGCTGGTGGCAGCAAAGACTGGCGATAGTGCCACAAGTCAAAGTCCAAACGGTCGAAATCGCTCAAGGCCCCATATCGCGTCGACAAGGGCTGGCGACGCTTAAATTCGGCATTGCTGGTGGCACATTCGATATGGTCGCAGTGCCGCTCGCAACGGCACACGCGATCTGCGATGCAGTTATGGAACGTGTGGCCGCTGTCGATTACTCAGCGATCAATCGATCGCATTAGCGACCTGAGTCTCGATCACGCTGCCATCATCCTTGCGCAGGCTCATCGTTACCTTTTTCGCTGCCCAATCAATGTCGATCTGTCCGAAATTGGGGATGCCCCAGAAGCCACCGGTCCGACGCGGGTCGGGTTCACGGTCGCTGCCGTCGCCTTTGCCAAATGCAAAGTTCAGTGAGCTTGAAGTGAAATCCCACAAAGGCTTAGCGACACCGGGCGCATTGGTTTTGTAAAAGCCCCCCGAATGCCGGTCGCCGGTCAGGAAAATCGCGTTGTTGACGCCCTTTTCGGCGAGCAATCCGTATAGCCGGTCGCGCTCTTTGGGGAAGTTGGTCCAGCCTTCGAAATTATGCGCGTCGGTGATGACTTGGGTCGACGAGATGATGAAGCGCAACTCTGCAGGCCTAGCCAGTTCCTGCGCCAGCCAATCCCACTGCGCTTTTCCGAGTATGGTCGCATTCGGGTCTGTGTTGGGGATATACCAACCAAGCGACGGGCCGGGGTCGCGATAAGGCATGGTCGCGAGATCCGACCGGAAAAAGCGTCCATCAAGCATGATGAATTGAACACGTTTGCCCTCGGGGCCGACGATGCGGCTTTCATACACGCCGGAGCGCGACTTTACCTCGTCGCTGCTGCTCCAATAGGTTTCATAGACCTTCTCGGCCCACTCCTTGAAGGCAAAGGCACCGCCCGCGTCGTTCGCGCCATAATCATGGTCGTCCCAGGCGGTCATCATCGGCACGCTGCGGCGGAAGCGGTCGAATTCAACTCGGCTGCTCAGTTTCTTGTAGCTCGCGGCGAGCGTCGGGATGTCCGCGCCATTGGTTGGCCGCGTGTCGCCATAGACATTGTCGCCAATCAGCAGGAACGCCTGCGGCTTTTGCGCGGCGATCACGTCCCAGAATTTCATATCCCTGTTTTCGTTGACGCAACTGCCAAAGGCGAAGCGCGTCAGGACGGTTTCGGACGCAAGAGCAGGGTTCGCCGGGGCCTTGGGCAGCTTGGTTTCAAGCGCCGCATAAAAGGGACGCAATGCTTCCTGCGCGCTTTGCGGGGCCGCGGCTGGTGCAACAGGCGACTGCGTGGTCGCGCAACCGGCGAGGAGTAGAGCGGCAAGTGGAAGAAAGCGGGTCATGATGCGATCCTGTAGCGGGGGAGGGACAACAGTCCTTTTCTCCCCGCCGCAGCGATTCGCGTCAAGCGGTAGCTGGCAAAGCCTTCTCGCCCGAGAAATGGGCGATGACAAAGCGCAGCGCCAACAGGCCGGTGAACCACATCGCGTCGTTGACTGCGACGGCTGAAATGATCTCGGCCGAGAAGTTTTCTGCGCCGCCGCCGACGCTTGCATAGGCGCGCAGTAGTACCTGATGGACGACAAACGCCGATGCCAAGGCCGCGAGCGCGCGCAACGCCGTTACGCTACGCATATTGTCAGCCACCAGCCGCGCAACCACGGTCGCTGCCAATGTAGCCGCCAGTATCGCTATTCCATGGCCCACGGCCTGCGCGTCCCACGGGAAAGACATCAGAAAAAACCCGGTTGCCTGATTGACCGCCCAAGCCGCCGTAACCAGCATGAGGCCGCGGCGAGGCGTCATGGTCAGCGCGGCCAAAGCGGCGAAGCTTGCGAAGGGAAAAACGCAGGCGAGCAGCAGGCTGCCGACCACGGTGCTGGCGCCAAGCGAGAGCGGCCACACGACCTGTCCCGCGTTCAATTTCGCTGATGTCATGTTCGTCATCCTTTCAGTTCTATCTGTATTTAAAGCCAAAGGCAATTCATCAGAAACGGGCACGTACACCGACATGCGCATTGCGTCCGTAGGTGTTATAGCGGTTCACGACGGTGTATTCGGTGTCGAGCACATTTTCGACGCGGCCATAAAGCTCGATTGCCTCGGTCACCGGCCACGCTGCGCGGACATTGGCCAGTGCATAGCTGTCAAGCCGGACCGTGTTCGCTGCATTGTCGAAGCTGTCGCCGGTCAATAGCAACGTGGCACCAAGCTTGACGGTCCACGGCGTCTGCCAATCGAGCGTAAAGCTGCCCGAATGTTGCGGGCGCAGTTCGAGCCGGTTGCCGAAGTTCGCACCTGCCGAGCGGTTGATCGCGTCGGTCAGCGTGAAATTCGCCTGAATGCTCAACTGCTCGGTGGGCTGAAGCGCTAAGCCCAGTTCAACGCCTTCGGTCTTCACCCGCCCGATATTTTCTGACTGGAAGGTAACAAACGAATAGGTGATCTGGTCGGTGCTGCGGCGGTTGAAATAGGTCGCAGACACCTGCGCCTTGCCATCGAGAAACCGGTGTTCGATGCCAAGATCGAAATTGCGCGCGGTTTCGGGGCGGAGGTCCGGATTGCCAAACGGCGGCTGGCCTTCGCTTAAGGTCGGCGCGCGGAAGCCTTCGGCATAGGTGGCGCGCAAGACGGTGTCGCCCGCATTAAGTGTATAGGCCGCATTGCCGCCAAAGGTCGTCTGGCCCCCATAGTCGCTATAATCGTCGTGCCGGACTCCCCCGGTCAGCGTCAAGCCGGTAAGGGGCCGCAGAATCAACTGTCCGAAACCGCTGGTAACCTCGTTGCGCGCGACGTCGGCGGCTGCACCTTCGAAAGAGGTACTGGCATAGGTCCGCTCATGCTCTGCGCCGAATACGATCGTTGCAGCATCACCCAAGTCGAACGCGCCGCGATATTCGAAACGATCAATCGTCCCTTCGACATCGAAATTGTTAAAGCTGAACACAACGGGGTCGCTGCCGATACGCGTGATGTCCGTGCGGGCATAAAAAACGCGGTTCTGGAAACGGCCATCGGCTAAATCAAATTGCGCGCCGACATAGCCGATAAATTGGCGGTTCTTTGAAATGGGCAGGGCATTTGCGCCGAGACCGAAAGGCGAGTCATATTCGATGATGCCGCGATTGTAATATCCCCGGAAATCGAGCGCAAAATTGTCGGCAAGATTGACCTTCAGTCGCCCGTTAGCCGAGGTGTTTTCATATCCGTCCTTCTCGGTGCCGCCGCTCAGCGCTGATATACCTTCGGTGCGGTAATAAGCCCCGCCCACGCTGCCTTCGAACATGCCGCTCGTGCCCGACAGATTGGCATTGGTGCGCACGCTATCTGCATAGCCATATTCCGCGCCGATGCGGACGACCAGTGCGTCGGTCGGTGCGACCGACTGCACATTGATGACTCCGCCAATCGCCTGGCTACCCCAGATAATCGAGTTCGGCCCACGCAACACTTCGACTCGGCCGATATTTCCCGTCAGCATTGCACCAAAGTCAAACGCCGCATTGGGGCTCGATGGGTCATTGATCCGGACACCGTCGACGAGAACCAATGTCTGCGACCCATTGCCGGCGCGCAGGAAAACGGCGGTCTGGCTGCCAACCGGCCCGCGCGTGGCGATGGCTATACCGGGCACGGTTTCGAGCGCATCTGTGATGCTCACGGCTTGCAATTCATTTAGCCGATCTTCGGCGATAACAGTAATGGCTTGGCCGGTTTCAACGCGCGGTTGTTCAAAGCCGCTGGCGGTGACCACGATGTCTTCGTCGGTAGTTTGGGCAAACGCCGCCGCTGGCAAAATCGCAAGTGCTGCAGCACTAAATTTAAGATATTTCACGAGTCTAATCCTTCACATAACGGTTCGAAATCGCCGTCATGCGAAGGTCGGGCACAGTATCGCCATAGCGCCGTCAAGCCCAACTCCGTCCACCCGGTGCATCCCGCCCGTGCAGAAAGACGACCGCAGGCGGGCAGGTCTCCTGACTTCCGGGTCAACGTCCATTGCGCCCCGCCTTCCCGGATTTCTCCAGTGGCATATGGGACGCGAACTCGCCGGTTACAGTTGCGGGAGCAGTTGTGGATTAAGTCCGGGGTCAACCCCGGTCCGCACCACATTCCCTATTATCCTTGCTTTCACAAAGACCCGTTGCGTGGGCAGGTCGTTAGGATGATTGTTGTTGCAATGCAATACCCGGTCGAGCACCGCAAGCATGATGGAGAAACCTACATGCTAATAACCAACCTGGTCGTCCCTACCTTCTCACAAATGCTGAAAACATTGTCGGGTTGGCTTGAGAAAGCTCAGACCCAACTGCCCGGGGCAGATGCCGAAGCGCTGATGTCGGCTCGGCTTGCGCCAGATATGTTTCCTTTATCTACTCAGGTACGCTTTGCCTGTCGGCAAGTGTACGAAGCGGTTTATTTACTTCGCGGCGAAGCATTTGTGGAAATTCACGGCATACTTCTGGAAGAAGGCCGCAATGCTGGAGAGCAGCCGGGTTCGCTTGCCGATGCCCGGAAACGGATTGAAGAAACACTTACGCTGCTGGCCGATCTTGCACCCGGAGCACTTGATACGGGGGCCGATAATCCAATCGCGCATGAACTTCCCAACGGCATGATTTTTGACCTGACGGCGGAGCAATATGCGCGGGACTGGACGGTGCCGCAGTTCTATTTTCACCTGATGACCGCCTATGCGATATTGCGTAGCAAGGGGGTTGAGCTTGGCAAGGCGGATTATGTGCCGCACATGTTTCAATATATTCGTCCGGACACAATGCCCAAGGGTTAGTTGATCGGCCTAATGCCGGGTCTTCCCCGGCCGTTGCATCCCCCAGAATTGTGGGCCTTCCGGCACGTGCCAGCTATGCTTCACCTCAAAACCGAAATTCTGGTAGAGCGCGATATTATGTTCGTCGGCGGTTTCGAGATACGCCGGTAGGCCGTCATGGTCGGCGCGGTCTAGGCCTGTGCGGATAGCGGCTCCTCCGAAGCCCTGGCCCTGAAATGACGGGTCGCATCCGGCGTAGTGGAGATACCAGACTGGCTCCTTAGGCAGATGTTTTTCGATCAAGTCGGCAACTTCCAGCCCGCGAAAAATCGAATAACGCAGCGTCTGCATGAATGGCACGATCAGCCGTGCGCGATCCCACAGATTGTCATGCGCCTGACCGGGGCCGCGCCATAAGGTGACTGCCTCAAAACCGTCGGTGCCGAATACTGCGCCTTTGCGGTGCTCGTCGCGCAGGAAGAGGTGGAATGCGCCGACCAACCGCTTCGCACGCAGATTGGGGTCGGGAATGACATAGCTCCAGCCGGTTTCGTTCTGGAACGCGCGCGCGAGCGTTTCGGCGGCGTCCAGATTATCGGTGGGCGACAGCAGCTTTGCTTGAGGCAATTCAGACCTTTGCTTGCGCGAGAATCGGCAATTGCCGGACGCGCTTGCCGGTGAGCGCAAACAGTGCGTTGGCCAGCGCCGGTGCTGCTGGCGGCAATCCCGGTTCGCCGATCCCGCCCATCTTTGCGCCGCTTTCGATGAAGTGGACATCGACTTCAGGCGAGTCTGCCAATTTCAGGATCGGATAGTCGTTGAAATTACTCTCAACCACCGCGCCTTTTTCAAGCGTGATCTGCTCGCCAATTGCCGCCGACAGCCCCATGATCAGGCCGCCTTCGATTTGCGCTGCAGCGTTCAGCGGGTTTACGGTGGTGCCGCAATCGACCACCGCCCATGCCTTGTGGACCTTAGGCGTGCCATCTTCTTTCAGCGATGCCTCGACGACTTCGGCGACGATGGAGCCGAAACTTTCGACCATCGCGATGCCGCGCGCCCGGCCTTCGGGCAAAGGCTTTCCCCAACCGGCGCGGGTGGCGACGGTGTCGAGCACCAGCAACTGCCGCGACCCGGCTTTCAGGTGGTTGCGGCGAAATGTGTAAGGGTCTTCGCCTTCGGCAACAGCGAGTTCGTCAACGAAGCTTTCATTGAAAAAGCCATGCTGGCTGGCGTTGACCGAGCGCCAATAGGCATTGACCTGATTGGAGATATATTCGTGATGCCGCGCCTCGAAATTGGGGATGGCATACGGCACTGTGCCTTCCGCTGCCGCATCGTCGTTCTGGGCATAATCCGACGCCCAAGCAGCCATGCGTTTCTTGCCGGTGACGGCTTGCAAACGCGCGGCGACCTGCGGGCGGTACGCACCGTGCTGCACGTCCTGTTCGCGGCTCCAGATCAGTTTTACCGGATAGGGCACCTGCATCGCAATCTTTGCCAGTTGGTCGACAATCTGGCTATATGGCGGGAAGCGCCGCCCGAACCCGCCGCCCATGATCATTGGGTGGAACATGACCTTGGCGGCATCGACACCTGCCGATTCCGCCGCCATCATCCGTGCCGCAAGCGGGTCTTGCAAGCCGCCCCACATATCGAGCCTGCCATCCTTATGATGCGCGGTCATCGCGAACGGTTCCATCATCGCCTGATGCAGGAACGGCGCTTTATAGTCTGCGGTTAGTAGTTTGCCGCCTTCCGGTGCGACCAGCTTTTCACCCGCGGCGTTGAGCTTGTCCTGCGCGGCGTAAATCGACGCTGTTGAAAGGCCGCCATGGCCCCCGTCGCTGAACTTCGGAGCTAGTGCCTGCATACCCTTGGTCGCCTGCCAATAGCCCTTTGCGATGACCAACACCGCGTCTTCGAGCTCGATGACTTTTTCGACGCCTTTGACAGCCAAAGCAGGCGCGGTGTCGACCGAGGTCAATTTGCCGCCCCGAACCGGGGCCATCATGATAGTCGCGACGCGCATATCGGGCAGAGTGAAATCGATGCCGTAAGTCGCGCTGCCATCGACCTTTGCCGGAATATCGAGCCGGTGCACGCCCTGGCCGATATAGCGGAAATCCTTGCGGTCTTTCAACTTCACATCGCTGTTGAGCGACCGCGCGGCGGCGGCTTGCGCCAGTTCGCCATAGCGCAGAGATGCGCTGGTTTTTTCGTGGATGACGCGGCTGTCGAGTGTGGTCAGCTCGCTGACTGGTACCTTCAATCGCTCGGCGGCTTCGGCAACCAGCGCCTCGCGAGCGGCAGCACCTGCGACGCGCATCCCGCTTTGGCCGGTAAAGCGAACAGCCGACGATCCGCCGGTGATTTGCAGATTCATCGACCGCGCGGCCATTGAAATGAACGACGCAGGTAGCGCCGCTACGACGCCGGGCTGGCCCGACATATCGGCCATGAAGCCCCGGCCAAGCGCGCTGTTGGCGAAAGCGGGATCAGCAGGCGCATGTTCGACGACGACCTTGGTCCAGTCGGCATCGAGTTCTTCGGCAACCATTTGCGCCAGTGCGGTGTGCGATCCTTGGCCGAAATCGATATGTGGCGAATAAACGGTGACGGTATCATCCTCGCTGATTTTAACCCAGCTGAGGAACGATCCGTCCTTGCCCTTGGCGGTCAATTCAACCGCGCGTTTGCGGTTCGAACTGTCGGCCGAATAGACCGCAAACAGCCCGCCGCCGACGATTGCTGCACCGCCGATCAAAAATGCCCTGCGCTTGACACCCATTATGCGGCTCCTTCGACTGCGACGGCGGCCTGGCCGGTGGCGGCAAGGATCGCCTTGCGGATACGTGGATAAGTGCCGCAGCGGCAGATGTTGGTCATCGCCTCGTCAACCTGTGCGGCGCTGGGCGTGCCGGTTTTTTGAATGAGCGCAACGGCGGCCATGATCTGCCCCGACTGGCAGTACCCGCATTGCGGCACCTGCGCGTCGATCCAGGCTTGCTGGACCTTATGGAGCGTGCCGTCTTCGCCTTTCAGGCCTTCGATGGTAGTGACCGATTTGCCAGCGACCGCGCTCACCGGAACGCTGCAAGAGCGAGTTATTTCCCCATTTACATGTACCGAACAAGCGCCGCACGCAGATATGCCACAGCCGAATTTTGTGCCCGTAAGCCCGAGATCCTCGCGCAATGCCCATAACAACGGCGTATCGGGTTCGGCCTCTATGGACACGGCTTTGCCGTTGACGGTGGTTTCGATGGCCATGTGGCAGCTTCCTTCCCGAACTCGATATACGTTTCACATAGCAACGCGTTGCGCTCTTTGCTAGCGCGTTTGGCGATGAAAACGGGCAGCGCTAACCACGATAGAATATTGGCCAGCGCCGGCGATTGGGCGGGCTCGCCGATGGCGTTGGCGACCGTGATTGAAACGTGGCGGTCCGCGCCTTGTCCCGTGGGAACGCATATGCTGGTACATGCCGACGGGCGCTTTGTCGGGTCGGTGTCGGGTGGCTGTGTCGAGGGTGACGTCCTTCATGTCGCTGCCGAAGTCATCGCCGGTGCCCCCGCGGTGGTTCGCCGATATGGCGTTGCGGATGGAGCGGCTTGGGAGGTCGGATTGCCCTGTGGCGGGGATATCCAAGTTTTGATCCAGCCGGTGTCCGAGACCGGCTTCGCGCCGGTATTGTTTGATAAAGTCATCAAGGCGCGCACAGTCGGACAGACATTGTCTGTTGGCACCGATCTGGAAAGCGGCGTCAGCTATATCGTTGAACAAGACAGCGACGCAGAGTTCATCAACATCTATCCTCCGCCTCGCCGGTTGCTAATTGTGGGCGCGGTCGAAATCGCTGCCGCACTTGCCGCCATCGCGAGTTCGCAAGGTTTTGCAGTTACCTTATGCGACCCACGCGCACGGTTTTTGACCGCGGAGCGCTTCCCCAGCATGACTTTGGACGAACGCTGGCCCGACGAAGCAGTCAGGGCCTTTTCGCCAGATAGTCGCAGCGCAGTGGTTACACTCAGCCATGATCCGAAAATCGACGACCCCGCGTTGATCGTCGCGCTTGACAGTCCGGCGGTTTATTTGGCCGCCTTAGGTTCAAAGGCTTCGCATGCGGCACGGCTTGGAAGGCTCTCGGCTGCGGGCATAACCGACGACCAGCTGGCACGTATCGAGGGGCCTGCAGGCGTTTCGATCAACGCGATCAGTGCGCCTGAAATTGCTTTGTCAATTGCGGGCGGGATGATCCGGAAGTTCAATGATGGCCTACGCTGATATTGCTGTTGCCTTGTTGGCGGCGGGGCGGAGCATTCGATTTGGCAGCGATAAGTTGCACGCTCAATTTGAGGGCGAGGCGTTGGGTATGAAGGCCGCACGAACGCTCGTTGGTTTGCCATTCGCTAGCCATATCGCAGTCTGTAAGTCCGACAGTGAATTGGCAGGGCTTTACGCAAATCTTGGCTTCAATGTTGTCACGAACCAACAACCTGAAATAGGCCAAGCGCTCTCGTTGCAGCTCGCGGTGAAGGCGGCGATGATGTCACAAGCTACGGCGTTGCTTGTGGCACTTGCCGACATGCCGTTTGTTTCGGCGGCGCATTTAAGTGCGCTGGTTGCCGGGTATGAAGGCACAATAGCGGCGTCCACCAATGGTTCCACTTCAATGCCGCCAGCGATTTTTCCGCGAGAAAGCTGGCCCGACTTGCTGACAACTTCTGGTGACGCCGGAGCGAGGGCTTTGCTTAAGCACGCAAAACTTGTGGCCGCGCCGTTTGGAGAACTTCGCGATATCGATACGCCTGCAGATTTGCTGGCTTCAAAATAGGCACGGCTTGGCCTACCCACTGACAATGTCCACCGACCTTGCGCAAAAATCCATCGAATCCGGTCTTCGTAACCCGCAGCTCATGGCGGCGGCATTGGCGCTGGCAGAGGACAGATTGTCAGACGCCGAACCCTTGCTGCGCGCGCATCTCAAACAAAAGCCAACCGATGTGGCCGCAATTCGTTTGATGGCAGAACTTGCCGCGCGCATTGGCCGGTTGAAGGACAGCGAAGGATTGCTCCGGCGCGCACTTGAACTGGCTCCATCATTCGGCGCGGCGCGGGCGAATTTGGCGACGGTCTTGTATAAGCAAAACCGTTTTGCCGACGCAGTGGTCGAACTGGATGCGGTGCTGGAGGCAGGCGGCGATAATCCTGCACAGGAAAGTCTGAAGGCGGCGGCGTTGGGCCGGATTGGTGGCTACGATGAAGCGGTCGGGCTTTACAAACAACTGACCGAGCGTTTCCCCGACCATGCCAAATTGTGGATGAGCTATGGCCATATGCTTAAGACCATCGGCGATCAGGATGGAAGCGTTGCGGCATATCGCCACGCGTTGGCGGTCGAGCCGACATTGGGTGAAGTCTATTGGAGTCTCGCCAATCTAAAGACCGTGGGCTTTTCGGACCATGATGTAGCGGCGATGGAATCAGCGCTGACAACCGATGGTTTGGCGCATGAAGACCGGTTCCACCTCCATTTCGCGCTCGGCAAGGCGTTTGAAGATCGGCATTCGCAGGAAGCTGCGTTTGAACAATATGCCAAGGGCAATGCGTTGCGCAGTGCCGAGCTCGAACATGACCCCGCCGAGGTTTCGGAGCATGTTGACAAGGTGATAGCTCGCTTTACGCCGGAATTTTTGGCGGCGCATTCCGGGCAAGGCCACGAAGCGCCGGACCCTATATTCATTCTCGGTATGCCCCGCGCTGGTTCAACTTTGATAGAGCAGATCCTCGCGAGCCACTCGATGGTTGAAGGTACAATGGAGCTGCCCGACATTCCCGCGATTGCCATTCGTGAGGGCCGTGAATTTGGCGGTGGTCCCGCCGCGTGGGTTGAGGCCGTCGCCGCAATGGCACCCGAAAGGCTCGCGGAACTTGGAGCGGAATTTATCGAACGCACGCGCATCCAGCGCAAAACCGGCAAGCCCTTTTTCATCGACAAGCTTCCCAATAACTGGGCCTACACAGGGCTCATCCATCTCATTCTGCCCAATGCGAAAATCATCGATGCGCGGCGGCATCCGCTCGATTGTTGCTTTTCGAACTTCCGTCAGCATTTCGCGCGTGGTCAGGCCTTCAGCTATGAACTCGCCCATATGGGGCAGTATTATGCTGATTATGTGCGCGCGATGGCGCATTTCGACGACGTTTTGCCGGGCCGGATCCACCGTGTCATCCACGAGGCGATGCTCGATGACCCCGAAACAGAAATTCGAGCCTTGCTTTATCACCTCGGATTGCCCTTCGAAGACAACTGCCTCAATTTCCATGAAAACAAACGCGCTGTCAGGACAGCTTCCAGCGAACAGGTTCGCCGTCCGATCAACCGCGATGGGGTTGGTCAATGGCAACCCTATGAAACGCATTTAAAGCCGCTCAAGGTCGCGCTTGGCGATCTTTGGATAACCTACCCCACCTAATATCGTTGCGGCAAAGACACAGTGGCTTTGCAATTGATACGCCGCAAACGATGTTTGCCGAAAATTTATTGCATTAGCGAAGCGAACTGAGTCTATTCACAAACGTGTAAAAAGGCATTGAACTAGGGAGGTTCGCTTCATGCGCCGTTTCAACAATCGGATACTCACATCGTCGTTTTTTGCGTCGACCGCGCTTGGCCTTGCCATGCCGGCAATGGCTCAGGATGCGGCGGCGGACGAAGATGACGATGTCATTGTCGTTACCGCGCAAAAGCGTGAACAAAACCTTCAAGACGTGCCAATCGCCATCAATGCCATCGGCAATGAAAAGCTTGACCAACTCCAGGTAAGCGAATTGCAGGATGTGGTGAAATTCCTTCCGTCCGTCACTATCCAGCAAGGCGGCCCGGGCTTTGCGCAAGTTTATTTCCGAGGTGTCGCATCTGGCGAAAATGCCAACCACTCGGCATCATTGCCGACAGTTGGCACGTATCTCGACGAAATGCCGATCACGACGATTCAGGGCGCGCTCGATTTGCATGCATATGATCTGGCACGTGTCGAGGCTCTGGCTGGACCGCAAGGCACACTCTATGGTGCAAGTTCGATGGCAGGCACGTTGAAGCTTGTCACCAATGCCCCCGATCCGTCGGGCTTCTATGGCGGTGCAGGCGTCGAGATCAACAATGTCGCACATGGCGATTTTGGCGCGATCTATGAAGGCTTCCTCAATGTACCCATCGCCGAAGGCGCAGCGGCGCGGCTGGTCGGCTGGTACCGCGATGACGGCGGCTATATCGATAATGTCGCCGGTGCACGCACATACGCCTCATCGGGAATTACCCAGAATAATGCGGCGCTGTCCGAGAAAAACTATAACGACGCGGAGACCTATGGCGCGCGGTTGGCGCTGGGGATCGACCTCGATGACAACTGGACAATAAAGCCGACTTTAATGGGGCAGGTCCAGCAAACCGAAGGCAGTTACTCACGCGAACGTTCGGGCCAGACGACTGGCGGACTGCAGACCGTTCAGTACAATCCTGAAAGCAGTAAGGATAAATGGATTCAAGCTGCATTGACGATCGAGGGCAAGATCGGCAATTGGGACCTGACCGCAACCGGCGGCCATCTGCGGCGCAAGACCGAGACCGAAAGCGATTATTCGGACTACGCCTATTTCTATGATGCGCTCGCGGGTTACGGCAATTATTTCTATGATAATGCCGGAAATCTGGTCAATCCGAACCAGTATATCCAAGGCATCGACCGATATAAGCGTACGTTCGGCGAAATTCGTATTGCGAGCCCGGCCGACGCGCCGCTGCGCTTCATCGGCGGGCTGTTCTACCAGCGGCAATCTCACAATATCGAGCAGAATTATATCATCAACGATATTGCCGATTCGATCACGGTTACCGGCACCGATAGCAATATCTGGCTGACCAAGCAGCTGCGCGTGGACCGCGATTACGCGGCGTTTGGCGAGCTGACCTTTGATGTGACTGATAAGCTGTCGCTGACCGGCGGCGGTCGTTATTATAAGTTCGACAACTCGTTGAAAGGGTTTTTCGGTTTTGCGGCTGGTTATTCCGGAGATAAGTTTGATCCAGTCCTTGGCGACTTCGCTGTCGACGGAACGGGTGAAGCCGCCTGCAACGGTCAGCCCGCAATCGTCAGGGGTTCGCCCTGTACGAATGTGAATAAATCAACTTCCGACACGGGCTTCATCCACAAGCTGAACGCGACGTACAAGATTACTGAAGACGCGTTGGTCTATGCGACATGGTCACGCGGGTTCCGTCCCGGCGGGATCAACCGACGAGGCACATTGCCGCCTTATGGTTCGGACAAGCTCGATAACTATGAACTCGGCTGGAAGGCAACATTTGGAGCGTTTCGTTGGAATGGTGCGGTGTATCAGCAGGATTGGAATAATATCCAGCTGTCCTTTCTCGGGGCAAACGGCCTGACTGAAATTCGCAACGCTGGTATCGCCCGGATTAGAGGGGTCGAGATGGATTTCGGTTACCGAGTGGGCGGGTTCAGTTTGAACGCGGGCTTCAGTTATAACGATGCAGAAATCCGCCGCGACTTCTGCCGCGTTGCTAACCCTCAGTTTGACTGCACTCTGCCGTTGCCAGACAGCAAGCGCGACAACGACTTGCTACCCGACGATAACGAGCTGCTTGCACCTGCCGGTTCGCGCCTGCCGGTGACCGCCAAGTTCAAGGGCAACGCCATCGCACGCTATGAATTCCCCGTCGCCGACTGGGACGGCCATGTACAGTTCGCGGTCAACCACACTGGCAGCCGCCGTAGCGATTTGCGGCCTGCGCAAAACACGCTAAAGGGTAATCTTGGCGCGTACACCACCGCCGATTTCTCGATTGGAGTGAAAAACGAGGTCTGGGCCATCGAGGCTTTTGCGACCAACCTGTTCGACACGCGCGGCGTGGTGAATACCGGGGTGCAGTGCCTTGAAACCGTCTGCGGTACAGGCGTCACTGCCGCTACGCCGACGGGTGGCGCGTTCTATGACGTGCTCATCAAACCGCGAGTCATCGGCCTTAAATTCTCGCGCGATTTCTGACCGGTCGCTTGATGCAAAACGAAACGAAAGAGCCGGGCCGAAAGCTCGGCTTTTTCATGACCGTCGCTCTGGTAATGGGCAATATGATCGGCTCGGGCGTATTCCTCTTGCCGCAAGGGCTTGCGCCTTACGGCTGGAATGCAATTGCTGGCTGGGGGATTACAATCGCGGGTGCATTATGTCTTGCGCATGTTTTGGCAAAGCTGACAGCCAATCACGACGGCGCGATCGGGCCTGCCGAACTCGTCGAGCGCAGCTTCGGCCCGCTGGCGGGGTTCCTCATCGGCTTTGCCTTCTGGGTATCGGTTTGGACAGGTTGTGTGACCATAGCGGTTGGCGCGGTGTCCTATTTGGCGAGTTTCCTGCCAATATTGGGCGAACATCCGTCGCTCGCCGCGCTCGGCGTTATCTGGGCGATGACGGGGATTAACTTGCTTGGAGTGCGTTCGGCGGGATCGTTTCAGGTAGTCACGACGATATTGAAGATCATTCCGTTGCTTGTCGTGGCCGTCATTATCGCAATGATATTTTCAAGGCAGGGTACTGCAACGCTCGCGCCTTTCCCGTCAGAAGGACTATCGCTTCCCTCGGTAAATGCTGCCGCGGCATTGACGTTGTGGGCGATGGTCGGTTTCGAAGCTGCGTGCGCAGCATCACACAAAATTGACAATCCGCAAGTCAATGTACCTCGCGCGACTTTCCTTGGCGCATTGCTCGCTGGCATCCTCTATCTCATCGTTTGCTCAGGGATCACTTTGATGCTTCCTGCCGAAAAGGTCGCCGCATCCAATGCGCCATTTTCATTGTTTGTGTCGACCTTTTGGTCACCCGGTGCAGCGTCGTTCATCGGGCTTTTTGCCGCGATCAGCGCCATTGGTGCAGTCAATGGCTGGACCTTGGTGCAGGGCGAACTGCCGCTCGAAATGGCCCGGCGGCGGATGATGCCCGCTTGGTTTGGCAAGACGGCGGCGAATGGTGTCCCGATTAACGGGCTGTTGTCGGCGACGGTGCTCGGCAGCCTCTTGATTTTTGCCAATAGCGCGCAGTCGATGGGTGGGCTCTTCACCTTCATGGCGCTGCTGACGACGTCGGTAACTTTATGGCTCTACCTCGCCTGCGCCGCAGTTGCACTGAAGCGCCGCATCGCGATTCCGTTCGCCATCGCGGGACTGGTATTTGGCGTGTGGAGCCTATGGGGCGCGGGCTGGGAAGCAGGCGGACTGAGCATATTGCTAATGTTGGCCGGCTTCCCGTTTTATTGGTGGGCGCGGCGCAGTCTTCCAAAAAGCGAGGCATCCGCAAGCACTTCCTGAGCGCAATTATGCCCGGGTGCGCCGGTGACACCGCCGCCGGGATGCGCGCCTGCACCGCACATATAAAGCCCTTTGAGCGGCCCACGATAGGCCCCGTGGCCGAGCACAGGCCGGGCGCTCCACAATTGGTCGAGGCTCATATTGCCGTGCATGATGTCGCCGCCCGCGAGGCCGAATTTGCGTTCGAGGCCGAGCGGTGAAAGAACTTGTCGCCCAAGGATCGAGGCGCGGAAGCCGGGAGCGTGGGCTTCGACTGTGTCGATGATGCAATCGGCGGCTTTGCCTTCGTCCGCGTCCCAGTCATGCGCGGGCGCGAATTGCTGGCAAAAGAGCGACGCGACATGTTGACCGTGCGGCGCAAGGCTGTCGTCCACCGTCGATGGTATAAGCATCTCGACGATGGGCTTTTTCGACCAGCCATAGCGTTTTGCATCAAGAAACGCCTCGTCCATATAATCGAGCGTTGGCGCAATGATGATCCCCGACTGGTGATGCTCGCCGGGTTCGGGCAGGCACGTGAAGCGCGGCAGTTCGGACAATGCAACATTCATCCGGAACGTGCCGCTTCCCGCCTTGAAGCCTTTAACGCGGCGTCTGAATTCGGGTTTCAGGTCAGCGTCGTTGAACATGCGTTCGTACAGGATTTTCGGACCGACATTGGCAATGACGCGATCTGCGACAATTTCCTCGTCACTTTCAAGTCGCACGCCTACCGTTTTGTCGCCATCGACAAGCACGCGTGAAACGGGAGCCTCAAGGCTAATCTCGACGCCGAGATCGCGGCAGACCTTGGCCATGATTTGCGTAATCGCGCCCATGCCGCCGATGCTGTGGCCCCATGCGCCTTTCTTGCCGTTGACCTCGCCAAAGACATGGTGGAGCAGGACATAAGCGCTGCCCGGCGTGTCGGGGCTAGCATAGTTGCCGACGACGGCATCGAACCCGAACGCGGCCTTGACTGCCTCGCTTTCGAACCAGCTGTCCAAGAACGTGCGCGCCGACTTGGTGAACAAGTCAAGCACATCGCGTTGCTGGCTGATGTTCAGCTTCATCAGACCACGTCCCTGCCGGGCGCCGTCGATGAACGTCTTGAACCCGTCGCCGACGTTGGGCGGCGATTTCAGCGCCAAGTCACGCAAGACATCGGCCACGCCTTCGAGCATTTCGTAATATTCGGGCAGTACCCGGGCGTCATGTTCGGAGAAGCGCGCAAATTCCTTCTGCGTCCGTTCCAATCCGCCGCCGAGTTTGAGGTAACCGCCGTCTTCCTGCGGCAGGAAATTGGAAATCGGACGTTCGATCACGCGGTAGCCATGATCGGCCAACTTCATGTCGGCAATGACTTTTGGCTGCAGCAAACTGACGGTGTAGCTTGCCACTGAGTTGCGGAAGCCTGGGAAGAATTCCTCAGTCACCGCCGCGCCGCCGACGACATCGCGGCGCTCGACGATGCGGACTTTGAGGCCGGCGCGGGCCAGATAGAAGGCGCAAACAAGGCCGTTATGGCCAGCACCGATGATGAGCGCGTCATATTTCTTGGTCATTTATTACTCCAGCCCAAAGCGGGGCGATGTTCCTGGCGCGCCTCTGGGATGAGTTCGCGGATGCGGCGGCAAAAGCTTTTGAGGCAGACTTCCTTGTCGGATAGCGGCCCCATGGAGAAACTGCGCGATGCCATCCCCTGCTGAACGCGGGTGATGAGCACAGTGTCTTCGGCATTGACCTGCCGGTTAATCCGCCAGTTGAGGTAACGCGCCGCGCGCATTTCCCTGCGGTCATCAGGCAACGCGTAGCTGATCTCGCGAATGACGCAGCTTGTCGGGCCGGTGGGCAGCCATTGCATGAAATCGACCTGATCAGGATAGACGTCGAATGCAACCGACGGCCAGAGTTTGAAATAGAGCCAGTGCCTCTGGTTGGCATCGGGCAAGTGCGGTACGGGTGGAAGCAGGTTCTGATAAGCCCGTTCTGACCAGTTGGCGGACGGCCGTTCAGCCAGATCGCCCCACATCCGGTCAACGTGGCGGGAGGCCTCGATGCCATAACTTTTACCAAACAGGCGGGTGAGGCCCGGATGGGCAACCGGGATGTGCAGTCCGTCAGAATAATTGTCGCCAACATTCTTCCAGTTCACATCGCGCGGACGAAGGGTAACGCGGCCCAGTGGTTCGAGTTCTTCGAAATGGTAGGGCGCGATCTGCGCTTCATAAGGGGCCATCATGTCGGCGACCGATGGCCCGCCGCATTCTAATCGGACGAAAATAAAGCCACGCCAGATTTCCATTTCAACCGGCACCAGCCCGGCATTGTCCTTGTTTAGGTTGGGATAGCTGGCACTGTCGGGAACGCCGGTCAGGCGGCCGTCGAGATCATATGTCCACGCGTGATAGGGACACACCAGCTTCTTTGCGCAACCACTCGCACCATCGACGAGCCGCGAGCCGCGATGCCGGCAGACGTTGATGAACGCGCGGAGAAGATTGTCTTGGCTGCGCACGACGATTACGCTTTCGCCAATATAATCGAGGCTGTGCCAGTCACCCGGATTGGGGACGTCGGAGACGTGGCAGACGACTTGCCAACTGGAGCGAAATATCCGGTCGATTTCGACCCGAGCGAATTCGGGGTCGTCATAGGTCCAGGCTGGCAGGCTCCAGCCCTCCAGCGGATCGTTGTTCCCAATTTCCACTGCGCGAAGCGCCATGTTGATTCCTTTGTTGTACGAGTGTATAACAACGCCATGAACCATAGGCAAGCCTATACGCGTGAGAGCGCAGATACGCGGCGCGATGCGCTCATCGCGGCGTGTGCGCGGGTGTTGGCGCAGCACGGTGCGCAGGGCGCATCGGTGCGGGTCATCTGTACCGAGGCGGGGGTTTCGCCGGGGTTGCTCCGGCACTATTTCGACGGGATTGAGGCGCTGATTACCGATACCTATTGCGCCACCGGCGCGCGTGTGGCCGACGCGTTGCTCGCCGCAGTCGATGCCGAAACCGATCCACGTGCGCGTTTACTCGCGTTCATAACCGCCAGCTTTCGCGCGCCAATCGCCGATCCGGAACTGCTCGCAACCTGGCTCGCTTTCTGGAGCCTGTCGCGCACAAATCCGGCCATCGGCGCAATCCATGACGAAATTTATGCCGATAACCGCCGCGATATGGAACGGCTCATTGCTGCCTGTCCGGGCGCGCCAGCCGATCCGCGCCTCGCCGCGATAGCGCTGACCGCGCTGGTCGATGGCCTATGGCTCGAACTCAGTTTGGGTAATGCGCCTTTCACGCCCGAAGAGGCAGAGCAGCTGGCCGAAAAATGGCTCTGCGCATTACTTGCCGATCTCCATTGAAAAGATACTTTCGCGGGGAGTGGAGCGTGGCTATCCATTCGTGAATCAATAACGCTAGCAACATCGCCAACTGCATATGGCGCGAGCCGGGCGGGCTTGCGGCGGCTCGCAAAATTTGCGCATTCCTCGAAACGGAGAATATTCGGGTGACGATCGCGCCAATTTCGGACAAAATATTCGTTCTAGGTCTGGCCGTCGTCGAAGGCTCGATTCGGATCGATCCCGAAGCCGAATCGTTCCCCGGGGACTTGCTCCACGAGGCCGGGCATAACGCCGTCTGCGCGCCAGAATTACGGCGTTATTTATTGCGAAGTACCGTTATCGGTCTTGTTTTATCCGGAAGGATATAAGGGCGGGTCTGAATCATTAACCGAGAATTTAAGCTAGGGGCGGACCTTCGGGGTGCTCCTGCTGGCCTGGTGGGGCTTGACCACAGAGAAGGGGAGCGCGGGCAATGAACGGGCATTCCCATGATGGCGCGCTGGCTGCGCTCAGCTTTCATCGCCCGAACCACGACCACACTGGTATAGTTACAATTGCAACGGTAATGTTGCGGCATGACCGATGCTGACACAGATTCCAAACCGATGACCTACGCGCGCTATCTGGCGCTTGATACCTTGCTCGCCAGCCAGCACCCGCAGTCCGAACTCGACGACGAAATGCTGTTCATCATCATTCACCAGACCAAGGAATTGTGGCTGAAACAGATGATCCGCGAGCTGAAACTTGCGCAGTCGGACATCCGCAATGACGCTCTTATTCCAGCTTACAAGGCACTAGCAAGAGTTAGCCGGATTCAAGCGGTTATGACGCTAAGTTGGGATGTACTCTCGACCATGACGCCGTCCGATTATACCCGCTTCCGCCATGTGCTGGGACCGAGTTCGGGCTTTCAGTCGGACCAGTTTCGTACTGTTGAATTCATGCTGGGACTGAAGGATGCCAGTCACCTGAAATTTCAGAACGACCGGCCCGAAGCACGCGCCGCACTGGTCGATGCGCTCACGGGCCCGAGCATCTGGGACGATACTATCATTGCCTTGGCGCGGGCGGGCATCGACGTGCCTTTGAACCAACTGGACCGTGATTGGGCGCAGCCACATGTGTTTTCGCAAGAGGTCGAGGCGGGGTTTTTGCAAGTTTATCGCGACACCGAACGCTATTGGGAATTGTATCAGCTCGCCGAGAAGCTCGTCGACCTCGACGACGCGATGGCGACGTGGCGGCATAAACATGTGATCACCGTTGAACGGATTATCGGGGGCAAACGTGGCACTGGCGGGACGGCGGGCGTAAGTTATCTGAGCAGCACTTTGACAAAACGGGCATTCCCCGAATTATGGTCGCTGCGTACGCAATTGTAATATCGCTGCAACAGCGAATGCCTAACGCATTGCTAAATCGAAATCAAAGGGGACGAAGATGTCATTCATAATCAATCGCCGCGCACTTATGGCCACCGCAGGTTTCGGGATAGGCGGACTGATGCTGCCGGGCGGTGCCGCAATGGCGCAGGCGTTGCTCGGTTTGACCGGCTTCACACATAATGTCGCGAGCGGTGAGCCGAGCCAGGATTCGGTGCTGCTTTGGACTCGCTATGTCAGTGCCACCGGCGCTCCATCGAAAGTGCGTGTCGAGATTTCCGAAACTCAGGATTTCGCTAAAATCGCAGGCGGCGGACAGATGACAACCGGCCCGTGGCGCGACCATACGGTAAAGATCACCGTCGACGGTCTGGCGCCAGGCAGATGGCACTGGTTCCGCTTTATCGGCCCCGATGGTAGCATGTCGCCGGTTGGCCGCACCAGGACATTGCCAGCGGGCAAGGTCGCCAAGTTCAACATCGCGATCTTCTCCTGCTCGAACCTGGGCTTTGGCGAATTCAACGCATATGGCCACGGCGCGATGCGCGACGATGTCGACCTCGTTCTTCACATGGGGGACTATATCTATGAATATGCTCGCGGCGGCTATGATGGCGGCGCCGAGTTTGCCAAACGGATATTCCCGAACGACGAAATACTGACGCTTGCCGATTACAGGCTGCGTCACGCGAGCTACCGCTCGGACAAGCAGTTACAAGCGATCCACGCCAACTTCCCGGTCATCCCCAACACCGATGACCATGAAGGCACCAACGACATGTGGGAAGGTGGCGCACAGAACCACCAGCCGGACGAGGGCGACTGGACCAACCGAAAAAATGCCGCGATGCAGGTGTGGCGCGAATGGCTACCCGTTGGCGAGACGCCTTGGAAGTCCTACGAAATCGGCGATCTGGCGACTTATTACCGAACCGATACGCGCGCCGTTGCCCGGTCAAAGCCTTATGCAACGGCGGACTTCATGCGCAGCGCCGATCCGGCAAAGGCGCTGACCGAATTCCGCGATGGCGCATGGCGTGATGCTGCCATGACCATGCTCGGCAGCGAGCAGGAAAGCTGGCTTAGCAAGACGATGATGAAAGACGCAGGCGTGTGGACTGTCGTCGGTTCGGGCACCAATATGGGCTTCAGTTCGACTCCGCAGGATGCGCTTGACTGGTTCCCCAAGGATGCATCCGAGCGTGCCAAAAATTATGCACGACAGGGCATAGCCGCTTCAAAAGCGGGGCTTCCCTATAATCTCGACAACTGGGGTGGTTATCCTGCCGCTCGTTCGCGGCTGTTGGCGGCGGCGCAGCGGGCAGGGGCCAATCTGGTCGTCGTAACCGGAGATAGCCATAATGGCTGGGCATTCGATCTGCCTGAAGGCGGCAAACCGGCGGGTGTCGAATTCGGCGGACACAGCGTCACCTCGCCCGGTTTCGAAAGCGCTACGCAAGGCGTCGATCCGATGATGGTTGCTGGCAAACTCGCCGCCGACCCCAAAGGCGAGCTGCGCTGGGCGGATACATCGAACCGCGGCTATATGCACCTTTCGCTCACCCCGCAGGCTGCGACCAATGAATGGGTGTTCATGGATACCGTGAAATCTGTGTCGATGGGCACAAAGAAGAGCCACAAGATGCGGGTGCGCGCTGGCCGGAACGTACTGGAGATGGCGTAAATTTAATTGTCCAGTTAAACCCGCTTGATTTCTTTCTCTGCCTCGCGTCATAGAGCACGGAGGACAAGAGGAGAGAATGATGCAACTGGCGGGGCTTGGCTATAGCGAGGAGCAGATCGAACTGCTTGATGTTGCGACGACATTCTGTCGTGACAAGTCGCCGATCGACAAGGTCCGCAAGCTGATGGAAAGCGAAACCGGCTATGACGCTGCTGTATGGGCAGAGATTGCCGGACTTGGCTGGACGGCAGTTGCCATTCCCGAAGCACATGGCGGCGTCGGGCTTTCGATGTCTGAAGTCGTGCCGCTGGTCGAGCAGATGGGCCGCAACCTGCTGGCATCACCCTTTGTCGCGACTACATTGGCGGCGCAGACGCTGATTTCGGGCGGCACTGAAGTGCAGCAGGCCGAATGGTTGCCCGGGCTTGCCGAAGGCGCAATTGGTACGCTTGCGCTTGCCGAAGCACATGGCGACTGGGACCTGACCAACATTACCGCCACCGTGCGCGCTGATGGCAATCGGCTGCTTCTGTCGGGTGAGAAGCTGTTCGTCCTGTGGGCCGAAAGCGCCGAGATAGTAATTGCATCGGTCACACTCGACGGCAAAGGAGCGTTGGTGTTGCTCACCGCCGAAGAAATCGCAGGCCGCCTCCGCCGCGAATCTATCATTGACGAAACCAAACGCAGTTTCGCACTCAATCTGGACGGGCTGTCGGTTGCCAGAACGGCGCTGCTTGATACGGCAAAAGCCACCGCCACACTCGCGCACATCGACGTCTCGGCCGCGTTGCTTCAAAGCGCAGAAATGTGCGGCGGGACTCAAAGCGTAGTTGATTACACGCTTGATTATCTGCGCACGCGCAAACAGTTCGGCAAGATCATCGGTGAATATCAGGCGCTTAAGCACCCGATTGTCGATGCTTATGTCGATTATGAAAAGGCACGGTCACATCTGTACAGCGCCGCTGACAGCTTCGGTGATCAGGGCCTCGGCGAAATAGCGGTTCGTATGGCGAAGGCTGCTGCCGACGGTGTCTACAGCTATGCTTCTGACCGAGCGATCCAGTTTCACGGCGGATTCGGCTTCACGCATGACTGCGATGCTGGCCTGCACCGACGCGCCGCCATATTCCACGCCTCGCAATTTGGTGACGCGGCTTGGCAGCGCGCAAAGCTGAGCGATCTGCTGCTCGGCTGATGCCTTAGATTCGGATCAGGTGATCGAACGCGGACAACGCCGCCTTCGTCCCTTCGCCGGTCGCAACGATAATCTGCTTATAGGGGACGGTTGTCACGTCGCCCGCAGCAAACACGCCGGGAATGTTGGTTGCGCCGTGGCTGTCTATTTCGATTTCGCCATGGCGTGACAGCGTCAAAGGACCCTTCAGCCATTCGGTGTTTGGAACAAGACCGATCTGGACAAAGATACCGTCCAAATCGACATGGTGAAGTTCGTCGCTCTCGCGGTTCTTGTACGTCAGGCCAACGACCTTTTCGCCGTCGCCGCGCACTTCGGTAGTCTGCGCCGAAGTGATGATATCGACATTGGGAAGGCTCTTGAGCTTGGTCTGTAACACCGCGTCGGCGCGAAGAGTCGAGTCATATTCGATCAACGTCACATGCGCGACGATACCTGCCAGATCGATTGCAGCTTCGACTCCTGAATTGCCGCCGCCGATAACGGCAGTGCGCTTGCCCTTATACAGGGGGCCATCGCAGTGGGGACAATACGCCACGCCCTTGTTGCGATAGGTTTCTTCGCCCGGGACGCCAATCTGGCGCCAGCGAGCGCCGGTTGAGAGAATGACCGTTTTCGCTTTCAGGCTCGCTCCACTCGCAAGCTTGATTTCGTGCAGGCCACTGCCATTGGCAGGCACCAGTTCGCTTGCAACCTGAAGGTTCATGATGTCGACGTCATAGTCGCGAACATGTTGTTCCAGTTGCGCTGCAAGCTTCGGACCTTCGGTGTGCGAGACCGAAATGAAGTTTTCGATGCCCATCGTATCAAGCACCTGGCCGCCAAAACGTTCGGCGACGACACCGGTGCGGATGCCTTTGCGCGCGGCGTAAATCGCTGCCGCCGCGCCAGCAGGCCCACCGCCAACTACGAGCACGTCGAACGGCTCTTTGGCAGCAATTTTTTCAGCTGCACGCGCGACAGTGCCTGTATCAAGCTTTGCCATGATCTGCGCCAGATCCATGCGGCCTTGTCCAAAGGGCTCGCCGTTCAGATATACAGCGGGAACAGCCATGACTTTGCGGGTTTCAACTTCCTCGCGGAACAATGCGCCATCGATGGCGACATGACTGACATTCGGGTTGAGCGCCGCCATGATGTTGAATGCCTGCACGACGTCGGGGCAATTCTGGCACGAAAGCGAGAAAAATGTTTCGAAATGGAAGCTGCCTTCGAGCGCCTTGACTGAATCGAGCAACTCGGCCTCTTCTTTCGGCGGATGGCCGCCCATATGGAGCAGCGCAAGTACCAGGGACGTAAATTCATGCCCCATCGGAAGACCAGCGAAATGCGTTTCTGCGGTGCCGTCGGCGCGGCGCACGGCAAAGGATGGCACGCGCGGTGCAGTTCCATCAAAACGCGCAGTCACTAGGTCCGACTGTTCTGCGACCAGCTCGACCATCGCGCGCATCTCTGCGGACTTCGCGCTGTCGTCCAGCGTCGCCACCAGTTCAACCGGCGTGCGCACATTGGTCAAATAGGACTTCAACTGAGTCGTGGTTGTAGCATCAAACATGGAATATCTTTTCAAAGCGAGTTGGCGGTGACCGCATGTTTGCAGCTGACCTATCGGTTATATTGTGGTGATAAACAGGGCCGCGCGGCAAACGGCGCGGCCCTGTAGAGATTGGCTATTTAGATCTTGCCGACAAGGTCGATCGAAGGTGCGAGCGTCTCGCTGCCTTCTTCCCACTTCGCAGGGCAGACTTGACCGGGATGTTCGCGCACATAGATCGCAGCCTTAATCTTGCGAACCATTTCGACCGCGTTGCGGCCAACGCCCTCGCAGGTGATTTCCATGACCTGGATTACGCCGTCGGGATCGACGACGAAGGTGGCACGGTCGGCAAGGCCTTGGCCTTCGCGCAGCACGCCGAAATTGTTGCTGATCACATGGTTCTGGTCGCCGAGCATATGGAAGTTGATCTTGCCGATCGCGGGCGAGCTGTCATGCCATGACTTGTGGCTGAAATGCGTGTCGGTCGACACGGCAAATACTTCGACGCCCATGCCCTGAAGGTCAGGATACTGATCAGCAAGGTCTTCGAGCTCGGTCGGGCACACAAAGGTCCAGTCGGCTGGATAGAAGAAGAACACGGCCCATTTGCCATGCACGTCGGCTTCGGACACTTCTACAAATTTTCCAGCTTTGTAAGACTGCGTAACAAACGGCTTCAAATTGGAACCAATGATTCCCATAGCATTTCCCTTTTAGATTTTATGGAGAGGATGTTGAGCGCGCCCTCAAGCGGATTGGGCCAGCGCAGTCCAGCTATGGTTTCTGCAAACAGTCATCGCTTTAATAAATCAATGTTGCAGTGATTGATTATTTCGCAAATAAGTCAAAACTCAGATCAACGGAATATCATGCTGCTATCAGTACACCCTGATAGGCCGGATCCTGAAATGCCTGTCCTGCACCCATGGCAACACAGATAAGCGCATTTTCGGCAATTTTAACAGGAAGCCCGGTTGCCTCGGCTATAGCTTTATCGATTTGCCCGAGCAAGGCCCCGCCGCCAGTGATCGTAATGCCTTCATCGATAATATCCGCCGACAATTCAGGCGGGGTCTGTTCCAACGCCGTCATCACCGCGCTCACGATCTGCGCTACGGGTTCGGCCAATGCTTCGGCAATATCGGCTTCAGAAATTTTAATTTCCGCAGGCCGCCCGTTGACAAGATCGCGGCCTTTGACACTGATGATCGTCCCGGTGCCGTCCGGCGGAACTGCGCTGCCGATTGACATTTTGACGCGCTCTGCGGTCATTTCGCCAATCATCAAATTATGTTTGCGCCGGATATAGGAGGTAATGGCATCGTCCATCTTGTCGCCACCGATCCGCACCGAGTTGCTGTAAGCAATGCCGCTTAACGATAGCACCGCGACTTCGGTTGTTCCGCCGCCAATGTCGACCACCATGGCACCAATCGGCTTTGTAACGGGCATACCGGCTCCGATAGCGGCAGCAAGCGGCTCTTCGATTAACTGGACTTGTGCTGCCCCGGCATTGGACGCCGCGTCGCCGATCGCGCGGCGTTCGACCATTGTCGAACTCGATGGAACGCAAATGACGACATTGTAACGGCGGGGCAGGCGCGTGTGCCCACCAAGCGCCTTGTCGATGAAATGCTTGATCATCTGCTCAGCAACCTCGATGTCGGCGATGACGCCATCGCGTAACGGCCGGATCGTCTGGATATTGTCCGGCGTTTTGCCCATCATCAGTTTCGCTTCGTTGCCGACGACTTTTACCCGCCTGATCCCATCGCGAGTTTCCATCGCCACGACAGACGGCTCGTTGAGTACGATGCCTTTGTCGCGCACGTAAACGACGGTATTTACCGTCCCGAGGTCGATCGCCATATCGTGGGCATCAGAAGAAAATATGCGGAAAATTTTCATTTAGTTGGGAAGCACCTTCAGGAATGATGAAAACAAGGTCGGGTCGTTTGATTGCATCTTGAACTGCTACCGATCCCTGCAAGCGGATCGGTAAAATCGGCCCCGACTTCCGGTTGTCATGGCGTATGTGACCCGAAAATGAACGGCGGATTTTATTTGCCAGATTTCAGTAAAATAAAATTCAGACGCGGCCGCCTTAGCCTAGGAGGTGATTTTAGCTAATATCTAATATTAGAAAAACCATAACTACGCTTTGATGACGCAATCCGATTGCCGCACAACGGCTTCGTCTGACATAGCAGACGGCTATGGCTATTATCTGAAACTCCACGCCGATGACTTGTCCGACCCAGCGATTTCGATGTTTCGAAGCTGGTTGATCAGCCGGTTTGGGGCATTGCGACAAGAGCCGAGTCAGCGCGCGCTAGGCTGATCAGGCGAAGGCCGGATTTATCCGCAATATCGATTGCCAAATCGGTTGCCGCAGAAATGGTGATGAGCATCGGACAGTTGGCGAGAATGGCCTTTTGGACCAACTCAAGGCTGCAGCGTGCGGTCAATAAGATGAAGCCTGTGGAGATATTCATTCCGGCCCTGGCCAGCGCCCCAATCAATTTGTCGAGTGCATTGTGCCGACCAACGTCTTCGCGCGTCATAAGGATAGCGCCATCGGGCGCGCAAAACGCTGCTGCATGCGCGGAACCTGTTGAGGCGTTCAAGGTCTGATGGGCTCGCAATGCTGATAATGCGGTAAAAACTGCATCATCAGCTACTTCAATCTGCGAGGTCACACGCGGCAAGGGGCGCATGACTTCTTCGAGATTGTCCATGCCGCATAAGCCGCAACTGCTTTCGGAGACACGTTGGCGCGCGCGGGCGATAACTTTTTCTGCATTTTCCTGCGGCAATTGGATGCGCAATATCCAGCCTAAATCAGCCTGGTGCATGTCGATTGCCAAAATTTCGTCAGCGAGGGCAATCAGCCTTTCCGATAGGCTGAAGCCCACGGCGTAGTCATCAATGTCGGTGGGTGTCGCCATCATCACTGCATAGCCAATGCCATTATATTCAATCGCGACGGGTTCTTCTAATATGACCGCCCGCTCTATGACTTCGTTCGTGCCGCCACCTGGCCTAAGTACCGAAAACCGGAAAGGCTTGGAGCTCTCTTCAGGCAGCATTTTGGCTCTTCGCCAACTTGCGAATGGCGGCAGCGGCAACTGGAGACAGGCCCTCGGTCCCATGCGCAAATATCAGCTGCTTCATCCTAGGGTCCCAGAACTGCTGAATATGATCGGCCACCGCAGCAACAGGCGTACCATCGGTCGCAAGATTGGTCGCAATCTGGTTAGCCATATAAACGAGGCGTTCAACGCTGTTCATCCGGCGGGAATGTCCGTCGATATTCGGCGCGCGCGTGTCGATAGCGCTTCATATTCTTCCTGCCAATCGGTTGGACCATTGGACGCACTAATCTGAACAGCAGTGACTTTATATTCGGGGCAGTTCGTCGCCCAGTCGCTATAGTCAGTCGTGACCACATTGGCTTGCGTTACCGCATGGTGGAAGGTCGTGTAGACGATCCCGGGCGCTACGCGGTCGGTTACGGTCGCGCGCAAAGTTGTCTCGCCCGCACGGCTAGCCAAATTCACCCAGTCGCCTGATTTTATGCCGCGATCCTCGGCATCGATCGGATGGATTTCAAGCAGGTCTTCAGGATGCCAAACGACATTTTCGGTCCGCCGTGTTTGTGCGCCGACATTATAGTGCGACAATATTCGGCCGGTCGTCAGCAACAATGGGAAGCGCGGACCTGTCTTTTCGTCAGTGGGTACGTAGTCCGTCACAACGAACTTGCCCTTGCCCCGGACGAAGCCGTCGACATGCATGATCGGTGATCCATTGGGTGCTTCCGCATTTACTGGCCACTGCAGCGACCCTGCTTCGTCCAACCGGTCAAAGGACACGCCAGCAAAGGTTGGTGTCAGCCGCGCGATTTCATCCATAATTTCGGACGGGTGGCTATAATTCCAGTCTAGCCCCATCGCTTGGGCTAACGCTTGCGTTACTTCCCAATCTTCAAGTCCGTTCATCGGCGTCATCACCTTGCGCACCGGCTGAATGCGACGCTCGGCATTGGTGAATGTGCCGTTTTTCTCCAGAAAGGTCGATCCGGGCAAGAAGATATGCGCGTAGTTTGCGGTTTCGTTGAGGAAAAGATCATGGACGATGACACATTCCATTGCAGCGAGCCCTGCAGAGACATGCGCCGTGTTGGGGTCGGACTGAAGTATGTCTTCGCCTTGGCAGTATAGCGCCTTGAACACACCATCGACCGCGGCATCGAGCATATTGGGAATGCGCAAGCCCGGTTCGGGATCGAGAGATACGCCCCAATCGTCCTCGAACAATCGCCGCGCGTCGTCATCCGAGACGTGCCGGTAACCGGAGAGCTCATGCGGAAAGCTGCCCATATCGCACGCGCCCTGGACGTTGTTCTGGCCACGCAACGGATTCACGCCAACACCGCGCCGCCCGATATTGCCAGTCGCCATTGCCAGATTGGCGATCGCCATGACGGTTGAACTGCCTTGAGAATGCTCGGTGACGCCGAGGCCGTAATAAATCGCTCCATTGCCGCCGGTTGCGTAGAGCCGGGCTGCTGCGCGTAATTCCTCCGGATCGACAAGCGTTACCGGCTGCAAATTTTCGGGACTGTTTCGGGCTTGCGAGACAAATTCGGCCCAGTGGCTATATTCATCCCAATCGCAGCGTTCGTTGATAAATTTCTCGTCAGCCAAGCCCTCGGTCACGATCACATGCGCCATCGCAGTCAACACGGCGACATTGGTTCCTGGGCGAAGCGGAAGATGATGCTGCGCCTCAATATGCGGCGAACGAACGATATCGGTGCGGCGTGGGTCAATGACGATTAGCTTTGCCCCCGGACGTCTGTCCTGACCACGCAAGCGCCGTTTCATCCGGCTGGCAAATACCGGGTGTGCGTCGGTCGGGTTCGCTCCGATAATCAGGATGACATCACTGTCCTCGACGCTGTCGAAATCCTGCGTTCCCGCGCTCGTGCCAAAGGTGGTTTTCAAACCATATCCGGTCGGCGAATGACACACCCGCGCGCAGGTATCGACATTGTTATTCCCAAAGCCAGCACGCACCAGTTTCTGAACGAGGAAGGTTTCCTCGTTGGTGCAGCGGCTTGAGGTTATGCCCCCAAGCGCATGGCTGCCATATTTCTCGCTAATCCGTTTCAGTTCGGATGCCGTATAGGCAAAGGCTTCGTCCCATTCGACTTCACGCCACGGGTCACTGATAGATTTGCGTATCATGGGATTGAGAATGCGCTCCTGATGCTGCGCATAGCCCCAAGCAAAGCGGCCCTTGACGCAGCTATGCCCGCGATTGGCCTTGCCGTCCTTATAGGGAACCATCCGCACCAATTGCTCGCCGCGCATCTCGGCGCGGAAGGTGCAGCCGACACCGCAAT
The DNA here is from genome assembly GCA_001464315.1 of Sphingomonadales bacterium Ga0077559. GTDB lineage: Bacteria > Pseudomonadota > Alphaproteobacteria > Sphingomonadales > Sphingomonadaceae > Sphingorhabdus_B. Next base: position 6,881 of record LNFK01000054.1, on the reverse strand, counting down.
AAGCGCAGGTGGTAACGACACTACGCTCGGGTGTACCCACTTCAACGACCTTTTTCTCAACAAGCGTTGCCGTCGGGCAGGCCTGCACACAGGCGCCGCATGACACACACTCCGAGCCGAGGAAATTATCGCTGGCGAGCCCAGCGGATATTTTGGAGTCCCAGCCTCTGCCTTCCATTGTCAGCGCGAAGGTGCCCTGTACTTCGTCGCAGGCGCGGATGCAGCGCGAGCAAGCAATGCACTTGCTTGGATCGAAATCGAAATAGGGGTTGGAGTGATCCTTGTCCTGCCCCAGATGCGTCGCCTGCACATCATACCGGACATCGCGCAAACCAACGGCGCCTGCCTGATCCTGCAATTCGCAATCGCCATTGGCGGCGCAAGTCAGGCAATCAAGCGGATGGTCGGAGATGTAGAGCTCCATCACGCCTTTGCGCAATTTCGCCAGATGCGGGGTCTGGGTACGCACGACCATGCCGGGTTCAACGGGAGTGGTGCAGCTTGCGGGAGTGCCCCTGCGACCATCGATTTCCACGAGGCACAATCGGCATGAGCCAAAGCTTTTGACGTTGTCGGTGGCGCATAATTTGGGGATCGAAGTTCCCTGTTCTGCAGCAGCACGCACGACGCTTGATCCTGCGGGCACAGTGACTGTGCGGCCGTCAATGGTCAGCGTGACCGCTTCCTCCGACCGGCTTTCCGGCGTCCCGAAATCCTTTTGCGGCTGATACGTCATGCTTTCACCTTAAACCAAAAGTCGAATTTTGAGCAGCAAAATGCGCCACATCCGAGGGCGTATTCAAATTTTGAAAAACAACCGGGCAATTGATCGGATGTGCGTCAATCGCTGCGATCCAGTTCCGCATCGATAGATTATTTTGGCCTGACAGGCGCCTTTGTAGGAGTGGCGCAAGTTCAACGGGCCACACACCGAACAGATAATGCCCGTCGACATAGATGGCATATCCATCAAGCCGCTCACTCCGGAATTCGGGGACCGGCAGGACATCGCAACCGGCTGTCACCACTTCGTCAAAGCCGTTTAGCTGCGCAAATTGAAGTGCTGCATTTAAGCCGCCAAGTGGCCCTAAACCAGCGGAGGGCAGGTCGCTGACCGACTCCACACCGGGCCAATCGCGTCCTACCACGATCAGTCGATCTACCTGTTTGCGCAACCCTTCCATGACATGTTCAATCAGAGGTCGTCCGTTCAAGTTGGCTGCGGCCTTGTCGCTGCCAAAGCGCGTTGCCTTGCCGCCTGCAATGATCGCTCCAAGCCTTTTCAACGAAAATCCTCCGGAAAATGCTTGATGGCACTCATGACAGGATAAGGCGTGAACCCGCCCAAGGCGCAAAGCGAACCGTATTTCATCGTTTCGGCAAGGTCGGTAATCAGCGCCAGATTGGCGTCGACATTCTTGCCCGCGATAATCTGGTCGATCGTTTCGACGCCGCGCGTGCTGCCCAGTCGGCACGGCGTACATTTGCCGCAGCTTTCGAAAGCGCAGAACTCCATCGCGAAGCGCGCCATTTGCGCCATTTCTACGGTATCATCGAAAACGGTTATGCCTGCATGGCCAATCAGCGCGTCGGCAGCCGCAAAAGCCTCATAATCGAAGGGCAGATCGAACTGCGAAGGCGGGATATAGGCGCCCAACGGCCCGCCGACCTGAACGCAGCGCACCGGGCGGCCGCTCGCGGTACTGCCACCGATTTCATTGACCAGCTCGCCTAGCGTGATTCCGAATGCGACTTCGAACAGGCCACCATATTTGACGTTTCCAGCCAGCTGGATTGGCATCGTACCCTTTGATCGGCCTGCACCAAATGCCGCATACGTGTCACCGCCATGCGCCAATATCCAGGGCACGGTAGCCAGCGTCAGCACATTGTTGACCACAGTCGGCTTGCCGAACAGGCCTTCAAGTGCGGGCAGGGGGGGCTTGGCGCGAACCTCGCCCCGCTTGCCCTCAATGCTGTTCAAGAGCGAGGTTTCCTCGCCGCAAACATAAGCGCCAGCGCCCACTCGGACTTCGATAACAAATGGTGCGATCAAATGCGCAGACAGCCTGATAGCCGCTTCCATCTTGGCAATAGCGTGCGGATATTCGCTGCGGATATATACATAACCCATGCTGGCGCCGACTGCGAAACCGGCAATTGCCATGCCCTCGATCAGCATGAAGGGGTCGCCCTCCATCACCATCCGATCGGCAAAGGTTCCGCTGTCGCCTTCATCGGCGTTGCAGACGATATATTTCTGTTCGGCCACCGCGCTCGCGACGGTCTTCCACTTTATACCAGCTGGAAAACCCGCGCCGCCGCGGCCGCGCAAGCCTGATTCCAGAACCACATCAATTGTCGCCGCTGCTCCAATTTCGCGCGCTTTGGCAAGGCCAATCCAGCCCTCTGTTGCGTAATAGTCGTCCAACGAGGTGGGTCGCGTTTTGCCAGCGCGGGCAAAGGTCAGGCGGCTTTGTCTGGCAATGAAAGGATGGTCCTCAATCCGACCAATTGATTGCGCGCGCCCGTCTATGATCATGGCAACGTCATCGACACACACCGGTCCGTAGCCGACGCCGTCAAATTCGACCAATGGCTCTAGCCAGTGCATCCCCCAACTCGAGACACGCTCCACTACGACTCCTGCTTTTTTAAATCCTGCTGCTACGATATCCGCACCGCACGCCAATGCCAAAGCGTCGTCGGATATCCGCACTTTCATATAGCTGCCATCAACGCTGAAAACCTATCCTGGTTCAAGCGTGCATGAACCTGATCACCAACCATTGCCGCCGGGCCGACCGAACAAAGCCCAAGGCAATAGACCGTCTCGACCTTAACTCGCGATTGGCTCTCGGCAAGCGGGACCAGCGCTTCGACCCCGCGCGCCTTGCATGCTTCGGAACGGCAAAGTTTCAGCACGGGTCGCGTTTCCACCTCCATGCGGAGATCATGGTAGAAGCTGACAACGCCGTAGACCTCGGCGCGGGTCAGGTTGAGCGTTTCCGCAATTTGACGCATCGCATCTTCGCTCACATGGCCGAACGCTTTTTGAACGTCATGCAAGATCGGCAGGAGGGGCCCCTCCTGGTCATGATGTTCAATCAAGATGTCATCAATCGACGTCATTTTAACTCCCGATGCCGTTTCCATCCTGTCGGGTCATCGCCCGCATGCATTATTTGAAAACAACTGTGCGGTTGCCATTCAACATAACACGATGTTCCAGATGCAGCTTCACCGCGCGAGCCAGCACACGGCTTTCGGTATCTTGGCCCTGTGTGATCAAATCTTCAACCGTGTCGGCATGATCGACAACAGATACGTCCTGCGTGATGATCGGTCCCTCATCGAGGTCGGGCGTCACATAATGCGCGGTCGCACCGACCATTTTTACCCCGCGTTCATAGGCACGGTGATAGGGTTTTGCGCCCTTGAAGCCGGGCAGAAAGCTGTGGTGAATATTGATTACGCGTCCATCGAGCTGGCGGCAAAGCTGATCGGACAAGACCTGCATGTACCGGGCAAGTATGATCAGGTCGACTTGCTGTTCTTCGACCATCGAAAGCAGTTTTGCTTCCTGATCCAATTTTGTTTCAGCCGTGATGGGAAGATGGTGAAAAGAAATCCCTTCATGCTCGGCGCGTCGCTGCCAGTTGATATGGTTCGACACAATGCTGGTCACTTCCATCGGCAGCCGGTTTGTTGATGTCCTATATAATAGGTCGTTCAGGCAATGCCCCGCTTGGCTAACCATGATCATCGCGCGCAGTTTCTTGCGCAAATCGTGGATACGCCAGTCGAGCTGGAACGCGGTGGCCACCAGCATGAATGCTTCGGTGAAACTCTGTGATGTCATCTCTTGCGGACATAATATCGCCACGCGCATGAAGAAACGGCCGGTATTTTCATCGCCATATTGCGAGCTTTCGACGATGTTGCAGTCCTGGCTGGCAATTGAATTGGCCACCGCTGCCACGATGCCTTTGCGGTCCTCGCACGCGATCACCAGAACAAAGTCAGCCCCAGAATGCATAATTGTCCCCATCCTCTAAACCTGCTGACCGCGTAGCGTCACCAATCCGGTCCATCCATTGCCGATCTCATATATTAGGTCTTCTAATCGCAACATATAGATGATGTGATTGGTTGAGGAATTAATTTTACGAATGATGAAAACTTGGTCAGTTTCTTGCGGGGGACTCCAGTTTCAGTCTGGCCAGTGGAGAATTGGGACCCTTGCAATGACAAGGGATGGTTGAAGGAAAAAAATGAAAGCCTATCAGAAGATTTCGACCGCGGCATTGTTGACATTGTCTTGACCGCCACACGTCGTTAAGAGTCTACGAACAGAATTCCGCTCGCCATAACCGCTATGGGTGGGGATACTCTCAGCGACCTCAACATCACCAAATTTGACAAGCTGATCGAATATCTCCCCAATGTCCGTGCGGCGTCGTGTGGTCCGGGTGCTTCTTGTATCTTCATTCGCGGTCTATCGACGGACTCGCCCGGCCTTCAGATTACCGGCACGGCAGGCGAGCGCGTACTCGTCACGGGTCCGTCAGGTGCTGTTGGGTCGGCCGCAGTTCAGCTTGCGAAACGGCGCGGCGCAGAGGTGATAGCCATGGCCGGCGATGCGAAGGCCGATAGCGTCCGCTCGCTCGGCGCGTCTCAGGTCATGCCGCGCGATGCCAATCTGGTATCACTGTTCGGGCAGGAGCATTTTGACGCCGCGGTCGACATTGTCGGCGGTGCGCAGTTCGGCGAGATCCTGAACGTCCTCAAACGGGGTGGTCGTTACGGCGTATCGGGTGCCATTTCCGCGTCCGTCGTCGATCTGGATCTACGTGCGCTGTACCTCAACGATTTGCGGCTGATTGGCTGCACGGTTTTAGAGCCGGAAGTTTTTGCAAACTTCGTCTCATATATTGAACGCGGCGAAATCTGGCCGGTGGTCGCAGCGACTTATGACTTGTCCGACATCGTCAAAGCGCAAGAAACGTTTTTGACGAAGAAGCATGTCGGAAAGATTGTCCTGTCGCTTTAGTCGATAGTTTCGATCAGCTCGCCAATACGTCCGACAATTTCGTCGATATGCGCTTTTTCGAGAATGAGCGGTGGCGATAATGCGATAATGTCCCCGGTCGCGCGGACCAGCACGCCATTGTCGAAGCATTTGTGAAACAACTGCATCCCCCGCTTACCCACACCGGCTGAATGCGGCGCGAGCTCTATGGCTGCGACAATGCCCATATTGCGAATGTCGATGACATGGCGCTTTCCTTTGAGACTGTGCACCGCTTCCTGCCAATAACCATGGAGTGAGCTGGCATGTTCAAAAATTCCCTCCGACTTGTACAGGTCAAGCGTCGCAAGTGCTGCTGCTGCTGCCAACGGGTGGCCGGAATAGGTGTAGCCGTGGAACAACTCGATGCCATCGGGTCCGCCCTCTACGACACCGTCATGGATATGGCGGCTGACGGCGACTGCACCCATGGGCACGGCGGCGTTGGTAAGGCCCTTTGCCGTCGTGATGATGTCTGGGGTCACACCGAGCGTTTCCGATGCCGTGGCGCCGCCGACACGACCGAAGGCAGTGATGACTTCGTCGAAAATGAGCACGATGCCGTGCTTGCGCGTGATTTCACGTAGTTTTTCGAGGTAGCCAATCGGTGGCACCAAAACACCCGTTGACCCCGCCATCGGTTCGACAATCACGGCGGCGATGGTTTCTGCACCATGCAGCGCGACGATAGCCTCAAGATTATCGGCCAGATGCGCACCCCATTCGGGACGACCCATCGTAAAGGCATTATGCTCCAGATTATGGGTGTGCGGCATGTGATCGACGCCCGTTAACAAAGTGCCAAATTGCCGCCGGTTGTTGACAATGCCGCCGACCGAAATTCCACCAAAACCAACACCATTATAACCACGTTCGCGCCCAATCAGTCGCGTGCGTGTGCCTTGTCCAATCGCCCGCTGATAGGCGAGGGCTATCTTGAGTGCAGTGTCGACCGATTCCGATCCCGAATTGGTAAAGAAAATCCGGTCCAACCCCTCGGGCATGATCGCAGCAATCCGCGACGCCAGCTCGAATGCGAGCGGGTGGCCAAGCTGGAACGGCGGCGCGTAATCCAGCTCAGCCGCGCATTTCTGGATCGCCTCGACAATCGGCGCGCGGCAATGGCCGGCATTGACTGCCCAAAGCCCCGCCGTACCGTCGAGAATCTGCCGTCCGTCGTCGGCGGTATAATGCATGTCCTTGGCAGACTTCAACTGACGCGGGCTCGCCTTATGCGGCAAGGGGGTCGTTTTCCAATTTCATCATTTCGCTCCACCAACCAGTTTCACTCGCTTATGCGACGTAAACACCCTTATTCTCGATTGAAAAGAATATTGTGTCCGGAAAATTTGCTGCCGCGTCAACCGTTAGACAGGGGTCACGACAATAGGTACCTAGCGCTTACGTAAGAGCAGCAGAAATGCCCAACCATGTAGGCCGCACAAGCGATGCACTCACTGAGGCCCAGATTGCCAATTTAACGGCTGATGAGCGCCATTCGAGAGCAATCGGCCTACCGTTCACCAGAATGATTGCAGTACACTGGCAGGCGGCTGGAGTGGCGCTGGGTGACATGGTGAAGGCAACAGCGCGCTTTCTCGATTTGCCGACCAAAGCGCTCGCCCGGCATGATAGCAAAACGGCATGGCTATGGACGCTCGACAACGGCGACGGGAAAGGCGGCCACTGTCACCTGCTTGTTCATGTCCCAGCCGCCTTGTGCCGTTCTCGACGTTTGCAGAGCCTAAGCCGAACGCTGGGCGGGAAGAGGTTTGGTTCAAGGTCACAGATGCACCTGTATCGGCATTTG